>JBEKAC010000019.1:0-41000 GCA_050018395.1 Dehalococcoidales bacterium
CTGACCTTTGATTGGCAGGTTCAGAATGGCCATCATACTTTTAAAGCTCTGGCCGATTATACCAACCTCGTTGACGAAAGTAACGAAAAGAACAACGATTTTTCGGTTTCCATCGACCCTTTCATGCCTGATTTAACCGTCAGCACCGTAACCTGGACGCCGTTGGATACGCCGGCCGGTTCCGAGGTTACCTTCGACATCGGCGTCAAAAACATCGGCACTTTCCGTGCTGGTAGCTCCCGGCTGGTCTATTATGTCGATAATGTCATCGCCGGTTTTGACTATATCGGGTCCGTGGACCCCGGCATCACTATCACGGAGCACTTTACCTGGATAGCCACGGCCGGCCCCCATGTCATACAAATCGTCGCCGATGCCAACAATCAGGTCACAGAGATAGATGAGACCAACAATACCAAGATTGTCTCCCTCCCCCCGCCCGACCTTACCGTACAGAATATCACTTTGTCACCGCCGGACTCGGCCATCGGTGATAATGTAACCATTACCGCTGATATCGGCAACCAGGGGAACAGCAGAACCCAGGACTCTGCGGTGAACCTTTATATCGAGGATACACTGATAGAATCCCGTGACCTGCCGCCGATCGATGCCGGAAACTCGCTGGCAATACCCTTTAGCTGGACTAATCAAGCCGGCAACCATACCATCAAAATCATCGTTGACCCCAACAATACGGTCATTGAAACCAATGAAGCCAATAATGATAAGGAAATCGAGCTTTCCGTCCTGACGCCGGACCTGGTAGTCCAGGACTTGCGCTGGGAAGCAAACAGTGAGGTGACCGATAACCAGATAGATTTCACGGTTACGGTGCAAAACATCGGCAGCGGTAGAGCCGCACCCAATAAGCTGGAATATATCTTTGATGACATGGCGCCTGCTTACCTCGATATCGCTCTACTTCAGGCCGGGCAGGCAATCGATCTATCATTCAGCATCATTCTCTCCCCCGGTTCCCATACAACAAAAATCATCGCGGACGCCAACGGCGATGTCACTGAGCTTGATGAGACTAACAATGAAAAGGATTTTACCTTCAACACCATCGTCCCGGACCTGATTGTCAGGACTATTACCTGGTCGCCGCTGAATGCCAAAGTGGGCGATAAGATAACTATCGAAGCTAAAATAGACAACCAGGGCGCCATCAAGGCGATTGACCCTCTGGTGACCCTGCTGGTAGACGGGGCTGAAGCCGGCTCGGTGACCGTACCGGAAGTGGATGTCGATACCGACGCCACTGCCGATTTCCCCTGGACTCTAGCTGCCGGGCAGCATGAAATCTCGGTGATCGCCAATTCCGATAATGCCGTTCAAGAGAGCAACACCGCCAACAATATCAAGACCCGCACGCTTTCTTTTGAAGATGCTACCGTGCCGGTAAAGAGCGCTGGACTGCCCATCATTCCCTCTACAGATAAGGGATTCCTTAGCAGCTATTGGTGGATACTCCTGCTGCTGGCCGCCATCTTAGGCATCGGGGCATTCGTCGTCGCTTTGAAGGCTGCCAGGAACAAATATTAGCTTGCGGCCTTGGAACCTGGCTAGGCTGGCGCCTTGTTTTCCCACATTTTAGGGGAATTAAGCCAGAAATCGGCCACGGAGATTTTATCACCGTCCACCTGAAAGATAATGGTCACCACCACGTCCTTCGGCTCCTTGGTGAATTTCGCGATGTAAGTGACGGTATTCTTATCGCCGTCTGCCTTCGCACTGGAGAATTTCTTGGATTTATACGCGCCGATTTTACTCTGGATGAAACCCCGGTAATCCGAAAACACGCTCTCCGGAGTCATCTGTGCCATTTCGGCGTTAAATGCCATGCTGTAGCTTTGATAGTCTCCGCTACTTAAAGCTTCCAGCATTGTCTCCGTTATCCCCTCGGCGTAAGACGGCTCGCCGGGTGCCAGCTTATTATTGCTGTGGCTGCAGCCGGGAAACGCCGCGCCTATTAGCAGCACAGCGAATATAATGAGTAACTTTTTGTACATGCTGCCGTATTTTCCTCTCTGTAATGGCCTCTAAAAGAAATTGTAGCACAAACCATCCGCGCCGGTCACGGCTTCCGGCTCAAGGCAAGGTTTGAGCCTGAAGCTCATCAATAAAAACGCCCCAGCCTTTTACCGCCGGGGCGTTCCTGGTTTTTCGTGTGTCTGAACCGGTTATATTTTCCCGAATTTTTCTTCCAGCGCGGTCTTGTCCCAGATTTTACCGGTCACGTCCGCCGGCTTGGCGGCGGCTAGCAGCGCCGGGTATTTCTGCCAGATAATCGGCTCCTCGAAGTTGCTGGTATCGTGCCCCTCCATGAACTCCATGACCACCTCGGTCTTGACAAAATACGGCCGGATGCAGGTAACGGCGATACCTTCTTCCCGCCGTACTTCCCGCGCCAGGCCCACGGTGAGCCGCTCCACGGCGGCTTTAGTGACGCCGTAGGCGATGTTCATGCGTATTTCCTTGGCGAGTATCGAGGACACGTTGATAATCATGCCGCTTTTCTTCTCCAGCATATGCGGCAATACGACCTTGGAACAGAGGTAAGTGCCGTCCAGGTTGACCGAGAGGATCAGGCGCCAGCGCTTATACGTCATTTTATCAAAAGAGTCCTGCGAGGTGACGCCCGCGTTATTCACCAGCACGTCGATCTTGCCGAACTTCTCCAGCGCCTTGTTGACGACGTTATTGACGTCCTCTTCGATAGTGATATCGCCGCCCATGGTAAGCGTTTTCCGGCCCATCGCCTCGATTTCTTTGGCGGTTTCCGCCAGCTTACCGTCATCCGTGACGCGGTCGCAGATGACGAGGTCAGCCCCTTTTTCCGCCATGCCCAGCGAGATGGACTTACCCAGTCCCTGCCTCGCCCCGGTGACGATGACAACCTTGCCTTTTAGTGGAAGTGCCATATTAAGCCTCCTTAAAAATTACCGCTCACCCTGAGCCTGTCGAAGGGTGAGCTTAATATCCCGCTATGGTTCGACAGGCTCACTATAAGCGGGTAAATTTTCTTCCTTTCATTCCTGTTGTCCTCTCCCCTTGCGGGAGAGGAATAAGGTGAGGGGGTTATGATAGGGTTTTCACCCTCACCCCCTTTTCCCCCTTGCTACTTGTTACTTGATTCTTGTTACTTTGATTACGTCAGCATGCCGTAATCGAGCGGGAACAGCCCGGCCGTCTGGTTCTTACCGGCATCGGAAGCCAGGAAAAGCGCCAGCGCAGCTACATCATCCGGCTCGCCGAAGCGCCCGAGGACCGTCTGGCTTAACATCCGGTCGTTAACGCCGGGCAGCTGCAGGAAGGGCTCGGAGAGACGGCTGTGCACCCAGGCCGGCGCGATGGAGTTGACACGGATATTCCACTTACCCCATTCCTTGGCCATGACACGGGTCATGTGGATGACGGCGGCCTTGCTGATGCAGTAAACGCCCAGCGTTTCCTCAGTGCGGATGCCCATGTAAGAGGTGATGTTGATAATGCTGCCGCCGCCCTGCGCCTTCATGATGGGGGCGATCTGTTTGCAAAGGAAGAACGGCCCTTTGACGTTAACGTTCATCACGTTGTCCCACTGCCACTCCTCGACGTCCGTGAGCGGTACCATGAAGCTGGAGCCGGAGCTGTTCACCACGATATCGATGCGCTTGAACTCTTTCATCACGGCATCTACCAGCGCTTTAATCGTTTCCAGCTTGCCGAGGTGCCCGGCCATACCGACGACTTTACGCCCGGATTTAGCTTTGATTTCCGCGGCGACCTTATCCAGGTTTTCCTGCTTGCGGCTGCTGATGATGACATCCGCGCCGGCGATGGAATAGGTCTCGGCGATAGCGTGGCCGAGGTCCCCTGCCCCGCCGAGGATCAGGGCGACTTTACCCTTTAGTGAAAAACTCGATACGTCCATGCATTACTCCTTATTACTGATATTCTATTTATCGTCGGAGATGTGAATCCACTTGGATATTAACTCTTGTTCGCTCTTAATAGTACCATTCTCGCACATGGCTGCCACGTTGGTGAGATTAATAAGTTTGTAAGGCACACCATTAACATCCTTGGCAAAAATTACCGCTTCGCCACTATCGGACCGAATCACATCCTTTTCAGTATTCTGGGGGCCATATTCCTCCTGGATAAGGGCAAGTATTTTCGATTCTCCGATTGTAAGTTTCTTTTTTCCCATCATTGTCCCCAGATTACTGCACTTTTTAGTCCTTATTCTACTTTGATGATGCAGGCGTCCGCCTGGGCCAGGCCGCCGCAGAGAGAGCCCATGGCATAACCACCGCCGCGCCGATGAAGTTCGTACATCAGATTCATGATGATACGGGCGCCGGTAGCCGTGTTAGGATGCCCGATGGCAATAGCGCTGCCCAGCGGGTTCATTTTCTCGTACAGCGATTTATAGAGTTTATCATCGCCCTTGGCCGCAACCTTCATCGAAACGAGCGGTACTGCGGCAAAAGCTTCGTTGATTTCCATGATTGCCATGTCATTCCAGGTAAGTTTGGCTTTCTGAAGTGCCTTCATCATCGCATAGCCGGGGCCTTCCGGCATGCGGCTGGCATTAATCGCAACCGAGGTAGAAGCTATCACCACCGCCAGTACTGTTAAGCCCAGTTCTTTGGCCTTCTTACGGGTCATTAGCAGAATAGCCGTGGCACCATCATTAAGGCCGGGGGCATTACCGGCGGTGATCATCTTGGTATTGTAAACCGTCTTTAGTTTGGACAGACCTTCCACCGTCGTGCCGGCGCGGTACTGCTCATCGATTTCCAGCACTTTGGGATCACCCTTGGGCTGCGGGAAGGTCATGGGAATCATTTCATCCTTGAATTTTCCGGCTTCCCAGGCCTTGCCATAGTTCTGCTGGCTGCGCGCCGCCCAGATATCCAGGTCCTGGCGGGTAAATCCATATTCGGCGGCAACGTTATCGGTATCGACGGAAACCGGGTTGAAGTCTTTATAACCGAGGGCCACCAGAGGGTCTTCCATTTTCACGTCCGCCAGGCGGTACCCGCCAAAGCGCAGGCCTCTCACCACCAACGGTGACTGGCCGAAAGAGGTGGCACCGCCGGCGATGGCTGTGTCGATTTCCCCGGCCGCCATTTCCATAGCTGCCAGCTTAACAGCGTGCATGGCCGAGACACACGCCATATCGAACGAAATTGACACAGTCTCATGCGGGAGCCCTGCCTTTATCAGGGACTGGCGGGCGGCGACTGGTGTGAACGGGTCGCGGCAGGCAGAGGTATCGCCAACGCCCCAGAATACCTCGTTGACTACTTCCGGTTTCACGCCGGCTCTCTTGATTACCTCGCGCATCGGGATAGCGCCCAGCTCGTAATAGTCTATATTGGCGAGCGAGCCGCCGAACCGGCCGAACGGCGTCCTTGCCGCCGCTACGATGACGACATCTTTATCGTTTGCCATTTTTTACCTTCCTTTTTTTCTATTTTAAAGCGTTGCCGCCTTAATTTTTCTTTTCCGCTTCAACGAAGAAGTGAATGCTCGTAAGCCCCTCAAAATAGTCCTGGATTTGCTGTATCTTTAAAATATTGTAATCCGCCAGCAGCCTGACGATATCGTCATACTCCACGAAGGTATGGGGCACGCCCTGCTCGATGCCGTGGTGCCGGATAACCGTATATTCATCGACGACAACGTTATCCGGGGCGCGGAAGGACGGATTATCCTTGGAATTGAAGGTGATGTATAAACGGCCGGACTGCTTAAGCATACGGGTTATTTGGGAAATTATCTTTTCCAGCCCGGCGTAGTCCGTGTGAAAGATGGAGTGAAAACCCAAAACGCAATCGAACGATTTTCCGGGGAAAGGCATCTCCAGCATATCGCAGACCACGGTCTTGATTTTGCCGTCCAATTTTCTTTTTTTAGCTGCCTGCTTCAGCTCTTCAATCCCTTCCGGAGATAAATCCTCCGCGGTCACGTCAAATCCCAATTCCGCCAGGAACAGGGAATGCCGGCCGCGCCCGCAGCCGATGTCCAGGACGGTCTTTTTCCCGAGTTCCTGCCACCTTAAAGCCACCGGCAGGAACTCGTCCGAGACTACGCTCCAGTAGTCTTCGGAAACTTTAGACCAGTCCCAGCCTTTGGACTTGACGGTTGGTTTTACGATTTTGTTCATATTGTGTAACGGTTGCCCGGTCTATTTCTGGGTATAATCGTAGAAGCCTTTGCCGGTCTTGCGGCCGAGGTCGCCGGAGCGCACCATATTCTTCAAAAGCGGGGCGGGCATTAAGCGCTCGCCGAACTCGCCGTACATTGTTTCGAGGCCGTGCAGGACCGTATCCGCGCCGGCCAGGTCGCACAGCTCCAGCGGGCCCATCGGGTGATTGAGGCAGAATTTCACCGCTTTATCGACTTCTTCCGGTTTGTTGCCGTCCATCACGCACCAGAACGCTTCGTTCATCAGGGCGTCCACCAGCCGGGAAACGATGAAACCGGCATAATCCCGGGCCTCGCAGGCCTCTTTGCCGATTTTCTTGATGTATTCCTTGGCCGCTTCCAGGGTTGCCGCGGAGGTTTTCCGTCCCGGTATGACCTCGACGCCTTTCATCACCGGCACCGGGTTCATGAAATGGATGCCGATGAACCGGGCGGGGTTCTTGACCGCAGTGGCGATTTCGCCGATGGGGAGGGAGGAGGTATTGGTGGCCAGGATAGCGTCCGGCTTGCAGACTTCATCCAGCGCCTTAAAGATGCTTTTCTTTAAATCCAGTATTTCCGGCGCCGCTTCGATGATCAGGTCGGCGTCCTTCGCGTTTTTATTATCCGTCGTGGTCTTGATGCGGGCCAGGATGGCAGCTTTCTCGCTCTCCTGCATCGTGCCCTTTTTCACCGACCGGCTTAAGCTGTTGTCGATGCCGGCCATGCCCTTTTTAACGAACTCATCCTTGATATCGGACATCATCACGTCGTAGCCGGCCTGGGCGCTGACCTGGGCGATGCCGTTGCCCATCTGCCCCGCGCCGATGACAAATACTTTTTTAATAACCATGAGCGTAACCCTCCTTAAGGCTTTGCTTTTGTTATTTCCCGGGTCTCTCTTGATATCAGGTCTTGTTCTCAGCCGGAAGATGCTTTTTTAATACTCTTCTGCTTCATTTTTACCACTGCCTGATTTATTTGTTCTTAAAAACTGCTTTCCGCTTTTCCAGGAAAGCATCCATGCCCTCCTTGCGGTCGTAAGTGGAGAAGCACACGGCGTTGCACTTGATTTCCATGCTCAAACCGGAGGCCATGTCCGTATCGATGCCGGTGTTGATGGCCATCTTGGCCGCCGCCAGCACCGGGCCGCTCTTGGCCGCCAGCTTGGTTGCCCAGGCCATCGCCTCCTCCATCACCTTTTCCGGCGGGACGACTTTATTGACCAGGCCCAGGTTAAAGGCGGTGGCCGCGTCGATGTAATCTCCCAGGAAAATCAGTTCTTTGGCTTTGGCTGCGCCGATAAGGCGGGTAAGACGCTGTGTGCCGCCGGCGCCCGGGATAAGCCCCAGGTTGATTTCCGGCTGGCCGAACCGCGCTTTTTCCGAGCATATTCTCAGGTCGCAGCACATGGCCAGCTCGTTGCCGCCGCCGAGGGCGTAGCCGTGGATAGCGGCGATGGTGGGCTTTGGCAAGGCATAAATAAAGTCGGACGCCTTGCGGATGGTCGCCATGAATTTTTCCACGTCCAGCGGGCCCATGTTCTGCATCTCCGCCACGTCAGAGCCGGCGGCGAAAGCTTTTTCCCCGGAGCCGGTTAGAATAACGACTCTGACCTCGGGGTCGTTAGCGATGCTCTCGAAGCAGCTGTAAAGCTCCTGGTAAACAGTGCTGTTGAGAGCGTTGAGTTTATCGGGGCGGTTGAGGGTAACGGTACCGATGCCGTCTTTCTTCCCGAAGAGTAAAGTACTGTAAGTCACACTCTTATCTCCTCTCTGTACTTTTGGGTGTTGCGGATTGCGTGCCTGTTTACAATTATTGAGGCGTTTGGACTACCACGCGAGAAGATAAATACCTTTAATATTTTAAGCTAAATAGCGTGGGAGTGTCAAGGTGAAAGGCTTTTTGCTAGAATGAAACTAGAGGCATACTAGAGGATGGAAAAATCAGGTATCAGGTACAACCAGGTAGAATGTAAATCTCTGCTGAACAAGTCCGGGCTATCGGACTATGCCGTGAACTGCTATTCCGGCTGCGGGCACGGTTGCGTCTATTGCTATGCGCGTTTCGCCACCCGCTTTGCCCACCCGCGGGAGGAATGGGGCAGCTTTGTTGATATTAAAGCCAATGCTCCGCAGGTGCTCGCCCGGGAGGTCAAAAGAAAGCCGGTGGGACACGTCATGCTGAGCTCGGTGTGCGATGCCTGGCAGCCCGTGGAAAAAAGCACGCAGCTGACCCGGCAATGCCTGGAGATACTGCTCCGCTACCGGTTTCTCGTCAGCGCACTCACTAAAAACGCGTTGGCCGGCCGGGACCTCGACCTTTTAGCGGCGGGCGGCGGGGAATTAGGCGTAACGATAACTACCTTAGACCCCAGGCTCGCCGCCCTGTTCGAGCCCGGGGCGTCTCCCCCGGAGGAACGCCTGGAATTATTACAATCGGCTAAGAGCAAAGGGATAAAAATATACGCCTTCCTGGGCCCACTGCTGCCGCTGCTATCGGACGACGCAGCAAATATCACCGCCCTGATGCAAGCCATCAAGGAAACCGGCGTAGACTACTTTTACGTGGATAAGCTCAACCTGCGTTTCGGCGTCTGGCCGGCGCTGTTAAAGCTGCTGTCACAGCATTACCCCGCCCTGATGCCGGAATACCGCAAGATATTTTTTGAAAACGCGGCCAGAGCGGCCTATCTCTCCAGCCTGTTTTCATCAATAAACGCCATTGCCGGAAAACTGGGTATGGACGGTAAAATGACCCTCTGTCTTTAATTGACTTTCCTTCCTATGTTCGTTAAACTTCCAATTATAAGTTGTATTAATCCCTGTTGAGGTTTTTTAATATGCCGGATATCGATGTCGCCGCCAAAGGGCTGGCGGCGGAACTTAAGAAACAAAAAGCGGACTACCTCGAGGCCCGCTTCGAGGAAAACCAGACCAGCCACATCACCTATCGCGGCAAGGGGATGGAATCCATCGGCCGCTCCACCGCCTCCGGCGGCAACGTGCGGGCATTGGTCAAGGGCGGGTGGGGTTTCACCAGCTTTAACGAGCTGGAAAACCTGTCCGGCCGCGTCTCGCTGGCGATCGAGCAGGCGCAGTCCGCCGGCAGCGGTAAAAGCCAGCTGGCGCCCATCGCGCCAGCCGTCGATACCGTCACGAGTGGCGTAAAGCAAAACCCGGTGACCATCCCGCTGGCGGAAAAGAAACGCCTGGTGGATGAATATAATGAAATCATCTGGAGCATCCCCCGCATCAAGACCTCCACCATCGGCTATTCGGATAGCCGCAAGCAAGTCATCTTCCTGAATTCGGAGGGCAGCTTTATCACACAGGAAAGGGCGGACGTCAACCTGCGGCTCACGGCCATCGCCGCCAAAGACAACGAGGTGCAGCAGGTGGGTTTGAGCCTGGGCAGCCGCGGTGATTTTAACGCCATCAAAGGCCTGCACGAGCAAATACAGGAGATGTCCCGCAACAGCGTCAACCTGCTGGACGCGCCGCAGGTCAAGGGCGGCGAGTACACGGTGGTGCTGGACCCCATTCTGGCGGGCGTTTTCGTACATGAAGCCTTCGGGCATTTATCTGAATCCGATTTCGTCTACGAGAATGACAAGCTGCGCGACCTGATGAAGCTGGGGAAGCAGTTCGGCGTGGAACAGCTCAATATCGTCGATTCGGCGGCGCAGCCGGGCCTGCGCGGCAGCTATAAATACGATGACGAAGGCACGCCTTCAGTGAAAACCTATCTCATCCGGGAGGGGAAACTCGTCGGCCGTCTGCATTCGCGGGAGACCGCCGCCAGGATGAATGAAAAACCGACCGGCAACGCCCGCGCCATCAACTACCGCTACCCGCCTATCGTGCGCATGACCAACACCTATATCGAGCCGGGGAAAATGACGTTTAATGAAATTATCGCCGATATTAAAGAAGGCATTTACGCCAAGAACTGGTACGGCGGCATGACCAGCATGGAGATGTTCACCTTCTCCGCCGGCGAGGCCTACATGATACGCAATGGCAAGATCGCCGAGGCAGTGCGTCCCATCATGCTGACCGGCAACGTTTTCACCACTTTGAAGAACATCGACGCCATCGGCAACGACCTGGATATGAACCAGGGCGGCGGCTGCGGCAAGGGCGGGCAAAGCCCGCTGCCGGTATCCAACGGCAGCCCCCATATCCGCATCCGTCACTGCCTCATCGGAGGTAAATAGCATGGAACAAATCCTGGCGCGGGCGCAAAAAGCCGCCGCGGAAGCGGAAGTGTACCAGGTTGCCTCCGAAGAGACCCAGGTCAGGTTCGAGGCTAACCGTCTCAAGCAGCTCCAGACCAGCCAGTCCACCAGCGTCGCCCTGCGCATTATCAAGGACGGGAGAACCGGCTATGCTACCGCCACCGGCGCCGCGGACGGCCAACTGCTGGTCAAAGACGCGGTGGAAACATCCGCCTTCGGCACGGAAGCCAGATTCCAGTTCCCGGGCGCATTAAAATATCCCAAAGTCGATATTTACGATGCGGCGGTGGAAAAAGTTTCCATCAAGGAAATGGTGGCATTGGGAGAAGCGATGGTAGCCGCCATCACCGCCCATACACCCGGCATCATGTGCGAGGGCGGCGTTAGCCGCAGCGTTATCACCCACCGCCTCATGAACTCACGGGGCGGCCGGGCGGAATATAAAAAGAGCTTTTTCAGCCTCGATATCGAGGGCAACGTGGTCAACGATACGGACATGCTCTTCGTTGGCGACGGAGATAGCTCGTGCCACCCTTTAATCGACCCCGCCAAAGTGACGGACCTGGTGCTGTGGCAGCTGGACATGGCGAAAAACCGCGCCAGGTCACCCACCAAAACCCTGCCGGTGATTTTCACCGCCAACGGCGTCGCCGGCGCTTTGATACTGCCGCTTTTATCCGCTTTTAACGGTAAGATTGTGCTGGAAGGCGCTTCGCCGGTAGGCCAGAAAATCGGCCAGAAAGTGTTCGATAAGAATTTCACGCTGGTGGATAATCCCCTTTCCGCTTACCAGCCCGGCAGCCGTCCCTGCGACGATGAGGGCGTACCCAGCCAGCGCACGCCGCTTATTAGCAAAGGCTTCGTTAAGGCTTTTCTTTACGATTTGCAGACCGCCGCCCTGGCCGGAAAAAAGAGCACCGGCAACGGCAGCCGGGGCCGCGGCGGTCTGCCCGCCCCTGCCGCCAGCGCTTTAGTCGTTACCCCCGGCCAGACCACTTTCAAGGAAATGGTCGCCGATATTAAGGAAGGCCTCGTCGTAGAGCAGCTGATGGGCGCGGAGCAGGGCAATATCCTTGGCGGGGATTTCAGCGGCAACGTCCTGCTGGGCTATAAGATAGAAAACGGTAAAATCGTGGGGCGGGTGAAGGATACGATGGTCTCCGGCAACGTTTACCAGATACTCAAGGACATTGCCGCCATCGGCAGCGAGACGCGCTGGGTCAGCGGCTTCTTACAGACCCCGCCCTTCTATTGCAAAGCGCTTAGTGTGTCAAGCAAGGGGTAGGACAAAACTCCCTCAATCCCTCTTTATGAAAGAGGGACAAGACAAGAAGAGTATAATAAGATTTTAAAGGAAGCGCCCAATATCGTCTCCCTTGATAAAGGGAGATGAGAGAAGGATTTTGCAGGCCCCGCCCTTCTATTGTAAAGCGCTTAGCGTGTCAAGCAAGGGATAAAAAGGGACTAAATCTCCCTTACTCCCTCCTTAAGAAGGAGGGAAAGAACAAACAAAATTGAAGATAATCGTGTTTAGATAGTCATGCTCTCCCTTTTGTAAAGGGATTCATCCTGAAGGATTCTTCCTGAAGGAGAATGAGAGAGGGATTTTATAATAAGTCTCCTCTCCCCTTGTGGGAGAGGACTAAGGTGAGGGAAAAAGAACAGTAAACTGTCATTCTGAAGGAGCGAAGCGACTGAAGAATCTCGGGGAAGGGACAAAAAACCTCCCCCCACTCCGAGATTCTTCGTTACGCTCAGGGTGACATTATGATAAGAGGTGAATTATGAGCGATATCGTAAAAATAACCGCCCGGCCCAAACTTAAAACGCCCAACCTGCTGGCGGCCTGGCCCGGCATCGGCAACGTGGCCATGATTATCGCCAACTACCTCCGGGCCAAGCTTAACTTTAAAGAGCTGGGCTACCTGGAAGCCTCTTACTTCTTCGACCCTATCGGCGTGCTGGTACGGGACAACATTATCGAAGAGCCGAACTTCCCGCAAAGCGATTTTTACTACTGGAAAAACACCGCCGGCGGCAACGACCTGATACTGTTCATCGGTGACGACCAGCCGGCCAACAAGGCCTATGAGCTTGCCCACTGCGTTCTGGACGTCGGCGAAAGGTTCGGCGCCGAACGTATTTACACCTGCGCCGCCGCTATTACCCGCATCCACCATACCGAGCCGCCCAAGGTCTGGGGCGTGGCCACCAGCCACCTTATCTCCAAAGTTTTACTCGATTATGACCTCCAGAGCTCCAGCAACCTGCAAATTGCCGGGCTTAACGGCCTGCTGCTGGGCGTGGCCAAGGAGCGCGAAATCGACGGCATCTGCCTGCTGGGTGAAGTGCCGGTTTATGCCAGCCGCGTGCCCAATCCCATGGCGGCGCTGGCGGTGCTTAAGATTTTATCCAGTGTACTGGGCATCAAAGTTGACCTGGCGGAGCTGGCTAAAATGGCCGTGGAAGCCGGTGAAAGGATCAAGCAGGTGGCTGCCCAGGCTATGGAAGAGTATATCGATTACTTCACCGAACCCATCTGGGAACGCGGTCAAGAAGAAGAAGATGAAGAAGACGAAGGCCAGGGGGAAAACTAACCCTCCGGCCCTGTCCCGGCCGCTTTATGAAACTGCATAAAAAAGATACCCTCGCCGGTTTGAAACCCTTGCGCGGCAGATATATCACGGGGGGGAAAATCAGACTCCGCGAAAAGAAGCTGGCTGACGTCCGTGCCGATTACCGCTGGCAGTCGGACCCCGAGCTGGCCGAGCTCGACGCGGCGCCCGTGCTCATTACCTCCTTTTCCATCTACCTGCTGGATTACGCCTCGGTCATCCGGCAGCGTGACCATTTCCGTTTTCCTTTAGCGATCGAAAACCTCGAAGGCCGGCACATCGGCAACTGCACCTGCTATGACATCGACGAAAAAAAGAGCGAAGCGCAGATCGGCATCATGATCGGCGAACGCGATTTCTGGGGCAAGGGCTACGGCGCCGATACCATCAACACCCTCGTCAATCACGTTTTTAGTGCCACCAATCTCCACCGCCTCTACCTCAAGACCCTGGACTGGAACAAGCGGGCGCAGAAATGCTTTGCCAGTTGCGGGTTTGCCCCCTGCGGCCAGCTAAAGCGCAACGAGCACAATTTTCTGTTGATGGAGCTCAACCGTGAGCAGTGGGAAAAACGGCACCGGTCCTCTCTCCCCGCCGCGGGAGAGAGTTAGCCAAATCTCCCTTTGCGGGAGAGGAGAAAGGCGTGATTCCGGCGGGATGTTAATGAGTCTAAAAACAAAAGAAACCGGCTATCAGCCCATCGTCTGGCTCGGCGATCGTGTCAGGATATTGGACCAGACACAGCTCCCCAGCAAAGAGGTCTATCTTGACTTGGATGACTACCGCAGCGTTGCCGCCGCCATCAGGGAGCTGAAAATCCGCGGCGCGCCGGCCATCGGGATAGCGGGGGCCTACACCGTAGCCCTGGCCGCCCTGAAAATTGAAACTACGGACCGCGGCAAATTCCTGGCAGAGCTGCAAAAAGTCAGCGATGCTATTGCCGCCACCCGCCCCACCGCCCGTAACCTCTTCTTCGCCCTGGAACGCATGCAAAAAGCCGCAGCAGCGGTAAAAAGTATCTCCAAGATGAAACGAGCCCTCGTCGATGCCGCGCTGAAAATCCACCGTGAAGAAGCCGAGGCCACCCGGCGCTTGAGCCGGGCCGGGGCGGGGCTGCTTAAGGACGGCTGGACGGTACTTACTCACTGCAACACCGGCCCGCTGGCCACCACCGGCGAAGGCACTGCTCTGGGCGTTATCTTGGCTGCGTTCCGGCAGGGTAAAAAGATAAAAGTCATCGCTACCGAGACCCGCCCCCTGCTTCAGGGAGCACGGCTGACCGCCTGGGAATTACAGAAATCCGGCCTGCCGGTGACACTGATTACCGATTCCATGGCCGGGCACTTTATGCAGCGGGGAAAAATCGACTGCGTCATTACCGGCGCGGACCGCATCGCCGCCAACGGGGATACCGCCAACAAAATCGGCACCTACACCCTGGCGGTGCTGGCCGGGGAGAACAAAATTCCTTTCTATATCGCCGCCCCGGTTTCCACCATCGACGCCTCGCTGAAAACGGGTGCGGCCATCCCCATCGAGGAGCGCCGCGCGGAAGAAGTGACCCACTTTCAGGGCATTCACACTTCTCCCGAGGGGGTTGACGCTTTCAACCCCGCCTTCGACGTCACCCCCCACCGGTATATCACCGCCATCATTACCGATAAAGGCATCATTAGAAAGCCCTATTATCAGGGGATAAAGAGGATTTTAATCCCCGAGCAAAGGAGATAAAAACATGGCTAAAGCGACCACCGAAACCAGGCTGGAAACACTGGAAAAGGAAATAAAATCCCTTAAAAGACAGGTCAAGGCCAGGGATAAGCAGCTCCAGACCCTCCAGGACATCGAGGACATCAAGCGGCTGCAGTGCGCTTACGGTTATTACCTGGAGCACTGGATGGCCGATGAAATCATCGACTGCTTTTCCAACAGCGAAGAGGTCTCCGGCACTTTCGTCGAGGGCACGTATAAAGGGCAGGCGGGTATCCGCCGCTACTTCGGGCGCAATAGAGAGGTGCCGCCGGATTTCCTCCACATGGTCATGCAGGTCTCGCCGATAATTACCGTAGCTAAAGACGGTAAGACGGCGCAGGGCCGGTGGTACGGCTACGGAACGATCCTTTCCCGCCCCACCATCCCCCTCGACCCCGCTTACATGGCCGTCATCTACGAGATGGACTACATCAAGGAAGACGGCGTCTGGAAAATCCTCAAACTGCGCCTGCTGATGCATTATGCCTATACCTCCGGCAAAACCCCGCAGGGCCCGCCGGAGACTAAAGAAGGACAGTCACGGCGCATGAAACTCGACCCGGACGAGTGGGCGGAGTTCGATGCCCAATACCCCTCCGGCTATATCTACCCCTTCCACTTCGTGCACCCGGTGACCGGCAAGCCCAGCACCGAGGCCAGGCGTAACGCCGCCCTCAAGCTGAAGCCGAATCCCTTTAAAAGTTAGGTAAAACGGGTAGCTGGTAATTTGTAGTTGTAGGTTAGAGAGGGAGGGCGATAAAACCCGCCCCTACTTTTTTCCGCCGCTGGCCTTTAAAAAAGCCTCGAAGGCTTCCGGACCGGTATAGCGCGGTTGATAGCCGGTGGCCTTTTTCACTTTTTCATTACTCATGGCGATGGGATACAGCAACATCGCCAGTCCGCCCGGCTGCGACCTTTTTTGCAGGTGCAGTTTCCAGGTAATTTGGACGCCGCTGTATAGCAGCCGTGCCGGCAATGAAACGCACGGCCGGCGCAGCTTTTTTATCATTTCACCGTAAGTTAAAGTCCCGTCGCCGGCCAGGTTGTAAATGCCATTATTTTTCTGCCGCAGCAGCCGCACGGCCAGCTCCGCCAGGTCGTCCTCGTGGATGAATTGCCAGGCCGGGTTCCTGACGACGGCTTTAACCATCACCGGCAGGAAGAGCGCCGTCAGTCCGCAGGCATTGCCGCGCGGGCCGGTCACCGGCGCCGTTCGCCCGATGGTAACGCATATTTCCGGGTTTTTCTCCGCAAAATCCTGAAAAAGAAGATCGACCCTGGCTTTGTCGACGGCATAAGGGTAATCGGGGTTCGGGTTGAGCGGCATATCCTCGGTAAAAAGGGCGGGGTTGACTTTGAAAGCGCCGTATTCCGTGTTGCTCCCCATATAAAATACTTGTTTTACCCCGCCGGCGGCGCAGGCCGCCAGGAAGTTATTCGAGCCGCCGATGTTAATTTGATATGTTTTCCGGGCGTCATGAATCGGCAGGACAATGAATGCCAGGTGGATAGCGGTATCGATATTGTTTTTGATAAAGATATCATTGAACGGCTGGCTGACGTCATGCTGGATAAAAGTAAATTTCGGGGACTCGAAAGACGGCGCCCTGACATCGATGCCGATAATGCGCTCCACCGCCGCTTCCTGCGCGATTCTCCGGCAAAGCAGACCGCCGATGTACCCGGATACCCCGGTAATCGCCACGTTTTTCATGCGGCCTTTAACACCCGGCGGGATATCACCACCGGTCCCTGTTCTCCCGTTTGGCTTTAAGTCCTTTCATCCGGCTCTTCGCCAGGGAACCCCAGACCAGTACGCCGACGGCCGTCATCAGGGCCTCTTTTTCTTCCGGGGCAAGGGGGTACTTGTCCGCCATTTTTTTCAGGATATCCACCGCTGTTTTGTATTCCATAGGCATAACGCCAATAGTCTAACATAAGACCCCGCCGCCCACCAAGCCATCGGCATAACTATCCTTCCGGCCAGTTCATTTCCTCCCCGTTACTACAGTGACAGGCCGCACGAATAGTAATATTATTACAGCAATCAGACGAATGGGAGGGACAGCGATGAAAGCGATAGTTTGCACCAGGTTGGGCCTGCCGGAGGCGATTGAATATAAGGAAGTGACCAAACCCGTCCCTGAAGATGATCAAGTGCTGGTGGAAGTCCATGCGTCATCCGTAACTTTCAGCAATATGATCCTGGTAAACCGTAATATGCTCCTCCTCCGGCTAATGGTAGGGAGCAAGTTGATGTCAAAATCCCGGATACCCGGGACCGATATGGCCGGGCGGGTTACCGAGGTCGGTAAAGACGTAAAGCAGTTCCGTCCCGGCGACGAGGTATACGGAGACCTTTTTGGGGCAAATAAAGGAGCTTATGCCGAATACGTCTGCGCCCCGGAAAACGTGCTGGCGCTAAAACCGGCCAACATCACTTTCGAGGAAGCGGCCGTCGTGCCCGAATCGGCCATCGTCGCTCTGCAGGGCCTGCGCGGGCGGGTGGCAAAGGGGCAAAAAGTACTCGTCATCGGGGCGTCCGGTGGCATCGGCACTTTTGCCGTACAGATTGCCAAATATTACGGCGCGGAAGTTACCGGCGTCTGCGGCCCGCGGAACCTGGACCTGGTGCGTTCACTGGGCGCCGACTATGTTATCGATTATTCCAAAGAAGACTTCACCAGAAGCAGCCAAAAGGTTGACCTCATTTTCGCGGCCAGGAAATCCCGCTCGATTTACGATATCAGGCGCGCCTTGAAACCCGGCGGTATATACGTGAGCGCCGGTGGGCCTTCCGTGAAACGGCTTTTCCAGGAGTTTATCATCGGGCCGCGCGTTTTTAAAAAACAGGGCAAAAAAATAGCCGTTATCAACATCAGCATCAAACAGGAAGACCTGGACTTTATCAGAAAACTTATCGAAGCCAGTAAAATAAAACCCGTTATCGACCGGTCTTACCCGTTGAGTGAAACCGCGGAGGCCTTCCGGTATTACGCTAAAGGGCACGCCCGGGGAAAAGTAGCTATCACCATCGGGAAATAATGTCCTCCACCCCTTTTCCCCCTTACCCCTTCCCTCTGGATTTCACCCTCACCTTGTCTTGCTCTCCCTTCAGGGTGAACCTTCAGGATGAACCCCTCGAAGGAGAGGTGATGAGGAAGGACTTAATTTATATGGGAAGGGGGCTTTGTTTGGAGAGGGGTTGCGTACCTGTTTAATCTCACTTATACTTTGATAAAACAATATACCCGGGGGAGGTTAACATGAATTCAGCAATGCCAGACCTGGCGGTGTTCAAAAAGTTCGATTTCAAACTAAAGCCCATCGGGATAAAATTTCTCCTTTTCAAGCCGGAAAAAATGAGGAAACTCAACAAGAAGCTGGCAATCTGCGAGATGTTCCGGGAAGCCCAAAAAACCGAGCCTTTTTACGCCACGGTCAGTGAATTCAACTGCGTGGCGCCGATACTCCTGGGGATGGCGGAGGGCGACCCCGTTTTTGAAAGCGGGCACATCGGGCCGACACTGGGAATATTCGAAGAAGCGCGCGCCAACCGGCGGCTTTATTACGATATCACCAAGCTCGCGAAAGACAGCGTAAGATATGTAGCTTTCGCGACTTTAGATAAGCTGGCCTTTACGCCGGACATCCTGCTGTTATCCACCGATGGACCTCAACTGGAAATTATTTTAAGGGCGATGTGCTACGCCACGGGCCGGATGTGGAAGAGCGTTGGAACGCCGGTCATTCAATGTTCCTGGCTGACGACATACCCCTACATCAGCGGGGAAGTGAATTTTGTGTTGACGGACGTATCCCACGGCATGAAAGCCAAGCAGATTTCCCCGCCGGGCACGATACTGATATCTATACCCTTTGATAAAATCAACCCGATAGCGGAAGGGCTGCAAAAGATAGAGTGGGAGCCTAAACTATACACCGAGGGGCGGGAGTACCACGACCGCAAGTTCGAGGAAGCGGCGGAGTCTTTGCATAAGAAACTGGAAAAACAGAGGAAATAGCAGCTGGTTTTAGTAAACCTCTCCTCCTAACCCCCTCTCCGTGTACGGAGAGGGGGAACTAAAGGGGGTGAGGTAAAAAAGGCTTGCGCTATATGTAAAGCTAGCTTATACTTTGTGAAAGGAGTGTTTTTATGCCTGATATTGATATTAATGAACTTCAGCCGAACAAGCTAAATCCCAGGATAGACTTCAGTCCCATGGCGTTAAATGAACTTACTGAAAGCATAAAGGAAGTTGGTATTTTGGAGCCTATACTTGTTCGACCGATTAATAATAACGGTTATGAAATAGTGACGGGGGAACGCAGATATCGTGCTGCTAAACAAGCAGGATTAAATAAAATTCCTGCTATTATTAAAAACTTCAACGACGAAGAAGTGATGGAGATAAACATTATTGAGAATGTTCAAAGACAAGACCTTACCGCTGTAGAAAAAGGAAATATTTGCAAAAATTTGATGAGGTTGTTTCCGAATAGATTTCCTAGTGCAGTCAGCCTTGCAAAGCATTTGGGGATTGGAGAAACGTCAATTAATAATTGGTTACTAACTACAGAAATGCCCATAGAAGTTCAACGAAGAATAGCTCCCAAAAATGAACATGGTTTTATACCGATAGGGAAAATTGACTATCAAACTGCAGTAACAATAAGTCAACGAATTAAAGAACCGGGAAAATTCACAAGCATAATAGAACACATATCTGATAATAGGATACCCCGCCGTGTTGCTACAAAAGTCACTCAACAAATATTGCGTGAACCAGAAAAATCAGTTGAAAATATATTCCGTGAAGTTGTTGATGAAGCCCCTATATTTTTACCGTTTTCTCGAGTTCATGCAGAAGAAATTAGTCAGGGAATAAAAACACAAACAGCAAGAAAGTCTAAAGATCCAAGGTTACAAAAAGGCTCAATAGTCAGAGCGCAAATTACCCATTATGCAGATCTCAAAATTACCGAGGTAACACGTAAGAAATTAGTTGATTATACCGAAGAAGACGCCAAACGAGAAGGCGGTTATACTTTAGAAGAATTTAAACAAGTATGGAAAAAACTTCACGGGAAATGGGACCCCGAAGAGTATGTTTATGCGATTCAATTTGACTTCGTGAAAGAAGCTTAAAATATTATGCCAGAATATGAAAGGAAAAAGATCCTCATTACAGTAAAAACTTATCCTCTACCATCAAAAAAAACGATCGAGGCATCTTGTACCGCGGGGATTACTGAAGATGGCAAATGGATAAGACTTTTTCCTTTACCGTTCAGGCATCTGGAATCCTCAAAACAATTTAAAAAATACCAATGGATTGAAGCCAGTATTACTAAAGCAACGGATCCAAGACCGGAGAGTTATAAGATAGACTTTAATTCAATAACATTAAGAGGAAAACCATTACCAACATCTCATAATTGGAAATTAAGAAAAGAAATTGTCTTTCCACTAAAATCACCTTCATTATGCTTTTTACAAAATCAAAATAATACAGGCGCGTCATTAGGATTATTTAAACCAAGATGTATTAACGAGTTAATAATTGAACCGGAAGAAGATGAAAATTGGACAGAAGAAGAGCTAGGAAGTTTAAATCAACAATCCATGTTTGATAGTAAATACATTGCACCTTTAGAAAAAATCCCATATAAATTCAAATATAGATTTTTATGCCAAGACCCAAGATGTAGTGGGCATATATTATCAATCACTGATTGGGAAGCTGGCCAAGCATATAGGAATTTTAAGGAATCTTACAAAGAAAATTGGGAAACACAGTTTAGAAAAAAGTTTGAATATGATATGACGTATAACCGTGATATACACTTATATGTGGGGACCATGAGAGCACATCCAAACATTTGGATTATTATAGGTTTGTTCTATCCTAAAAAGGAGGAATTAACTAATGCCCAAAGCTAGCATCGGCGTCATCGGCGGCACGGGGCTTTATGATATCCAGGGGCTGGCGGAGGTCCAGGAGTTCCGGCCGGACACGCCCTTCGGCCGCCCTTCGGACACGATTATGGTAGGGAATCTGGGCGGCCTGGGCATCGCTTTCCTGCCGCGCCACGGCCGGCACCACACCATCTCCCCTACCGAGGTGCCTTCCCGCGCCAACATTTACGCTCTGAAAATGCTGGGGGTGGAGTTCATCATCTCCTCCAACTCCTGCGGCAGCTTTAAAGAGGAGCTTCAGCCGGGACACCTCCTCGTGCCCGACCAGATTATCGACCGCACGCGGCAGCGCGTCAGCACCTTTTTCAGCGGGGGCATCGTCGCCCACATCCAGTTCGCCGTTCCTTTCTGCCCGGTCTTGAGCGATATCGTTTACCAGGCGGCTAAAGAGTCCGGGGCGGTCGTCCACAAGGGCGGCACGTTCATCGCCATGGAAGGCCCCGCCTTTTCCACCCGCGCCGAAAGCCGGCTTTACAAGAGCTGGGGGGCGGACGTCCTCGGGATGACGGTGCTGCCGGAAGCCAAGCTGGCCCGAGAAGCAGAAATCTGCTATGCCTCCATCGCCTGCATCACGGATTACGATTCCTGGCACGAGTCTAAAGCGGCCGTGAGCGTCGAGGCGATTCTGACCACCATGCGCAACAACATTACCTTTGCGAAAAAGACCATCAAGCTGACGGCAGGCAGGCTGCCGCCGAGGCGTACCTGCGTTTGCGCCAACGCGCTGGACGGCGCGATTACCACCAGCCTCGCCGCCATACCGGACGAACAGAAGAAAAAACTCGACCTGCTCATCGGGAAATATATGAGGCAAAGGTCATTCTGAGGAACGAAGTGACGAAGAATATCGGGGATGGGAGACCTCCCCGATATCATTCGCTTCGCTCATGATGACACAAGAGGTTACGTTATGTCAAATACAGAATTCGGCTGTTTACCCACCATCATCGGGAGTGTATCCCACACCGATGCTAAAAAGGCCTGCGCGCTGATAACGCGCTATCTGAAAGATATCCCCACGTGGCCGCAGCTGCCGCGTAAATCATTCCTGGAAAATATGTACGTGCAGTACAGCGAGGGCTTCCCCGGCCTGGTCTTGGAAAACAATCGCGTCTATGTGGATACGACGAAAGACTATACAAAATCGCTGGAAACGCTTTATCAGGCCTATCTGGAAAATGACTTTAGTAAATTCTCCATGGGGCGGGACCACGCAGAGGGGCTTTATACCCTCCTTGAACAGGACAAACTATCCCCGAAAGCAGTTAAGGGATGCGTCACCGGGCCTTTATCCTGGGGGATGACCATTACCGATGAAAACAAACGGCCGATTCTCTACCACGAAGTCCTCGGCGATGCCGTCCCCAAATTTTTAAAACTCAAGGCGGCCTGGGAAGAAAACGAGCTTAAGAAAATCTCGAAGAACACCATTATCTTCGTCGACGAGCCGTACATGGCCAGCTACGGGTCTTCGGTGGCGGCGGGGGTTTTCTCCCGGCCGGAGAAAATCGCGGAGATAATCGACGAGGTCTTTGAAGGCATCAGCGGGCTCAAAGGCATCCACTGCTGCGGCAACACGGACTGGTCGGTGCTTTTTAAAACGAAATTGGATATCCTCAACTTCGATGCCTACAGCTACGCGGCGTCGCTCGCGCTTTACCCGGAGGAAGTCAAGAAATTCATCGCGCGGGGCGGTTGTATCGCGTGGGGCATCGTGCCCAATGCCATGGTATCCCTGCTCAAAGAGTCGCTCGCCAGCCTTAAAGACCGGCTGGAAGATGCAATGGCGCCCTTCACCCGCAACGGAATGTCCATTAAAGATATCATCAAACACAGCCTGGTGTTACCATGTTGCGGTTTGAATGCTTTAACCGAAGACGGCGTCGAGCAGGCTTTAAAGCTGCTCACGGAGCTTTCCACCGAGATGCGGAAAAAGTATCTTTAGGGGAGAATATGAAGGACTTTAAAGGCAAGGTGGCCGTCGTAACGGGCGGCGCCAGCGGCATCGGATGGGGATTGGTGGAGCGGTGCGCCGCCGAAGGGATGAAGGTAGTCATCGCGGACATTGAAAAATCAGCATTGCAAAAGGCGGAAAAAACGTTAAAGGACGCCGGCGCCGAAGTACTCACCGTGCTGACCGATGTATCCAAATTCTCCGATGTCGAGGCCCTGGCGCAGCAGACCCTCGATGCGTTCGGCGGGGTGCACCTGCTTTTCAATAACGCCGGGGTGCAGCCGGCGGCGTCACTGACCAAGTCCGTCTGGGAAAACTCGGCGTCGGACTGGAAATGGGTGATGGGGGTGAATCTGTGGGGAGTTATTCACGGTGTCCGGGTCTTTTTACCGCTGATGCTGAAGCAAAAAACGGAATGCCACATCGTTAACACCTCTTCGATGGGCGGGCTGATCGCGGAGCCGCAATTGGTGATTTACGCCGTCACCAAAGCGGGCGTCGTGGCGCTTTCGGAAGGGCTGTACTTTCAGCTCCAGCAAAAACATCCGCTCGTCGGTGTGAGCGTCCTCTGCCCGGCTTTCGTGGCTTCCCGTATCTTTGACGCCGACAGGAACCGCCCGGCGAATCTGCAAAATCCCAGGGAAAAACAAAAAACGCAATCGAAAGCTGCGCTGGTCAGCCAATTCAGTCAGGTCAGCCCCACCATTTCCCCGGAACAGTCCGCGGATATCGTTTTCAAAGCCATCCGCGACGGCACTTTTTACATCTTCACCGACCCCCTGGTACAGGAGCTTTTCCGCCAGCGGGCGGAGAATATTTTAAAGGGGCATAACCCCGAAAGACCACATATTTAGCGAAATAACCAAGATACAAGATACAATAACCAAACAAATCTCAAAACTCAAAGGTCAAAAGTCAAAACCAGAGCTTAAAAGGAAAACCATCGAAAAATGGAATGTAACCTGAAAGCCAATAAAGCCAGATGCAACTGCACTTATACACCCTGCCCCCGCAAGGGCAAGTGCTGCGAGTGTATTGCCTACCACCTGGATATGAAAGAGCTGCCGGCTTGCGCTTTCCCGCCGGAGATCGAGCGTACCTACGACCGTTCCTTTAATCGCCTTGCGGACTGGGTAAAAGGGGCTGGCGAGAAACGCTGATATGAGCTATAGTATTAAAGATGAATAAAACTAAGAAAAACGCCTGGCACAAGCACCTGCATGCGGCCAAAAAGCTCGCTGAAAAGCAAAAAGCCGCCTCCAAGACAGCCAAATAGAGCCTTCGCAGATTACCGCGGGCATAACCTCCGTTGAATTTTTTGTACCCAGGAGAGTGGAGCCAGCCGAGATGTCCGAGTTACCGGAGCTTGTTCAATCCCTGCTCGAACCCGGCGCTTATCCCGAGCCGCCGCCGCGCGTCGAGCTGGTCCAGACCCAGATTTCCTATGTTTTTCTCGCCGGCGATTACGTTTATAAAATCAAGAAGCCGGTGGACATGGGTTTCCTGGACTACACTACCCTCGAAAAGCGTCTTTACTTCTGCCGCAAAGAGGTCGAGCTTAACCGCCGCCTCTGCGCGGACGCTTACCTCGGCGTCGAGCCCATCACTGAAGAGAACGGGCGTTACAGGGTGGGGGGAAAAGGCCGGGCGGAGGAATACGCCGTCAAGATGCGCCGCTTGCCCCAGGACGCGATGATGGACGTCCTGCTCCAGCAGGATAAAGTCACCCCGGCCATGGTCGCTGGCGTGGCGGATATCCTGGTCAAGTTCCATCAAAAAGCCGCCACCAGCGCGGAGATAACCCGCCTCGGCGGCATCGAGGCCGTCATCCAGAACACCTCGGAAAATTTCACCCAGACGGACAAATACTTCGACGTTATCATCGCGCCGGAGATCTATCGCCATATCAAAAGCTACACCGAGGATTTTTTAAAGGTCAATGCGGGCCTGTTCCACAAGCGCATGGCGGAAGGCAGGGTGCGCGATTGCCACGGCGACCTCCACGCCGCCCATATCTGTTTCTATCAAGGTATCTGCATCTACGATTGCATCGAGTTTATCGACCGGCTGCGCTATACCGACGTGGCGGCGGATATCGCTTTCCTGGCGATGGACCTGGACTACTACGGCCGCCGCGACCTTTCCGACCATTTCATCGGCGCTTACGTGAAAAAAAGCGGCGACCAGGAACTGCTGAAGCTCCTCAACTTTTATAAGTGCTACCGCGCTTACGTACGCGGCAAGATCGGCTGTCTGGCTTACGATGACCCGTATATTTCCGCCGGGGAAAAAGCGAAAATCGTGACTAACGCGCGGAGCTACTTTGAACTGGCAGAGTCATACACCGGCTGAAGAGGAGTCTCTGATGAATGAAGCACTAATATACATCGGCGCGGCCGTGGTGATGGTCTGGGGCGTCGCCCACCTTATCCCCACCCGGCCCATCGTCCGGGGATTTGGCGCCATCTCCGCGGACAATAAAAAGGTCCTGGCGATGGAAGTCATCGCCGAAGGACTGACGCTGATTTTCCTAGGTGTATTGCCGATACTGGTGACCATCCTAGCCAAACCTGAAACCGTAAAGTCAAACCTTGCGTATATAATGGCAGGTGCTCAGAGCCCAGAACCTATTGTCTACCTGGCCAGCGCGGTAATGCTGCTGGTAATGGCGCTGTTGACGCTGTTCACCGGCGCCCGGACGAAGGTTATCTGGTACAAAATTTGCCCGTTGATTCCAACGCCGGTGGCCGTATTGTACATCCTGGGCGCCGTGCTATAATCATAGCCATGAAGGAATTCCGCATCCGGCCCATCAATAAAGAGGACAGGCCCTGGATCGTCCGGCTGCTGACCAGACATTGGGGCTCCGCCAGGAGCGTCACCCGCGGGCGGATTTATCAGGCCGATGCGCTGCCGGGATTCGTCGCTATAAAAAATGAAAGACGGGCGGGCCTCATTACCTATCATATCGACAGCAACGGGTGTGAAATTACCACGATAAACAGCGTCGTGGAACGCAGGGGCATCGGTTCCGCCATGGTCGGCGCCGTCAGGGACGTGGCCGTTGCGGCCAGCTGCCAACGCCTGTGGCTGATAACTACCAATGACAATACCAAAGCGCTGCGGTTCTGGCAGAAGCGGGGCTTTAACATCAAAGCACTTTACCCTAACGCCATCGCCCGGGACCGCCTGCTCAAGCCGGAAATCCCGCTGCTCGGCAATGACGGTATTCCCATCAGGGATGAAATAGAATTGGAATTGCTGCTTTAAATAGCAAATCGGGAGGTTAAAATGCGGGAACCTTTTAGAAAATATATTAAAAACGAGCTGAAGAATGGCTTTTTGCTTATCGCCTGCGGACTGCCCGGCACCTGGAAGACGGAAACGACGGAAGAAGTCCAGAAAATCAAGGGCGGCAAGCTGTTGCGGACGGATATCATCCGGCTGGAAGTGCTGAAAAACCAGGATGTCTTCGACGCCAAAGTGGCTGGCGACATGAAAAAGCGGACGCAGGTCTACGATGTGATGTTCGAGATGGCCGACGAGGCTTTGAAGACCGAGAAAAACGTTATCCTGGACGCCACCTTCGTCACCCAGGCGTTGCGGCAGCAGGCGGCGGCCATCGCCGCCAAACATAAGGTCGCTTTCGTCATCCTGCAAACGGACTGCCCGCAGGACGTATCCATCAAGCGTATACTGGCGCGCGATAAAGAAAACTACGTTTCCAACGCCCTCACCGAAGAAGCGTATCTCAATAATAAAAAGAAATTCGAGGCCGTGGACCTGGCCGAACTGAAGCAAGCCAACCCGGCGCTAAAGCTGATCCACCTGACAGTAGATACCGCTAAAGACCCGCCGGAGGACTGGTATATCACTAAATACGAGAAGAAATAGCCTATCTTTACCCATCCCGGCGCATTCGCTTCGCTCAGTGTAAACTCCAGTCGGGATCCAGGTAGACTGAGATAAAACAAAGGATAATTCAGCAAGTCCGGATTACTGGATTCCGGTTTTCACCGGAATAGAAAAACAGAAAACATGCCCTCTCCCTCGATGGGAGAGGGTAAGGGTGAGGGTGAGGGTGAAAAAAGGAATGCTGACCTCATCCCCTTCAGTTCCCCCTCTCCGCCAGCGGAGAGGGGGTTAGGAGGAAAGGTCGGGAGTAAACATAAAAAAATCCGTTAAAACGGGGGAAACATGAAAATAGATTTGCACATCCACACCAGCACCGGTTCTGACGGCGCGTTGCCGCTGGCCGAGGTCTTCCGTGAAGCCAAAAAGAGAAATATCGGCTTTATCTCCATCACCGACCACGATAATATCGAGCACCAGGGCCAGGCCATCGCCGCAGCCGCCGCTGACAAAATCCGGTATATCACCGGCGTGGAGCTGAATATCACCTTTAGCTATTTCAACAAGTCCGTTTCCCTCGATTTCCTGGGGTACGGCTACGATTATCGGAATACCGCCTTCCTCCAGAAATTGCAGGTAATCAGAGAGCACCGGGAGAAACGGGCGCGCCAGATTATGGCCAATCTTAATACCGAGTTTACGAAAGAAAACCGCCCCCTCTTTACCGATGCCGACCTACTTGAAATGCAGGCCGGCGTCGACGGAGCCTTGGGCCGGCCGCACATCGCGGACTACCTGATAAAAAAACTGGTGGTCGCCAGCCGGCAGGAGGCCTTCGATAAATACCTGGTCAAATGCGATGTACCCAAGTACCCGCTTTATCTGGCGGAAGCCTCGGCGCTGGTGCGGGGTGCGGGCGGCCGGCTGGTGCTCGCCCACCCGAACGACCCCAACGGCACCTCCCTGGCGACTATAACCCAGGACCTCGACGAACAAACGCGGATTATCCGCGAGCAGATGCTGGCCTATATCGACGGCGTAGAATGCTGGCACACCCGCCATGACGCCGCGACTACCGCGCATTACGTCGCTTTCTGCAAACAGAACAACCTGTTGATGACCGGCGGCAGCGATTGTCACCAGAAACCCATTATCATGGGCGCCGTGAACGTGCCGGCGTGGGTGGCGCGGCAGTTTTATTAGCCTTTTAAAAACACACCCTCTATGCTATGATTAGTCCTATGAAAATCAGAATCGACCTGGTGCAAATGCGCGCGGAAAAAGGCGCCATCGACGCTAACCTTAAAGCCGTCTCCGGCTTTATTGCCGAGGCGGACAAAAGAGGGGTGGATATCATCGGGCTGCCGGAAGCCAACATCACCGGCTACCATGATCCCGTCAAATACCCCGGGGCCATCATCGCTACCGACGGCGCGGAAATGGACGCCCTGCTCCGGATGACCAGAGGGCGCAAGCCCACCGTCCTGGCCGGCCTGATCGAAAAGAACCCGGCGGGCAAACCCTTCATCACCCAGATTGTTGTTCAGGACGGCAAAATCACCGGCCGTTACCGCAAAAGAATACTCGGCGACGACGAGGAAGCGGGCTGGTTCTGCGCGGGCAGCGAAATAGCTGTTTTCCAGCATAAAAACCTGAAATACGGCATCGCCATCTGCGCGGACATCGGCTGTGAAGATATCTTCGCGGAATACGCCCGCCAGGAGGCGCAAATCGTGTTCCTGCTGGCGGCACCAGGGCTTTACGGCGACCAGTCCACACGGGACTGGCGGTCCGGCTTTCAATGGTGGGAGGGAGAATGCGAAAAATATCTGAAAAATTACGCTAAAAAGTACGGCATCTGGATTGCCGTTGCGACGCAGGCCGGTCGCACTATCGACGAGGACTTTCCCGGAGGCGGCTATGTTTACACACCGGACGGCCGGCGCCTATACGCCACCAGAGACTGGAACCCGGGAGCCGTCCACCTAGAGCTCGACCTGAAAAATATCCGCGTCAGCGAGATATAAAGCGTGGGGAAAAGGGGCGGGGCGGTAAGAATCTTAAATATTTTCGTTCTGGTAAATGCCCTTATACCCTTCCGATTCACCCGTTAAAGTCATAAAGACAAGCTGCGTCAAGCGGGCGTTCTTCTGCACGCGGAAGCCCCGTTGATTATGCACCATCAACAAAGACTGCGAGCGCCCCTCGTAGCCGGCGTCCCATACCGCCGTCCCCACATTGACCCCACACCGCAGCAGGCTGGAGCGGGGGCGGCCCAAAGCCATAATGTTCTTCGGCAGGTGGACGATTTCATTATAGGTGATCATATAGATGCCGACGGCCAGGTCGAGGAAATCGTTGGCGCCGAAGGGGAGCGGCGCCAGGCTGGAGAGGACCCGCTGGCTGTTGGTGGCCGCGATGGTTCCCGCCGACTCTACCAGCGCCACGTCACGCAATGTCAGGTCGAAGCCGTTAGCCTGTACCTGCTCCTCGAGGTTAATCCACCCCTCCACCAGCGGCGGCGAGCTTTTTATCAAGCGGTGAATATCGTTACCTGAAAGTACCGGCATGTTCTGCCCTTCGTAAAGAAACTCTTGTCTATCTTATCAGTTCCGTGTTTTTCCCACAAACCGCCTGGTCGGACGCGCTTTCCTTGTCCGTCAAGATTCATTCATGTACAATGGAAAGAGTCTTGACGTGCCCGTACCGCTGTGGAAGGGCTAAAGGAGTCTCTTGTCTTACGATAAAACTGTCCTGGATAACGGACTGCGCCTGCTGACCGAGGTCATGCCGCATACCCGCTCCGTGGCTATCACCTATTTCATCGGCACCGGCTCGCGTTACGAGACCGAAGCGCAGGCCGGCATCTCGCATTTTATCGAGCATATCTGCTTCAAAGGCACAGAAAAGCGCCCCACCTCCACCGATATTTCCACCGTCATCGAAGGGGTGGGGGGCATGCTCAACGCCGGCACGGATAAAGAACTGACCATTTACTGGTGCAAAGTTGCCCAGCCACACTTCGCCAGCGCCCTGGACGTGATGTCCGATATCCTGTTGAACTCCAAATTCGACCCCGGGGAAATCGAAAAAGAAAGACCGGTCATCATCGAGGAAATCAATATGTCGCTGGATTCCCCGGCGCAACGGGTCTCCCTGCTTCTCGACGAGCTGATGTGGCCGGGGCACCCGCTGGGACGCGATATCGCCGGCAGCAAGGAATCCGTGGCGGCCCTCAACCGTAAAATGATGCTGGATTACCTGGCGCGGCAGTACCAGCCGCGAAACGCCGTGCTGGCCATCGCCGGCAACATCGATACACAGGAGACCATCGAGGCCGTAAGGCAGGCGACGCAAAGCTGGTCGCGGCAGCAAACACCGGCGCGTTTTAAACCCTACCGCGCCACCAACGGCCGCCGCGTGCGCATCGAGAAAAAGGAAACCGAACAGACCCAGCTCTGCCTGGCCCTGCCCGGTCTGTCCATCGTCCACCCGGACCGTTTTAAGCTGGACCTGCTGAATATCATCCTCGGCGAGGGGATGAGCAGCCGCCTTTTCGTCGAGATTAGGGACAAGCTGGGGCTGGCCTACAGCATCCAGAGCTACGCCGAGCACTTCCTGGACACCGGCGCCATGGCGATTTCCGCCGGGGTGGACAACAAAAACGTTGCGGTGGCGGTTAAGGCCATTATCGCCGAGCTCGCCCGGCTTAAAGAAATGATACCGGAAGCGGAAATAAATAAAGCCAAGGAGCTGTTCAAGGGACGCATTCTACTGCGCATGGAGGACAGCCGCAGTGTTGCCGGGTGGCTGGGCAGCCAGGAAATCCTCACCGGGGAAATCCTCTCCGTGGATGAAGTCATCAACATCGTTGAGGCCATCAGCGCCGCGGAGCTTAAACAACTGGCGGCAACGCTGTTGACGGATGATAGGTTTTGCCTGGCGGCGGTGGGCCCACTGGACCCCGACGGGCCGTGGGAAGATTCACTTAAATTCTAGGGTTGATTATTCCCGCTCAGGGCGAGCGGAATGAGGAATCGGCGATATTAATCCGCGTTAACATGCGATGATTTAATCCGGTTCCGCCATCTTGTTTTTCAGCCAGTCCAGGAACGCGCGTGCTGTTTTGATATCCGCCATATTGTTGACGGTTATTGTATCCGGACGGACAACTACCGGCATGCCCCGGACGGGGAAAGCCAGCGTTTTTTCGGTGGGATTATAACCGCAATTTTCAATGACACGGCTCAAATGCGGCATGTAGGGGCTGATGTCTCCGGAAAGCTCAAAAATGGCGCGTGTCACGTGGTTATCAACCGGTGCGCCCGCGCCCACGAAAGAAATACGGCAGTTTTCCAAAACGGAAGCACCCGGGCAATTTTTTACCATGTTATTTCACGCCCGTATTCTAGTTCCCCGTAAAATACGGACAGTCCTGAAGGATGCATTCCTTGTTCCGCTTCACGTACTGGCACTTGATTCCCTTTTTTATCTTCAGGTTGATGCCCATTCTCGTCTTTAAAAACTCCACCGCCGCCTCCATAGCGGTACGGCTGGCCCTTTTACAGCAGCGCGCCCCGCCATCGGCAAATTTATTAAGGGTAAACGCGGTGGCTTCGTTGGCCAGAGAGCGTGTTTTTCCAGTCAGCGGCGTGGCCCCGGTGAGGACGCTTACCGCGATGCCCACCCCTATTCCCGCGCCGCAGGCCCCGTAAAGACCGCACCAGCCGCCCGGTACTTTAGAACCGCGTTCCAGCGCCTTTTCCACGGCGCCTTCCGGCACCGGGTAGCCGGCGTTTTTCACCGCCGTTAAGATAATCGCCGGCACCATGGCGTGGTGTTCCGGCCCGTGCATCGGCACCGATGGATGGGCCATTACTTTTTCCAGGATTTCCACGGGGTCGGCGCTGGTGGTGGTTTTTAACACATCACGTAAAATATCCAGCGCGCCGCGGCTGTGGCACAAGTCACAAACATAATGGCCGGCCGGGCAATATATGTGTGCCGGGTACTCTTTGCCGCAGAAGTCACAGCTCCGCGTCACTTCCTCTGTGCCATAAACCAGCGGCTGGCCGCAGACGCCGCAATTATCTTTAGATTGCATATTTCCCCCCCCCAGTTTAAGTATAAGTGCAGGAGACGGCTACCGTCAAAAGAAAATTCCTCCTGGCCTTAAGAACAGGTAATAAACTATACATTCTGCTACTGGTAATCAGCCGGATGATTGGTGTACAATGCGTAATTATTCTGTATATTTGGTACAGCTGATTTTAATGAGGAGAGGGAAATGTTTGAAGTAGTCTATTTATCTCGGAGAGGTAACACCAAAAAGGTTGCCGAGGCGATAGCCGATGAACTGGGGGTAACGGCAAAGGACATCAAAGCTTTAGACACGCTGCCCGCGGATGCGTTTGTCTTTCTCGGTGCCGGCTGTTACGCCGGAGTTTTCCCGGCTGAAATCACCAGATTCATGAACAGGAATAAATTCAACGGCAGGAAAATCGCCTTCTTTACCACTTCCGCTTTCGGGTCGGCAGCCGAGCGCGGGTGGTTGGAAAAACAGCTCAAAGATAAAGGCGCAGAAATAACCGATAACTTTCAATGCTTCGGACGATGGATGACGCTGAAAAGGAACCATCCTGACCAACAGGATTTGAAAAATGCCAGGGATTTTGCCCGCGCCGTTGCCGCAAAGCAATCTCCCGGGCGTTGAAGAAAAACAACCCAAAGAATAGCCCCGATAATTATAAGTGATGTATTGTTGTTAATAAAATTGACAATCGTACATCATGAGAATATTATTGATGTAAAATTTGGGAAAATAGCAAGGTAAGATTGCAACGAAGTATCATTAAAGAACTGAAATTATGCTAAAAGTGAAAGAGCTGTAAAAAATGGGTAATTGGAATAAAAACATTGGTTTATATGGAAACCTTAATAAATTGGTATCATTGGCAGTTATTTTAAGTATACCTATTATCATTATTGGTGTGTTTCTTTGGTCAAAATATTTTATAGCCAGAATAATTGTTTGGGTAGTGATTGGTTTATTAGGGATTGGATTGTTTGCAATATTGTTTCGTTGGACTATGAAATCTGTTGGAATAAAGTCCTTGAAGATTAATCATGCGGGTAAGAAAGATAAAGAGTCTGGTCATAATTACCGAAAAAAAAGAAACCCGGAAGATAGACAAAGACATAGACGTCACTATCATCGTGGGCACTAATATATTGAGTTAGTAAAAGAGGGGGTTGGTTTTGTAGCCTTCCCCCTCTTTTTGTTTAGAGTTTGGTATTTAGAGTTTCCCCTCACCCCTCTTCCCTTCTCCCTCAACCCTAAACCCTACATCCCGTAGTCGCCCATCCCACCCATACCACCCATGCCGCCGGCGCCGCCCGCAGCCGGAGCTTCCTTCTTTTCCGGTATATCGGCTACCAGGGCTTCAGTCACCAGCACCATGACGGCGATGCTGGCGGCGTTCTCCAAGGCGGTCCGGACAACCTTGGTGGGATCGATGATGCCTTTGACAACCATGTCGACATATTCGTCGTTCTCGGCATCATAGCCGGTGCCTTTCTTGCTCTTCTTGACGGTATCGATAACTACCGACCCGTCCTTGCCGGCATTGGTGGCGATCCAGCGTAGCGGCTCGGTGACGGCCTTGCGGACGACATCCACGCCGACAGCTTCATCGCCTTCGAGCTTGAGCTTGTCCAGCGCCGGAAGAGCGTTCAATAGACCCACACCGCCGCCGGGCAGAATGCCCTCTTCGACAGCGGCTCTCGTCGCTGAAAGAGCGTCTTCGACGCGGTGCTTCTTTTCCTTCAGCTCGGTCTCGGTGGAGGCGCCGACTTTAACCACGGCGACACCGCCCACGAGCTTGGCCTGCCGTTCCTGCAGCTTCTCGCGGTCGAAATCGGAGGTGGTCTCCTCGATCTGGGCTTTGATCTGCTTGATTCTGCCCTTGATTTCTTCCTCGGAGCCCTTGCCCTCGACGATGGTGGTGTTGTCTTTATCGGAGGTTACGCGGCGGGCGCGGCCCAGGTCTTCGACGGTAACCGAATCAAGTTTCCGCCCTACCTCTTCGGAAATGACCTTGCCGCCGGTGAGAATGGCCATATCTTCGAGCATCGCCTTGCGGCGGTCGCCGAAGCCGGGGGCTTTGACGCCCAGCACATTAATCGTGCCGCGCAGCTTGTTGACCACGAGCGTGGCCAGCGCTTCGCCGTCGATGTCCTCGGCGACGATGAGCAGGTTCTTGGAGACCTGGAGGATTTTCTCCAGGGCGGGCAGGATATCGGCCACGGCCGATATTTTCTTATCGGTAATCAAAATATAGGGGTCTTCGATGACCGCTTCCATGCGCTCGGCGTTGGTGACGAAATAAGCGCTGACGTAGCCGCGGTCGAACTGCATCCCCTCCACATATTCTATTTCATATTTGGTGCCTTTGGACTCTTCGACGGTGATGACGCCGTCCTTGCCGACCTTCTCCATTACCTCGGCCAGCAGGTCGCCGATTTCCTTGTCTTTGGCGGTAATGGTGCCGACCTGGGCGATTTGCGCCTTGTCCTTGATTTCCGTCGAGGATTTCTTCAGTTGCTCGACGATAGCGGCCGTCGCCTTCTGGATGCCCCGCTTCAATCCTTGAGATTCCGCGCCGGCGGCGATATTCTTGAAACCGCCGGTAACGATGGCGTGCGCCAGAATGGTCGAGGTGGTGGTGCCGTCGCCGCAGGCGTCATTGGTCTTGCTGGCGGCTTCCTTGACTAGCTGGGCGCCCATGTTCTCGAACGCGTCCGGGAGCTCGATGTCTTTCGCGATAGTTACGCCGTCATCGATGACGGAGGGCGCTCCCCATTTTTTATCCAGCGCCACGCAGTGGCCCTTGGGCCCCAGGGTAACTTTTACCGCGTCCGCCAGAGCATTGATGCCCTTTTTCAGGGCTTGTCTTGCATCTTCACCGTAAATAATCTGTTTTGCCATAGTGCTGCCTCCTTACCTTCCCTTGTTATTTGGCCTTCTTCGCCAGAATATCGCTCTCGCGGAGAATCATCAGCTCTTCATCATCGACTTTGATTTCCGTGCCCCCGTATTTGGCGTAAATAACTCTATCGCCAACCTTGAGGTCCATCGGAATCCGCTTGCCGTCATCGGTCATTTTGCCCGGACCGACAGCCATAATTTCTCCCTCCTGGGGTTTTTCCTTGGCTGTATCCGGCAGATATATCCCGGACTTGGTCTTCTCTTCCTTCTCGATGGGTTTTACCAGGACACGGTCTGCCAGTGGCTGTAATTTAGTTGCCATGCCTTGCCTCCTTTCTTGATTTAGCCTTTCGAATGTCTTAACACTATTTAGCACTCTCTGGGGGAGAGTGCTAACATCATTATAATACCGCAGATAGTAATTCATCGCAACTTAATGCAGGAGCCTTTAGACGATGTTACAGCATATAGCCTTCTGTTTCCTCGCTATATCTCATGCTATCTCTTGTATTTAGGAGATTATGGCCTTATTTTCTTAACGAATAATCCATCCCTCCTCAACTAATAACTGTCAACTGTCAACTTTCCTCTGGTTGACGCTTTACACGGCATCGTGTAGAATCTAGGCATGAAAAAGAAGTCCGCCAGTACCAAAAAACAGTGGGACCGCGGCAGCGTCCAGGCGCTGCGCCGGCACCTGGGCCTGACCCAGAGCGAGCTTTCCCGGAAACTCGGTACGCGCCAGCAGACCATCAGCGAATGGGAGACCGGCATGTACCGGCCCCGCGGCGCCACCGTGACCCTGCTTTCCATGGTGGCCGAGCAGGCCAACTTTAAATATAACGCCGCCCTAAACAAGAAGAAGTCTTGACATCTTACACGCTACCGTGTAAGATAAGTGTGGCCCAAGGTTTTATTTCCTGCACAATTCCTGAATTCATGCCCGATTCAGTTAGATCTCGGACCGAAGCCAAAACATTGTAGCGAGGTAATCATGCCGGCAGCTCTCCTGGAAAAACAGGTGCTGGAGACCTGGCAAAACTCGTTGCAGGGCCGCCGGGACCTGGTCACCGCCGCCAACGAATCCATCGAGGTCGTCTATCCGGGGCGTCCCAACGACGACCGCGGGGCGGATTTCCGCGACGCTGTCGTCGCGACCGCGCGGGGGCTGCTGCGCGGTGATATCGAAATCCACGTCAAGTCCAGCAGCTGGTGGGCGCATCGGCACCACCTCGACCCCGCTTACAACCGGGTGATCCTGCACGTGGTGTACCAGGATGACGCGGCAAAATCCGTCGTTTTGGCCAATGGCTGTAGCGTTCCCACGCTGGCCTTGGACCGCTATTGCCGTACGGCCGAAGCGAAAAGCCTGACACTGACCCGACCGCCGCCGTTGCCCTGCCGTCACCGCCCACATAAAATGACCCCTCAAGCAATAAGTGAAGAACTGGAAGCCGCCGGTCTGGAGCGGTTCGAAGCCAAAGCCGCCCGCTTCCGGGATGCGCTAACGCGCTGCGGGGCCTCTCAAGCGCTTTATGCCGGGGTCATGACAGCGCTGGGCTATTCTAAAAACGCCACAGCGATGTCGGAACTGGCTGCTAAAATGCCTCTGAATCAACTGGCAGCCGCCGCGACGCCGGAAATGCCGGATGACGCCTGCCTGGCACAATACCAGTCACTTTTGCTGGGGGCGGCGGGGCTACTGCCTTCACAGCGCGGTCCGGCATTTCTATCGCGCTGCCCGCCGGATACATGGATAGCCACGCTGGAAAACGCCTGGTCTAAAGCTGGAGAAAAGCCGGCTTTAGCCGCAGGTGACTGGCATTTCTTCAAGGTCAGGCCCGGCAACTATCCCGTCCGCCGCCTCGCGGCAATGAGCTATCTCCTGCTCCGCTACCGCCGGGAAGGGTTACCGGCCGGCCTGCAGCAGGTTTTTGGAGAAGTCAAAGAAGATAACGCCGCCTGCCTGATGGAGCCATCACTGCTGGTTCCTGCCGTTGATTTCTGGAATGAGTATCTGGATTTTGATCTGCCGGCCAGAAGCATTACCCCTGCTCTGCTGGGCACGGAGCGGGCGGCGGAAATCGCTGTTAACGTGCTGCTGCCCTTCGCCGCCGCGGATGGTTTCGCGGACGCTCGGCCGGGGCTCCGGGCAAAAGCCGAGGCGATTTACCGGGCTTACCGCGCGCCACCGGAAAATACGCTGGTAAAACACATGAACCGGCAGCTGGGCATCGGGCGGGGCTTAAGCCGTACCGCCTGCCGGCAGCAGGGATTGCTCCACATCTATAAAACGCGGTGCTCACAGGGCAGGTGCCGGGAATGCCCATTTTCCGGGCTGGAATGAACGCAGCCGCCGCTAGTAAAGATATGCCGGCAGCTCTTGAAGGCTTTTTATCTTAGCGCAGTCCAGCGGTTCCCGGTAATAACCATCCCGGTCCAGCAGGATGCCCTGCATACCGGCGGCCTTACTCCCGACGATGTCCGCGTTGTACTGGTCGCCGATATAAACGCTTTCCGCGGGCTTGACGCCGGCCTTTTTAACGGCGAACTCGAAGATTTCCCTGTGCGGCTTGGTAAAGCCGGCATCCTGCGAGGTCACCACGATATCCAGCCTCGGGGAGAGGTCGAGTTTGTTGAGCGTGGCGGTCATGTCCCGCTCGATGTTGGAGATCAGTCCCAGTGTCAGTTGACGCTTTTTCAGGGCGTCCAGCGTGGGAATCACGTCGCCGAAGAGGACAAGGTCCATTTTAGCCTGCTGCATCATACCCAGCAGATTAAGCACAACTCTGTCATCGGCTTTTATTCCGGCTTCTTTAAGGACGAGGCGCTGGTACTCCGTGTAAAGCGCCGCCGTTTCTTCCCGTGTCCGCTGGCTCAAGGGGCGGCGGGCCATCTCGTCATAGATGAATTCGTTAGCGGTGAGAATCGGGCGGCGCAGGGCGGCTGCCGTGGCGCTAAAGCCTAGACTGCTTAGCGCCCGGGCCTCGAGCTCCTCCTGCGAAGGCTGGTAGCGTACCAGCGTCTGGTAAAGATCGAAAAATACGGCTTTGATCATCGCGATGCTCCATTCCAGAATAATACCGTTTATATTGTAGTGAAAGCCGTTCTGACTGTAAAGGAAACCAACCAAATGTGATTATTCAACCGACGCTCATGGTGAGACGATAGTTTACCCTGAGTATAGCGAAGGGAACCATGAGTTTTCACCCTTCGACAAGCGTTCGACCGAGCTCACGCCGAGGTCTCAGGGTGAGCGGAAGCGGATATGTTTTTTCGTTGACTTCACTCGTGCCCGCTGATAAGATTAGGGTGGAAGGACATAATCGTGACGGAACGTAAAAATAATCCCCGGCTGGCGGTATTTCCAATGACAGCGGATGTGGCTAAAAATGGTCACCTGACCATCGGCGGGTGCGATACGGTGGCGCTGGCTAATGAGTTCGGGACGCCTTTATACGTCTTCGACGAGGATGACCTACGCAGCCGCTGCCGCGAATACAAGACAGAGTTCGGCAAACGTTACCCGGATGTCACCATCGCCTACTCTCCCAAAGCCTTCACCGCCAACGCCATGCTCAAGCTGGTCCAGGAAGAAGGATTGGACCTGGATATCGTCACCGGGGAAGAGCTGGGCATCGCCCGGATGATTGGCTTCCCCATGGCCAGAATCCATTTCTCCAACAGCAACAAGTCGGCGGCAGACCTGGAGACGGCCGTCAAATACGGTATCGGCCATATCGGGGTGGACAACCTGCCGGAGCTCGATATGCTCATCAAGGTAGCCGGCGGGAAAAAAGTGAGGATTTTACTGCGTCTTAATCCCGGCGTCGACCCGCATACGCACAAATACAACACTACCGGTATTGTAGATTCCAAGTTCGGATTGACGCGCACTACCTGGGATGAAGCGGTGTCTAAAGCTCTCGCTGCGCCTAACCTGGATTTAGACGGTTTCCACTTCCATCTTGGTTCCGGGCTGTTCGAGGTTGAACCTTACCTGGCCGCGCTGGACGCCGTCCTGCACTACGCCGCGGCAATGAAGCAAAAACACGGTTTTGAGATGAGGACTTTGAGCATCGGCGGCGGCATCGGCGTGCAGTACACCGTAGAAAAGACGCCCCCGCCCTTTGCGTATTTCCCGGAAAAGATAGTAGCCTCTCTTAACCAGCATTGCGCTGAACTTGATCTCAAGCTCCCGCGCCTGATTATCGAGCCCGGCCGCTCTATCGTCGCTAAAGCGGGCGTCGGGCTATACACGGTGGGGGTGATTAAGCATATTCCCGGCATACGCACTTATGCCTCGGTGGACGGCGGTATCAGCGATAACATCCGCTACGCCATGTATGGCGATTGGGCATTGCAGGAGGCTGTCCTGGCCAACCGCGCGACGGAAAAAGACACCAACCAATACCGCATCACAGGCAAGCTCTGCGAATCCGGCGATGTTTTGCTGCCGGAAGTGATGCTGCCGGAGCTCAAGTCCGGCGACATCCTGGCCATGGCGGGGAGCGGCGCTTATGCCGTGCCGATGCAGAGCAACTATAACTCGATGCTCCGCCCGGCTATCGTCTTTGTGAAAGACGGGAAAGCCCGCCTCATCCGGCGGCGGGAAACCATAGAAGACCTGACCCTAAGGGATCTAGACTAAAAAGGAGGAGTTACCAAATCACAAGGTACAATTAAAAATAACCAATATCCAAATATTAAATATCTAAACTCTTTATAATTGGCTATTAAGTTTCGTCTGTAATTTGTATCTTGTATCTTGGTCATTAGATAATAATGTGGCAGATAATCGGCCAGGAGCGGGCGGTCTCGCTTTTGAGCCACGGCTTAGCGTCTAATAAGCTGGCACACGCCTATCTTTTGGTAGGGCCGCCGCATATCGGCAAGATGACCCTGGCCGTCAACTTGGCACAGGCGCTGAACTGTGAAGCCGCCGACCGCCCCTGCCTGGAGTGTAATTCCTGTAAAAGAATCGCCGCCGGCACCCACAGCGATGTCCAGGTCATCAGCCTGGGGCAGGATGAAAAGGACGAAGAGAAGGAACTTAAGAACATCAGCACGGACCAGATCAGAGATATTTTACACGACGCCAGCCTCCCGCCGTTCGAGGGAAAGCGTAAGGTGTTTATCATCGACGGCGCGGAGCTGCTTTCCGGTGAGGCCTCCAATCATTTCCTGAAAACGCTGGAAGAGCCGGAGGCCAACGTCACCTTTTTGCTGTTGTCCGCCAATGACAGATTGCTGCTGCCCACCATCGTCTCCCGCTGTCAGCGCCTGGAGCTTCCGCCGCTGCCCCCCGCGAAACTGGCGGTCGCTTTAGAGGAAAAATTGAACCTGCCGCCGGATAAAGCGAGGTTGTTCGCCGGGCTTTCTCACGGTTGCCCGGGCTGGGCCATCGCGGCGGCCGCTGATGAAAGCATTCTGGAACAGCGTAAAGAGGAACTGGACCAGATTATCACTATCCTCGGCGGCGACTATGAAAAGCGTTTCGATTATGTGGCTAAGCTGGCGGCGGGGTTTACCCAGAACCGCGGCGCCGTGTATGATATTCTTGAAAGATGGCTGGACTACTGGCGCGACCTGCTGCTGGTCAAGCTGGGCTGTTTAAACATGATTACCAATATCGATAGGCAAGAAGAGCTCATAAAAACGGCGGGGCGGTATCGCTTCCCCTGTATCAGGGATTTTATCGGGAGTATCGGGGCGGCGGCCGACCAGCTTAAGCGCAACGTCAATCCGCGGCTGGCGCTGGAAGTGCTGATGCTCGATATTCCGCGGGAAGAAGTGACAAGTCCCGTATAAAAAGGATGTGAAATATGGCTAATATTACCGGAATACGGTTTAAAAAAGCGGGTAAGGTCTATTACTTCGACGCAGGGGAAATCTCCCTGAAGGCCGGCGACTACGCGGTAGTGAAAACCAGCCGCGGCATGGAGCTGGGGCACGTGGTCATCGCGCCGGGAGGCGTAAAAACCAACGAAACAGGCGAAACTTTGAGCCCGGTACTGCGTAAGGCCGAGCCGGAGGACATCGCCAAGGAAAAAGAGCTGGATAACAAGGCGGAGGAAGCTTTAATCGAGTGCGGCAAGATGATTGCCGAGTTGAACCTGCCGATGAAGCTGCTTTCCGCCGAGTATGCCCTGGACAGCAGCCGCCTGACTTTCCTTTTCAGCGCCGAGGAGCGCGTGGACTTCCGCGAGCTCGTGCGGCGGCTATCGGGCAAGTTTAAGCTCCGGGTGGAGCTGCGGCAGGTGGGCAGCCGGGATGAGGCCAAGCTTTTGGGGAGCTACGGCCGGTGCGGCCGCGAGCTTTGCTGTGCGAGCTTTTTAACGGAGTTCACGCCGGTCTCCATCAAGATGGCCAAGGACCAGGACCTGCCGCTCAACCCCATGAAAATTTCCGGGGCCTGCGGCCGCCTGATGTGCTGC
>JBEKAC010000020.1:0-38470 GCA_050018395.1 Dehalococcoidales bacterium
TGAGCACGGCAATGATCTGTTCTTCGGTGTACTGTCTGGCTTTCATGAGTCCTCCTGGTTTCTTTATTATACCGGAAGACTCTAAGTCATGGTGTAGCTGTTTTAGGGGAGAAGGTCACTTGTAGCTAAAGATATTCACCAATTGTGGCAAGGCTCAAGAGAAGTCCTAGATTTGATAATAGAAACCAAAGACGAAGAGTCTGAGGATTGGCTTGTAAACCTATTAAATAAGATTTCTATCCAATAGAGGATATATGATGACGTTTTTGTGCAGATATGACGCTTGCATAAATAGTCTCTTAAAAAGAAGGGTTTATGTGCAAGGCTCCTCCTTTACGAAAGGAGGGATGATGAACCAATCAATTGCAAGTAGATTTGGCCAGAACATACATTCTCTCCCTTTCGTAAAGGGAGAGTTAGAGAGGGTTTTTGAGAGCAAGAATTACAATTTACATAATATTAATCAATGGAAAACGCTTATCCTGGATGATTTATCCTCAAATATGTGATTTGTCACTTAAACTTCTTCGTCGCCGGTTTCCCGGGTATAACCGGTGCCGTTACCGGCCGTCCAGAAGAAAATAGGGTAGTCGATGCGCTTAAGGGTCAGGGGGAGGTGTTTCATGCCCCTGGGGACATAGATGAGGCAGCTTTTGGTGATAGTGAACTTCTCGTCTTCCAGCCAGAGGTCCATCTCCCCTCCGAGCTCCTGCGGTTTGTCCGGTACGGTGCCGGCGAAGCCCAGTGTCTCATCGAAGTTATGCGTGTGCGCAATCTCGATGTCCAGCGGCTCGTCGCCGTGCTTGGCCCACAGCCAGACGCAGTTGGTATAAAAGGCGCCGGCCGCTACCCGGTTATCCAGCGCGTACAGCCAGGTAGCATCAAAATAGTTGCCCTTGGCCCGGGCTTCCGCCAGGCGTTTGGGCTGCGGGAGGGGTTTCTCACCCGGCCGGGGCTTGGGAGGTTCGTAAACAATATATTTACTATATTTGGATTTGGCCAAGCTATTTACTCCTTTTCTTAGCTGGTGCTTTTTTCACAGGTTTTTTGGTCGCCTTCTTAATCAGGTCAACTTTATTGATGATGTCGGCTTTCTTTTTGGCATTACGGCCGCCCGGTTTCCAGATACGCGTCAGCGAGACTTCCAGGAAAATAAGAGGCCTGGTAACTTTGGTGAAAATTATGGGGCAGTGTTCCACATTTCCCGGTATGGAAACCACAGTGGGCGCCGTAATTTTGTGCTTCTCGCCGCCGATAGTGAACTCTATCTCCGCCCCGAAGTCGTTAATGTTTTCCGGGTTGCCGCCAATGAAGCAAAGCATTTCAGGGAAGGCATGGTGATGCGGATAGTCGAAGGACATGGGTTTGGCAATACAGTGATAGCCGATAGAGCAGTCCGCATCCAGTTCGCCCTTGTGCGCCACGAGGGACGGCCCGCCGTAATAGGGTATCCTGATGTTCAAGTCCTTGGAATGAAAACATTTGCCGTATTTAGTTTTTGTTGCCATTTTGTTTCACTCTCCTTAAAAAACTTAATCAATTGTTGATTTTATTCGTTACCGGAAGTGCGCGTATAAGCCGTGCCGTTGCCCGCGGTGAAAAAGAACACGGGACTTTCGATGCGGCGGAATATCAGCGGCAGGTGTTTTAGCCCGCGGGGCACGAGAATCAGGCAGGAATAATCGATGATATATTTCTCGTCGTCCAGCCAGAACTCTATTTCACCGTTAAGCTTACGCGGATTTTCCCGGTTGCTGCCGATGAAACCCAGCACTTCATCGAAGTCGTGCGTGTGGGCAATTTCCGTCTGGATGCCCTGCTTGCCATGGGTCTTCCAGAGCCAGTGGCAGTCCACGTAAAAGGCGCCCGGCACGATTTTATCGTTCAAATTGAACAGCGGGGTGCCCTCGGTATAGTTGCCGGCTTTACGCTGCGTCTCTATCCTTTTCATCATTTCCGCCGGCGGCTGCCCCATCCTGATGTTTTCCGTGATAATATATTTAGCGTACTTTTTTTCAGTCATGATTTTCTCCTCGCACCTATTCGTTGCCGGACGTACGGTCGTATTTGGTGCTGTTGCCCATGGTGATAAAGAGCAGGGGACGGTCGATTCTTCTCATGCCGCAGGGGCCGTGGGCCAGCCCGCCGGGGATAAAGACGATGCAGCTTTTATCGACGATATACTGCTCGTCCCCGAGGTAAAAATCGAGCTCGGCGCCCAGTTCTTTGGGATGCTCCCGGTCCGTTCCGGCGAAAATCCAGACCTCATCCCAGTCGTGGGTATGGGATATCTCGGTATATAGCTGGCCTTTCTGGCTCCACATCCAGACACAGTCAACGTAAAAAGCCCCTTTGGCGATGGCGTCGCTCAAACTGAACATATGAGTGCTTTCCGCGTAGTTGCCGGCCTTCCGCTGCTCCTCCAGCCTTTTCATCGCTTCGGGGGGCGGGGCCGGCATTTTCGCCTCGTCTTTAATGATATATTTTTCGTATTTTCTTCCGGCCATGTTACTCCTTAAAACTATTTCTTTTTCGACTTTGTTCTAGCCTTGGGTTTAGCTTTAGCCCCGGATTTAACCGCTAAGGATTCCTTAGCGATTTTCTCCGCCGCTTTCATGTTGGATAAGAGTTTTTTGTTCTTGGCGGTTTCCGAAGTAGACTTGCCGGTGACCGGGTGGTTGTAGTGGAACGGGAAAATGTAGCCGGAGACAAACCGGGGGTCGTCGATAACGACCGGGAAATCGGCTTCCGGGGCTTTATAGCTGGCGATGGCTTTGCCCAGATTTTCCACCGGCACCCAGTTTTCCGCCGGAATTCTGATGCTCAAAGGTATAATCCAGTCTATTTTCCAGAATTTCCAGACGCCTTTTTCCTTGATATAGTCGATTTCATAGAGGCCACCGACGATGGACGGGTTGGTCTTGCCCGTTTTTGGGTCGGGGACAGCCACCCCGCCGAAGGAATACCAGCGGCCTTTGGCGGTCTTGCCGTCCGGCGCCATGTCCACCACCCCGGCGATGGGCATGACCTGGTGTAAAAAGCCGGGCGGCGGTTCCGCCCGGTTACTCCCCACCCCGAAATAGCGTTTGACGCCTTCCTTGCCCATCCAGGTGCCTTCCAGCCAGTGCAGACACACGTCCTCGCGGTCAGCGAAGCAATCGTATATCTCGTCGCGCATCATGTGCATCACGTAGTAGCTGTAAACTCTTTGCAGCCGCTTGACCTCGTTCACGTCCTCCAGCAGGCCCACTTTCTTTTCCAGGGCTTTCATCCTGGCTTCCATTTCCTTGGCGCTCATATGGCGGAACTCCTTTTAGCGTTTATTTTTTGAATAACCGTTCGTACTCTCTGGTGGCGTATTCCAGGAACTCTTTAAGCTCCCCGGTTTCAAATTTCACGCTGTCATCGGCGCCGGCATAAAGCGCCAGCGCTCGGCCGATAAGCCCCGTAAACTCCTGGGGCAGGTGATGCAGTCCCCATTCCCCGCCTTCCTTTTTAGACATGAAAACGCCCTCGATAAGGAAGGAAAGGGCGCGGCAGGGATTAAGCACGATATAGGCGGGAGACAGAGTATCGAATTTTTCACTTATCCATTTCAGGTCGTTGGCGGAGGAAGCGAGGAATATTTCCCGCGGCATTTCCGGGAATACGTCTTTGACGGGCGCGCCATGAAGACAAACACCCCTCTCACGGACAGCCAGGAAATGCATAGGCAGGTCGGCATCATCACGCTGCTCGGCGAGGTCTACCACGCCGCTTTTAAAACAGTCGCGCCAGGCGTGGTCGTAATACAACTCGAAAGGTGGCGGATAGGCGAGTTTCTTTAGGCTTTCTGCTGTGACGATACTGATTTCCGGCGAGCCGGCCTGGGAGCCGCTATCGACGGCGAGGAGGTAATCGATAATTGCTTTTTTATCTTGAATCGTCAGCCGATGTTCGACAACAGCTAATAAATCGATATCGCTCGATAAGGGGTTATAGCAGCCCATCGCCAGTGAGCCGTGGAGGTATAGGCCCGTAAGATTTTTCCCGAGCAGCCTCCGGAAAGTAGCGGCGATATCATTGACCCTCCGGCTAACAGGTTCCGGGCAATTTTGCCAACCGCAATATTTAACGCGGGGTCGTGTTTTTACCATTTTGCATCAAGAAAGTGTCAAAAGTAGATTATTTACCTGATTTTACTCTTAAATTACCAACTTTATCAACAAATAAGTGAACGTATGGTATAATGCATATTACGAGAGGCGGAGGTCATCGCATCATGGTGAAAAGTTATACGGCAAAATACACCAAAATCAGTTCCGGATATATGGGGCAACTGGTGGAATGGCCGGAAGTACTTACCGAGGGCAAAACCATCGAAGAATGCCGGGAAATGCTGCGGGATGCTTTAAGAGAGATGATATTAGCCTACCGGCAGCAGGGGCGGGAAATTCCACTAGGTGGCGATTTACTAGAGCAGGTGCTTATCGAGGCGTAGCTTGTCAGTTAAGCGGCGGGACTTAATAAGGTATCTGGAAAGTAATGGATTTCATTTGTTGCGGGAAGGTAAGAAACACTCTATCTACACGAATAGTATTAAGATAATACCGATAAAACGGCACCGGATATTTGATAGAATAACCGCCAACGAACTCTGCAAACAGGCCGGTTTGAGCCCTCAATTCTAAGGTTAACCTTAGCCCGTCACCATTAATTTTTAGGAAACCGGCGTTGGCGTACCCGTAGCTATATGGTAGCCCACCCCCGGTATCGTCTGGATGTACTTGGGGTTCTTGGGGTCCGGCTCGAGCTTGCGGCGCAGCCGCCCCACGAATACCCGCAGATATTCTTTTTCCGATGAGTATTCGTTGCCCCAGACGCTTTGCAGCAGCATGTTATGAGTCAGTACTTTATCCGAGTTAACCGCCAGGTGCTGCAGCAGGGCGAACTCGGTGGGGGTAAGCGTTATTTCCCGGCCGTCCACGGTCACGCGTCGCTTGGCGAAGTTGATTTCCAGCCCGTCGCAGATAAAGGATGAAAGGGCGGGGGCCACGGTGGGGTCGCCGCGGTGGCGGAAGGCGGTCTTAATGCGGGCCATCAGCTCGGCGATGCCGAAGGGCTTGGTTAGATAATCGTCCGCGCCCAGCTCGAGGCATTTCACCTTGTCGTTCTCGTCGCCGCGGGCGCTTAAAATGATGATGGGGATGTCTGACCATTCGCGGATGCGGCGGCAGACCTCAACGCCATCCACCTTGGGCATCATCAGGTCGAGGATAATCAGGTCCACGAAGTCTTTCTGGACCGCATCCAGAGACTCCTCGCCGTCCGTGGCGGTGAAGATTTCGTACCCGCGGGCCTTGAGGTTAGTACTGAGCAACCTCAATATCGCCGGGTCATCGTCCACGATCAGAATATGTTTTTTATCCATGGCTGTGTCCCCCTTTAGTTCAACGGCAGGCTGAAGCTGAACTTGGCGCCTTTGCCCGGCTCGCTTTCCACCCAGATTTTCCCTCCGTGAGCTTCAATAATTCCCTGGCAAATGGCCAGCCCCAGCCCCGCCCCTTTTCTCCTTCCGGCCTTGCGGCCTTCTCCCTGGAAGAATCTTTCAAATATTTTCCGGTGCAGCTCCGGAGGAATGCCGACGCCTTCATCGGCGACGCTGATGCAAAGCTCATTACCCCCGTTCTGCGCCTGAATGTAAATACTCGTGTTATCATCGGAGAACTTGACCGCGTTTTCCACCAGGTTTGTCAGGACTTCCCCGATACGCACATCATCCATTTCCACCGGCGGCAGATTCTGGCCGACGTCAATAATGAGGTGGTGCCGGACGGTAATATTATCCAGCCTGTCCCTGATGGCGTTGATGACATCGTCGAGGCGGCCCGGCTTTCTCCTGACCTCCAGGGCATCGGCTTCGAGGCGGGATATCATCAAAAGGTCGTCCACGAGGCGTGTCAGTGTGTCCGCGTCTTTATCGATGGATACCAGGAAGTCCCGCCGCGTTTGTTCGTCAAAAATGACATCCGGCTGCAACAGGCTGTTGGCTGAGCCTTTGATGACCGCCAGCGGGGTGCGCAGTTCGTGGGAGACGTTAGCTAGGAAATCGGTACGCATGGCGTCGAGTTCCCTTAAAGCTTTAGCGCTGGAGGCATCTTCATACAGTTGGGCGTTCCTTACGGCGATGGCAATCTCGCGGCCGACGCCGCTAAGCAGCTCGACGTTGGTCTGGCTGAAACAGTTGTTAAAATCGGTGGCGACGCCCAGCACGCCGATGCTTTCACCGAGAATCATCAACGGTACGCCGGCGAAGCAGCGATAGCCGATGTTGCTGACAAACCCCAGCTCCGGCTCGCGGCGCTTGTCGAGGTCAACGATCACCACGGGTTTGGCCGATTGGACGATTTCACCGATGGTGCCTTCGGTGGAGCCGAACTCTTTGGGGATATCGATAGCTGTTTTCATGGACAGGCCGTGGTGCCCGGCCAATTTCAGTCTGTCTTTATCCAGGAGATAAACGAAGCTCGCCTCCATGCCGGTACATTGGGCGACCATTTCCAGGGCAGAATCAATGATTTTCTGCAGGTCGAGCGATTGGGCCACCGCCTGCGAGACGGTCAGCAGGGTATTGGTAACGCGGTTGCGCCGTTCCAGCTCTTCGATAAGTTCGCGGTTCTCCAGGACAAGGTGCTGTTTCTCCAGTCCGCGGTTGAGCACCGATAGCAGGTTTTCCGGGTCTACCGGCTTTTCCAGGTAGGCGAACGCACCGCGGTTCAAAGATAGCACCGCGTTTCTCACCGAGGAGTGGCCGGTAAGCATGATGGCGATGATCTGCGGGTGCAGCTCCATGATATGGGAAAGCAGCTCCGTGCCGTCGGCGTCCGGCAGGCTGATATCGAGGACGGCGGCATTATAGAACTGCTCCGTAAGCAGCGCCGTCGCCTCGCTGGCGGAAGGGACGGTCCTTACTTCGTAGCCCTTCTTTTCCAGTATCTGCCGGATGATGCCCAGAAAATCACGGTCATCATCGACGACGAGTATACGGTCATGAGCTTTCATTGGTTCTCCTGTTGCGGCGGGCTTTTTTGCCGACCTGTTTTACCAGCTCGGCAGCCTTGGCGGGGTCGAAGGGTTTATACAAACAGGTGATAGCGGAAGCCGCCTGGGCTTTATCCAGAGCGTCTTTGACCTCGTTGCGGAAGCCGGTCATCATAATTACCAGCAGGTCCGGATTAATTTCTTTTAGTCTCAACAGGGTTTCCAACCCGTCAATATCGGGCAGCTTGACATCGATAAAGGCCATCTGGCAGCTTTTCTTCTGCGTCAGCGATATCGCCTCTTCGCCGGTGGCGGCGCTGATGACATCGTATCCCTGCTGTTCCAGGATTTTCGTCAGGGTCTGGCAGATATCCGCATCGTCATCGACGATGAGGATCGGCTGGCCTTCAGCCGTCTCGTTAATCAATTCCAGCAGCTTATCGATCCTGATGGGCTTGTGGATTATCTGGCGGGCGCCTTCGTACCGGGCGGTGCGGAGCAGCTCTTCATCGGAGTAGGCGGTCATTAAGATGATGGGCGCGCCCGGCTGCATCTCTTTAATCTTCTTGAAAGCGTCCACGCCATTCATCTCCGGCATGACGATATCCATGAGAGTAACGTCAAACCGCTGGTCTTTAAACTTATTCACGGCGGAAACGCCGTTGCCGGCCGTCTGGACGGAATAACCGCGCCGCTTTAGAATCATGGCAAACGTTTCGAGAAGGTCCTGGTTATCATCTACCACGAGGATTTTAGGTTGGTCATTCATTAGCGGTCTTTCTCCTTTTTTCGAGCGGTAATTTTACGGTGAACGTGGTGCCCTGGCCTACCTGGCTGGCCACTTCTATTTTGCCGCCGTTCTGTTCCACCAGCCGCCTGGAAATGGCCAATCCCAGGCCGATGCCCTTGGGCTTGGTGGTGAACAGCGGCTCGAAGATTTTGTCCAGGTTCTCCGGCGCTATGCCGCAGCCGTTGTCCTGGAACATGATTGAGACAAAGTTTTCATCGGCGGCGGCGCCGATATTAAGCTCGCCGCCTTTGCCGTTCATGGCCTGTACGGCATTGGAAATGATGTTGGAAAAAACCCGGCTCATCTGTTCAGGGTCGGTCTTCACCGGGGGAGTATGCCCGTTTAAATTGACGTGGATGCCGATCTTCTCCGGCGCCGCCGTCCATGTAAGGCTTTCGTTGACCAGGCTTTTCAGGTCGACTTTAACCTGGGAAGGCGGGCGGATGCGGGTAAAGTCCAGCAGGTCGGTCACGATCTTATTGGCGACGTCAATCTGTTTATCCAGCACCTTAAGTGTATTGGAAGCCTCCTCGTCGGCTTTTTCCGTCAGGGCCAGGTTCAGCAGGTAGGCGCAGTTCCGGATGACGTTCAGCGGGTTACGCAGCTCGTGCCCCACGCCGGACGCCAGTTCGCCCACGGCCGCCAGCCGTTCCGAGCGGATGAGCTTTTCCTGTACCTGCTCCAGGTCCCTGGTGCGGATATCCACCTCTTTTTCCAGCTGCTCGTAATAGCCGCGGAGCGATTGCTCCAGTTCCAGCTGGCGGATGGCGCTGCCGATTCTCTCTGCCAGGGTCTTGGTGAGGTGAGTTTTCTTTTTCAAATAGGGGTTATCGCGGTTGGAATAAATCTCCAGAATGCCGATGGTCTCGCCGTTGCTGACCAGGTTCTCGGCTATTTTGCTGTTTGACTTCTGGAAATTAGGGCTCTTAAAAACCTGGTCATGGAACGTGATCCTTACCCTGGTTTCTTCGGGGAACTGCATGGCCTGGGGGATAAGCGTTACCGCCTTGCCCAGGAACTCTTCGATGGTATTACTATCGTTGGATGCTTTACCGATGTCGTAGATGCATTTCATCTCCCTGATACGCTGGTGGTGCTGCTGCTCGCTCTTTTGCAGCATGGCCACCACCGAGCCCACCGCGCTCAGGATAATCACGAAGGCGGTAGGTTTGAACAGCGCATTGGGGTAATTATCGATGAGGATGGCATGAGGCAGCAGGATAAACATGGAAACCAGCGCCGCCATGATGGCCGGAATCACACCCATTACATAAGCCGTGTAAATGACCGGGCCGAAGAAGACCAGGCCGAGGAAATCAATCCCGAACAGGTTGTGCAGTTTGTCCAGGGAGTCCGAAAAGCCCGTCCAGCCGAAGCCTCCGGCGATAACGGGCAGATAATAGACGATGGAGCAAAACACCATGAGCGCGATGATATAGCGCAGGTGCTTGTTAGCCCATAATCCTTTCTTATTACGTTTATAACTCATATTCGGCCTCCCTAGGTTTTTCAGGGTCCGGCTTCACGGCTGTTTCAGCAATAAAGTACACGGGCATTTTTAGGCCTTTTGCCCCTTATTGTCAGGCTACTACCGACCAGCCCTAACGGGCAACCATGATAACCCTCCAATATTATCGGTGTCTTCACCTATCCCATCGAATCTGCGTTTTAGGGCTATTTTTTCTGCCAGTCTTCAATGATGCCTTTTATCTCTTTGATGTCCTCCAGCAGCTCGTGGGTATCCACCTCCGGCAAAGAGCGCATCAGGCCGGCGAGGGGATTTTCCTCTTCTTCGTCCTGGGCGAAAAGGCTGCTCAAGGAATCTTTGCTCAGGGTATCCTTGTTTGATTTTTCCGGCGCCGGAGGCATGGCGGCTTCAGCTTTTGTTTCTTTAGCCGCCGGACGCGCGGCAGGCTCGGCTTTTACGGCCTTGGCAGCTGGCGGGCTGGCCACCGGTTCCACTTTAGGCACTTTACCGCTCGCCGCGCCGGCATCCGGCTTTATTTTTACTTCGACCAATTTGACGGGTTCCGCACTATCTTCGACTATGTCATCAGCCTCACTGATCTCCGGCAAAACTAAATCCTGGAGCTCACCACCGGGTTCGACGCTCAACTCCTCGATGGGACCATGATTCATTACCAGGGAATCGTCAAGGTCTTTGCCGTTCGTTTTCTTACCGGAAAGTTTCTTCAGCTTGGCCTGGGTCTGTTTCAGGTTATCCATACGGTCGTTGAGCTGTACTTCCAGTTCGGCGATTTGCGTGGCAGCGCCGCCGCCCGGCAGAGCCTTATCTTTCCCCTTTTCTTCACTTGATTTGCCTATTTTAAAACCCCCGAATTTCATACCGTACCTCCTTCGGTTTAACGGAAGTAGCCTTCGCGGTAGGCTTTGGATAATATCGCGTAAACATCGTAAAAGTTGGTTTTACCCTGGTCGGCGATGCGTTTCAGCACGTCCGCCCTTTGTTTGAGGATTTTATAGATTTGCCTTCGTTTTTCTTCCGGGAAACCGCGCCTCGGGGCGATCTTGTTTTCCAGCAGGTAGGAGTTCTGGTAACCCCGGAAAACGAAGGAGTCGTCCAGCGGGTTCCAGGCGAACGTCTCGATAAAGGAAAAGCAATCGGCCACGGAATCGTAGTTGACGATTTCGTTAATGCTGGTCAAGCGGCGGGCGAGGCTGCCGTTGGCCAGACGTACCTGCTGGCAAATGACCACGACGTTCAGATTATCGACATACGTCTTCGGCACGAGGATGGGGTTGCCGGTGACACGCTGAATGAGCTTGGAAACCGATGCCGCGTGGAAAGTGCTCATCGTGGCGTGACCGGTTTGCATGGCCTGGAAAGCGATGGCACCTTCGATGCCACGGATTTCACCGATGATAATCAGGTTAGGTCTTTGACGGAGGGCGGCCTTGAGCAGGTCGAACATGGATACTTCGTAAGCTTCACCCTGCTTGCCGGAGCCGCGGGTGCAGCCGCGTATCCAGTTATGGTGCGGCACCTGGACTTCCGGCGTATCCTCGATGCTGACGATCTTGGATTCCGGCGGAATAAAGGTGGTGAGGGCGTTCATCAGCGTGGTTTTACCGGAGGCCGTTTCTCCGGATACCCAGACGTTCATCCCTTCCTGAAGCACCAGTGAGAGGTAGGCCGCCATGTCATAATTCAGCGCGCCGAACTGGATAAGCTCCAGGATGCTTAAAGGCGTATCGCTGAATTTACGGATGGTAAAGTTGCTGCCTCTTTTAGAGACATCCGTGCCGTAGACGATGTTAATACGGGAGCCGTCCGGCAGGGTGGCGTCGACCACCGGCTCGCGGAAGGTCACGGGGTGCTTAATGCCTTCGGCCAGCTCGATGACGAACTTGTCCAATATCTCGTTGGTCTCGAAGCCGATGCTGGTGCGTAGCCCGCCGAATATTTTGTGCTCGACGAAGATGTTGCCCAGCCCCGAACACGAAATATCTTCGATGTTGGGGTCAAGTATCATCGGGTCCATCACACCCATGCCGTCCAGTTTACGCCTCAAGAGGTACTTGAGGCTGTTGTACTGGAACTGGGTAATATGTATTTTCCCTTTGGTGGCTTCTTTGACCTTGGTGGCGGTTTTAATGCCTTTATCGTGATTTTCACCGCCGGCCGCCGCTTTTTTTCCCTCCTTGGGCTTGGGGGGAGGGGGCTTTTTGGAGCCGCCGCCTACGACGACGATTTTATCGATGATTTTCAAAATTATCTCGAGGCGTTTGGTGGAATCGACTACGCCCTCGAGCTCTTCAACGTAATCGGCGAGGTACGATTCGATTTCGTCGAGGGTGCTGTCCTGGGCATCGATGATGCTCGGCTCAACAGCAATATAATAGTCTCTGATATCTTCCGGGTTGGCCAGGATGTGGACGAATACCTGGTTGCCGATGCCGTAAATCAGGTTGGGGTCTTTAGTCCCCTTCAGCTTACGCGTTACTTTCTCGTAATATTTGGGTATCTCCATCTTGTCCAGAGGGAGCATATAGATATACTGGAGCAGGTGCAGGTTGGTTTTGCATACTTCCTGGAAATCAGCTGGCAGCTTGGCTAAAATAGGACACTTTTCCAGCTTGGTCCCGCAGACCGCCCCGCATTCCTGGGGACAAGACTTTATTTCGAAGGGGAGCTGGTACATTTGAGTCTCCTAAACTCTGGCTTTTGCAAGCGGAATAATCCTCATGCCCAGCTTGGGTTCGATATTGAAGCTGACGACATCGCCGGTAGGACGTTCGGCGCCGCGTACCTTAAGCACCTCCATCAGTTTGATCATGGAATCGCCCACCTGTTCCAGGCGCATACGGAAACGAGCGTCGCACAAAGAACGGGTACGTGAAAGCATGTCCTCTTCAAAAGCGTAGGAATGAGCTACGACGATGACCGTCCGGCCCTGGTCGCACAGCCCTTTGCATCGGGAAAAGAAATCGATGATAGCCACCGGATTACTGTGCGCCACCAGCAGAGTAATCGAGTCCACGATAATCAGCTTGAACTCCTGGGGCAGGTTGGTGAAGTGGTGGGTCAACACATAAAACGGTTTCTGGCCGCCCTGCATGCCGCTGCGGAAGGTCAGTGGGAAAATGCGCAGGCGGTCCGCCAGGAAGTGGTCCAGCACGTTCATGTTCAGGGATTCCATCTGGCTGATGAGGCTTCTCACGTTGTTTTCCGTGGTGTAATAAGCCACGGAAATTTCCCCGCTCATCAGCGAGCCGTTGGTCAGGTGCTGGCATAGGACGCTTTTACCGGCATCGGAGTGGCCTTCAATCAGACACAGGGAGCCGAGAGGAATGCCGCCGCCGAGCTTATCATCTACTTCCGATACCGCGGTGATAATTGTTTCTTTCTTTTTCTTTGGTGCTGCCATGATTAACCGCCTCTCTCATTAGCGGATTCTATTTCGCTTATCACGCGCCGTTACCATCGTTATCCGGCGTCAGGTCAATGCAGAACTCCTTGTTTTTACCGTTGCCGCCGGGGAAGACCAGTTTTAGTTTGACCGGCTTCTCCTGGGCTTTGTCCACCTCGATGATCTCTTCTTCCGCGGGCTGCGCCTCGTCGGTCGTTTCCTCCCAGGAGGGGATAACGGGGTGGAGGGGTGCATCGCCGCCGGTAAGGATGCCGTGCAGGGAGAGCATGGACTGGCTCCAGATATCGGCGTTCGTTGGGGCCTCCGGCGCCTCCTGGGTTATCTCCGCGAGGTGCAAAATGACCTCTTTCAGTTCCGGCGTCAGGTGCCCGCTGATGCCGTAGACTTCCAGGAACGTGGGCAGTTGGTCATACCCGATTTCGCGTTTGGCTCTAGCCACCCAGTTGATTAGGTTCGCCAGCATATTTACTTTAGGAATACCCTGGTTTACCTCGGTATTCGCACGGTCGGCTTCCATAGGCAGTTCCTCCTCTGCGGCCAGTTCGTCTTCAGGGGGAATATCTTCGCTGTCCGCCTCGTCTTCGGCAGGATTTTCAACGGCTTTGGCCTCTTCTTCGGTTTGCAGCTCATCCTCCGGGTTGAGACTTTCTTCCTCGGACTGCAGCGCATCTTCAGGGTTCAACCCGTCTTCTTCAGATAGCGTGTCTTCTTCCGGGTTCAGGTTTTCTTCTTCGCCGGCGGTTTCATCCGCCAGTTCTTCCGGTCCCTCTTCTTCGGTGTCACCTACATCCAGCAGGTCATCGTCAGGGGGCAGTTCATCCGCCTCTTCACTGGTCTCCTGGCTGGATGCGGAGGTATCATCGAGGGGCGGCGCCTCGTCCTTACCGTTGTTCAGGTTGCCATCCATGGATATTTTCTGACTGCTGTTGTTACCCCCTTCCCCGCTAAGGGCTGCCAGGATGGTGGAGAACTCGGAAGACGGCAGCTCCATGTTGAGCAGGTAGTCCCGCACACTGGAGAGAGAGTTCTTGAGTTCCCCCTTCAACAGCTTGATTTCATCTTGCAGATTCTCAAGTCTTTTATCTTCCGCCATGGGTGTTACCTCCTTTCAGCGTCCAGTTCTTCGCGGAGCCTTTCTTTCTCGAGGTCGTTCGGAATGGGCGTTTGCGCCTCCATCAGGTAGGCGCGAATGTCGAAAAGAATTTCTTTCAGTTCGTCCCTGACTTCCTGGAATTCAGCTTCCATAGCCTTCATTTTTTCCGGATCCATAAAGCCTCCTTAAAACTTGGCAACGGACTTGAATAACGCCGTGGCCAGCGCCGGCAGGATAATGAGACATGCGCCGGACATGGCTGCGGTGATACCAAGATTGCTTAATATTTTGTATTTGCTGCCACCCTCGGCAATTGCCGGGACTAAGGCATCGACCACGGTAAAAATCAGGACCAGCGGCAGTACCAGGTGCTGCATCATTGTCAGCCCGTTCAGGTTAAAACTGGAAAAGGAGCTCAAAGCAGGGGCCCCGCCCGGGTTGGGCAGGGACGCCTGGGCTTTGCCCACCATCCCGCCGAAAGCCACGATAACCTGGGTAATGAAAATAAGGATCACGATGACCGCGCCGTGCATCACGAGACAAAGATAGCGGAAGGGTCCGGTCACCGTCCGGCGGCGGGCTCGCAGCAGGGCAATCCGGTTGGCGAACTTAGCGGCGTGTTGCCCCGCCTGGCCGGCCGAGCCGCCCACCTCGATGGCGTCATAGAACATGCCCACGCTGCGGTTAGCCAGCTCGCTCCCGGTTTCATCGATGAATTTCTTCCAGGAAAGCCTCGGCTTGATACCGGCGGTAAGTCTCGTGTGCAGGTTCCTGACCGAGATACGCAGGATGTTGATAGCGTTGATGTCCAGGCGGCCGAGCGCGGAATTCACCGTCGTTCCCAGGGCGTTGCAAACGCCGCCCAGCTGGTGCAGGAACGTGCCGATTTCATCGTCCCGCTTGGAAATCTTGCTGTCATCGCGGGACATGACGAACCCAATCGGGTACACGATAACGGCGATGGCAATCAATCCGAAGCCGATATTTTTTCCGGTAGCCAGAAACAGTACGGTAATCCCCACGGTGACGAACAGTATCGGCTTAAAGAATTTGGCGGCGATCTTCTGTTCTTTGGAGCCAGGCCAGCTTAAAATTTTAGTCTCCTTGGGCGCTACCAACCATATCAGCCAGACGCCGATGGCCGTGGTAATTACGGCAATAAAAGCCATGCCGATAATCATGCCGATCTGGATTTTCCATATCATCGTGGAGATGATGCCGATTACCACCACCAGCACGGCCGCTAAAATCAGCGAAATGTAGGCATCCGTCCACATTTTCATCGATTCGAGGCTGCGGGTATATTCATTTTCATATTCTTCAGCGCGGGCCTGGGCTTCCCTGGCCAGGAAGTCCGCCTCCGGTTCGCCGGAAATCAACGAGCTGGAAAAGCGTAAAAGGAAACCTTTTACCTGCGCTTCTTTGAGCGGCTCGCCCACGGCGCTGCACGCCCGGGCGTAATCGTACTTCAGGCGGGTCCGTGCCAGCTCAACTTTTTTAAAATATTCCGCCGAAGAGCACTGCAACTCGGCGGAGCGCTCGAAAATCTGGTCGCGGGGCACGCCGGCAGCGGCTATCGTGGACATGTACGAAAGCTGGTAGAACAGATCGTAGCTCATCGTGCTCTTGCTCCACTTGGTGCCTTTGCCGTCTTTGCCCAGGAACGGTAACATTTTTTTCAGACTTTCCAGCATGTTATTTACCTTTTCAAGACTCGATCCGGGTCTGGTCGGTGGCCGCCAGGCCGCTGTTATCAATACTCAGTTGGAGATATCCCGGAGCGCTGTCCGGGCCCTGGGTGGTCTGTCCGTAATAATCAATTTCCAGGTAATCATTGGGATCGATTACGATATAACCGGGGAAATCGTAAGAGCCGCTGATGGTCACCCAGGTGCCGGCGGCGTCTTTGTTAAAATAAACGGAGGCTGCGCCGGTGGCAATTACCGCCCGCGCCGCGCCGTCCGCCTGGCGTACGATAATATCCATATTGAAGCAGGTTTCGTTATCCGATGCCGGGAACCCTCCGTCTCCGGCAACGTAACAATGATAATAAGCCGTCCATGTTGCTGCGGGAATGCTGTTTATCCCGATAAGCGGATAGACATATCTGGCAGACCGCCCGGACTGGTCGAGGTCGCTAAGGATTTTCCGGCCCGTTTCACCGGGGGCGAATTGGGTGCCCAGGGTGGTACCCGGGCGGTCCGCCGGCGACGCTTCTACCAACTCATAATAACGGATGGCGTTGATGGTGACGCCTTCAGACTCGGGAGTGAAGAAGGCGCGGCCAGGAACAGCGAACGGCAGCGAGCTTTCTACCCCGTTAGGGGTGGTAACGGATACCACGCCTTCCGTGCCGGGAGCCGGCGGCGGGTCAAGACGGGCTAAAATTACCATCTCCTCGGCGGGGTTTAGTATCCCCGGCTCGAAAAACTCCGTCGGCCCCTCCAGCCCGATCCTGGCTTCTTGCCACTGATTACTGCCCGGCCGGTCGGCGGTGTTTTTCAGCCAGCTGGAATACGTTTTATTGGAATTATCCGCATAGCTCACGATAATATCCCATTTATCAAAACTGGCCAGCCTGGTCTGGCCGCAGTTTTTCACGGTCACGCGTAAATAATCGCCCCAGGCGAGCTCGGCGGCGCGGATGGTGGCCACGCCGGTCCGCATAATGTCACCCTGCCGCACGCTGATGGAGTTGACGCTGATGGCCGAAGTATCCGCAGAGGTAAGTATCCCCTGAGACAGCGTCATGCCTCCCACCACGACCAGGATAATGCAGAGGATAGTGACGACGGCGACTGCCATATCTTCAACTCCCTGAATGCCTGACTATTCTTTGTTTTTTCATTGATAGACCAATCTTCTTTTGATGAAAACCTACGGTGAAAAATACGTCGAGCTCGTCACGCCGCTGGGTGTCGAAATCACCACCATGTTGGTGGTGCCGGTCCCCACCGGCGGATCAAGCTGCGTAGCGATCATAATTTGTTCCCCGGGGTTCAATACATTCGGCTCGAATATCTCCGCCTGGTCGTTGAGGTGTATCCAGCCAACACCCCACTCGTTCGTTTTAGCACCGCTGGCGGAGTAGGGCAGCCATTCCACATGGTAATTATTAGTATCGTCATAATACTGGACAATGATGTCCCACTTTTCATAATCGGCCATTTTGGTCTGCCCCGTGTTTTGTAGAACTATCTCCAGCGGGCTGGGGCCGGATACCAGCGTTAAGTTGGTACTCACCGGGGTTAGCTCCGTTCTCATGATCGTTTCGTTGCTGTTGCCCACCTGCTGCAGCCCCGCGGTACTGGTATCGACCGATGTCATAAAACCGTGGGACATGGTCATGCCCCCGAATATCACCAGGGCGATGCAAATTAGCGAGACAATGGCGGTCTCCATTCATTACTCCGTTACATGCTGAAATAATAATCGTCGGAAATTCCGTTAGGTATAATAAACTTGATAAAAAACGTTCCCTTCCCCGGGTCGTAATCAAAAGTAACCGTGACTTTAATGGTCGCGCTGGTGTTCCATTCAGTGTCATTTTCCAGGTTAAAGGTCCACTGCGGGTAAGTCCCGTTGGCGTCGTTGATATTGGGTATACGGGAGAAGTTATCCGAGAGACCGAAAAACAGGTCGCTCTGTTCCACGCCGATAATGCGCTGGGTGCCCACGTTCTTGATCCAGATGTATATCGTAGTGCGGTTTTCCGTATTCGCCGCATGAACAATGTTGATCCGGCTCTGCATCCGCTCATCAACCTGTTCCGCCATGCTGGACATCGCCTGGCTGGAGTGATTGATCATCGGGTAGACGCTGTTAAAGACAAATATCATACATACAACTCCCGCGATGATAAGTAGAGCTGTAGTTATGGCCTTGTCCACAATAGTCCTCCGTTTTCCCTTCAGGGCGGATGCTTGCGGCTATCAACCCTGTCTCCAACAGCCACGAGAAGCGGGTAGCCTCCACTTTAACCACGGTTTGGGGTGGGACTCCGCCAGTGCAGAATCCCACCCCGCGTGTTGCTTTTTCGCTTTTTCGACCTAGCGCAGGTTCATGATGGTGTCGATGTAGGCAGGAGTCGTGCGTTCAATCGTCAGCACGGCGCCGGCCGGCGTCACCAGCTGTAGGCTGAAGGTCGTATTAACGGTCAGGTCAGGTGTAAGGGCGTTAATCAGGTTGCCGGGAGCGGTGGTATTATCGGCACCGCCGATGGTTATCGCGTATGTCTCCCCGCTGCTCAAAAGATAGTCACCATTGTCGTTCCCCAGTTTGTTAACGGTCCAATACAGGTTGCTTACTGCCTGGTCAGCATCGATGAAGTTGATGACTACCTTATTGGCGGTACCGGCAGCCAGACCTGTGGCAGTGGTGTTCGCGGACGGCGGAGTAAAGTCAATCGGTTCACCGCCGAGCGCGTTGGCTATCACAAAGCTGATCTGTTTCACGGTACCAGCGATACCGAGGGTACCAGCGGTGGCAACTACATTGCCCTTGAGTTCTACAGTGCTCTGAGCCTCCTTAAGTCCCGCATAGACCACTTCCTGGGATTTCTGAGTGGAGAAAAGACCGGCGGAAAGGGCGGTATAAGCGAATACCGCCGCCACCACGACGAAGGCTATCAGGATAATGGCGGTCTCCAGCCCGGTGATGCCTTTCTCATGATTTAAGAATCTCTTAAGCACTTTTTCTCCCTTCGGGTTGCTTGCCCGTCATTTTCTACCGCAGGTTCATGATGGTATCGATGTAGGCGGGCGTGGTGCGTTCAACCTGCAGTACGGCACCGGTAGGGGGAACTACTTCCAGTGTGAATTTCGTATTAACGGAAAGCGGAGTTCCAAGAGCATCAGCTAGGTTACCGCCACCCGCTCCGGCAGTCGTGTCCCCGACGGTTATCTGGAATTTTTCATTAGTGGAAAGTAGCTGGTCGCCGTTGGTAGTGCCGAGTGCTGTAAACGTCCAGTAAAGGTTCTTGACTGTCTGGTTGTTATCGATGTAGTTGATGACCACTTTGTTGGTGCTGCCAGCAGCTGCTATCCCGGAATGGCCAGTCGTGTTCGCCGTGGGCATGGTGAAATCTATCGGCTCGCCGCCCAACACATTGGCTACGACGAAGCTAATCTGCTTCACTGTACCCGCGGCTCCGGTGGTATTGGCAGTGGCGATGGCGCCGCCCCGGAGTTCCAGGGTGCTCTGGGCTTCCTTAAGACCTGAATAGACTGCTTCCTGGGCTTTCTGGGTGGAGAAGAGGCCGGCAGATAGAGCGGTGTAGGCGAATACTGCGGCAACGACCACGAACGCGATTAAGATGATGGCTGTTTCCAGCCCGGTGATGCCTTTCTCGTGATTAAGGAACTTTTTGAACATTTTTCCTCCTAATTTTCCTTTCATCTTTTTTGTGTTTTAGTTCAGTTCAGGTAAAGAAATCTCTTTTCATGGTCTTGATGAATTTAGTTGTTCCTTAAAACATCACCCCCTTCCATTTATTTACTTGTTTTTTACGGTTGTACACTGCTTGATATCGGTTAATTACCGGTTATGCGCCCGGCGGCAAATGATTAATGCCGCCGCCAGCTGGGCGGCTTACTAATAGAGATTGACGATATCATCCGGCCTGGCAGGAATGGTTCTTTCGATGATCAGCACCGCGCCGACGGGCGGCTTAACCTCCAGGGAGAACGTGTGGTAGGGGCCCGGTATCTGGTCCGGCGTGGCGTTGGCGCTGACGGGCGTAAGGTCCACGGTAATCATAAAAAGTTCGTTTTTGTCCAGGATGTTATCGTTAGAATGGGAGTTCAGCTTGGTCAGCGTCCAGTTCATAGTGGGGAATATCTGGTACTGGTCGGTATAAGAGATAACTACCTTATTAGTAAAGTTATCCGTATCGGTAAAATCGATTAAATTGCCACCGGTGGAAGAAGCCACGGTGAAGTAGACGCAATTTAGTACGCCGTTGACCATTTTCCCGTACACATTACCTTTTATTTCGATGGCAGCCCTGGCTTCTTCCAGTCCGGAATTGATCGACTCTTTAGCTTTCTGGGTAGAAAACAGGCCGGCAGACAGCACTACGTAGGCAAAAACCGATGCCACGATGACGAAAGCGATAAGGATGATAGCTGTTTCTATACCGGTGATGCCCTGCTGGTTCCTTGATTTATTCTCAGCCAAACTCTGCATCACGTTCCTCCTGTGATACGCATGGATACTACCAACTTTACGCCCCGTCGCTGATACTGAATACCAGTCCATCACCAACTTTAGTTTGTCCTTTTCCTAATTATTTCTGGGGTGTTTATCCAGTACTAAAGTATGGTAATCCCCAAGGCAATTTGGGGGGCAGCCTGTATTGTAAAGGGGGAAATGAGATGGCAAAATCAAAGGGCTAAAGTTTACGATAGATACGGATTATCCGCTTGTAGCGAAATGTAATGAAAAATTAATGCTATTTTTATGGTATATTTATGAAATTTTATTATTCTCTTTATACACCAGGCATACAATCTTAGAGGTTGCGGCGGAGGTACGTAAGAGTTAAAGCGATGAAAAGGGATAACTAATAATAAAGAAGGGTAAGGATATGATGCAGACAAAGTCGGAGAACGTGAGCGTTTACATCGTCGAAGAACAGGAAATCTACCGGGAGATTTATGGTTATATCCTTCCCAAACATGCTAACATCGAGATACTTCGTATCTCCAGCCATGGTGAAAAGGGTGTTATGCTGCGGGCCGTGGCGGAGCTCAACCCCAACGTGATGCTGCTCAGCGTTAAGAAGCTGGATAAGAACATCATCGAGGAACTGGAAAAAATACGGAATACCTTCCCCCGCATGGGCATTGTCATGTTAATCGTATTTTACAGCTCACAGGATATCGAGTTACTGAGGCGTCTGGCGCTTTGCGGCGAGAGCGGCATGGCGCTTTTCCTCAAGCAATCGCTGGATAAAGCCGACCAGCTCAGCCGGACCATCATGGCCGTCAGCCAGGGCCAGGTAATCCTCGATCCGCCGCTGGCTACCTTCATGTTCGCCGGCAAGCCGGAATGCCCGTTCCTGAAACAGCTTACCACCCGAGAACTGGAAATCCTCAGCCTGCTGTCCCAGGGCTATACTAATTCCGCCATCGCAGAAACCCTTTATATCGATATTAAAACGGTCGAGCACCACCTCAACAGCATGTACAGCAAACTCAAGGCGGACCCGGACTATAATACGAAGCACTTGAGAGTCAGCGCCGCCAGGCTCTACCTGGAAACCATGGGGACGCTCTATCAGAAAGAAGAATCGTTCGCGCACGTAGCCGTGGCGAAGTAGCCGTTAGAGGACAAAGACCAGCAGTTCTTTGACGTTCCAGAGAAAGACGATGGCCAGTAGGATGATAGAGGGAAGCAGGAGCTTCCCGGGCATGAGCCAGGCGATTAGTACCGGGATGACGAACTTTATCAGCACGAACAAGACCGGTATATTGATTAAGAGCCGGATAAAAGGATTTACCTCCCAGAAGCCGAGGTACATCGCCAGGACCGTCAGGACAAGGTCAAAGACGCTCAAGGCGATAAAAGATATTTTTAATCCCGTGCTTTTTTTAAAAGTGGCCGAAGATTCCCACCAGCCGGTGACCATCGCATTATCCCACCGTTTTATTCTATTCTAATATTATGCCAAACCCCGGCGCCAGGACAAATCTAAATGCTATATTGACGACCGGAGCGGTTTATCGCTCCCAAGTCTGTATCGGTTCGTAATTGGCCCCCCACTTGATTTCAAATGAGCAGCTTTTCATTGTCTCCTGCATCTCTGCGATGGCGGCCTTAAATTCCGGACTTTCGGTAAGGGCAGCCAGGCTTTCTTTGTTATCGTATTCATAAACCGCCAGATACTTAGGTGTCACGCTTTTCTCATCCATATTCTTATAGCGGGTCACCTTTTTCATGCCCTTATACTTGAAAAGCATGGGGATATGAACCTCGTTGTACCATTTGTTAAACTTCGCATCGTCTTTGGGCGCGCATTCCGTAGTTACGATATTCAAAATCCTTGCTTTAGCCATGGTGTTTCTCCTTTCAGGAAGATGTTTTCCTGTGATGCACTAATCATAATTTTAGCCATCATTTTTGTCAATAAAATCCGCCCGGCGCTGATTTGACATTATACGGCGGGGGAAATACACTGGGGATAACATTTGTAGAATCAACGAAAAACATGATAAGGAGGGTACGTTGAAAGCAGCTGTCAGTTACGAATATAGCAAACCATTAGTCGTGGAAGAAATAACGCTGGACCCGCCCAAGCAGGGGGAGGTTAAAGTGAAGCTGGCCGCCACGGCCATCTGCCACAGCGATATCCACATTATTAACGGAGACCTGCCCAGTAACCTGCCGTTCGTAGCCGGGCATGAGTCCGCCGGCTACGTGGAAGAGGTGGGCAAAGGGGTAACCGGCTTTAAGCCGGGCGACCCCGTGGTGATATCCCTGCTGGCGTCCTGCGGCAAATGTAAATACTGTCTGACCGGCCGAAGCCACATGTGTAACGCCGTCTGGCCGCTGGATACCGAGGCACGTATGCACAACAAAAAAGGGCAGGACATCATGGAGGTCCTGAGAACGGGCAGTTTTGCTGAATACACCATCGTCGACCAGTCCCAGCTGGTCAAAATCCCCGAGGACATGCCGATGGATAGGGCGTCGCTGCTGGCCTGCGGCGTCATTACCGGCTTTGGCGCCGTGGTCAACCGCGCTAAAGTGCCGCCGATGAGCAGCTGCGTGATTATCGGGGCGGGCGGGGTAGGTCTTAATGCCGTACAGGGGGCGGCCATTTCCGGGGCTTATCCGGTCATTGCGGTGGATATCGCCGATAATAAATTGAAAGCCGCCAGGACATTCGGCGCGACGCACACCGTTAATTCGTCCAAGGAAGACCCGATTAAGAAAGTGCAGGAGTTGACCGGCGGAGGAGCGGATTTTGTTTTTATCACAGTCGGCAGTGTTAACGCCATCGTTCAGGCGTTCGCCATGTCCGGGCCGCGCGGCATGACGGTCATCGTCGGGCTGCCCAAGTTCACCGATACTTTGACTTTGCCGCCTTTCCAGTTCATCAAGGATGAAAGGGTACTCACGGGCGGCTACATGGGCTCAACTCAGCTGCATACCGATGTTCCTAAGCTGGTGGCGCTTTACAAGGCGGGCATCCTCAAGCTGGACGAGCTGATTACCAACCGCTTTCCGCTGGAAGATATCAATAAAGCGATTGACCAGGTGGTCAAGGGCCAGGCGCTGCGCAACATAATTATGTTTAAGTAAGGGAGGTAGAAAACATCCTTAATCCCTCTTTACGAAAGAGGGACAAGCCATCTTCTCCCTTTCGTAAAGGGAGACAGGAGAGGGTTTTAGTTCCAAGAAAAGCAGGATAAAACGCAGAAAAACAAGCAATATTTCCTACCTGGATCCTGGCTTTCGCCGGGGTGGATAATAGATAATTATTAGTTTTTCTTAATTACTCAAATAAAAGCCCCCTCCGATTTCGGAGGAGGGGGCGTGGGATACTAAAAACTAGCTGCTCACTTTGTTATTTACCGTCTTCCGCTTTATATACTTTACATAAAAGAGCCGTCAGGTCCGGCGAACCATACATCGGATCGCAGTGGTTATTGTTCGTCAGGACGTTGGGGTTGGAACGCAGCAACCCGTGTAGCGGCGCCGGGTCCTCCGGATAGAAACAGTTAGCCGTCGCCATGACCACCCCCCGCAAAATCCCCGGGAAAAGGCGCGCCTTCTGCTTGATGCGGCCGCGCGGGCTTTCAATCCACGCCCAGTCTCCGTCCTCGATACCGTAAAGCTTGGCGGCATCCGGGTGTATCTGCATCACCGGGTCTTTTTGGAAGCTGCGCAGCCACGGTATATTCCGATATTGTGATAGGAAGTAGAACGGCTGCCGGTACCCGGTAGTTAACACCAGCGGGAACTCTTTAAACACCTCCGGCGTGGAAACCGGGCTTTCGCCCGGCTCCTGGAAATACGGCAGCGGGTCATAACCCAGGTTCTCCAGCGTGACCGAATACAGCTCCATCTTGCCGGTAGGTGTGGGGAAGCCGCCCCCTTTGCGCCAGTAATCGGTCTTGTACTTGTAGTAAATCTGGTCTTTGCCCATGCGGGCATGGACGACCTCTTTGCTGAAATCCTTCCAGGTGAGGTTGCCCTTGCGCAGCTGGTAGTCCAGCATCTGCTCGACCGTATCGAACCAGTACTTGGGCGCCACGCGCTTGCCTATCTCGTTAAAGATTTTGCTGTCCTGCCAGGCCTCGCCCGGCGGGTCGACCACCCGGTTGTGAGCCTCGATCATGAAGCGCGGGTGCATGTCGTAAATATCGTCGATTTCCAGCCAGTGCGCCGCCGGCAACACGATGTCTGCAAGTTCCGCCATCGGCCCCATGAACTGGTCGGCGTGGACCATGAACTCGACATTTTTAATCGCTTCCATTACTTCTTTAGTATTGGCCAGGTGGATGATCTGCTGGCCGCCCACGCTGAACCAGACGCGTACCGTCGGGTCGGGCTTGAGAAGCTGCTTGATAACGCTATCGGAATGCGCGGTACGGGCGGCGCCCATCTTGTATGTTTCCGCTCCCACGATGCCCTTACGCATTTCGTCGGTTATCGGTATCTCTGTAAAAAAGTCTTCGCGCTGCCCGGTGTCCGGCGGCACCCAGGAAATCATGCTGCCCGGCCGCTCGATGTTGCCGGTGACCCCCAGCAGGCAAATAATGCTGCGCAATGTCTGGCCGCAGTTGGCCTGCCGCTCCAGCGAGCTGCCTATCTGGATACAGCCCGGGGTGTCTTTAGCGAAAAGGCGCGCCGCCGTACGGATATCGTCGGCCTTGAGCCAGCAGATTTCCGCGGCGCGTTCCGGCGTGTACTCCTGGACGCGCTCTTTCAGCTTATCAAAGCCGTAAGTCCATTTCTCCACGAATTCCTTATCGTAAAGCCCTTCGTTGATGATGACGTTGATCATCGCCAGCGCCAGGGCGGCGTCCGTCCCCGGCCGGATTTGCAGCCAGAGCGTCGCCCGGGAAGAAAGCGCCGTTTCCCTGGGGTCGATGACGATGAGGTTCTTCACGTACTTAAGACTGTTTAAAAACCAGACGGCCATCTCGCCGTCGGCACTGGAAATTTCCAGCTGCTTGGCCCAGGAAATCTGGGTTTTAGGGAACTCGCCGCCCCACCCGTGATAGTCGCAATATAAACGGCCGTAGCCGGTCACCAGACCATAGAGACCCAGCCTGGGGCTGTGGCAGATATAACCGGGGGTGATGATGTTGGCCGTACCGATAGACCGCGCGAAGCGGTGGGTGTACTCGTTATAACCGCGGCCGGTGCCCTGTGACACCGCGATAGATTGCGGCCCGTACTTGGCGATGGCGTCTTTCATCTTGTGTTCGATGGTATCCAGAGCCTCGTCCCAGGTAATGCGTTGCCACTTGGCCAGCTCGCCCTTTTTAGTCGTGCGCTTCTGGGGGTAAAGGAGGCGGTCCGGGTGGTTGATGTGCTGGATACTGGAAAGCCCCTTGGAGCACATGGTGCCGCGGGTAGGCGTCTTGGGGTTGCCTTCGATGTGAATGATGGCGCCGTCCTGGACGGTGACCAGCACCCCGCAGCCGCCGTGGCAACTCTTGCATGTCGTTGTGATAATTTTAGGTTCGCTCATTTTCTTATTTCTCTCTATACTAAAATGTTTCAGGTTTTACTTCGCGCCAGGTACGGCGGAGGCTTCGCGGTTATGCTGTTCGGCGGGACTGATAGCCACCAGCGGATTGTAGGCGCCGGCTTTTAGTACGCAATAGCGCAGGGCAAGGCCGCCGATGATTTCACAAATGACGCCTCCTACCAGCACGGCGGAATTTACCTCTCCCGCCGCCAGCCCGATGATCGTGACCACCAGCGGGACGATAATACCCAACACCACGATACCTGCCCAGAAAATGGGCGCGCTGTGCCCGTGGATTTGCTCTAGGACGGACTGCTTACCCACTTCCTGGCGGCGCGAGGCCAGCCACAGGTAGATAACGATGAGCAGGATGTTGATGGCCAGCAGCCAGCGGCTGCCGATTTCCGCCTGGTGGAGGTTGATGCCGCCGCCGTTAATAGCGATGACGACCGCCAGCCCGAAGCCGCCCAGCACCCCGCACATGATGAAAAGCACCGGCAGCAGCCAGGAGTTCCAGAAAGGCACACCTTTAATCGCTTTGAGGACGAAACCGGTGTAGATTGCCACGCAGAAAGCCAGGATGCCGGCCAACACCTTAAATACCATTTCCGCCGGGTTGCCCGGCCATACCACATGTATCAGCAGCGCGATGCCGCCCGTTAAGCCGAACCCCACCACGAAGAGAAAGCCGCGCGCCAGCCATGACGTCTGCGGGTGCAGGAAAATGCGCCAGAAGCGCAGCGGCTTGCCCAGGAAAATGAGGTGCGTGCCGCCCTTGATGACAGACACGATAAGCCAGCCGATGAGCATGCCCCAGATGCTATTAAAAAACAGCGATACCAGGAATAAACCCCCGCCCAGCCCGCCGGTGTAAAATGCAATCCAGAGGAATATGCCCCGGCGGTCGATCCATTCGGACTGCCGCGTGTAGTTGATCATCCATTGATGTGCCTGCATGTTTAAACTCCTGCCAGCGTCATTTTGGAAGTGGTCACGTCTTCATCGCGGGCTTTATTGCTTTCTGCCCCACCGATCTTTTTATCGATGAAGTAAACGGAGGGCTCGGTATCGTACTCGGGATGAAGCACGAAGCCGTTACGCTCCTTGATGAGCTTGGAAACTTCGCTGTTGGGGTCGTCCAGGTCGCCGAAAGTCAGCGCGCGGGCCACGCAGGTGTTGACGCACGCGGGCGTCGCTTCGCGGTCCTTGCCCGGGACCAGCCCTTTGGCTAAACCGGCGTCGATCCTCTCGGCGCAGAAATTACATTTCTCCGTGGTGCCTATCTGGTGCTTGTAGAGCTTCTTACCGGCAATTTCAAAATCTGTGTGGATACGGCCCGGGAAGAACCCCCGGTCTTTATCCTTGGAGAGGAAGGTGCGGTTCTGGTAGGGGCAGGCGACGACGCAATAGCGGCAGCCGACGCATTTATCCTGGTCGACGACGACGATGCCGTCCGGCCGGCGGGTGGTTGCCTTGGTGGGGCAAACCTCGACGCACGGCGCGTTCTTGCACTGGTTGCAGCGCACGGAGTAGGTGGAAACCTCCGGGTTAGAACCGCCGGTATCCAGGAAGACCAGACGCGGCCACCACATGCCTTCCGGCAGGTAGTGCTCGATGCGGCAGGCCGCCACGCAGCCGTAACAGCGCACGCATTTGGATAAGTCTACTACCATTCCCCATCTCATATTATTATCTCCCGTAAAGCTGATTACGTGTTACGTAATCATTTGTTATTATCAATACGCAATAACACTATAGCTTATCATATAAATGATGAAACATGCAAGCTCTATTTCTATTATGACCTGAAACGCAGAAAATGTCAGTGAATTATTTCACATTGTGATTTATTTCACAATAAACGGGGCGTGAGGCAAAGGTCTGGGGGAAGGTAGCATCTGGAGTTACCCTTCACCGCAATCCTCTCTTCCAAGGGGAGAGGAAGTTATTATAACCTCACCTCCTTTAGTTCCCCCTCTCCGCCAGCGGAGAGGGGGTTAGGGGGAAAGGTCGTAAAAAATGATAAATGCGCATACGAAAAGGCGTATGTAAAACTGAATGCGTAACGGGTCTTTAGTTCCGGGGGTCTTAAGTGATATTAACGGTGCCTTCGGCGATCTTTTGCAGAACGGCTTTATCCAGGATGAGCACGGCGCGGCGCGATAGCCTGATGCCGCCCATCTCCTCGATAGCCTTTAGCGAGCGGTTGACCATCTCCCGCGAGCTTCCCACCAGGCTCGCCAGGTCTTTCTGCGTCAGGTTCAGCCCGGCCGTGGACTCTTCACCGCCGTAGCGGCCTAAAAAGAGCTTGGCCAGCCTGGCCAGCACCTGGGAGGAAGAAAGGTCTTCCAGCAGATTAGAATCGCGGCGAATGCGCTGCGCCAGCGCTTTAATGACGTTCATCATCAAGGCGGGGTTTTCCCGCAGAACGCGTAAAATGTCCTTTTTGTTGATGGCATAGAGCACCACCGGCGTCAGTGCCACCATCCCGGCGGCGTTGGGCCCGCCGTCATAGAGGGAGACATCGTTAAGCGAATCTCCGGGCGGCGCCAGGTGCAGCACCTGCTCTTTGCCGTTGGAGGAAGTCTTGTACACTTTGACCAGCCCGGAAACGATGAAATAAAGCAATTCGGTGTTATAGCCCTGCGAGAGAATAACCGAGCCTTTGGCCAGGCGTAATTCCTTGAAAAGGTGCTGTATCGGCTCGAGCTGTGCCGCATCGATGCCGGCAAAATACTTCATCGATTGGAGGAGCTCAATTTGAATCGCCATATCTTCTGACTTGATAATAGCATATTAACACGACATAAAAAAGCGAACCAGTAAAAACTAACCACGATAGACGTTGGAGGCCGTGGCATAATCGTTGTACGATTTAACAAAAGATTCGCCAATGCTATAATAAGGAAACAATGACCCAAGTCAACGAAATTTCAGGAGGCAACCGTGAACAACAATGAAGCTATCGTGAGCACTAAAAGTGGCAAGCTGGAAGGTTATGACGCTAACGGACTTTTTATCTTTAAGGGTATTCCTTACGCCGCCCCACCCCTGGGCGATTTACGCTGGATGCCGCCGCAGCCGGTAAAGCCCTGGGACGGCGTGCGCCCCGCTAAAGAATACGGCGCCATCTGTCCGCAAAACGCGATGCCCGTCAACGCAGCGATGCCCGGCATGCCGGACTTCGGCAAACAGGCACAAAGCGAGGACTGTTTATCCGTTAATATCTGGACGCCCGGCCTGGACGACGCCCGCCGCCCGGTGCTGTTCTGGATACACGGCGGCGCTTTTATCATCGGCTCTGGCAGCGAGTCGTTCCTGGAAAGCGGTCTCTTGGCCCGGCGCGGTGACATCGTCGTGGTCAGCATCAATTACCGGCTGGGCGCCTTCGGGTTCATCAACCTTAAAGAAGTATCCGGCGGCAGGATACCGGCCACTGGCAGCGAAGGTCTGCTCGACCAGGTAGCGGCGCTGGACTGGGTGCAGGAAAACATCGCCGCCTTCGGCGGTAACCCGGACGATGTAACTATCGCCGGCTTTTCCGCGGGCGGTATGAGCGTAGGCGACCTGCTAAGCATGCCCCGGGCCCAAGGCAAGTTTAAAAAAGCCATCAACCGCAGCGGAGCCGCCAATGTCGTTAGTACGGTTGCCAGCGCCGCCAAAATCTCGGAGCAGTTCCTTAAAATACTCAAAGTAAACGGCAAAAAGGCTGACGCTTTGCGTAAATTGACCGTGAAACAGTTGCTCGATGCGCAGGCCCAGCTCGGACTGCAACTCCGCGAAGCGAAAAATGTGGCGACGCCATTCCAGCCCATCGTCGACGGCGATGTCCTCCCGGAAATGCCCTTCGCGGCCATTAGAAAAGGTTCGTCCAAAAACATTCCTATCATGGCGGGAACCTCCCTCGATGAGCTTAAAGCTACCAATGCAATGAACCCGGCTTTGCGCGCCATGGACGAGGCGGGGCTGGTCAAGTGGTTGAACAACCTCCTCCCCGCCAAAGCCGTGCCGGAGGTGATCAAGGTTTATCGTGAAGTTTTGCAACAACGCGGCGCCGCTACCACACCGATGGACATCATGGGGACCATCAATACGGACGCCATGTTCCGGATGCCCACTGTCCGTCTCGTCGAAGCTCAGCGCGATAATGGGGCGCCGGCTTTTAACTATCTTTGTACTTATAAATCGCCGTTTATGGACGGAGTCCTGGGTGCGATGCACGGGCTGGATAATCCCTTCCTTTTCGGCATGCTGGACGCCCAATTCACCGGCAACAGCACGGAACACGAAGCGCTGGCGCTGAAGATGCAGGATTCCTGTATCGCCTTCGTCCGCACCGGCGACCCGTCCTGCAAGAGCGTCGGCGTGTGGCCGGCTTACGGCAAGACCCGCATGACGATGGTGTGGGATTTAAAGTCAGGCATACAGGCGGCCCCGTACGAAAAGGAACGCGCCGCGTGGGATAACATCGAGTTGGTTTATACGCCGCCGCTATAGAGGCCGGTCTTAAACGGGGTCGATACGCACGTCCAGCACGGCGGCTTGACCCCCGCGTACGACTTTCAAGCAGTCCTGGAGCGCTTGAAGGACGTCTGCGGGGTCATCAACCATGCGCCCGTAGGCATTATTGGCGCGGGCAATCAAGGCATAGTCCGGCGGCATGGTGATATCCGCGCCCATGTTTTCCACGTCGTATTTCTCGCGGAAAAGCCCCTTGATGGCGCCGTAGCCGCGGTTATCGTAAATCACGGCTAAAAACGGGGCGTGATAGAAATTAGACGACCATAATGATGCCTCCGGGCAGCCGTAGATGAAGGCGCCGTCACCCATCAGGCTGATGACGGTCTTATCCGGCACCGCCAGCTTTACGCCGAGTGCCGCCCCCGGCGCCCAGCCGATACAGCCTCCGGCGCAGGATAGCAGCGTGCCCGGCTTGCTGCGGCGAATCTGGTGGGCGACAATCGTGGCCGGGGAAATGGTCTGGTTCACGATAATCGTATCGTCGTCAATTGCTTCGTCGATACAGTGGCTGAGCCAATGAGCAGAAACAGGCTTTCGTTTGGCATGGCTCAAAGCAATATCGCGCCAGTCTTGCTGTATTTTATCGTGCTCGGCTGTTAATGATTCCGCCCGCTGCTGCAACCTGGCGCGGTCTTTAGCCGTCATTGTACGTTTGACAGCCGCGGTCAGGGCGGGAATAGCGCTGGCGGAATCGGCTTTGACCTGGATGTCCGGCTTTTTACCCCAGAGCGGCTGGCCCTTTTTCGCCGTATCGATATCGATGTGAATGATTTTGGTGTCCGGCAAGGTCGGGGAAGGCGGCGAGGCATAGTGCATGTCGTAGTCAATGGCTAAAATCACGTCAGCTTTACCCAGCAGCGGATTGCCGAAGCCCGCCGTAGGAGAAAGTAGAGCGGCCAGCGGGTGAGTGTTGGGGAAATTCACTCTGATATCGGACGTAAGCACGCTGGCGCCCAGCGTTTCCGCCAGCTCTACCAGGCTGGCGACCGATTTCAAGTTCCGCCCGATGTAGCCGACCACGATCAGCGGGTTCTTTGCCGTAATCAGCATTTCCGCGATTTTCGCGAGCGTGGCGGCATCGATTTCCGACGGTGGTGTCACCATGTTTTTTGTTTTTTTCATTTCAGGAGCGGCGGTCTTGCTCCAGAGAGTTTCCCGCGGCAGTGATAGATAGACCGGCCCGCAAGGCTCGGTGGCGGCGACGCGGAAAGCCTCCCGGAAAACCTCCCCGAAGTCCTCTGCCGCGCTAACGTAATGGTCCCATTTCACGAAGTTGCGCACCGTTGCGCCCTGGTCGAAGGGCTCGCCTTTCCAGTTGGTGCGCCCCGGGGGCCCGTAGCTTTCCGTGAAGAACACCAGCGGCACCTTGCCCCATTGTGCGTTATGCAGCGCGCCGCCGATTTGCAGTGTGCCCAACTCCGAGTGGACCGAAACTACCTGCGGTTTGCCGGAGGCCATGTAAGCGCCGTGGGCGGCCGTCATGGCGACGAACTCGTCCAGGCAGAGGATACTGCGCGGCGCTTTTTCACCTTTGGCGCGGCAGGCCGCCAGCGTTTCCAGCACTGGTACGTTATCGATGCCCGGGTTGAAAAACACGAAATCGACGCCGTTCCGGTTCATGATGTCGACGAGCGTTTTGATATTGCCGTAAGCTTCAACCATTTGTTAATGCCTCTTATCAATGATAACCGCTCATGGTGAGTTTGTCGAACCATAGCGGCTTAACTTAGCTCACCACAGGAGCTCAGGGCGAGCGGGAAATACCTTATTTCTTATAGACGCCGTATTCCTTGGCGGCATCCAGCATGGCGCGGATATTCTCCACTTTACTGTTGTCTGCCGATGCGCCCCCCGCCAGGATATAGCCGCCCCCCTTGCCGCAGGTATCGATGAGCTTCTTGCAGTAGTCCTTGACGGCCTTGGGTGTGCCCGTGGCCATTAAAGATGTAGGCACGTTACCGGCGATACAGCACTTGTCCCCGAGCACTTTCTTGGCCTTGGCCATGTCCGTCCTATCGAAGAGCCAGGTCACCGCGCCCTTGGGGAACTCGTTCACGCTTTCCAGGCGTGTTTCATAGCTACCTTCGGCAAAGAGACTCACCAGGATGCCTTCGTCGATGAAAGCGTTGATGACTTTTTTCAATGACGGCCAGTAGAATGTGTCGAACTGCTTTTCGGACATCCAGCCGTCGGCGCCTTTGTGGAGGGGGAAAGTCGCCATCAGGCCTTTGTTGGCGTTGGCGGAGGTTATTACGGAATCGATCATGAGCTTGGTAATCACGTCGATGGCTTCCAGCAGCTTGTCCGGCCGGCGGAACATGTCGGTGATGATGCCAGAGGTACCTCTTAGCGTATCGCCGATAACATCGAAGGGCGCTTTAGCGAAGGCGCCGCGGGCAGCGGGAAAACCGGCTTCCAGCGTCCGGCGGCTGAACTCCATGGTAACCTGCATGTATCTTAAGACTTCATTGCCCACGTTGATCAGATTTTTTAAAGAGTTTTGCACCTCCGGTATGGAGTAAGGCGCGAAGTTCATCGCCGGAGCTTCGATGATGCTGGTGAATGTCCCCAGCTGCCGCCATGATTCCAGGGACCCGAAGACGCGGGGCATATAGGTCCGCATCCAGAAGTCGGACGGGTTGCGGATCATGGCGTCGTATTCTTCGGCTTTCATATATTCGCCTTCGACGAACTGGATACCGGTGGCGCTGTTGGGCAGCCCGTGCCCGGGGTATTTATATAGCTTGTAGCCCAGCAGGTCATAAACGCGGCCGGGGATGATCATGCCTGGGCTGGAAAGCGAATCCGCGTCCAGGAAATCCGCGTTGAACTTGTCCCAGGCTTTGACGGCTTTTTCATAGTCGTACATGCAGGTATAATAGTCGATACCGTAGAGGTAAGCCGGCAGTGCGCCGGTCATTAGCGAGACGGGCACGCGGTCCGGCTCGCGTACGTTATACACGTCGATCATCCGCTGCACCCGCTGTTTGTAGGCTTTCTTGGCGTTAGCATCGTTAAAATTCACGCCTTCGGCGTCGAGCCACCATTTGAACCGCTGCTCCCGTTTCTGCTGGGGGGTCATGTCCGCCCATTTGGTTTCCGGCATTTCTTTACTCCTGTCTCCTTTTACTAGTCGTTAGAAAGCTGGCGATTTCGCTTTCATCGTGGGATATCTTGTGACGGATTTGTCGCTATCTTTAGCTGTCACATTATACCAATGTGGGTAAAATAATACAAAAGCACAGGCGGTACCTGCCCGTTAGCACATTGAACTTCAACGGCACCGAAGCTATAATAACAGGAATAAATACTAAAGCAGCCGTCCGCAGGCTTCTCCTGGAGCAGCTATATTAGTGCGTTGTTCGGCGGGATTGTAACCTGTGGCAAGAACAATTATAATTTAGGTAGAGGACATAAAGTCATGATCTGTCCGGTATGTAAAAAAGTAGCTTTGATCGTGGAATACGACCGCATCGAGCTGGACTATTGCCCCTCCTGCGGCGGGGTCTGGTTTGACGCCGGTGAGCTGGAGTTGCTAATGGAAGCCGCCGGTATCGGCGACCACATTGGCTATTTGAGCAATGTCGCCGCTGCCCCGGAAGCCGCAACATCGGAAAAGAAACGGAAATGCCCCATTTGCCGCCACAAGATGCGCAAGACCTATATCGACGAGGATAAAAAAGTCCTGGTAGACGTCTGCCACGTGGGAGACGGCATCTGGTTCGACGGCGGAGAGGTTACCCAGTTGATCAAAGAAATTGCCGCTAAATCTCCGGGCAAGGCCGCGTCCCAGGGGGTGCTGGCTTTCGTAGGAGATATGCTTAAATATCAGGAAACCGGCCCCAAATAGTTAATTTCCCATTTGCTACTGGTCGTTTGATAATAGGAGGTAGAAAAACATGCTTGCACTCTGGATTGTCCTGGGTATTATTGTAGTCCTTATCCTGTTCATCGTCGGCCTGTATAACGGCCTGGTGGGACTACGCAACCTGGTCAAGAACGCCTGGGCACAGATAGACGTTCAACTGAAAAGACGGCACGACCTTATCCCCAACCTCGTGGAATCGGTCAAGGGCTACGCCAAACACGAGCGTGAAACCTTTGAGATGGTGACCAAGGCCCGCAACCTCGCCCAGCAGGCCTCTTCCGCCGGGGCGGCGGAGAGGGCTAAAGTAGAGGGCGAGCTAAGCATGGCCCTGGGCCGGTTGCTGGCTGTAGCCGAGGCCTATCCGGAACTTAAAGCCAACCAGAACTTCCTGGCTCTCCAGGAAGAACTCACGTCCACGGAAAACAAGATCAGCTTCTCGCGCCAGTACTATAACGACTCAGTGCTCAAATTTAATAACAAGATACAGATGTTCCCGTCCAACATCATTGCCGGTATGTTCAGCTTTAAGGCCGGCGAGTTCTTTGAGACCACCGCCCCTGAAGAGCGCGAGGCGCCCAAGGTAAGCTTTACCTAAACTAAAAGGATTACACCATGTGGGAACAGATCCGGTCTAACCGCATCAGGTCAATATTGCTCATGGCCGTTATCGCGGCCCTGCTGCTGGCAATCGGCTTTTTTATCGGCGAGATCTTTTTCAATAACGCCGTTGCCGGCCTGATTATTGCCTTGGTCATCTGGGGCATCATGAGCCTGATCGCTTATTTTCAGGGAGACAGCATCATGCTTTCCGTCTCGGGAGCCAGGAAGGTTGGGCCGGATGACGCGCCCAGGCTTTACAACGTCGTTGAAGAGATGAAAATAGCCTCCGGCCTGCCCAAGATGCCGGATGTCTATATTATCGACGACCCCGCCCTGAACGCCTTCGCCACCGGCCGCAGCCCGGAAAAAGCCTCGGTAGCGATAACCTCCGGCCTGCTGCAAAAGCTCAACCGCGATGAGCTACAGGGCGTCATCGGCCACGAGATGTCGCACGTGAAAAACCGGGACGTGCTGCTGATGTCCGTGGCCGGCGTCATGCTCGGCACCATCGTTATCCTGGCGTGGTACGCCTCGCGTTTCATGATATTGGGAGCCATGACCGGCGGCAACCGGCGCTCTTCGAAAAACGGGGGAGGGGGCGGGGCGGTAATTATTCTTGTTGTCGGGCTGGTATTGATGATCATCGCGCCCATCGCCGCCCAGCTGATTTATTTCGCCATTTCCCGCAAGCGGGAGTACCTGGCGGACGCCTCATCGGCGTTGTATACGCGCTATCCGGAAGGGCTGGCATCCGCACTCGAAAAACTGGCGGCATCTACCCAGACGGTCAAAGCGGCCAACCAGGCCACCGCGCCAATGTATATTATCAATCCTTTACATAAAGAAGGAATAAAGGCCAGCGACCTTACCAGCACCCACCCGCCCATCTCGGAAAGAATACGTATTCTGCGCGCCATGGCCGGCGGCGCTTCTTACGCCGATTATGAAAAAGCCTACGAGACAGTCAAGTCCGGCAAGAGCATCTTGCCCAAGGCCGCTTTAGTCGGTGATTCCGTGGCAATAAGGCAGGCAACGCTATCGGAGCCGGGCGTGGCCGCCATTACGGAAAAAACCGCCAGAACACGCGAAGTCTCGGATATGATGCAGCGCATGAACAACTATAAAGTGGTGGACTGCGAATGCGGCGCACGGTGGAAAATCCCGCCGGGTTTTACCGATCCAACGATACGCTGTACCCGGTGCGGGCGGACACTCAAGGTCTAGGGGCACGTCTCTAAAAGTATTCCGTAAATAAAGACAGGTTTCCCTGCCGCATTATCCCATTGAAAAAACTGACGAGAAAATCGCCGGTTAGTCGAAGTTATGGCACATGACCTGCTGCGTGCCGATCTGCCGCATCACCGGAACTTCCTTGGAGCATATCTCCCTGGCTTCGGAGCAGCGGGTGTGGAAGCGGCAGCCCGGCGGCGGGTTCATCGGGGAAGGCATTTCGCCGGTCAGGATGATCTGCTGGGTAATGGTACCGGCGTCTTCCGGCAGGGTCAACTGGGATGCGGATATCAAGGCTCTGGTGTAGGGATGTAAAGGCTGCTCGAAGAGTTTTTCCGTTTCGCCGAATTCTACCAGCTGGCCCAGGTACATGATGGCCACGGTATGGCTCATGTACCGCACCGTCGCCAGGTTGTGGGCGATGACCATATAGCTAAGGTTCTTTTCGGCTTGCAGGTCTTTCAGCAGGTTCATGATCTGGGCGCGAATGGATACGTCCAGAGCAGAAACGGGCTCGTCCAGCACCATCAGGTTAGGATTAAGTGCCAGGGCGCGCGCCACGGCGATACGCTGCCGCTGCCCGCCGCTGAACTCATGCGGGTATCTGACCATGCTCTCGGACCCGATGCCTACCTTGTTGAGCAGTTCCGCCACTTTAGTATAAAGTTCTTTCTTGGAAAGTTTGGTATTGCAGACCAGAGGTTCGGCGACGATGTCCCTGGCGCGCATTCTCGGGTTCATCGAGCTATAGGGGTTTTGCTGCACGTACTGTACCAGCGGGCGATATTCGGACTTGATCTGGGCGGGTGACATTTTATAGAGGTCTTTGCCCTGGAAAATGATCGAGCCGGAGGTCATCGTTTCCAATAGCAGTATCGCTTTGGCGATGGTGGTCTTGCCCGCGCCGGATTCCCCGACGAGGCTAAGAGTTTGTCCCTGTTCGAGTTTAAAAGAAACCCCGTCAACTGCCCTCACCCAGCCAACGTTGTGCTGTAAAAGCCCCCTGGTTACGGGGTAGTGTTTGACGATATCACGCCCTTCTAATAAAACCTCTGGCATGGCCTATTTAACCCTCCAACAAGATACGGAATGGTCTTCCGTAAGTTTTATTTCAGGCGGTTCCTGCTCTTTACAGATATCCATGGACACGGTGCAGCGAGGAGAGAAGCGGCAGCCGGCAGGCAGGTGCATCATAGAGGGGGGCTGACCTTCGATGGAGAAAAGCCGCTCGTCTTTTCTATCCAGCCGCGGCACGGACTGGATCAGGGCGCTGGTATAGGGGTGCCGGGGAGCCTTGAATATCTCTCTGGTCGGCGCTGTTTCAACGATCTTGCCGGCGTACATCACGCCTACCCGGTCGCATATCCTTGATATTACCGCGAAGTCATGGGTGATAAAAATAATCGCTACGTTCGTTTTAGCCTGGATATCTTCAAACAGGGCGATGTATTGTGCCTGAATCGTAGCGTCCAGCGCGGTTGTCGGCTCATCGGCGATGAGCAGGCGCGGGCGGCAGGACATGGCGATAGCCCCCACCACCCTCTGCCGCATGCCGCCGCTTAGCTGGAACGGGTATTCATTGATACGTGACTCCGGGGCCGGAATCCGGAGCAGCCGCAGCGCGGAAATTACCTCTGGCTCGACCATATTCTCCGGCAGGTCCTGGTGCAGACGCACGGATTCGGCAATCTGGTCGCCGATTTGATAAACGGGGTTCAGCGACTGCATGGGGTCCTGGAGAATCATGGAAACCATTTTGCCGCGGTAGGCCCGCATCATTTTTTTGTTTAACTCCAGGATGTTTTTGCCCTCCAGAATTACCTTTCCTCCCGTTACCCGGCCGCCCGGTTCCGGGAGCAAACGCATGATGGAAAGCCCCGTGACCGATTTGCCGCAGCCGGACTCACCCACGATGCCGAAGGTTTCACTCTCCCGCACGAAGAAACTTACGCCGTCAACCGCCTTAACCTCCCCCATGCGGGTAAAGAAAGACGTATGCAGGTCTTCGACTTGTAGAACGATATTGCTCATAATTGCCTTAACCTCGGATCCATCTTATCGCGTACCCAGTCCCCCAGGAAGTTGCCGGACATCACTACCAGCCCGATACAGATGCCGGGAAAGACCGATATCCACCAGGCTGATTGAGGCGGCGAGAGGTAGGCCCTGCCATCGGAAACCATGTTGCCCCATGACGGCCGCGGCGGCGGGATACCGATGCCGAGGTAGCTCATACCGGATTCCGCCAGGATCATCATGCCCACCGCCATCGTCATGATCACGATGAGCGGGTTGACGATATTGGGGAAGATATGCACCAGCATTATCCGCCAGGAAGAAGCGCCCGCTACCCGCGCCTGGGCGACGAAGTCCGAATTGCGGATTCTTAATGCTTCGCCGCGGACCAGACGGGTATAGCCAGCCCATCCCAGTATGGATAACGCGAAGACTACGGTCATGAACCCCGGCCCCAGGCTGACGGCCAGCAATATCGCCATCAGCATCCCGGGGAACGATAGCGCGATATCGGTGATTCTCATGATTACGGAATCGACATTACCCCCAAGGTAGCCGGACAGTATCCCCAGCGCCGTACCGAAGCCGGCTGTAATCGCGACGACCAGCAACGAGACGGCCAAAGAGGTCTGGGCGCCGTAGATAACGCGGCTCAAGATATCCCGGCCGAGGGTATCCGTTCCCAGCAGGTGACCCGGAGTACCGGGCGGCGCCCACCGGTTTACCATGTCCA
>JBEKAC010000021.1:0-37510 GCA_050018395.1 Dehalococcoidales bacterium
ACTAAGAGACAAGCGTAGTGGAGCCCGTCTGCGACGTCTCGTAGCCGCCTATCCCGTCCACGATCTTCTTGAACTCTTCACTGGCGATGATCTCCAGCATCGGCGCCAGACGCTTGCTCCGGTAGTTCTCTATCGGTATCACCAGGTCGTACCTCTCCCGGAACATGGCCTGGAAATCCAAACCGCAGCTTAACGCCGCCGCCTCTATCCCCAGCCCCACGTCCGCTTTCCCACCCGCTATGTGCGAGGCCACCGCCAGGTGCGTGTCAAACTCCACCTCGTACCCTTTGATCTCATACGGCGATATCCCCTGCCGCTTTAACTGCAAGTCCAAAAGCACCCGCGTCCCCGACCCGCCCTGCCGGTTCACAAACGTCACGTCCGGCCGCTTCAGGTCCTCCAGCCCCTTGATCTTCCTCGGATTCCCCGCCGCGTACATCAACCCCTGTATCCGGAATGACAGGTTCACGACGGCCATCTTCCGCCCCGGCAGTATCCGCTTCACATACGGGTAGTTGTACTCCCCCGTCTCTTCATCCAAAAGGTGCGTCCCCGCCAGGTCCGCCCTCCCCTCCTGCAGCGCGATCAGCCCACCCAGACTCCCCGCATGCGTCACCTCCGTCTTTATCCCCTCCACCTTCTGCCGCAGCAGGTCCAGCAGGATATTCAATGCCAGATCATGGCTCCCCACGATCCGGATGACGTTGACGCTTTCTTGCGCCGGCGCCTCTGCCGGACTCTTTACCTCGTCCTCCCGCTCCTCCCGCCACCGCTCCAGACTCAGGTAAAACGCAGCCTCCAGCTCCTCCGGACTGTACCCCTGGCTTAACGACTTGATGATGTCGTCGTTCATGCTCTCCAAAAGCTTCCTCTGCCGCCCGGATTTGATGTTACCTATCTTCTCCGGCGACATCACGCTCGTCCCGCCCCCACGCCGCGATACCAGTATCTGCTCCTGCTCCAGCTCCAGGTATGCCCGGCACACCGTATTGGGATTGATGTTCAGTGTCTGCGAAAGCTGCCGGATAGACGGCAGCCTGTCCCCCGGCTTGAGCTGCTCCATCGCAATCGATTGCCGTATCTGCTCCGCAATCTGCTGGTACAAAGGCGTGGCTGAACGGGCGTTGAGCTTTATTTCCATACCTTACCGATACTTTCCCCTTATTGAATATGGCAAGTATATCAAATTCCCACTCATATGTAAATTACCCAGCGGCTTTTTGGCGCTGCGCTCACTACTTGGCCTGGCAGTAATAGGCGCCGAACGCGCAGGCACGGCATAAGACTTTACCGCCCTGATTTACCTCGCGCCCATCCATGATAATTTCACCGCAGGATTCGCAGGTGGCTTTCCGCAGGGAGGGCCCCGGCAGGTCCGTATCCGGGATGTTGACGCTCACCTCCTGTAAGGTTACCAGCGTGCTATCCGGAATTTGAGAAATTTTCTTAATCGTCTCCTCGATAGGGACTTTTTTGCCGAAATGCTCTTTTATCGTGGCCCGTATCGCCTGGCCGGTAGCGGTATTGACGAAAGTGGCGTCGAATTTGCCGTAGTCCATGTATTTTAAGGCGCGGTGCCCCAGCGTACAGCCGGTGATGGCCTGGACGGCGTCCGTCATACAGCGGTCGATTTCGGTATAAACGATGAGGCTTTTATTTCTCACGCCGGGCTTTAATCCCAGGGCTTTCAGGGCCGCCAGGGAAATCCGCGTGCCCAGGACGATGCCCACGCAAACGTCACCGTGGAAATCACCCGCCTTTTTCAGAAAAACCTCGAAATCGCTCATCGCCGTTAGCCATTAGCGTCAGACTTTTTAGGCGCTATTTAGCCAGCTTTATCCCGGGTTTCTGTATCGTCAAATGGGTCAGCGAAGTCTTATCGGTAGCTTTGTGCGTGTGGACTTCACCCGCCGGAATGAAGACGATGCACCCAGGAGTGACGACGTACTCTTTGTCCCTGGTAGCGATGATTCCTTTGCCGTCGGTGATATAGAGGATTTGCTCGGCGTCATGGGTATGGAAATTCAGTTTCGCCCCGGGGCTGAAGGTGACCAGCGCCGCGCCGAAATTGCCGGTTTCCCTGGCATCGATCAAAGTACGGCGGGACACCGGCCCTTTGGCCACGATTTCATCATTCATGGGGACGCTCTTAACTTCAGCGCTGTTGACGACTATCATCTTACCCTCCTGCTCAGCTATCTCACTTTTGTGTGCGTACCGGAACCCCTGTAATTTTTTCCAGATTAAGAATCACGGCGTCGACGCCCTTATCCGCCAGACCGGCGGCCATCGCCTCCTCTAGGTCCTGTTTGACCGCTTGACCTACCGGCAGCGGCACCCCGTAATCATCGCCTAAAGCCAGAGCTAAACCGATGTCCTTGTGAGCCAGACTGATTTTAAACCCGGGCTCGAAGTTGCCCTGAAATGTGGTATCAGGGTACTGCTGGACAGTCCAGCTATTGGCGGTGCTGACCTTAATTATATCATAGAGCACTTCCGGCTTGACGCCGGCTTTCGCGCCCAAGGCAAAACCTTCCGCGGTGATGGAGTTGCAGGCCAGCGCAATCAGGTTGTTCACCAGCTTGGCCACGTTACCGCAGCCTGCGTCGCCGACATGATAGATATTTTTCCCCATCGCCTCCAGGACCGGCCGCACTTTCTTCAAAGCTTCCATATCGCCGCCGACCATGATGGTTAAAGTGCCTTTTTCCGCGCCCCTGGTTCCGCCGCTGACCGGGGCATCGAGGACGGTCACCCCCATCTTCCCGGCGTCCGCCGCAATACGCCGGATGACCGATGGCGAATTGGTGCTCATATCGATGTAGATATCCCCTTTACGCCAGCCGCTCTTCAGGCCGCCGTTGCCACCGACAACCTGTTCCACGGACTGGGGCGTGGGCAGGCAGGAGATAACGATACGGCACGCTTCCGCTACCGCTTGAGGTGTGGCTGCCCATGCCGCGCCTTTTTCCAGTAGATAGGCGGCCGCTTCCTGCCTGATATCGTTGACCACAAGCTCGTGGCCCGCCGCCTGGATGTTCCGCGACATGTGTTTGCCCATTTGCCCGATGCCGATAAAACCGATTTTCATCTTTCACCTCGTCATGCCGTATTTTATGTCCGGCTACGCCAACAGGTTATATTATATGATATCCCGGACTATTATGATAAAGATTCTCCGCGGCACCCTCTGTCCCCCATCCCACCTGTTTTCCAGAAAGTGCTCCCAAGGTTCAATATTAAGGTGATAGCTTGCTTTTCAGCTTATCCAACTCGCTCACGCTCGTGACACTCGCCATTCTATTCAAAAAATCTTTCAGCGAAGCGCTGTGGTCCCGGACATTCTGAATGGCGCTCCCGATGGGATTGGTATAGGCGGGGAGATCCGCGTAAGTGCCGTAGAAAGCGAAGTAAGCCTGGTTCAATTTGCGGATGAAGTATCCCTGGGTCTGGAGATAATCACGCTGTTCGTTCATGTACTGCTCCGCCTGGTCGATTTGCCCGCTGGCCAGGTCAGCATCGACGGTCTGGCGGATTTGCCGCATCGCCGTGTTAAAATCAAATGCAGGCGCGACTGACGTCTGATTTCCCGGGGCGGCGAAATAGCTTTTGTAGTATTTATCATAAACCTGGCTGCCGATTTCCTGACTGACCGTGCCCGCTACCGATTCGTTCATCGTAATGATATCCTGGCTGCGGGAGACGCCGAGCAGGTCCAGTGCGTACCGGAAGCCCAGGGGTTTGAAGGCGAGGTACTGGTGCAGCCATTCCTCCGCCGCATCGTTGAGGACATCATGCAGGCTCATCTGGCTGTTGACAAACGAAGGAACGGTAGCGCCGAGACCGCCCAGTTCGACGACCAGCGCGGAATAGCCGGATTTCTCCGCCTGCGTTTCAATTTTATCCATCTGGTCGGTGGTCAGGTTCTGGCGCAGTAAAATGCTGCGTATCTCGAAAATGCGGTCCCGCGGTGATATTATCAGCAAATGCGGCGGCGCGGTGAGCTCGAAAAGGACCGGCGGAAAAGTGAGCCCGAAGATGCCGTGGAACGGGTTGGTGACGCCGTCCTGCTTGAGGATATCCTTGAGCTGCAGCCCGATAATCCGCTGTACGTTGTCGCGGAGCTTGTCAGTCTCGGCAGGCGAAAGGGTTTGCTGTTGTGAACCCGTAAAATAATCGATTACGGTCTGCGTGTCTTTAACGGACGCGCTTTTACGCGTAAAAAGGCCCTTGATTTCGCCGGCGATGGAAGTGACTTCCCAGCGAAAAATGCTGAAGCGGTAAGACTTAGTGGCGGTATTCACCGCGCTATCCAGGCCGGATGATTGAGGCGAAGAACAACTTAGCAAAGGACATATCAGGAACAATATCAGCCCGATGATAGTGATAATCTTAAGTTTCATATCATTTCCAAAGCCCGGGTAACGTTGTGTTTTTTTTGCCTTTTTTTCGCGGTGAGTGTAATTCCAGATGTATCTGAAAGCATGGTGTGGCTTATTTGATTATAGGCACTTTTTTAAAAGCCAATCAATGTCGCCTGGCACCGAGACACAACCGCTAACCGCCAGTTATTTTGTGCTATCATATAGTCGTTACGGCGTTCGCTTGAGCAATATTGCAATGGCAGTGTAAAAGGAGGCGTCGTGCAGAAAATTAGCAATAACGTTTACGTGGGGACCAATTTCCGCGGCTGCAACTGCAGCTTTATTGTTACTACCGAAGGCGTGGTAATGATGGATACGCCCATGGTGCCCGCGGAAGCCAGGAAATGGCGGCAGGAAGCGGAGCAGTATGGTGAAATCAAGTACGTCATTAACGGCGAGCCGCACAACGACCACGTCGCCGGGAACTGCTGGTTACCGGGGGTGCTGGTCGCTCACGAAGGCACCCGCGAGGCAATTAAACACAACCACCAGGAAGAGCTTAAAGGACAGATGAAGTGGATGGCCCCGGACGCGCTCCCGCTGGATAAAGATTTTGTTTATCGTCTTCCGGAAATCACTTTCTCCGGAAATCTGACTCTTTACCTGGGGAAACACACCTTCCATCTCATCCATATGCCGGGCCACACGCCTTCCGAGGTCGCCACGTTCGTGCCCGAGGAAAGGGTAGTCTTCACCTCAGACAATGTCGTCCAGGGAATGCCGATTATGTTCCAGGCGGTGCCGTACGGCTGGCTGGACTCGCTCAAACAGCTCCAGAAACTGGATATCGATAAGGTGGTGCCCGGCCACGGCAACATCGTCGATAAAGCTTACCTTAAAGTGATGTACGATAACGTAAAATACTGCATCGACGCGGTCAAGGCCGCCATCGCTAAAGGGTGGAGCCTGGAGGAGACACAGGAAAAAGTCACCCTGGCGGACAGGTTCCCGCCGATGGGCCCCGGGGACGCCATGGCGCCTATCCGGCGCGGCAGTATCGCCCATCTCTACGAAGCATTGAAGAAATAACCTTCTTACTTCTTCGCCAGTACCCGCTCGAAGCGCAGGCCAGCGTCCGGGTGGTACGGCCTGGCGAAGGCGGCAGGGTTCCGCTTACGCAGCGCCGCCATGTCCGCTTTGTTCACCTCGACGAGGAAGCTGCTGACGACCATGCCCGTGGCATTCTTCGAGATAAGGTTATGCGGTGTGATGGTGTTGATGGCCCCGCCCCGATCGATTTCCCCGGGCACAATGGGGTCGTACCTGGCGCCGTGGTCCATGTAAACGACGCCGGGCATCATCCTTTCCGTCACGTATGCCCCGCCGAGGACAATACCCCGCTCGTTATAAACCTGTACGATGTCGCCCTGCCTGATGCCCCGGGCAGCAGCGTCCGCCGGGTTCATCCAGAGAGGCTCATAGTTATAGCCGTCCGGCCCTTTGACCTTGCCGGTAGGCAGTTCCCGCGTCCAGGTAATATCGTCACATTGGGCGTGCACGCGCCAGCGACCGTGGTTGGACATGAGCAGGAGGGGATATTTCGCCGCCCGGACGCCGGAAAGCCTTTCATCATGGGTCTCGCCTTTTTCTATCCAGTGCGGCACCGGCGGTCTTTCGTCATCATCCGGGAAGTATTTCCCCAGATTTTGCGAATAGAACTCCACTTTGCCGGTGGGCGTTTTCAGGGGATGTTTTTCCGGGTCATCGTGAAACTGGCTTAAGCCCACGGGCAGTTTGGACCATTCGGTATCGTTAGGCAGCACGTAATAGCCCTTTGCCAGGAACTCTGCGTAGGTCATTTTTTTCTCGAGGCCGGAGTGGTCGAAAACGGTCTGCTGCCACTCTTCGTTGGTTTTGCCCCCCGTGTATTTTTCCAGCAAGCCCAGTTTGGCGGCCACCAGGCAGACAGCTTCATAGTCGCTCCTGGATTCGCCGAGGGGCTCGATGCATTTTTCGCCGGCCAGGACGGTGCAGAACTGCCCGCTTTCCATGTCCGAGGTGATGTCCTGCTCCTCGAATTTAGTATTGACCGGCAGGATGATGTCCGCTAAAAGGCAATCGTTTTCCAGCCACTGGTGCTGGGCGACGATGGTCTCGATTTCCGGGCTTTGCAGCGCCTTGATATAGGTGTTGCTATCGTTCCAGCAGGTTATCCAGCACGGCGAGTCCGTCCAAATCATATGCACCTTCGAGCAGCCCTCGGCCGGGTAGGTGTGCTTGACGAACTGGTCCGGCACCGTGCCGGGGAAGGTGGTATTACCGTACCAGCTGATGGGCGGATGTAAAATAGCTTCATGAATAAGGTCTTTGGGAATCACCTGCCGGGGGTCGAGCGGGGCGGGGGTCATCAGCTTTTCCAGCTCCGTCTTACCCGTGCCCCTCGTATCGATGGCGCCGGCGCGCGCTCCGCCCACCTCCGTAATCGAGTAAGAGGGCTTAATCAAATGCGGTACGAATCCGGCCATCGGCATGGGGCTGCCCTTTGGGTTCCACATGCCCGATAGACCCCACTCCAGCATCTTCACCTGGTGCGACCCCGGTTTGCCCAGCCCCTGCATCGCCAGGAGCAGCACTTCCAGCCTGGCGGACTCGGTGGCGTAGGCGCTGCGCATGCCCGCCCCGCCGTTACCGTGAGGGATGGAAGTAGGCTTGGCCGCCCATGCCCGTGCCAAAGCTTTGATGGTCCATTCCGGCACGCCGCATTTAGGGGAAGCCCATCCCGGCGTCTTGGGAACACCGTCTTCTTTACCCAAGACGTATTCGCGGAACTTCTCGAACCCGAATGTGTGCGTGGCCACGTAAGCCTTATCGTAAGTATTTTCCGTGAGCCAGATATAGGCGACGGCCAGCTGTAAAGCGGCATCGGTATTAGGACGGATAGGAATCCATTTATCCGCATGGACGGCCGCGCCGTAATTAAGCTCGGGGCAGATATAGATGCTCTTAATGCCCAGCTGCGTAAACCAGTAGCAGACACGGCTGGCCATTTGCCCGTTGAAACCCCAGCTGGTCGTCTCCGGGTCGCAGCCCCAGAACAAAAGTAAATCGGTGTTCTGCGCGATGTCCGGAATGACGTTAGAAGCCGGCTCCATTTCCCCCACTGGCTCCATGCCCCAGACATGCTTGGCGCCCCAGACCCACCCTTCCCAGCTGTCCGTGTTGCGCATCTGGAGGGTATAGCCGCCCATCAGCGCTAAGAGCTTGTTGGCCGCGCCGTGAGCGGCATGGATCCCCTTGCCTTCCCCGTGCCCGTCGGACTGCGAAAGGACAGCCTCCGGCCCGTATTGTTTTTTCATCCTTTTTAGCTCGTTAGCGATGATGTCTGCTGCTTCGTCCCAGTTAATCCTCACATAGCCGCTTTTACCGCGGTTGGCCGTGTTCCGTGCCCCGGCCGGGTCCCAGTCGACCCTCTTTAAAGGGTAAAGGATGCGGTTGGGCGAATAGATTCGTTTTTTATAGGCCAGGCTGATGGGCGGGGGGAGCGTTTTCATGAGCGGCTCCAGGACCTGCCCGCGCGCTTCGATCTGCCACATATTGAAATCCTTTTTATCATAGCGCCAGTCATAATGCAGCGGCTTGATTCTGATGATTTTACCGTCCTTCACGTCCACGACCAGTGAGTTGCCATCGATGCCGAAATTGGCAAAACTTAACCCCTTGGGAATGGACTTTTCTTTACTGATGGGGCTTGTTTTTTGCCTGGCCATAGCGTCCTCCTTGAAACCGGAGTGATTCACCTGATATTTGAATCAGTATCGACTTTTACATTAATTTTCAGGCTGCGAAACAACCTTATCAAGGCACCTAACAATTTAGTAACACTATTATACCACTTAACGCCAGCCGGGTATCAAAACGCTAAAAAATCACAAGCCTTTGTAACATATTAGAAATATTTTATCGCCACGCTCAAATCTCCTGTACCGGTCGCTTGACAACAAGCCATTTTCCCTGTAAAATGTAAGGGAATGCGGTAATCGTTTGCCGCATTCTTAAGTCGTTACTCATCATGTCACCTCGAAAAGGGGAAGCGTTAGCGGTAATATGAGCAACATCGATACTAAAATTTACGTGTTTGGCTGTGCCACCAGCTACGACCAGGCTGAAATAACGCGTAACGTCAACCATCCTGGCGTTGAAACCAAGGTGGTACTAATCCCCTGCTCGGGCAAGCTGGATATTCTTTACCTGACCAAAGCCTTTGAAACCGGGGCGGACGGCGTGGTGGTCATGATCTGTAAAGAAGGCGAATGCCGCTACCTGGAAGGAAACATGCGGGCCAAAAAACGGGTGGAGGCGGTGGAAAAGGTGCTGGAGGAGACCGGGCTTGGCACAGGCCGCATCGCCGTTATTCAGATGAAAGATGACGGACTGGCCCGGGCGGTGGCGGAGCTCGAGAGTTTTTACCGGCGCATCAAGGATATCAAGCGGAACACCCCGGTCGGTGTTTCCGAAAAATAAGGCTAACGCGTCCTTCAACAACCAGCAATTCGGGAGAAGATCCATGAAAAAAGACCATCGACTGGCCGAAAAAATACAGGGCAAGGAATTTATCATTACGGCGGAATACGCGCCGACTCTTGACGTTAATCCTGCTAACGTGGCATCCTGCGCTAAATATTTCGGCGACGGCATCACGGCGGTCAATGTCGCCGATAATCACTTCGGGGTCGCCGTCTCCAGCCTGGCGGCTGCGGTGGTCCTTAGCCAGTCCGGCATCGAGGCGGTTTACCAGCTGCTCACCCGGGACCGGAACCGGATCGCCCTGCAATCGGAGCTTCTGGGCGCGGCGCTGCTGGGGATAAAAAATGTAGCCTGTCTTTCCGGATATCACCAGACGCTGATGGGCAACCCGGAATCCACTAATGTCTTTGACATCGACTCTATCCAGCTGGTCGCCCTGGTAAAAAAGATGAACCGGGGACAGCTGCTGGACGGGAAAAAGATACAGGGCGAGTTTTCGATGCTGGTGGGGGCCGTTGCCAATCCGAATATGAAACCAATTGAAATGAACATGCTGCGCCTGGGCAAGAAAATCGCCGCCGGGGCGGATTTTATCCAGACCCAGGCAGTCTTCGACGTCAATGCTTTCCGCGCCTGGCTGGAAACGGCCCACGGCAAAGGGTACACGGCGAAGGCGGCCATCCTGGCGGGTGTGCTGCCGCTGCAAAGTGCCGTCCAGGCTAAAGAACTGGCCGAACATTATACCGATTATATTATTCCCCAGGCGGTCATCGACCGTCTTAATGCCGCCGGTGATGCCGCGGCCCAGCAAAAAGAGGGTATCAAAATCGCCGGAGAAATCATGAAACAGCTAAAAGGGATGCCGGGGTTAAGGGGTATTCACCTGCTTTCCGGCGGCAACGAAGCGAGCGTCCCCGAGCTATTAAAAATTATTTCCTAATCAGAGATATATATGCCGAAAAAGTATCGTATCGAAACCCAAAAAATACCGCGCCGGCTGCCGCCTGTCGGCAAGTTCGGCATCGTGGACTGGCGTGAAGATTGCGCTAACTGCCACAACTGCGCCAAAAAAGCCTGCGTCTATGACCGGTACCGCCAGGAAACCGACTACATCAAAGGTTTGAACGATGTTAAGTCGCTTTTCTTCGAATGCATGGGCTGTTTTTCCTGCGTTCAGAAGTGTACCAAAGGGCTGCTGGCGCTAACGGTTAACCCGGTCTATGAGCGTATGGGGAACCGCTATTTCACCCCGGACATCATCGCCACCACGTGGAACCAGGCGGATACCGCCAGCGACCCCGTTTCCGGCGCCGGATACCGCGGCAAATTCACCGGACCGGGCTTCGATGCTATGTGGACGGATATGTCGGAAATCGTCCGCCCCACGCGGGATGGCAAGCATGGCCGCGAATATATCAGCACGGCGGTGGACATCGGGCGGAAGCCCCGCTTAATTACCTTTAGCGACAAGGGAACTCTTGAGACCAAACTCTTCCCGCTGGTCGATATTCCCATGCCTTTGATCATTGATAAACTGCCGGCCAAATACTTTTTTCCCGGCCTGCTGCCGGTATTTATCGAAACCGCCCGGCGCACCGGCACCATGGTGATTATCGATTGGGAAAACTACGGTCTTTTGGGTGCGGAGAAAGAAAAACACCTGCCGCAAATTATTTTTCACTTGAACCGTGAGCAGTCCGTGATACCCGGGGAAATTTTACGCCAGGTCAGGCTTTTAGAAATCGATGACGATGCGCACGTAGAAAAGTGTATCGCGGCGCTGAAAGCCGCCAATCCGGAGCTCGTCATCATCGTGAGGGTGGAACTGGATACGCACGGCGAGCAGCGTGCTATCGAGCTGTCGCAGCAGCCGTTTATCGAGGCTATTCACATCGTGGCGGATATTAACGGCAACCAGGTTAACGTGGAGCAGCCCCTGTTCGTCAAGGACATGATGCGGAATATTCACACCTCGCTGGTGAAAAGCGGCATCAGGGACGAGGTGACCATCATCGCCGGCGGCGGCATCGCTCTGGCGGAGCATATGGCCAAGCAAATGCTTTGCGGGGCCGACCTGGTAAGCGTCAACATGCCGCTTTTAATCGCCCTGGAATGCCAGTTCTGCCAGGATTGCCGCGAGGGTTTCACGTGCCCGGCCGATATCGATAAGATAAGCCTCGAGTACGGCGCCGGCCGCATGACCAACCTTATCTCCGCCTGGCACGACCAGCTTATCGAGGTCATGGGTGCGATGGGCATACGCGAGGTACGCCGCCTCCGCGGGGAGGCCGGGCGCGCCATGTTCTTTAAAGACCTTGAGGAGGATACCTTTGGCCGACTCTTTGGTGCAAGAAAATAAAATAGCCCAGGAATTACCGGAAAACACGCAAAAAACACTCGTTCCGGCCGTGGAAGTGCCGCGTGTCGTCAAAACGGCGCCGTCGCGCTACCGGAACGAGATTGCCAAGTATATTATCCGGCGCAGCAGCGATTGTATTTTCTGCGGCAAATGCGCCGAGGTGTGTCCTTACGGCGTGCATGTCCTCAAACCGGGGTATAAGCTGTTCCTGGCGCCCCATTTGAATGTCTGTATCGGCCCGTCCTGCCAATGCACGGACCATTACTGCATCGACCTGTGCCCCAAGAAGGCACTGAAAATGATCGAGAACCCGATGCTCAAAGCCCTGGGCGACTATCGCTGGACACCCGATATTATCCTGGCCACCTGGAAGATGGCGGAAAGCGGCGCGCCGCCTTCACCGGACTACAACTATGAATACGAAACGGGTGCTTCCGAGGGTGGCCTCGACCGACTGAAGTTCAAGTTCCCGGAAAAACCGCCTGTAGCCCTTGACGATGACGAAATCGATACCAGCATCGAGCTGAACCGGCGCCTCGATGACCGCCCGAAAATTAAGATCGACGTTCCCTGGTACGGCGGCGGCATGTCCTTCGGCTCGGTCAGCAACGTGACGCAGCTGGCCAAAGCCAGGGCCGCCACGGCCTTCAACACGTTCACCTGCACCGGTGAAGGCGGCTACATGGAGCGGATGAAGCCTTATGACGACCATGTTATCACACAGGTGGCTACCGGGCTTTTCGGCGTGCGGGAAGAGACCATCCAGCGGGTGCGGCTTGTCGAGTTCAAATATGCCCAGGGCGCCAAACCGGGTCTGGGCGGTCACCTGCTGGCGGACAAAGTCACTCCCGCGGTCGCCCGCATGCGGGAAACGGTCACCGGTATTTCCCTGTTTTCACCATTCCCGTTCCACAGCGTTTACTCGATTGAAGACCATAAGAAACACATCGACTGGATCAAGCACATCAATCGGCATGCCTTGATATCGACCAAGGTGTCCACACCGGCGGACGTGGATATGGTGGCGGTCGGCAGCTATTCCGCCGGCACGCATATTATCCACCTCGACGGCGGCTACGGCGGCACCGGCGCCGCGCCGGACATCGCCAAGAAGAACATCGCCATGCCCATCGAATATGCCGTGATTAAAGTACACCGCTTCCTGGTGCAGGAAGGCATCCGCGACCGCGTGACTCTTATCGCCAGCGGCGGCCTGCGCACGGTTTACGACATCGCCAAGACGATCGCCCTTGGAGCTGATGGCGTGGTCGTCGGCACGGCGGAACTGGTGGCGCTGGGGTGCCTGCGCTGCAGCCGCTGTGAAAGCGGCCGGGGCTGCCCGCGCGGCATCGCCACCACTGACCCAGAGCTGGCGGAAACGGTTGACCTGGACTGGGGTACACAGCGCATCATCAATCTTTACAGCGCCTGGCGTCAGGAACTGGTGAGCATTTTAAAGCGATTAGGCATCAGGAGCGTGAGTGAGCTGCGGGGCCGCACCGACCTGCTGATGCACCTCGATTATGATAACCAACCGGCGGAACAGAAATGAAAAGCGAAATCATGGAAAAAATAGCAGCCTCACGGCAAAGGCTGAATGAAGCCATCGGACTGCCCTTCCCCACCAGCTACAAGGGCGAGGAAGAGGGCGGCTGCGGCGTGGTGGGCTTCTGCTGCACTGAACCGGTGGCCGCGCGGCATATCCACGAGCCGTCCAAACAGATGCACAACCGCGGCAACGGCAAGGGCGGCGGCATCGCGGCGCTGGGCTTTATCCCGGAGCAGCTGGGCGTTACCCGCGACGTGCTGGAAAACTACAATATGCTGCATATCGCCGTGCTGGACCCGGGCGTTATCCGGGAAATGGAAGAAAAATACATCGAGCCCTATTTCGAGGTGGTTGCTTCCGGCCAGCTGGATACCATCAAAGACTGGACGTCTATCCCTATCCTCGAAGCCAGGCCTCCGGACGTGCGGCGTTATTTCCTCCGTCCCAAAGCCGCGGCGCTGGATTCATTTATCGCTAAAAACCAGCTTGCTGCTCTCTCCCGCGCCGAGGCGGAAGGCGAGTTCCTCACGCAGCAAAGCGTCCGCCTGAACCAGGAATATTACGCTTCGCTGGGCGAGAAAAAGGCTTTCGTGATGTCCTATGGCAAAAACATCATGATTCTCAAGGTCGTGGGTTACGCCGAAGCCATCACGGACTACTACCGCATTAACGAGCTGAAGGCGCACGTCTGGATCGCGCATCAACGGTTCCCCACCAAGGGGCGGGTCTGGCACCCCGGCGGCGCCCACCCGTTCGGCGCGCTCAACACGGCGCTGGTGCACAACGGGGACTTCGCCAACTATCATTCGGTCTGCGAATACCTGGCGCAGCGCCATATCTTTCCCCAGTTCCTGACCGATACCGAGGTCTCTGTCCAGCTGTTCGACCTGCTGGAGCGCACCTACCGCTACCCTCTGGAATATATTATCGAGGCCCTGGCGCCGACATCAGAGCTGGATTTTGACAAGCTGCCGCGGGATAAGCAGGCATTATATCGGGCCATTCAGGCGACCCATATCCATTCCTCGCCGGATGGCCCCTGGTTCTTCATCATTGCCCGCAGCCTGCCGCAGGCAGAGAAGTTCCAGCTCATGGGCATCACCGATACGGCCATGCTCCGCCCGCAGGTCTTCGCCTTCGATGACGGCGAGGTGCAGGTGGGGCTGATCGCCTCGGAAAAGCAGGCCATTGACGCCACGCTAGCCAGCATGTCTCAAGAAGACAGCCGTATCTGCCCGATAGCCGACCGCTACTGGAACGCGCGCGGCGGCAGCCACACGGACGGCGGTTCTTTCATTTTCTCGCTGGATAAGGAAAAAACAGGAAAATATAAACTTACCTGTGCCGATAAGTTCGCGGTGCCGGTGCAATTGCCATCCGGGCAAGAAACAGCGACACCAGCCGCGATAGCCATTCAATCTCATCAGAATAAAAGCATCGATGAAAACCTCCGCCGCTGCATGGATGCCGGCGGCCAGACCGCTTTCGAGTACATCCTGAAAAACATCGCCGCCTGGTCTCTGACTGATTTCCGGGCGGCCTGTGCTGCCATCGTCACGCTGGCCGGGGAACCGGCCCTTATGGCGGCAGCCATCGAGTGTCTCACGCTCCTTAACGACCGCCGCTATGCCGCGGGCGATAAAAAACGGAAATATATTTTACCGGCGGCCAGAGAGGCGCTGCACGATCTTTTCGGCAGCCTGCCCAGACTGGATACAACCGCCGCCGGCGCTTACCGATTGATCACCTACCGCGATAAACAGGTTTTACGCCCGCCCGCCGGTAATGAGACCACGCTGGTTATCGATACCCGGGGATTCCCGGCGGAAGGCCCCGATTGCGATGCGGCGCTGATCATGAACGCCTATTTCCTGGGATGGAAGCATTTCATCAGTTTCAACTGCGCCGGACAGCGCTTTAACGGCTGCGGCCTCGGCCCGCTGACCGACGGCGTGACCATCGACGTATATGACAGCTCCGGCGATTATCTGGGCTCGGGGATAGACGGTCTGACGATTACTGTCCACGGCAACGCCCAGGACCAGCTGGGGCAGATCGTTAAAACCGGCAAGCTGGTCATTCACGGGGACACGGGGCAGACCTTTCTATACGGCGCCAAGGGCGGTTCCGTTTACGTGCTGGGTAACGCCGCCGGGCGGCCGCTGATCAACTCCGTGGGCAGACCGAGGGTCGTGATCAACGGCACCTGCCTGGACTTCCTCGCCGAGTCTTTCATGGCCGGCGATGTGTTCAACGGCGGCGGTTTTGTCATCCTCAACGGTATCGCTTTCAATGACGCCGGTGAAGTTACACCGCTGCACGAGCCTTACGCCGGCAGCAACCTGTTTTCGCTCGCCTCCGGCGGCGCCATATATATCCGCGACCCGCATAAATCGGTCGTCGGACAGCAGCTTAACGGCGGCCATTTCTTTAAACTGACCGAAGCCGACTGGGAGGTCATCCTGCCCTATCTCCAGGAAAACGAGCGGCTTTTCGGTATCAAGGTCAGCGACCTGCTGACGGTGAACGGCAAAGTACGCCAGCCGGCGGAAGTGTACCGCAAGGTGGCCCCGGTAAATTTGGCGACCCAGGGCGTGCCCGGTGAAGACTCCGACGAATAAATTTTAGAGCAGATGTATGACGATAAAAATAAAAAAACAGCCATCCGGTGAATCCCTCCGCGCAGCGGTCGAACAGCTTGCCGGGGTGGATTTATCCACGTGCTACCAGTGTAAAAAGTGCTCCATCGGCTGCCCGGTCGCCGGTCTGGTCGCCTCGCCGCCCTCGGAGATTATCCGCCGGCTCCAGCTCGGGGCGGGCGACGAGCTGCTGCAGACCGACTTAATCTGGACCTGCCTTTCCTGCGATACCTGCTATGCCCGCTGCCCCAATGAGATTAACTTCGCCGGCATTATCGACGCGCTGCGGGCCGTTTCCCTGGAAAAAGGTGTCGCCAGACCTCAAGGCAACCCGCCGCTGTTCAACCGGCGCTTCCTCGATACCGTCAAGAGCTACGGACGGGCTTACGACCTGCAAATGCTCGCCGCTTACAAGTTGGGCACCGGTAAATTCACCGCTGACATGGAGAAACTCCCGGCGATGCTGAAAAAGGGGAAAATGGCGGTCCTGCCGCCTTCCGGCGCCGATAAAAACAAGGTAAAACGTATCTTTGCCGCGACCAAACCAAAAGGAAAAAGCAAATGAAATACGCTTATTATCCCGGCTGCTCCGCCCATTCCACCGCCCGCGACATGCACGAATCGTGCCTGGCGGTAGCTAAAGCCCTGGGCATCCAGCTGGAGGAAATCAAAGGGTGGACGTGCTGCGGTTCCTCGGCGGCGCACCAGACCGACCGCACTTTAGCCGCCTCGTTGGCGGCGGCCAACCTGGTGCTGGCTAAAGAGATGGGCGGGGACATGGTGGTTAACTGCGCCGCCTGCTATAACCGCTCCAAGAGCGCCAACTATGAAGTTACTCATTCCCCCGCGATGCGGGAAAAAGTGGCCGCCGCGTTAGGCCAGAGCTATGACGGCTCGGTGGCCGTACGCCACTTCGCCGAAGTGCTGGCACAGGATGTCGGCCCGGCGAAGCTGAAAAAAGCCGTTAAAAAGTCGCTTAACGGCCTGAAGGTCGCCTGCTATTACGGCTGTTACCTGCTGCGCCCGCCGGAGGTAACCGGCTTCGATGACCCGGAAAACCCAACCCTGCTGGAGAACCTGATGGCGGCCGCGGGCGGGGAAAGCGTGGACTGGCCGGGCAAGGTGGACTGCTGCGGCGGGGCTTTAATTTTAACGAGGACCGATGTCGCGGTGGCGCGGTCGGCGGCCATTATCGAGATGGCCCAGTCCGCCGGCGCGGACTGCATCGTCACCGCCTGCCCGATGTGCCAGACCAGTCTGGACTTAAGGCAGCAGGACATGAAGAAAATGATTGGTAAAACCTACAACATGCCGGCGCTTTATATTACCCAGCTGTTAGGGCTGAGCCTCGGCATCCCGCCTAAGGATTTAGGCTGCCAGCGTCTGATGGTAACGCCGGAAAAGGTTTTCCAGACACTAAAGGTTTAGCATTTTTTATCCAACCGGAAGGCTGAATTATGGAAAAAAGCAATAAAAAACAAACCGGAGCGGTGCTGGTCCAGGGCGGCGGTATCGCCGGCATTCAGGCGGCGCTGGACCTGGCCAACTCCGGCTTTAAAGTCTACCTGGTCGAACGCGAAGCCGCCATCGGCGGGATGATGGCGCGCCTGGACAAGACCTTCCCTACCGGCGACTGCGCCACTTGTATCGTCTCCCCCAAGCTGGTGGAATGCGCCCGCAACATCAATATCAAAATACTGACACTGGCCGAACTGACCAAACTGGAAGGCGAACCGGGCGACTTTAAGGCTACGGTTAAGCTTTACCCCCGCTATATCAACGAGGAAAAATGCACCGCCTGCGGCCAGTGCACCGAGGCCTGCCCGGTCAACATCCCCAATCAGTTCGACCGTAACCTGGGCACCCGTAAAGCGATCGCTAAATATTACCCCCAGGCCACGCCGAACATCTTCGGCATTTTAAAGAACGGACACTCTCCCTGCAAGGTGGAATGCCCGGCGAATATCAACGTGCAGGGCTATATCCAGCTGATTAAAAAGAAGGAATATATCAAAGCCGTCAACCTTATCCGCGAGCGGAACCCCCTGTCGGCCATCTGCGGGCGCATCTGTACCCATCCCTGCGAAGCTAAATGCACCCGCAATTCCCTCGATAGTTCCGTAGCCATCAGATTATTAAAAAGATTCGCTTCCGATATAGAAATGGAAATGATTGCCGCGGGCCAACTGGCTTTGCCGGAAGAAAAAACCCCGGCGCCAGGGGCCAAAAAGGTGGCCGTCATCGGGGCCGGGCCGGCCGGCCTGACCGCCGCCGATGATTTAGCCGGCCGTGGCATGGCGGTCACCGTTTACGAAGCGTCTTCAGCCGCCGGCGGCATGCTCCGCTGGGGCATCCCGGAATACCGCCTCCCCAAGAATATCCTCGACCATGAAATCGAGCTTGTCCGGCGTAAAGGCGTGCGGTTTGTTTACAACGCCCGCGTCGGCAATGATGTCACACTGGACAAAATACGCGGGGAAAATGACGCCGTATTTATCACGGTGGGTACGCAGAACAGCCGTAAACTGGGCGTGGAGGGAGAGGACAAAAAAGGCGTTACCTACGGCGTCGAGTTCCTGCGGCAGGCCGCCGGCGCCGACAAGCCAAAGCTTAAGGGCAAAGTCGTCGTTATCGGCGGGGGGAACGTGGCGGTGGATGTCGCGCGGACGGCCCTGCGCCTGGGGGCCGGCAGCGTCGCCATGGTCTGCCTGGAGCAGTGGGAAGAAATGCCCGCCCTGCCGGAAGAGGTAGCCGCCACGCTTGAAGAAGGTATCACCGTGAAAAACGGCTGGGGGCCCCGCCGCGTGCTGGGCAATGGCGCCGTTAATAGTATAGAACTCAAACGCTGTACTAAAGTTTATGATGCCAACGGGCGGTTCAGCCCGGTTTATGATGATAACGACCGCACCTCCCTCGAGGCCGATACGATTATCGTGGCTATCGGGCAGGCGCTGGAAAAAGAGTGGACCGCCGATGCCAGTCTGGCCGTGGAAAGAGGCTGCATCAAAGCCGATACTACGACGCTGGAGACATCGCTCAAAGGCGTCTTCGCCGGCGGCGATGCGGTTTCCGGCCCGGCTTCGGTTATCCTGGCGGTGGCCGCCGGAAAACGTGCCGCCGAATCGATCGCGCGTTATGTCAATGGCGAAGACATGAGGTTAGACCGCTTCGAAGCGAGTATCAAGCCTCTCCCGCAGGAGCTCCTGCCGGCCACCAAGGGCAAAGAGAAAATAGTGCGGGCCGTGCCCACCGACCTGGCCGTAGCCAACCGGATTCACAGTTTCCAGGAAGTCGAAGGCGGCCTCACCGAAGAAGCCGCCCTGGCGGAAACGGAACGCTGCCTGAACTGCGCTTTATGTTCCGAATGTCTGCAATGCGTCTCCGCCTGCGAGCAGAGCGCCGTCGACCACTGCATGAAAGACCGCACCGTCACGCTGGATATCGGCGCGGTGATTTTAACGCCGGGCTTTAAGGAATTCGACGCCACGAAAAAGGGTGAATTCGGCTTCGGGCGCTATCCCAACGTTTTGACCAGCGTGCAGTTCGAGCGGATGCTTTCCGCCTCCGGGCCGTTCGATGGCCAGGTTATCCGCCCCTCGGATGGAAAGCCGGCCAAAAGAGTCGCCTGGATACAGTGCGTCGGTTCCCGGGACAGCCGCTGCGGCCGCGAATATTGTTCCTCTGTCTGCTGCATGGTGTCGACCAAGCAGGCCCTCGTTGCCGCCGACCACCTGCCGGGGCTGGAGGCAACGGTATTCTACATGGACGTCCGCGCCTACGGCAAGGACTTCGACCAGTATTACGAGCGGGCGAAGCAGCAAAACGTTAATTATATCAAGGGTATCCCCTCACGCGTCCTGCAAGTCCCCGGCTCGAAAGATTTAAAACTGCAATATCTTGATAAGAACAACAAATTAGCCGAGCAGGAGTTCGACCTGGTGATTCTGTCCGTGGGCATGGAACCCGGTCTATCCGCTACCGATGCCGCGCAGCAGCTCGGCATTGAGCTTAACGAATACGGTTTCTGCGCTACGGACAGGCTGGCGCCTTTGACGACGTCGCGTGCCGGCGTCTTCGCGGCGGGGTCTTTCCAGGAGCCCAAGGATATTCCGGAAACGGTCACCCAGGCCAGCGCCGCTGCTTCCATGGCGATGGAACTGCTGGCCCCGTCACGCAACACGCTGACCACTAAAACATCTTTCCCGGAAGAACATGATACGACCGACGAGCCGCCGCGCATCGGCGTTTTCGTCTGCCACTGCGGGCACAATATCGCCTCGGTGGTGGACGTAGAGCGCGTTAGAGACGCGGTAGCCAAAGAGCCGGGCGTGGTCTTTACCGCCGATACGATGTTCACCTGTTCCAACAGCAGCCTGGACAATATCCGCGATATGATACATGAGCATCGCCTCAACCGCGTGGTCGTGGCGTCCTGCACCCCCCGCACCCACGAACCGATTTTCCGCGATACTTTACGCGAAGCCGGCTTGAACCAGTATCTCTTCGAGCTGGCCAATATCCGCGACCAGTGTTCCTGGGTACACGCCGCCACGCCGGAAGCCGCCACGCAAAAAGCCACCGAGCTGGTGCAGATGTCTATTTCCCGCGCCCGGCGTTTAAAGCCTTTGCAGGGCGCATATTTTAACGTGAACCAGACCGGTCTGGTCATCGGGGGCGGCGTCAGCGGGATGACGGCGGCCCTGGCCCTGGCCGACCAGGGGTTCAAGACTGTCCTTATTGAAAAGACGGGGCGGCTGGGCGGCAATTTTACCAACCTGCACTACACCCTGGAACATGCGGAGGTCAAATCATTTTTAGACGGCCTCATTAAGCACGTTACCGAACACCCAAACATCGAGCTGCATTTGAACAGCGAGGTCAAGAACGTTGCCGGTTTTATCGGCAGCTTTGAAGTCACGCTCATGGAAGAAAACAAGGAGAAAAAGGTTACCGGAGGAGCCATCATCGTGGCTACCGGTGCCAGCCCGGCCCGGACGCAAGACTTCCGGCTGGGCCAATCTCCCAAGATAATCACCCAGACAGAGATGGAAGATGCTCTGTCCAAAGGGACTTTCAGTCCTAAAGGGCAAAATGTGGTCATGATACAATGCGCCGGCTCGCGCAACGACGAACGGCCCTATTGCAGCCGTCTCTGCTGCTCGATGGCGGTGAAAAACGCCCTGAAGCTTAAGCAGATGAGCCCGGAAACGAACATTTATGTGCTTTACCGGGACATCCGCACCTACGGTTTCCGGGAAAAGTACTACCAGCAGGCGCGCCAGGCCGGCGTTATTTTTATCCGTTATGAAAAAGAGCAGCTCCCGGTCGTCTCCGGTGAGGCGGAGCTAAGCGTGACGGTGAACAGCCCCGACTTCCCGGAGTCTATCGAGATAGCCGCGGACAGCGTGGTGTTGAGCACCGGCGTCGATGCCCTTAAAGAAAACCGCAAGCTGGCCGATATGCTCAAAGTGCCGCTCAACGCCGACGGGTTTTTCAACGAAGCGCATATGAAACTGCGCCCGGTGGACTTCGCCACGGAAGGCATTTTCCTTTGCGGCCTGGCACATTTACCGAAAATGGCGGACGAGAATATTTCGCAGGCCAAGGCCACGGCCGCGCGGGCGGCGACGATTCTTTCCAAGACGCAGCTGGAGGTAAGCGCGCAGGTATCATCCGTGGACCAGGACAAGTGCGTTTCCTGTATGACCTGCGTCCGCGCCTGCCCCTACAACGCCCCCGCGGTTAACGCTAACCGTAAGGCGGAGATTAACGCGGCCAAGTGCATGGGTTGCGGCATCTGCGCCTCCGAATGCCCGGCGGAGGCGATACAGCTAAGACACTTCGAGTCCGAGCAGTTTAAAGCCATGATCGACGCGCTGCTCCAAGAATACAAGACAAAAAGGGAACCGGTGAGTTTAGCCCAATAGGATATTGCTTTGACGATGGATAAGTTCGAACCTAAAATAATCGCTTTTTGCTGCCACTACTGCGCCTATTCGGCGGCGGACCTGGCCGGTTCATCGCGCCTGCAGTACCCGCCCAACGTCAGGATTGTCCGCACGCCCTGCACCGGCCGCCTGGAAATAGATTATTACATGAAAGCCTTTGAAAACGGCATCGATGGGGTGCTGGTCGCGGGCTGCGAGGAAGGCAGCTGCCACTTTAAAGACGGCAATCTGCTGGCCAAGCGCCGGGTCAATGCCACACGCGCCGTACTAGCCGAAGCCGGTATCGAGGCGGAACGGCTGCGCATGGTGAACGTCAGCGCCTCGATGGCCCACCCGCTGGTGGAATATATCAAAGAAATGGTGGAGACCGTGCGCCAACTCGGTCCCGTGAAAGTGAAAGAAGCGGTTAATCAAACACCGACAGGAGCTAAACCATGATCGTTGCCGAAAGAAAAACCATACCGGAAATGGTTCAAATACTTAAAGGTCACAAAAAGATACTGGTACTCGGGTGCGGCACCTGCGTCACCGTCTGCCTGGCGGGGGGAGAGCGGGAGGTCAGCATCATCGCTTCAGCGCTGCGTATCGCTTCCCGGGTCCAGGGCCTGGGCTTCGAGGTAAGCGAGCTTACCATCGAACGGCAGTGCGATAACATCTTCATCGAGCAGGCGGCAGAAGCCATTGAGAAAGCCGATGCCGTCCTTTCCACGGCCTGCGGCGCCGGCGTCCAGGCCATTGCCGAACGCTATCCCTTAAAGCCGGTTTACGCCGGCCTGAATACCACGTTCCTGGGCGTGCTGGAAGAGCGGGGCGTCTGGGCGGAAAAATGCGCCGCCTGCGGCGATTGCGTCCTCGACAAATACGGCGGCATTTGCCCCGTTACCCGGTGCGCCAAACATATGCTTAACGGCCCCTGCGGCGGCTCGCGGGAAGACCGCTGCGAAGTCAGACCCGACCGCGCCTGCGCCTGGCAGCTCATCTATAAAAGGCTCAAGGACATTGGGCAGCTGGAGCGGCTGGAAGCCATCTCCGAACCCAAGAAATGGAGCACCAGCCTAAGCGGAGGCCCCCGCGGGATTATCCGTGAGGACCACCGGATTTAGTTCCAGGAATTCTGGCTGGGAGCGCGTCTTTACCTCTTAATTTAGTTTTTGGTTCTTTTTTACTGATTTTCCGGGCTTGTGCCCAAAGACTTCCGGGTCTTCGTAAACTTCTCAATGATTTTTTCTAAACGTTTTATCATGCTATAATAACCTAACAAATACCCGGATTATACGATAGTTCAGATGGGGATTGAGGAGCTTGTCTATGAACGGCTGGATGGGTAAAATCCTCGAAGTAAATCTTACCACCTCTAAAATCGGCACCATTGAAACCAGGCCTTACGCGGAAAAATACCTCGGGGGACGGGGTATCGGCCTGCACCTCTACTGGGAAAAAGTCAAACCGGAAGTCAAGGCTTATGACCCAGAAAACTGCCTTATCTTTACCGTCGGCCCGGTGGTAGGTACCAGCGCCCAGGGCGCCACGTTGACATCGGTGGTCGGCAAGTCCCCCGTGGCCGAGGCCGAAGGCTTTTGCTACGGCAATCTCACCGGCTTTGTCGGCCCGGAACTGAAAAAAGCGGGGTACGATGGCCTGGTGATCCAGGGGCGGGCTAAACATCCGGTTTATATCCTCATCCACGACGACACGGTGGAGATCAAAGACGCATCGCAGATGTGGGGCCAGGGCGGCTACCGGACGGGGGAATTGCTCCAGCAGGCCCACGGCGAAAAAACCAAGTGGATCGCCATCGGCGCGGCCGGAGAAAACATGGTGCGGACGGCGCTGGCCCTGGCGACGCATGATTGTACGGTATCCGCCGGTTTCGGCGCAGTCATGGGCTCGAAAAACCTGAAAGCCATCGCCATCCTGGGCAGCGGCAAAATACAGGTGGCTAACGAGGAAAGGCTTAAGTCGCTGAACCGTTATACATTCAGGATAAGCAAACGCGTGCGGCTATCGATCCCCCCGATGATCGAAGGCACGAAACACGCCGATAAATTGGAGGTCATCGGCAAGGGAGGCTGTTACCTGTGCGGGCTGGAATGCGTGGCCGGGATTTACCGCTACGGTAAAAAATACGTCGGGCACCGCAAATGCCAGTCGGTGGAATACTACCTGCCGTGGGTGTACGGCAAAGAAGACGAGCCCATCGAGACGTTCTATTACGCCCCGGTCAAGGCGAACGATTACGGCTACGATTCCTGGGAAATGAGCAGCATCATCGGCTGGCTTTTTGACTGCTATAAAGCCGGGGCGCTTACCGAGCAGGAGACCGGTTTACCCCTTTCGCAGATCGGGACTATGGAATTCCTGGATAAGCTGATGCACGCCATTGCCCACCGGGAAGGCATCGGCAGTCTACTGGCGGAGGGACTGTACCGGGGCGTGCAAAAAGCCCCGCCCAAAGCCAGGGCCTTGATGCGCCCCACCGTGGCGCCTATCGGCCATAGTTACCTTTTCTCTCCCCGCGAATATCCCATCATGGCGCTATTTTATCCCTTCGAGCCCCGGGTGCATCACCTGAATTACCATGACATCGCGTTCGTGCACATCGCCTGGTCCTACGAACAACGCCAACCTGGCTCGACGGGCGTAACCACGCAACTCGTCCACCGCATCGGGAGGGAGATGTGGGGCAGCGATGCCGCGGGAGACTTTTCCAGCTACGAAGGCAAAGCACTGGCGGCTAAAATTATCCAGAACCGCACGTATATCAAAGAAAGCCTCGGGCTGTGTGACTGGGCGTACCCGATTTCTTATTCTTTCAATACGCCGGACCACTTCGGCGACCCGGAGATCGAGGCCAAGCTGTTTACGGCGGCCACCGGCGTACCGGGAGAAGCGCTCGAAGAAATCGGTGAGCGTATTTACAATTTACAGAGAATGATTCTGCTGCGGGAAGGGAGAAAGACGCCGCAAGCGGATTATCCGGCGGACTTTAATTTTACCGAACCTTTAACCAGCATGATGCCTTCCGGCATCATGGTGCCCGGCCCCGGCGATGGCGCCGTGGATATGACCGGCAAAAAACTGGACCGGGAAAAATACCATGCGATGCTGCGGGAGTACTACCAACTGCGCGGATGGGACGAAAAAACGGGTATACCCCGGGCGGATGCTCTGGTTAAACTCGGCCTCGCCGATGGCATACAGGTTAAAGCTAAATAAACGCACCAGCCAGTTTATTTGGAGCCTTTAAAGCCGGGCCCGACCGACGCCTCTTTGGTAAGTCTCCCATCCATAAAAATAATGGGCTTGCCGACGCGTTTCACGTTCAGCGGGCAGTGCATCAAGCCCTTGGGAATATATACCCATGATGCGTAAGTGATCGAGTTTACTTTCCCGTCCAGCGTCAGCTCTACTTCCGCGTCGAACTCGACGAAGTTATTGGGGTCGCCGCTGATAAAGAACAGGAACTGGTCAAAATCGTGCTTGTGTGATGCATCGATCATGACGAAAGGCCTGGTGAGATAAGCAAGACCCAACGCCATATTCGCCCCCGCGATATCTTTTCCCGCGAAGGCGCCGATCATGGGCGCCGTAATTTCCTTATGCACCGAACTACCCGGCTGAAATTCCGATATGAACGCCCCATGCTTAATATTCTTGAGTTTGTCGATTGTCGGCATTTAACCCTCCTTGTTTCCGTACTGTAATGGCCGGCTTTGATATGAATTTGCCGGACGTTTTCCGCCGTGCGACTAAAGTCTACTAAGGGTATATGCCAAAGTCAATAGTTGGAAACGACAACGCGGTTTCACAAAGTCATAGTTTGCATCGATTTTCCGGATTGACAACCTTGACTTACGTATCCTTCTAATATAGACTAAATCAGCATTCCGGGGAGGTGTTACGGGTGAAAGCCCTGAATTGCCAGACAGATAATCCCGAAGGGGTAAAATTTTGCGGGCGGCCGCGGCAGCCCTATCTCTGCCGAGATTGTTTGTCCCAGGTGCGGCAACGCCTTAGTCGCATTTGTAGCTGTACCTGCCCCGCTAGGCCAGATATATTACTGGTATTTCTGAAGGGAAATGCCTTATCCTAGTTTCATTAGGTGCTGCCATTAAGGAGAACGATGAAAGACCAAGAAGAACAATCTCTAAAACAGGCCAAGCGAGCGGGAAAGCGTACTGCAGAGGAAGCTGAGCGCACAGCCAAAGAGCAAGAGAGAAAGAAAGCCTATTTGGCTAAAGAAGAGGCGATTGAAAAGGCTTGGAAAGCCAGGAAAACCAAGCACGCAGAGGAACGCACTACTGAGGAAATCGAGCAATTACCTAGAGACCAGGCGAGAAAGGACGCTTACTTGGCCAGGGAGCAGGCGACATCCAAAGCTCAAGAGGCGAGAAAACTCAAAACCAAAAAAGACTAGCCTGCCCTCCCAACTACTGGCCCGGTTATGATGAGAGAACGCTGAAACTTGGGTTTTTCATTTTTCCCCGGTGAATAGTCTTTCGTGTCTGTTCTTCTTGTCTTAGTTTTTCGAAATCTCTGGTGGCACCGCACTTTTTGCAGTGACCCACCGAGTAGTCTCCGATCATCCACCAATGAACGCAACTAGAATCTATAATCATAATGCCTCCGTTTCATTCCTGAGTAATGGACATGTTATGGTTTGAATCTGGATGCATTTCCAGGAGTATCATCGCCTAAAGAACTGCTGGATATAAATCACTAATCTGTTTTTCCTGTTCCTTTAAATCAAAAACATTCCGGCGAATCCGAGCCTTCTCCCTGCGAATAAATGTTTTCCTTGATTTTGATATTATTTTCGTGTTCATTAATGCGGGCCACTCCTTTCCAATTTTATTCTTAATATGAATTGACAGGCTTTATGGCAAGAATTTAGCTCCACTTTGAAGAAGTTAAAATATTTTAGATGTTAGCTACATAAAGCTTCATATAGGCACTTCGGAGTTTCTTTTCCGTGTCTTGAAGTTTGAGCCAGGCCACATCAATTTCCTTCAAGCCACGCGCGTCTAGTCTGGCGCCAGGTTGGCCCAGTTTTTCTTCGGGGAAGGACGATTTACTGGATATAAATCGTCGTAGTATCCGGTAATAGCGGGTAGTTGCCTGCTCATCTGCCGATATTGCCCGATTAAGTTCTCTGTCAGCAGCTTTTTGAACCAGTTCGTTCATTTTCTACCTTCGAAGGATAAAATACTTGTTAGTATATCCCACTATTAGTTTTAAAGGGCAGACAATATATGACATATATTTACATTGCCTGCCCTTTTAAAGAGACTTCATGCTGTACTAGATACTGGGTATAGATACGCAGAAGATCTAATAACGTGCGGCGTAGGTGTTGTTGCCACTCTCGGAACGCCGTGCTTTGTTGGTTCGGCGGCATGAGGCACAACGCTTAGGCTCATTGGTAAAGCCTTTAGATTGGTAGAATTCTTGTTCCCCGGTAGTAAAAGTGAAGGTAGAACCACAATCGGAACACTGGATAGTCTTTTCTTCAAAAGTCATTGGATGACCTCCTCTCTTCGAAATTTTAGTCGGAGCTCGGGTCATCCAATACTTGATATAAATCTAAGGGGATTTTAAGAAGTGTCTAATAACCTAAACTGGAACTATACATAAAGTATACATTAAAAGGATTCCATTTGTCAAATTGCTGTCTTCTCCCCTACCATCCACGTCCAAAAGAATGGTTGTAACTGCCACCGGTGGTGGAGGCATGGATGTTGTTCCCACGATGACGGCGCTGGCGGCAAGTGCCTCGGTGCCGGCTTCATCTACAGAAACAAACGCGTTATGCACTACATCGTCAATGTGCAGGTCACTCTGGGTGGACATACCGGAAATATCGGCGTTATCCTGGAACGGTTCTACCACAGGCGCCGGCGTATCTCATATTCGGATTGAGGTAGCCATATAGTCTGGCGGAGATATAATTGCCTTGACACGAGTGCGGTTTCTCGGCAATATTGAGTGCCCTGGTTCCCTATTTAAAATTAATTAAAGGCAAACCCTTTTTCATTAAAGAGTCTGACGCAGGCATCTACGACTTCGGGATCGTACAAGACACCCCTTTTTAATATTATTTCCAGAAGAGCTTTCTCGATACTAAAAGCCGGGCGATAAGGACGGTGCGATGACATTGATTCTATAACATCGGCCACAGCCATGATACGGGCTTCAATCAAGATCTTTTCACCCGGGAGACCGTTTGGATATCCGGAGCCGTCCATTCTCTCATGGTGTTGAAGGACAATTTGGGCAATCGGCTGGGAAAACTCTATAGTCTTTAACAGACCGTAGCCAATTTCGGCATGGTCCTTGACCAGATCAAACTCGCTTTTTCTTAACTTTCCCGGCTTGCTTAGTATTTCTGAAGGTACAGATATTTTACCGATATCATGGAGAGTTCCGGCAACACCTATCCCTTCAATCTGCTCTTCAGATAAGCCGAGTTCTCTCGCGATAGCCGTGGCCAGCTTAGTTACCCGCTGTTGATGCCCGGCCGTATATGGGTCCCTTACTTCCGCCAGTGAAGCCATGGAAATGATGGTACCGTTCATGGCCCTTTGTATTTTTTGAGAACTCTGCCGGAGTTCTTCTTCAGTTCGTTTACGCTCTGTAACATCCCGAACAACACTTAGGATGGAATTCTCGTGACCTGATTCGATAACACGGCTATTCACTTCGACAGTGACAGCAGCCTTACCTCTTCGGAGATAATCCGATTCGAATGTTGCCTCGCCGGTTTCTATTATCCCTTTAATTCGCGGCTTGATAAGCTCATCATACACACAATCTTTCAGAGCCTGGTCGTTCAGGCTTGTAAGCTCATCCCGGGTGTAATCATCGTTTTTCTCATCGGGTTTATTGGTGTAAATACAGTTTCCATCCAAACTATGAATAAAAATAGAGTCATTGACTGTTTTAATAAAGTGCTCATCAAGTTCTAATCGTTCCTTCATCCGCCTGTTTTTCATGATATTTCGGGTCAGAAACCCAGCAGTTACCACTGCCGGGATGAATAGAATTCCCAATACCAGAAGTGTGTTGTCAGTTACTACGCGTAATGTGATAGCCGCGGTATCCGACGGAATGAAGGCAAATACTCTGTGGTAAAGTAGTGTCAGAACAATTCCCAGCAACACAATCAAAGAAATAAATATAGCCCCAAAGAATGTAATATACGGCCGCAGCCACTCTTGCTTTTTTTTTGAATTACTATCTGTCAAATTACCACCCCCCTATCATCCTGGATAAAATTACTCTTGATAATTCAATAAATAAAGTCAAACTACGTCCTATTTTTCTGTTTCCTTGAGCATTTCACTCAATCAGAGGGAATCAAGACCATCAAGATAGAGACAAGCTAATATCCGTTGTCCATTTTATATAACGTAAAAACAGAGGATTAGTTATCTTTCCATTCTGTTAAAGGCAGAGATATATGGCTTGCATTAGCATTAGTCAGATGCCACCGCATATAATACAAATTAGACTCTGCCGAAGCGCTCCAGCATATCAACGATAATGGTTGACATCCCGAGTTTCTGCCCGAGTCCCTTCCCGGTCAATGGATTATAGTATTCCCAGATGCCGTTTTGCAGATATAGCTCGCTCCACCGGTCCAGAATAGCGGCCGCCTCGGCCTGGAAACCATGCTTGATCAAACCCTCCATGACCAGCCATGTCATGCTGGGCCACATCGGGCCGCGCCAAAGAAGCCCGCACTCGTTGGGGTTAAATTCCGATTCGCACCTCGCGACGGAAGGCACGGGGTAGGGCAACCAAAATTTCCCGGGGTCTTTAATTCTAGCCACCAGTTTTTGTTGTATATCCGCCGGGAGGTCATCAAGCAGCAGAGGCAGCAGGGTTTGTATGGTCTCCGCCCGGGAAGCTATCTCCGCGCCGTTTTGATGAAAATACGAGACAAATTGTCCGCGTTCCTCGTCCCAGCATTTATGAATGATAGCTTCCTGATATCTCCGGTATTGTTCACGGCATCGATTAGCCAGCTCGTTATCGAATTCCCCGGCCAATGCCGCCAGGACTCCCCAGCCATCGGCGTAAACGCTGCATACGCCGACATCCTCGACATTAAACCATTCTTTTTGTAATATTGTCGTTTGATTCCAACCTACCCTGCGATACTTCCAGAGCAGTTTCCAAAAATGGAGGTGCAAACTAAAGGGCCGGGGATTGCTCAAGTGAAAAACAGGGTCATAGGTGGGACTGGCATCAATACCGGACTCCCAGGGGTGAATGATAGATACCAGTCCATCATTATCATGGTCTCGGGAGCACCACCACTCCAGGTATTTCATAATCTTGGGTACAAATTCTTGCAGCAGCTTTTTATCATGAGTGGCTTGCCAGATGGCCCTCACAGAGTATGCCAGCATCGGCATCTGAGTCAGGTCCGTAAACTCTTGGTGAGAGTAGCCGGTAATAAAGTTAGCCAGTTTCCCTAAGAATCTATTCCGTCTCCAGAAGATGATTTCCGGGATAAAGCCGTCCGGCTGTTGGAATTGAAGCAGGGTCCGCAAATCGGCAATAGCGTTCTCCCGCTGTCGGTAGCTCCAGACAATCATATGCCAGCCGGAATCCCATAACCATTGATAGGGGCCATACTTCGTTAAAGCCGGGCGGTAGGTATGATAATGTTTGCCCCGGCTGGTGCCGCTCACTTCAAGGGATTCCAATAAAGCATAGCACCCTGTAACCAGCTGAGGAATATTGCTATAAGTCCTGGCACTTTTTACCGTGCTCATTTCCCACTTCCCTCAATGATTGTTATGATAACATACATTTACAGAATCGTGTGTAATCTCGATGGACTACGCAAATCAGTAACAGTAAATGCCCTATTCAAAAGATGACACGTTTAAAATACCTTGAATACTGCTTTCAGCAGCCAGATAATAATGAGAATGAGAGCCACAACAAGCGCGATATGAACCAGCCCGCCCATCATACGGCTGGTGAACAGACCCAGCAGCCATAATATAAAGAGTATAATACCGATTACTAATAGGATAAACATCTTGCCTCCTTTTCATTTTACAGCACCGCTCCCTGCAATAACCGGGCGGCGCATGCGACCATATTGGAAAGTGAATACCGCACCCAGAATCATGATAAATGCCGAATAGTATATCCAGACAAGCAGGACAATAATTGAGGCGATAGAACCATAAATAAGTTGATAATTAGCATAGTTATTAATGTAGATAATAAATAGCGTCCTGGCGATTTCGAAGAGGATAGCCGCCAGAAGCGCTCCCGGCCAGATATCCCGCCAGTATGTCCTGGTGTTCGGAATGAGTTTATAGAGTAACAGGAAAACAGCCAGTATCAGCAGGAATGCTACCAGCCTGCTGCTTATGTTTACTATTATCATGTCGGCTGCGGGCAGTTTTAATGCCCTGAAAATAACTGAAATAATGGCACTGGCTCCCAGGGAAAGAAGAAAAAGAATACCGATACCAGATACCATACCCAGTTCGCTGGCTTTTCTGATAAAGAAAGAGCGGCGGTACTGGCGAATATCCCAGGCGCGATTAATCGCCAGGCTTATCGCACCAAACATGGCGCTCGCGCCCCAAAAAAGGATAACTATGCTGATCACACCAACGGTGCCCCGCATCCGTATAATATTATCAATATTTTGATTCAGGATATTGGTGGCACCGGGAATATTATCACCGACATAGTTCAGCATTTTGGCTTGCAGATCTACCGAAGGTAAGAAAAAGCCAAAAATAGCAATAAGTCCCATTACCAGCGGGAATATGGACAGGAACGCATAGTAGGCTACCGCGGCGGCTCTATGCGTGGCATCAATATCGCCTAGTTTCTCTGCGGTGCGGTATATCAATTGAACGGCGGGTATTTTAAGCAGACGGCCTTTTGCCCGGCGTAAACTTTCTTTAAAGCGCCTGATTTGATTAGCCATTACCCATTCCTGGTACATAACGCGCGTAATTATCGCGCCCCGTCTCCTTTATGTGGTACATGGCTATATCGGCACATTTTAGCAGCATTTCGATTTCTTCGCCGTCTTCCGGATAACTGGAAATGCCGATACTGGCAGTGATTCTGACTTCGTGGTCGTGGAACATCAACGGTTTTCTGGTGGCCTCAAGTACCTTTTGAGCAACATTCATCATCTGTTCCGGCTCGACAACATCCGTCATCATAATAACGAATTCATCTCCACCGGAACGCATTACGGTATCCGTCTTGCGTAAAATACTTAGCAGTATGCCGCTGAAATCTTTTAGAATCTCATCACCGGCGCCGTGGCCCAAAGTGTCATTGACATTCTTGAAATAGTCGATATCCAGCACCATGATACCTATTTTCTTTTGGTAGCGCTTAGCCGCTGCCAGAGCCATGGTATAGCGGTCGTTAAACAACACCCGATTAGGCAGTCCCGTGAGTGAGTCATGATAGGCCAACTGCGCCAGCGCTTCCTCTAATATTTTACGCTCGGTGATATCCCGGATATTGCACTGGATTACTTTCTTGTTATCAACATCATAAACAATGCTGATAAATTCCACGTTAATCAACTTTCCATCATTCCTTTCCAGTGGTAAGTCTTCATAACGCAAATATTTTTTACTCTGTAGTTCCGTAAAAGATTGTTTATTTGCCACGATATCTTTGAAAAGACCGATTTCCCAGAGTTTCTTTCCCAAAAACTCTTCTTTGGTATATCCAAGCATTTCGATCAGGAAGGGATTAACGTCATCGATTTGCCCGGTCTCAGCGTCAAGAACTAAGATTCCTTCTCGGGACGCTTCAAAGAGTCTCCGATAGCGTACTTCCGAAGCATTTATCAATTCCTGTGATTTCTTCCGTTCAACCTCTGATGCTTTTGGCTCTTTATGCAATTCTTCGAGGTTATATTGCTGCAGCAGTACCTTGAGTTCCGGAATGTCAAAGGCCGGTTGATTAGCTCCGTTGTATTGCTCTTTGATAGAGAGTATCTCATCCTTGATGGCAAAGAAAGCATCCACCACATCCGGATCAAAGTGGCTTCCCCGCCCTTCCCTGATGATGGCCAGTGACTTCTCCACGGAGAATGGTTCTTTATAAGGTCGTTTGGAAATCAGGGCATCGAATACATCGGCGATGGCCGCGATACGGCCGGCGATTGGTATCTCTATCCCCTTTAGGCTATTTGGATAGCCGCTTCCATCCCACTTCTCGTGATGGTGCTGGGCGATAATCTCTCCCAGCTTGATGAATTCGGCGTCCGAGCCTTTGAGGATATTGGCACCTATGTTCGTATGGTGCTTCATGATTTCCCACTCCAGCGGGTCGAGCTTGGCTGGTTTCACCAATATCACATCGGGTATACCTATTTTACCCAAATCATGCATGGGCGCGGCATAAAGAATAGTCTCAATAGTGTCCTCATCCAGGCCCATGCGGCGGGCAACGGCAGCGCAATAACGGCTCATACGCTTGATATGCGCGCCGGTGTCCTCGTCCTTATATTCAGAAGCCATGGACAGCCGGTAAATCGTCTCCAGGGAAGCTGCTTTTATCTTCTCAAAGGCACGCTTTAGTTCCTCGGTCCTCCTGGCTACTTCAGACTCCAGCTCCTTCTGGTAATTACTCGTCAAGTCATTGAAGGCCTTGACCTTCAGGAGAGACTGGACCCGGGCTAAAAGCTCCATTTTGTCAACCGGCTTGGAAAGAAAATCGTCACAACCGGCTTCAATCCCTTTTATCCGGTCTTCCGTTTCCTGCAATGCGGTAACCAAAATTATCGGAAGCTGCCGGTTTTTATCATCTTGCCTGACCCTGCGGGTAACTTCAAAACCATCCATGCCGGGCATCATTACGTCCAATAATATTAGATCGATTTGGCCACCGGAAAGTTTTTCCAGCGCTTCTTTACCGCTTGCGGCTTTGACAATCTCATAATGGCGCGGGACGAGATAAGCTTCAAGAAGCTCAATATTTTGGGGCTGGTCATCGACGATTAAAATTACCGGCTTGTCCTTCATCCTGTAGCTCATTTAATTTTGATTTTTCAATATTTTAGAAATTTTACTTGATATATTGACTGATTTCTTTGGCAAAGGTCCGCGTATTTATCGGCTTGCCTATAAATCCGCTGTTAGTTATAGCTTTTATCTCTTCTCTGCCTTCTGCCATTACCGAAGCAGTCACAAAAACAATGGGAATATCGCTTGTTTTTTTATCTTGACGCAATATCATGGCCGCCACGGAACCGCGCATATCCGGCAGCCGCACATCCATGATGATGATATCCGGTATTTCATTCCTGGCAATGGTAACTGCACTGGAAGCATTCTCCGCGGTAAATACTTCAAAGCCAGCGACCTCCAGAAGGTCTTTTTCCAGCATTAAATTGTTGGCATTATCATCGACAACCAGAGCTTTCTTCCCCATTTCACACCACCTTCCTGGATATAATCGGCAGAGTAAACCTGACTTCAGTGCCTTTATTTAACCCGTCTGATTTTACGAAAAATTCCCCGCCGTGCAGTTCAACCAGCTTTCTGGAGAGCGGCAGACCGAGTCCTGTCCCCTCCGTTACCCGGGAATAAGGGGTATCCACCCGGAAAAACCCTTCAAATATTTTACCCATGTTTTCCGGTGCGATACCGACCCCCGTGTCCCAGACCACTATTTCTATATTGGAATTGGCTTGCTTCGCCCGCATGCCGATCTTACCGCCTTCGGGGGTAAATTTAACAGCGTTGGAAAGCAGGTTGTAAATTATCTCTTTTACTTTAAGCTCATCCGCCTCAATATTAGGCAGGTCCTCAGCTATCTCAAGTAACATTTCAAGTTTCTTTTTACTGACCATATCCGCTACCAGCATGGGAATCTCACTTAATATGCTTATCATGGGCAAGCTGGATAAGGCCAGCTTCATCTTTCCAGCTTCAACTTTGGCCATGTCAAGAATCTGATTTATGAGTAAAAGGAGGTGCTTTCCGCTGGTTAAAACATTATTCACGTATTGTTTTTGCTTCTCATTAAGCGGTCCGAAAGTCTCGTCGTATAATACCTCAGAGAAACCGTTAATAGAGTTAAGCGGGGTCCTGAGCTCATGCGACATGTTGGCCAGGAATTCAGATTTTACTCTAGCGGCGCGTTTTAACTCGGTGGTCAACTCCTTTAGCTCTTCGTGGGCTTTTTCCAGACCATTTTCTATCTCCCGGCGCTCAGTAATGTCTTCGATAGCCAGGAGGATGATCCGTTCTTTGCCCAGCACTCTTTGTATTTGCCGGGCATTCAATAACATGATGCGCCTGCCAATGGTGGCAAAATCGTGTTCAACCTCATAGTTATCAAAAGTCGTCTGTTGAGGAAGGATGGTTTCCAGCAGTTCCCGCAGCTTGGGGATATTCCACTGTTTATTGCCCAGGTCATAAATAAGCTGCCCTACGGTCTCTTCGGGTTTTACCTTGAAAAATTCATAAAACGAGCGGCTGACTGAGACCACCCTCAAATCCTGATCAAGGGCGATTAAGGGTTCGCGGATGGTATTGATAATGCTCTCGGCGTATTCACGGGCATCATCTTCTGATTGTTTAATTACTTCCAGTTCTTTCCGGGCCTTTTCCAGGCCGTTTTCTATCTCCCGGCGCTCGGTAATGTCCTCAATAGCCAGGAGGATGATCCGTTCTTTACCCAGCACTCTTTGTATTTGCCGGGCATTCAATAACATGATGCGCCTGCCGATAGTAGCAAAATCGTGTTCAACCTCATAGTTATCAAAAGTCGTCTGTTGAGGAAGGATGGTTTCCAGCAGTTCCCGCAGCTTGGGGATATCCCACTGTTTATTGCCCAGGTCATAAATAAGCTGTCCCACGGTCTCTTCAGGTTTTACCTTGAAGACTTCATAGAAGGAGCGGCTGACGGAGACCACCCTTAAATCCTGGTCTAAAGCGATTAGGGGTTCACGTATGGTGTTAATAATACTTTCGGCGTATTCCTGGGATTTTTTTTCGCTTCTTTTCCAGCCCATTTTCTGACTCCTTGCGTTCGGTGATGCTTAGCTATTTCAGACCGAATAATTTCGATCTTTGTTCAAATTCTTCCTTAGATTCACCTTCCCATGGAATATAAACGAGGGCCGCCGGGCTGCGGAAGGCATAAAGCAGCAGGTTAATTACCTCGGATGAGGAATTGCCAAGTTTCATGACAGTTTCTTTCCTTGCCACTAAGACCTGTCCGGTAACCAGGGTTGGCACGTTGGGGAAATAGACGTTTATTAAGGGGAAAATGGCGTTATCTTTTTTTAATGTAACCTTTTCCTCCGAGAGTATCCAGCCATAAGAAATACAGGTTGGTGAATATAAGAAAAGGCAGGCTTGCATGTGACTTAGCCTGTTAATCGTCATTATTTCGCCCTGGGCAAAAAAGAGACCAATAACCGGAATTTTGGAGAGAATTTTTCCGAGTTTTGTCAATTTTAGTATCATCCCGGAGAAATACACGATCAGAATGCAGAGGACAATACCGAGACCGGTATATAAATATCTGTCAGGTACCACAACCCCCAGAATTTTTATCCCGATATTTTCTGCTTTACCGAAAAGGAGAGTAGCTATATAGACGACCAATACAACCGGAAGCCAGAACACCAAACCATATATAATAAAAGTAGACTGTTTTTTTAGTAATTCCTTCATTTTCCCCTCCGGTACGTTGTTTGGAGAATAATAACTGCCTCGATTACCCTCCGGCGATTAAGACCATACTGCATGGCAATGACAACATATGATGAGCCTCTTCAAATATTCTTGAACCTGGTTCTTAATGACCCAACCGGGTGGCCACAAAGAATAGCGCCAGCCCGATAATAATCGATGCGCCGATAATACATATCACGGTCCTGTTCACAATCCGCTCCAGGTGGTGGATGTGCTTCTCCATGCCGGAAACATCGGCGCGCACTTGTATCTCTCCCCGCTCAACCGTCTTCATCATCCTGTCCAGCCGCTGGGGCAGCCCCGCTGCCAGGCTCGCCAGTTCTGCAGCCGCCGCAGGCAATCGGCGAATGGCAGCAGTAATAGAATACTTCTTTTTAATTATCTGTATGACGCTGGATTCTAACATTGGCGTAATGTCAAAGACCGGATCAAGTCCTCTACCCAGGCTTTGTGCCATGATTATCGTTTTCAGCAGCAGGAAGGTATTAGAGGGAAGCTGTATATGATTGCGCCGCAACAGGGAAAAGAGCTGCCCCAGGTTAGAGCTCACACTTTCCGAGCGCTTTTGTAAATGGATGGTCGGATAATGACTCATCACATATTTCATATCCTTCCTCAGGCGGGCTCGGGACCCTTCAAGGCGCAGGCTTACCGCGCCTAACTCTATCAACGCATCTATAAGCAAATCCGCGTTTCGGTCCAGAATGGCTTTAAGAGCGTCGGCCAGGTGCCATCGTACCTCGTCATCTACCTGGCAAACCATCCCAAAATCGACCAGCCCCAGGCGGCCGTCAGGCTCCACAAACAGATTACCCGGATGGGGGTCTGCGTGAAACGCCTCACCCTCAAAAACCATTTTCAACCAAAGACTTACACTGCGCTTGGCCAGGTCTTTGCGGTCAAAGCCAGCTTTGTCCAATGATTGCACATCCAGAATACCTATCCCGCGGATCCGTTCCATGGTAATTACCCGTACCGTCGTGGAGTTCCAGATAATCTTGGGAATGTGTATGGTCCGGTCTTCCAGAAAGAATTGAGCGAAGTACTCGGCGCTGTGGCCTTCCTGAATGTAGTCCGTTTCTGTCTTGATGGTATCGGCTATTTCCTGAACGATCCCTACGAGATCGTATTGTTGTGCCCCTTTCCAGCTTTTCGTGGCGGATACTGCTGCACGGCCCAGAATGTACATGTCTTCCGCTACCAGTTCCGGCACACCGGGCTTTTGCACTTTCACTACCACCTCGGTGCCATCAATCTGTGTGCAGGCGTAAACCTGCCCAATAGACGCAACACCGATAGGCTTCGGTTCAAATGAGTTGAATACCTCGTCAGTCGAATGACCCAACTCGTCGCTAATGACCTTTTTCATCACCTCAACAGGCAGCGGTTTCAAAGAACTCTGGAGTT
>JBEKAC010000022.1:0-37475 GCA_050018395.1 Dehalococcoidales bacterium
CCGCAACATGTGCCACAATTTACTTTACAAGCATATCCCGCTTTACGCCCGTGAATACAAAGTCATCAGCTATGATAACCGGGGGGTGGGGAAAAGCGACAAGCCGGATATACCTTATTCGCTGGAGATGATGGCCCGCGACTGCGCCGGACTGCTGGATGTCATCGGCGTAACCAAAGCCCACTTCATGGGGTACTCGATGGGGGCGCGAATCGTTGAAGAGATGGCCCTGAGCTACCCGGAAAGAATCATCAGCCTGGTGCTGGCCTGCCCCATCACGTGGAGCGCCGAGTTGCACAACCAGCGCCAGCCGCCAAATGAGGCAGAAAAAGAAGAAGAAAAACAATGGAATGCACTGCCCGAGGACGAAAGAGTCAGGTTATGGCTGGCCTCGGTCTTTACCGGAGACTTTTATAAAAACAACCCTAAACTGATGCAAAAGCTGGCAAAAATTATTAAAACCGGTTACGGTCCGCCGTACGCGCAAGACTGGCACGCGCATGCCTCAAATACGTACGATAACTACCAACGCCTGTCACAGATTAAAGTCCCCACCATCATCATTGCCGGCGGCGCGGACAGGACGGTGACGCTGGATAACATCCGCCTGCTTCAAGAAAAATTGCCCGATGCGGAGCTCGTCATCATGGAGAAAATGCCGCATTTATTGATGTGGGAAGGCTTCGACGAATTTAACCGGATAATGCTAGAGTTTTTACGGCGGCACAGCGGTTAAAGGGAGAAATAGATGCCCAGGGTAAAAGTCGGCGACATCAACATGTATTATGAAATTCACGGCAAAGGCGAGCCGTTTGTTTATATTAACGGGCAGGGAGGTACCGTAGAAACACTGTTACCGGGTATTTCATCTTTCACCAACAAATACCGTGTTTTAATTTATGACTGCCGGGGCGCGGGCCGCACCGATGCGCCCGACATCCCCCTACAATTTCCAGATGTTGGCGGATGACCTGGCCGGCCTGATGGATGTCACCGGCATTAAAGCGGCCCATATTTGCGGTGAATCTTTTGGCGGATATATCGCCCAGTACTTTATATTGAGTTACCCCGAAAAAGTCATCAACCTTATTTTACGCTGTACCAGCTGTGGAGGCCCCCACAGCGCCCCGCGGGATGCAGAATATCTCAAGCTGGTCACCGACCCGAAATTATCAAAAAAGTCCCCGGAGGAAATAAGCAGACTGTTGATGCCCAATATGTTCGCCCGGGCGTATGCTGAAAAAAACCCGAGGGTAATCGCAAAATTTTCAAATCACAAATTAAAGTATCCCAATTCCCCGCAGGGCATGATGCGGCTGCGGCAGGTAGCGGCAACCCAAGACATTTACGAGCGCCTGCCGGAAATTAGTGTTCCTACGCTGGTGATTCACGGAGATGCCGACCGGATCATCACAGTCGAGAACGCACGGATACTGGCATCGCGGATAGCCAAGGCGGAATTGGAAATTTTTAAAGGGCCGGGGCATCTCCTGGTGGAGGCCGGAGACGAGCCCAACCGGAGAGTGCTGGAGTTCTTAAAGAAGCACCCTTCGACAGGCTCAGGGTGAGCGTGTGGTTGAAAAAGGGCGCAAAATAAGGTGCATCAACGGCTTCCCCTTGACAAACCCCATACCCGTTCTTATAATAAAAAGAAACCCCCACCTGATTTGACAGTGTATTCCTATTTTTGAATTGTAAATACTATTTCCAGAGGCACTGTGTTACCGGACCCGGATTTAATTCCCAGCTTATTTTCCCGGAACATAATTGGATTTATTCCGGAGTTGTTATAGTTATAAAGTATGCCAAAGTATATCTTCGTAACCGGCGGCGTAATCAGTTCTGTAGGTAAAGGCATCACTGTTGCGTCTATCGGCACCATCCTGAAAAGCCGCGGCATCACCGTCGCCGTGCAGAAGCTGGACCCCTACCTGAACGTCGACCCCGGCACGATGTCCCCCTACCAGCACGGCGAGGTCTTCGTTACCAAGGACGGCGCGGAGACGGACCTGGACCTGGGCAACTACGAGCGCTTTATCGATATCGAATGCACGGCGGACTCCAATACCACCTCCGGCCAGATTTACAGCACCATCATTTCCCGCGAGCGGCGCGGCGATTTCCTCGGCGGCACCATCCAGATTGTCCCCCACCTCACCAACGAGATTAAATCCCGCTTTAAAAAGCTGGCGGATAAGTCCGGCGCGGAGGTCATCCTCATCGAGGTGGGCGGCACCGTCGGCGACATCGAAGGGCAGCCCTTCCTGGAAGCCATCCGCCAGATGCGTAACGACGTGGGCAAGAACAACGTGCTTTATATCCACGTCACCTTTCTGCCCTACCTCAACTCCACCGGCGAGCTCAAGACAAAGCCCACCCAGCACAGCGTCAACGAGCTGCGGCGCATCGGTATCCAGCCGGACGTTATTGTCTGCCGCGCCGATTATGAAATCGCGGAAAATCTGCGGGACAAAATTTCGCTTTTCTGCGACGTAGCTAAAGAGGCCGTTATCCCGCTGCCCACCGTCAAGACCATCTATGAGATACCGCTCATCCTGGAAAACTGGGGGCTGGGGCGGTTTATCGCGGATAAGCTGGGACTGCCGGAGCGTCCCGCGAACCTCGAGCCGTGGCGCCAGCTCGTGGAGCGCATGAAGACCCCCCACAAGCCCGTCCGCATCGCGCTGGTGGGCAAATACGTGGAGCTGAACGACGCTTACTATTCCGTCCGCGAGGCGCTGCATCACGCGGCGCTGTATAACGATAGAACGCTCGACCTTTTCTGGGTGCACTCGGAAGACTGCGATAAAGCCGAGGTAGATTCGCTACTGCGCACTGCCCAGGGGATTATCGTGCCGGGCGGTTTCGGCATCCGCGGCATCGAGGGCATGATCAAGACCGCCCGCTATGCCCGAGAAAATAAAATCCCCTACTTCGGCCTCTGCCTGGGGATGCAGGTGATGGTCATCGAGTTCGCCCGCTACGTCTTCAATACCGACGAACCCAACTCCACTGAATTCGACCCGGACACCAGCTACCCGGTCATCGACTATATGCCGGAGCAGAAAACGATGTTGACCAAGGGCGCCACGATGCGCCTGGGCAACTACCCCTGCCAGCTTATCGAGGGCACGCTGGCGGCCAAAGCCTACGGCCAGCCCCTCGTCATGGAGCGCCACCGCCACCGCCTCGAATTGAACAACAAGTACCGCGAGCCTTTAAATAAAGCCGGTATGATTTTCAGCGGCGTTTCCCCGGACAACAACCTGGTGGAAATCAGCGAGCTGAAAGACCATCCGTGGATGCTGGGCACCCAGTTCCACCCGGAATTTTTATCGCGGCCGCAGCGTCCGCAGCCGCTCTTCCGCGAGTTCATCGGCGTGGCTAAAGACGTCTTGAGAGAGGGCGCCCAACCCCCGCTGCCGCTGGCCGCCCTGTAAGGAGGTGAATCCCATGCAGATTTTCCTGGATACCGCCAATATCGAGCAAATCAAACAGGCCGCCAAGCTGGGCATCATCAGCGGGGTGACGACCAACCCTTCACTCTTGGCTAAAGAGACGACGGCCGACTATGAGTCCGTGACGAAGAAAATCTGCGCCATCATCAGCGGCCCGGTCTCCGTGGAGGTGCTCTCGGAGACCGCCGAAGAAATGATCAAAGAGGCGCGCGTTAAGGCCAAATGGGCGCCCAATGTAAATATTAAAATCCCCATTACAGCCGCCGGTCTGGAGGCGACGGGTGTCCTCTCCAAAGAGGGCGTCAAGGTGAACGTGACCCTGTGTTTTTCCGCCAACCAGGCACTGCTCGGGGCACTGGCGGGGGCAACTTACGTCAGTATTTTCATCGGCCGGCTGGATGACGCCGGCCAGGACGGCATGCAGGTGGTGGAAGATACGCTCAACATACTGGATAACTACCCGGATTTGGATGCGGAGGTTATCGCCGCGAGCATCCGGCACCCCATGCACGTTACCTATGCGGCGCTGGCCGGGGCGGACGTGGCTACCGTGCCCTACGCCGTGCTGATGCAGATGATACAGCACCCCCTGACCGATATCGGCATCAAACGCTTCCTGGCCGATTGGCAGAGCGTGGCTAAAAACAAGAAATAAATAGCAGGAAAGGATTACAATACCCCCTTCCCCACGTGGAGACGGGACCAGATTGAGGTGGCAACATGAACATGAACGGAACCCCCAGCACGAACGGAACACCCGGCACGAACGGCACCCCGGGCACTAACGGAACACCGGATACGAACGGCGCTCCCGGCCCCAGCACAAACAGGAACCTGAACATCGCGGAGCTTGAAACCAAGACCAAGGAAGAGCTGATGGAAATGGCCAAGGAGAAAAGCATCGCCGTCCCGGCCACCCTGAAAAAGCACGACATTGTTATGCGCCTGCTGGAAACGCACACGGAGGAGCAGGGTAATATTTTTTGCAGCGGCATTCTAGAAATCATGGCGGACGGCTACGGCTTCCTGCGGCAGGAGACGCTCCTGCCCAGCCAGACGGACGTTTATATTTCGCCATCGCAGATACGCCGTTTTTCCCTGCGCAACGGCGATATGGTCACCGGGCAGGGCCGCCCGCCCAAGAGCAATGAGAAATATTTCAGCTTATTGCAGGTAGTTGCCATCAATGGCCTCGACCCGGAGCTGGCCAAAGGCCGCCAGCCTTTCCAGTCGCTTACCCCCACCTTCCCCGACCGGCTCATTAACCTGGAGCATTCCCCTACCGATCTCTCTACCCGGTTGATCAACCTCATCGCCCCCATCGGGCGGGGCCAGCGCGGCCTGATCGTCTCGCCGCCCAAGGCCGGTAAAACGCTGCTTTTAAAATCAATCGCCAACTCGATTTCGACTACTTATGAAGATATCCATCTGATCGTCTGCCTCATCGGCGAGCGCCCGGAGGAAGTCACGGACATGAAGCGCTCGGTCAAGGGAGAGGTCATCGCCGCCACCTTTGACGAGATGGTGGAAAACCAGACCCGCGTGGCCGAGCTGGCGCTGGAGAGGGCAAAACGCCTGGTGGAAAGCGGCAAGGACGTGGTCATCCTGCTGGACGGCATCACCCGCCTGACGCGCGCCTACAACCTGGCCATGCCTTCCAGCGGCCGCACGCTTTCCGGCGGCATCGACCCCGCCGCTTTACACCCCGCCAAACGCTTCTTCGGGGCAGCGCGCAATACGGAGGAGGGCGGCAGCCTGACCATCATCGCCACCTGTCTTGTCGATACCGGTTCCCGCATGGACGACCTCATCTACGAAGAGTTCAAGGGCACCGGCAACATGGAACTGCACCTCGACCGCCGGCTTTCCGAGCGGCGCATTTTCCCCGCGATGGATATCCAGCGCTCCGGCACCCGCCGCGAAGAGCTGCTGCTGGGCGAGGAAACGTTGAAACAGGTATGGCTGCTGCGCCGAATGGTGGGCATTATCGCCTCGGATTCCAACAACTTTGTGGAGGCGACGGAACGCGTGCTCGACCGCATGCGCAAGACCAAGACCAACGCCGAGTTTCTGGTCGGCCTGCGGGAGATGTAGCCGGGGAAAACCCTCTCTTATCTCCCTTTAAGAAAGGGAGAAGATGTAAACTAAATCCCTCTCTAGCTCTCCCCTTCGGCTTCGCTCAGGGCAAGCTCTTTACCAAAGGGAGAGGATGTTCATATAAACCATTATATCTAGATTACGTTCACTTTGACTTGATTAAAGTCCGGTAAAGCCCTAATATGTATCAGTACAAGCGGGAGAAAAATAGCTATGCAGATAAAAAAGACGTACACCGAAGTCAGCCCGGAATTGCTCTTTGCGGAGATAAAGGATTTTGCCCTTAAACAGAGCTTGACCCTGGGTGAGAACAAGCTGGAGACCTATACCATTCCCGATGAGTCCGCTTCTTTCGGCACCCGCGCCACGCTCGCCTTTAAGATTAACGAAAAGGAGTGCCTGCGGGCGCACATCGTGGGCATGGCGCGCGGCGAGACCAAGCTGATGATCGACGTGGATGAAAAACTCTTCTCCCCGGAAAGACTCGCCGCTTTACAAAGCGACCTCGATTTTATCTTCGCGTCCTATGAAGTAAAATAACCGCTGGCTTTCAGCGTTTATTGAAACATAGCGGCGACGAATTTTTCATTATCTCTGACAATGTCTTCTTGAGACCTTTCACGGTATTGTTTCAACGTTTGATTGAAATGGGCTTGATTTTGGCGCTGTAGCTCTCCCAATCCTTTGATGATTTTTTCCAGTCCCTTGCGGTTCGGCGGACCTTTTACGGTCTCCGGAATATTCATCCCGCCGGTCTCCAGCACTTCTTCAGCCACAAAGATAGGAGCATCGTTAAGGACCGCCAGCGCCATGGCATCACTCGGGCGTGCGTCAACCTCGCTCATTTTTTTACCGCAACGCATTTTTACAACCGCATAAAAGGTGTCCTTTTTCAATGCCACTATCTGCACTTCTGCCACCCTGGCATCGATTGCTTGAAGAAGGCTGGTGTAAAAATTGTGGGTTAACGGCCGGGGCGTGGCAAAATCGTTCAGCCCTATCGCAATAGATTCTCCCTCGAAGGAACCCACCCAGATAAGCAGCAACCGTCTACCTGCTTCGTCATAAAGCACGATGACATATTGCCCCCGCCCCATCTGATCTGTAAATTCCGTTTTAACCACATCGGCAATAGTAACCTTAACCATGATTTTCCTCCTTTGTTGCGGCGGTAATATTTCCGGGTGCCGCTCCTGCAGCAATGCTTTGAGTCGTTGGCGGGCGCGGTACAGACGAACCTTGACGGTACCCGCCGGAAGATGCAGCACCGTGACTATCTCCTGCAAACTCAACTGGGCGTAATAGAACAGAAAAATGACATCCCTATCGGCGGGAGCGAGGGCATTCACCGCGTCGAAGACGGTTTGATAAAGCTCCCTTTCCTCGGCCATCTTTTGCGGCGTGATAACCGTTTCGTAAAGAGGGGCGGGGTAAAACTGGAGGCCGGCAAGGATGGCTTCCAGAGAGAAATCGTTCAATTTACGGTCGCGCAAGTGACTGCGGCCCACGTTCAAGACGATGCCGCACAGCCAGCTTTTGAACCGGGCCGGGTCGCGCAGACCTTTAAGTGAAAGATAGGCCTGGAGCATCGCTTCCTGCACCAGGTCCTGCGCGCCGTCCTCGTTCCCGGTAAGCCGCAAAGCAAAACGCCGGGCGTACGGCTGGTATCGCTGCGTCAGTATGCCGAAAGCGTCTTTATCGCCCTGACGCGCCAGGGCCACCAGTTCTGAATCCGTTTTTTCTAACGCAGGCATAGCGGTCATGACGTTCACACTATATAGTGGCGAATTACCGCCAAAAGGTTACAGAACAGCCGATAGAACAGGACTTATCCGGGGTTTATATGAAACTATAAAGGGCGATAAAATTCTTTATTCGGCCCGTTCAGTTACCGTTGTATTCCAGGGAATAAGTAAACGTGCCGCCGCTTTCCAGCGTGCCGTTTATCGTTAAAGTATAAGGAACACCGCCAAAACCGCCGATCAATCTCTGTTTATCGCTGGCGGTTTTTCCGGGTAAGATGGGACCATAAGCGGTGAAATAGTAGTGGAAAGGACCTGCGGTCGGTCTGTGTAAGTCAAGCGTGGCCGCTAGGTTAATTACAGGTTCGGTGCTCACGTTCTTCAGGGTTATTTCAATTTCCGGCCCGCCCGGGTTGACCGTCTCGCCGGGTTTATAAGTATCCTCTACGGATACAACCTGAACCGGTCGCAAGTCCGGTGGTAACGGCGTCGGCGTGTTGGATGATGTCAGCGGCGGCCAGGCAGATATTATCAGGGGCGGCGTAGTGGTAACGCTGGTAATGGATGATGTGCACCCTGCCATCACGACCAGCCAAATCATGAAAATAGCCAGCGCCGTAATACTGTACTTACCGGGAATCCTCTCGCCCATATACCTTAGCCTTTTTACTTCGCCCTGGGGTAAGACCCCAGTATCTTTACGAAAACGGCGTGCTCTTCCAGAGCCTTTAAGGCTTCCGCCATTTCCGGCTGTTCGCGGTGTCCCGAGAAGTCCATGTAGAAGTTGTATTCCCAGGGCTGGTGGCGGGTGGGGCGGCTTTCCAGCTTGGTCAGGTTGACGCCCCGCTGCGCAAACTCCCCGAGGCAGTCGTAAAGCGCGCCCGGCTTGTGCTTGAGGGAAAACACGATGGACGTTTTATCGTTGCCGGTCGGCGGCGAGTCCTCTTTAGATAAAACGAAAAAGCGGGTAAAGTTGTGCGGGTTGTCCTCGATTTCCCGGGCGATGATCTTCAGGTCGTAAAGCTCGGCGGCCCTGGCGCTGGCGACGGCGGCATATTCCAGTTTGCCGGATTCCTTGATCATCCGCACGCTGCCGGCTGTATCGGAAGCAGGCACGATTTCCGCGTTGAGCTTCTTTAAAAAATTGCGGCTCTGCCCCAGGGCCTGCGGGTGCGAATAAACGTACTTGATGGTATCCAGTCCCGCGCCCTCCAAGGCGATCAGACAATGGCTGATACGCATCTCCGTCTCGCCGCAGACCATCAAAGGCGAGTCCAGCAGCAGGTCGTAGGCGCGGGTAATGCTGCCCTCCAGCGAGTTTTCCACCGGCACCAGCGCGAAAGGCGTATCGCCCCGCTCCACCGCCTCGAAGACGGCATCCAGGCTTTCGAAAGGGACGCCTCTGGTGGACTTACCGAAATAGCGCACGGCGGCCTCCTCCGAGTACGCGCCCGGCTCGCCCTGGAAAGCGACCGCCACGCCCTGTATCTTTTTACTGGCGCTTATAATTTGCTTATAGATGGTCTCGATGTCCGCGGCGCTGATTTTATTACCCCGGGCCAGCTCCCGCACATGTGTGAGGACGCGCAACTCCCGCTCCCGGTCCTCGATAACGCGGCTGGTCTTGTTCTTGCCCTTACCGATTTCCCGGGAAATTTGCTGGCGTTGCGCGATAAGCTCGACGATTTGAGCATCGACCTCGTCGATCTTTTTTCTTAATTCTTCAATATTCACCTAAGCACCCCCGGAATCATCCCGCTCCGGAGGGCGAAATCGCAGAGGGTGACGGCCATCATCGCCTTAACTACCGGCACTGCCCGCGGGACGATACAGACGTCATGCCGCCCGCCAACGGCGATAGTTGTTTCCTGCATTTTTTTAATATCCACGGTTCTTTGTTCGATGGCGATGGAAGAGGTGGGCTTGACGGCCACCCTGACTAAAAGCGGCATGCCGTTGCTGATGCCCCCCAAAATCCCCCCGGCATTATTGGTAACGGTCACTATTTTCCCGTTTTTCAGAGTGAACGCATCGTTGTTCTCCGAGCCCTTCAGGCGAACGGCGGCAAACCCCACCCCGAATTCCACCCCCTTTAACGCCGGTATGGCGAAAAGCGCTTTAGCCAGGTCCCCGTCCAGGGTATCAAAGACCGGCTCACCCAGCCCAACCGGCATATTTAAGGCAATCCCCTCGATAATGCCGCCCAGGCTATCGCCGGCATCCTTAGTTTTAGAAATAAGCGCCTGCATTTTCCTGGCAGCCGCCGCGTCGGCGCAAAACAGCGGGTCTTTGAACGAGAGCTTTTTCACAGCTGCTATGTCCACTGGCTTGGCTTTAACACCACCGATTTCCACGGTGTGGGCGATAATTTCCACCCCGATGATCTGCAACAGTTTATTGGCCACGGCCCCCGCCATGACGAAGGAAGCGGTGATACGCCCGGAAAACCTGCCCCCGCCCCGTGCATCGCTAAAGCCGCCGTATTTTACGTACGCGGTATAATCCGCGTGGCCCGGGCGCAGCTTCGTCCCCATTTGCACGTAGGCGGCTTCATCTACGTCTTCATTACGTACCAACAGGCTGATGGGCGCGCCGGTGGTGTAACCGTCGCTGATGCCGGATAGTATTTCCACGCGGTCTTTTTCTTTCCGGGTGGTCGATGCCGCATTACCGCCGGGACGGCGTATATCCAAATCCGGCTGGACATCCGCTTCATTCAAAGGCAGGCCGGCCGGGCAGCCATCGATGATAGCGCCCACGACCTTACCGTGGCTTTCTCCGAAGCTGGTAAACGTGAACATTTTACCGATGTTATTACTCATTTTTCTTTATTTCGCCCCCCACCCTGGTAAATTCGTCCCAGAAACCGGGAAACGTCTTGGTGACGCACTCGGCGCCTTCAATGGTATAGCCACCGACTGCCGCCCCGGCCACCGCGAAGGCCATCGCAATACGGTGGTCACCGTAACTTTTAATGACCACCGCCTCTTTTTTCTCCGGAGACAGAGCTTCGGCGGCTGGCTTCGTTTCTTCCTGGCTCCCGTCATCGGCTGTTTGCTTCGCCGTCTTGAGACCGGTGATAATCATACGGTCCTGTTCCTCGACGACGTTGACGCCCATCTTGTTTAACCCTTCTTTTACCGCCGCCACACGGTCCGATTCCTTGATACGCGCCCGGTCGATGCCCATGAAGACGCTGTTACCTTCCGCTAATGCCGCCAGCACGGCCATCGTGGGCAGCAGGTCGATGCAGTCGGAAAGGTCGGCGTGAATGCCCTTCAGCCGTTCTCCGCTGATGATAAGGCTATTACCGGACACCACCACTCTCGCCCCCATGCCGCGGATGTAGTCCAGCATCACCCGGTCGCCCTGGAGGCTGGCAGTATTCAGGTTATCTATCTGTAGGCCGCTTTCCGATATTGCCCCCAGCGCCAGAAAATATGACGCCGATGACCAATCGCCCTCGACCGCCAATTTAGCCGGCTGGTATTTCTGGCGTTTGACGACGAACCTGCCCGGCCCGGTGAGCACTTCGATGCCGAACTTCTTAAGGCACCACAGCGTCATTAAGATATAAGGCCGGGATGTGAGCGGCGTGGTCAGCCTGATACTCATCGCGGTCTTAGAGAAAGGCGCTACCAACAGCAGCGCCGAGATAAACTGCGAGCTTACGTTTCCGGGTATTTCGGTCGCGCCGCCCACGAAAGTACCTCCGGTAATGGTCACCGGAGGATTGGTCTTGGTGGCAGTGACGCCTTTTACTCCAAGCGGTTTTAAAGCGTCTACCAGCGGCCGGATGGGGCGCTTGTGAAGCATCGGTCCGCCTACCAGTTTATGGTCGCCCGGCGCCAGAGAGACGATGGCGGTGAGAAACCGCATCGTCGTGGCCGATTCGCCGCAATAAATGTCTTCCGCCGGCACGCGGAGCCGTCCGCCGGTTACCCGCCATACACCGGGTTCTTTAACAATAGCCGTCCCTATTTTCGTTAGCGCGTCCGCGGCGACACCGGTATCATCGCTGAGCAACGGGTTGGTAATCTCACTCTCACCCCGGGCCAGGGCGGCGCACATCAGCGCCCGGATGGTCATACTTTTCGAGGAAGGAATGGCTACTTTCCCTTTGATATCGCTTTTTTCAATCGCTATTTTCATAAGTCTGCCACGCCCCGATTATTTTATTAGCCGCGGCGTCAATGCTCAACCGCGAGGTATTGACCGTTATTTCCGCCGCCCGTTGGTAAAAAGGCCGGCGGTATTTTAATAGCTCCCTGACCTGCTTTTCCCGGTCCGCCACCGCCAGCAGCGGCCGGCCGCCTTTCTCGGTGGAGGTCCTTTGAAGTATGACCGCCGGTGATGCTTCCAGGCACACTATAACACATTCTTGCCGTAAACGGTCGATATTGATTTTGTTGAGCACGATGCCGCCGCCGCAGGCGATAACCGTGTTTTTCCCGGCGGTTGCCTCGCGCGTCACCTCTATTTCCAGTTCACGGAAATGGATTTCTCCATCCCGGCGGAATATCTCCGGGATGGATTTCCCGGCCTTTTTTTCAATCAGGGCATCCAGCTCGATAAATCGCTTACCGAGCCTGGCCGCCAGCCGTTGCCCTACCGCCGTTTTGCCCGTGCCCATGAACCCGATTAAAGCGATGCCGGTTCTCATTTTTTCTCTAAAAACCCTCTCACTCTCCCTTTACTAAAAGGAGAGGATGTCATATCCTGCCCCAAAGTACTTGTCCCTCTTTCGTAAAGAGGGAGAAAGGGAGTTTTCCCCTTTATTATAAAATCCCTCTCTCACTCTCCCTTTACGAAAGGGAGAGGATATGTCTCTTTGTTTTCTATTCAATCTGTCTCCCCCTTTGAAAAAGGGGGAATAAGGGGGATTTATTCCCCCTCCAGCATTTTTACGGCTACCGCCCGCATCAGTTCGAGCGGGGCTTTTTGCCCCGTCCATTGCTCGAAGGCTAAAGCGCCCTGCCACGCCAGCATGTCCACCCCACTAATGGTCTTAGCGCCGGCGGCTTTAGCCTCCCGCAGCAGGCGGGTCTCCAGCGGGTTATAGACAATATCAAAAACTGCCGGTATTGTAACCAATAGCTTTGCCGGCACCGGGCTGATGTCCCCGGCCGGGCTCATCCCGACGCTGGTAGCGTTGACCAGCAGGTCGATATTTTCTAACGCTGACGCCAGCTGCCCCAGCTCATAGACCTTCACTTCTTTGCCCAGGTCTTCCTTAATTGATTGCGCAATATTCTCCGCCCAGTCCAGCTCCTGCCGGCGGTTGACGATGGTCACGCGGGCGCCCTTTTCCGCCAGGATATAGCTGATGGCCCGTGATGCCCCGCCCGCCCCCACCACCACGCTACTTTTGCCCCGGGGCTTGATGCCGCTGGCCAGGAGCGCCCGTAAAAAGCCTTCGGCATCCGTATTGTGGCCGCGCAGCTCGCCGTTTTCATTCACCACCGTATTGACCGCCCCGATTTTCTCCGCCAGCGGGTCCAACCCGTCCAGCAGCGGGATGACGGACACTTTATGCGGGATGGTCACGTTAAAACCCCTCACGTTTAAAGCCCTTAAGCCGGCCACTGCCCGGGCCAGGCCCTCCGGTTTAACGTGAAAAGGCACATAAACATAGCCCAGCCCCAGTTTTTCATAAGCGGCGTTGTGCATCGCCGGGGACATGCTGTGCTCCACCGGGTCGCCGATGAGGGCGCAGATTTGTGTTTTTCCGGTAATATTCATGGTATTAAACCGCATTAATTATAAACCCACCTGGACGTCGCTCCAATCGTCCGCTTCGCCTTCCAGTATAGCGTAAATCTTTCTTAGCTCCGCCACCGTCACCTGCCCATCCGCCGCAGCCTTGTCCGCCGCCAGCGAGGCGTAGGTAAAACTACCCCCCACCAGCGGGCACATGACCCGGGAAATCTGGCCGGCCGCCCCCATGGCGAAGGCGACGATCTGTACATTCTGAAACTCGGTGATGAGCTGCAAGAGCGCCAGGTTGTCTTTAAAGCTATGTGCCATCGTCACTACTTTGCAAATATCCGCGCCGGCTGCCAGCTGGTTGATGATAATCTGCTTCAGCCGGTCCAGCGGCGGTGTCTCCGCCAGGTTATGGTAGGAAACGAGGCATTCCGCATGCTCCTTGATTTTTTTAACGATGTCTTCCACCCCTGGTGCTCCCAGCTCGATATCGACGGTCTCCGCGCCAAGCTCAATCGCGCTTAACAGCTCGGCGACGCGCTGCTCTTCAGTCCCCTTCCATTTCCCGCCTTCCTCCGCGCGGCGGTTGCAGGCGATCCAGGGCTTCTTCAGCTTCGGCACCAGCTCCCGCCACCCCTTCCCTACAAGGTCGATGCGTACCTCCCAGAGGTCAACCGCCGGCTCCACCCGGTTTATCGGTCTGATACTGCTATCGGTAATCACGGCGCAAATCCTGGGTCTATCCGCGGCCAAAGAGCACCTCCTTAATCAGTCCCGGTTCCACATCACCTTTGATAACCGGGCTGCCGATCGATTTCAGCAACACGAAGCGGATACGGCCGTTCAAAACTTTTTTATCGTGCCGGACCGCTTGCAGGATATTTTCTCTTTCCTCGCCGGTAAATTCGGGTATCGCCACGGAGAGGCCTGCCCGCCTGATTACCGACTCAATTTTAGCGGCTTGAGCTGACGGCAGCATGCCCAGCTTAACGGCGATGGAGTTTGCCGCTATCATGCCTAGCGCCACCGCCTGGCCGTGCTTTATCCGGAAACCGGATACCGCCTCGATGGCATGGCCGATGGTGTGCCCGTAATTTAAAAGAGTACGCTCGCCGGTCTCTCTTTCGTCCCGGGCGACGATAGCGGCTTTAAGCGTGGTACTTTTAAGTATGATTTCTTCCAGTACATCTGGCTTTAGTGCCGTGGCCTGCTCGATGTTTGCTTCCAGGAACGCGAAGAATTTTTTGTCCTTCAGCGCCGCCATCTTGATGACCTCCGCCAGACCGTTGCTTAGCTCTTCCCGCGGCAACGTTTTAAGCACGGCAACGTCTGCGATAACCATTTTCGGCTGGTAAAAAGCGCCGACGGTGTTTTTCAGCTGCCCGTGGTCGACGGCGGTTTTACCGCCCACGCTGCTATCGACCATCGCCAGCAGGGATGTCGGCACCTGTACCAGCGGTACCCCGCGCAGGTAGGTGGCCGCGATAAAACCGGCGAGGTCGCCCACCACCCCACCTCCCAGCGCCAGCACCGGAGTCGTGCGCTCGGCGTAGGCCGCCGCGAGCTTTTGATAAAGGGCTCCGGCGGTCTCCAGGGTCTTTTGTGCCTCCCCGGCCTGGACTTCAACCACCGTTACCTTGAAACCGGCGCCGGCCAGGCTCTGTTCCAGCGCCGCGGCGTACAGCGGCCCCACGTTACTATCCGTAATGATAACCGCCTTGGCGGTAAAGCCCAGTTCTTTCAGCCAGGGGCCGGCGTTCGCCATCACGCCGCTGCCCACCCGGATTTCGTAGCCGTTAATGCCCAGCTTGACTGCAACTTTTTTCATTTATGTAATTTTACTTTACTCAATTATCGAATGCAATAATGACGGAACGTTATTACATATATATATTATATGGCAATACGCCACTACGAACCCAGAGCCGCTGATAATTTGTATAATCTATCCCCCCAAACTCCCTTCCTTAAAAAGGAAGGAGGAAATATTGGAGAGGGGTTCACCCTGAAAGTTCTCCCTGAAGGACTGGCGGCCCTCTCGGCGGGCTGCTCCCTTTCATTAGATCTATCTTCGTGTCTGGTTATTCCCATTTAAAAACCCCAAAAAACGAAATGAGCGTTTCTGTCGTTTTATGAAGTACCATCGGATATCACAAAACACCCTCCGTTTGATATTCTGTAGTTTCAGGTATAGAATAGGTCACAGAGAAAGCCATGCCTATCACCAAGCAGCTTTATGAGTTACAGGAGCTCGATACCGATATCGAGCATACGTCCCAGACCCTTGTCCAGCAGACTACCCAACTGGGCAACCGGGACACGCTGGACGCGGCGCAAACGGCGCTCGCCGCCGAGCAAAAGAACCTGGCGGGTTTAAAAAAAGTGCGCCAGGAGACCGAATGGCAGGTGGATGATATCCTGGCCAAAATCAGCGCGGCGGAAAAGAAACTTTACGGCGGCACGATCAAAAACCCCAAGGAGCTTTCCAGCCTCCAGGATGATATCGCCAGCCTGAAGAAACAGAGCGACCCGCTGGAAAATAAGACCCTGGAAATCATCGAGCAGGTTGAAGCCGCGGAAAAGAAAACGGCCGCGCTCACTACAGAATACGCCAGGCTCGAGCAGGAATGGCAGCGCCAGCAAAAGCAGCTTGCCGCCGATATCGAGCTTTTAAAGAAAACCCTCGCCGACCTGCGGGAAAAACGCCTCCAGCTGGTCGAGCAGATCGAACCGGACGCCGTGGCTCTTTATGAAAAAATACGCCAGCAGAAAAAGCAAGCCGTTTCCAAAGTGGAACAGGGCATCTGCCGCGCCTGCCGTATCTCCCTTTCCGCCAGCGCCATACAAAAAGCGCGGAGCGGCCGGCCGGTACTCTGTGGCACCTGCGGCCGGATTTTGTTTATCTCCTGAAAGCTGAATTGAGCATCAACAAGGCCACGATATACACGGACGGCGCCGCCCGGGGCAACCCCGGCCCGGCCGCCATCGGCGTGGTCATCAAAGACGAGACGGGAAAAGTCGTCGCCACGATTGCTCAATGCTTAGGCACTACCACCAATAACCAGGCGGAATACCGCGCCATCATCGCCGGACTGGAAAAAGCCATTTCGCTCGGTGCCCACCAGGTCATCATAAAATCCGATTCCGAGCTCGTGGTAAAGCAGCTCAACGGGCTTTACCGGGTAAAACACGTCGCCCTCCGCCCACTATACCTGGAGGTCTTGCGGCTTACCGGCGCCCTGGAAGGCTTTAATATCAGCTATATACCGCGTACCCAGAACACCGCTGCGGACGCGTTAGCCAACCAGGCGCTGGACGGTTTGTAGTTCCTGTCCCGGCGCTAAAAAATACAAGCTATCTAAAGGCTATCGTTACCCCTGCCGATTTCTTGCCATTTTACTTTCTTAAAGAAGTTGACAGAGGGTACTCTGATATGTTACATTAAATGTTTGGTGCTAAGAATTCAGTAAAAGTAGATAGATTGAGCTGAAAAACCTCTCTCTATCACATTACAAGAATTCGTAATGGATGGGCTGAGCCCATCCATTGTAATTGTTAGGGGGATAAAAAAGGAAATGCCAACGATAAATCAGCTGGTCCGTAAAGGGCGGAAAAAGTCCACCACTAAAGACAAGACGCCGGCGCTCGGTTTCACCTATAACGCCTTAAAGAACCGGGTATCCCAGGGAAAAAGCTCCCCGCAGAAACGCGGCGTCTGCATCCAGGTAAAGACCACCACCCCCAAGAAGCCTAACTCCGCTCTGCGCAAGATCGCCAAGGTAAGGCTAACCAACCATGTCGAGGTCACCGCTTATATCCCCGGCGAGGGCCACGAACTCCAGGAACACTCCGTTGTCCTTATCCGCGGCGGCCGTGTCCCGGACCTGCCCGGTGTCCGCTATCACATCATCCGGGGGACGATGGACACCACCGGCGTGCAGAACCGCAAGCAGGGGCGCAGTAAATACGGCGCCAAGCGGGCCAAAGAAAAGGCCGCCGAAGCCGCGGCAACTTAAATACGAGGAAATATCATGGCGAGAAGAGCTAGATCAGTAAAAAGAGAAATCGTACCGGATGCCAAGTACCGCAGCGCCACCGTATCGCAGCTGATCATCAAAGTGATGGAGCGCGGGAAGAAGCGGACGGCGGAAAACATCGTTTATACCGCACTGGAGAAGCTGGGCCAGAAAGTATCCAAAGACCCGGCGGCGGCGCTGGAACAGGCGGTCAAGAACGTCACCCCTCTCCTCCAGGTCAAGCCCCGGCGTGTCGGCGGCGCTACCTATCAGGTACCGGTGGAAGTGGCTCCGGAACGCGGGCTTTTCCTCGCCCTCACCTGGCTGATTCAGTCCGCCAGGACGAGAAAAGGTAAAGCGATGAATGAAAAGCTGGCCGATGAGCTGGCCGAGGCCTTCCAGGGACAGGGCAACACGATTAAAAAGCGTGAAGACACGCATAAAATGGCCGAGGCTAACCGGGCCTTTGCCCATTACAGGTGGTAAAGGATTTGGTCACGAATACTGGCGCTACATCAAAGAATCAGGCGGCGGGAGAAAAGAAAGTGCCCAGGGAATTCCCTCTCGAAGACATCCGCAATATAGGTATCATTGCCCACATCGATGCCGGGAAGACGACCGTCACCGAGCGGATACTCTATCACACCGGCAAGACCTATAAAATGGGCGAGGTGCACGAGGGCACGGCCGTCATGGACTGGATGGACCAGGAGCGGGAACGCGGCATCACTATCACCGCGGCGGCCACGACCTGCTACTGGCTTAACCACCGCATTAATATTATCGATACTCCCGGGCACGTTGATTTTACAGCAGAGGTGGAACGCAGCCTGCGCGTCCTCGATGGCGGCGTGGTTGTCTTCGATGCTGTTTCCGGCGTGGAAGCGCAATCTGAGACCGTCTGGCGCCAGGCCAATCGTTACAAGGTGCCGCGCATCTGCTACATTAATAAAATGGACCGCGTCGGCGCCAGCTTTACCCGTACCATCGCCAGCATTGAAACCCGCCTTCTCGCTACTCCCCTCCCCATCCAGCTTCCCCTCGGCTCCGAAGAAAATTTCCACGGTGTTGTCGACCTTATCGAAAACAAAGCCTACCATTTTTCCGGCGACCCCGATACTCCTCCCGAAGAAATTCCGATACCGGAAGATGAAAAATTACGGGCTGAAGAAGCCCGCCAGCATTTGATTTCCAGAGTCGCCGAGCATGACGACGCTATGATGATCGCCTTCGTCGAAGGCAAAAAGGTAACCGCTGAAGAGCTGAAACAGGCCTTAAGAAGGGTGACGCTGGCCATCAAAGGCGTGCCGGTTATCTGCGGCAGCGCTCTGCGGAATATGGGCATCCATCTCCTGCTCGATGCGGTGGTCAACTATCTCCCCTCCCCGCTGGAAGTGCCGCCGGTGGACGGCGTGAACCCGCATAACGGCGAGAAAATTACGCGTGAAGCCAGCGATGACGCCCCGTTTTCCGCGCTGGCTTTCAAAGTCGTCACCGACCCCTTCGTCGGGCGGCTGGTCTATTTCAGAGTCTATTCGGGTAAGGTTAAGGTGGGCGCCCAGGTGTTTAATCCGACCCGCGAAAGGCCGGAACGCATTGGCCGCCTGCTCTTGATGCACGCCAATCACCGGGAGGACATTACCTCCGCCGATACCGGCGCCATCGTGGCCACCTTGGGACTGAAAAATACCTTCACCGGCGATACCCTCTGCGATACATCCAAATCCATTCTCCTCGAATCCATCCGCTTCCCCGAACCAGTAATTTCCATTGCCGTCGAGCCCAAGACCCGGGCCGACCAGGATAAACTCGGCGAAGCGCTGCAAAAACTCACCGAAGAAGACCCCACTTTCAAGGTGACCTTTAACGAAGAGACCGGCCAGACAATAGTTTCCGGTATGGGCGAGCTCCACCTGGAAGTGATTACCTCCCGGCTTATCCGGGAATTCAACGTCGGCGTGAAAGTGGGCCAGCCGCGCGTGGCCTATAAAGAGACCATCACCATGCCCGTGAAAGCGGAAGGCAAGTTCGTCCGACAGACCGGCGGCCACGGCCAGTACGGCGTGGTCGAAGTCGCCTTCGAACCGCAGCCCCGCGGCAAGGGCTTTGAGTTCGTGGATGCCCTCAAAGGCGCCACGATACCGCGCCAGTACGTCAACCCGGTCAAGGCCGGCATTAAAGAAGCGATGGAAACCGGCGTCCTGGCCGGCTATCCGGTGGTGGATGTCAAGGCCACCCTTTACGACGGCAGCTACCATGACGTGGACTCCTCGGAAATGGCTTTCAAGATGGCCGGCTCGCTATCGGTACGCGAAGGCGTGAAAAAAGCCAGGCCGATTTTACTCGAGCCCATCATGAAGCTGGAAGTGGTCACGCCGGAGCAGTTCATGGGCGATATCATCGGCGACCTCAACTCCCGGCGCGGGCATATCAACAAAATCGACCCGCAGGGCGATACTTTCATTATCCACTGCCTGATACCCCTGGCGGAGTCATTCGGCTATGCCACGAACCTGCGTTCACTGACGCAAGGCCGGGCGACCCATTCGCTGGAATTTCACAACTACGAGCAACTGCCGTCTAACATGCAGGACGAGATTATAGAAAAGGCTGTAGGCAAGAAATATGGCTAAACAGAAAATCCGCATCAAACTCAAGGGCTATGACCACAAAGTGGTCGACCTATCGGCACGGCAAATCCTGGAAGCGGTAGAAAGCACCGGGGCGGTCGCGGTGGGGCCGGTACCGTTACCGACCCACATCCAGAAGTTCTGTGTCATCCGCTCCCCTTTCATCGATAAAAACTCCCAGGAGCAGTTCGAGATTCGCACCCACAAGCGGCTGATCGATATCGTCGAGACGACATCCAAGACCATCGATGCGCTGACCAAGTTGAACCTGCCGTCCGGAGTTGAAATAGATATCAAGTTATAAAAAGGGAGACTGAGAATTTAGTATTGAACAAGGCCAAGAATCGACCTTTCCTCCTATCCCCCTCTCCGTAAACGGAGAGGGGGAACTAAAGGGGGGTGAGGTCGGTATTAAAGCCTTTATGGGAATGATAAGAAAAACTGGTGAAATTATGACTGAAGGAATTATCGGTAAAAAACTGGGCATGACCCAGGTCTACGGCAAAGGCGGCAAGACCGAGGCCATCACCGCCATCCAGGCCGGCCCCTGCACGGTAACACAGGTAAAGACCGTGGAGAAGGACGGCTACAGCGCCGCGAAGCTCGGCTACGGGGAAGTGAAACAGCGCAAAGCCGGCAAAAAGGGCCAGGGCAAGGAAAAAGAGCCGGTTAAATTTAAATACATGCGGGAATTCAGGCTGGACAACGGACCCAAGATGGAAGCCGGACAGAAAATCGACGTCAGCCTGTTTAAAGCCGGTGATGCCATCGATGTCATCGGCATTTCCAAGGGCAAGGGCTTCGCCGGCGGCGTCAAACGCTACCATTTCCATGGCGGCCCCAAGACCCACGGCCAGTCCGACCGGTGGCGCGCGCCCGGCTCCGTAGGCTCGAACACCAGCCCCGGCCGTGTCTATAAAGGATTACGCATGGCGGGTCACATGGGCAGCGACCGCGTTACCATCAGCAATCTGGAAGTGCTGGAGGCCGACGTCGCCCGCAATTTGTTGCTCGTTAAAGGAGCAGTACCCGGCTCGACTAACGGCCTGTTGCTGATACAAAAGGCCAAGAGGGGGAAAAAGTAAGGTGCAGTTTCCAGTTTATAACCTTGCCGGAGAGGAAGTCCGGAAAATTGAAATAAGCGATGCCGTTTTCGGCGTGCCGTTCAACGAGACGATCGTCCACCAGGTGATGGTCGGCCTGCAGGCTAACGCCCGCCAGGGCACCGCCGCATCCAAGTCCCGCGGGGAGATCGTCGGCAGCACCAAAAAGCTTTATCGGCAGAAGGGCACGGGTAACGCCCGCGCCGGCAGCAAGAAATCGCCCACACGCCGCGGCGGCGGCTCCGCATTCGGCCCCAAGCCGCGTGACTACCGCCAGGATACTCCCAAGAAAATGCGCCGCCTGGCGATACGCTGCATCCTTTCCTCCAAGGCCACCGAAGGCGACCTGAAAGTGCTTGACGCTTTCGACTTCGCCGAGCCTAAAACAAAGCAAATGATAAATGCATTGATAGCGCTGGGCATCGAATCCTCCGCGCTCGTCGTCACGCCCAAGCCGGAAGCAAATTTGATTAAATCGGCCCGCAATATCCCGGAAATCACCACGATGCCGGCCAATACCTTAAATATTTTAGATATCATGTCGCACAAGACGCTGCTCATGACCGAGGCTGCGGTCCGCGTCGCGGAAAAACTGTGGGGCAACGGGGCAGCCGAAGGGGGCGAATAATGCACGTCTATGAAGTGCTCCGCCGGCCGCTGATCACGGAAAAAAGCACGGCGCTGCAGGGTCTAAATAAATACGCTTTTGAGATCGCCGATCATGCCAACAAGATGATGATCAAGCAGGCGGTGGAAAAGGCGTTCAAGGTCACGGTAACCGGGGTCAACGTGGTGACCGTGCGCGGCAAGACCAGGAAAATGGGCCGCCGCGTGGTGCATACCAATCCCTGGAAAAAAGCTATCGTCACCCTCAAGACGGGGGATAAAATAGAATACTTTGAAGGCGTCTAACATGAAAGGGGAAGCCAGGTGGCTATAAAAGTATTTAATCCGACCTCTCCCGGCCGGCGCAACCAGAGCGGCTATACCTTCGACGAGATCACGAAGAGTAAGCCGGAGAAATCGCTGGTCGTCGCCAAGAAGAGTAAAGCCGGGCGCAACTTCCGCGGCACCGTCACCGTGCGCCACCGCGGCGGCGGCGAAAAGCGCAAGCTGCGCATTATAGATTTCAAGCGCGATAAATATGATATTCCGGGCAAGGTCGCTGCTATCGAGTACGACCCCAACCGCTCGGCACGCATCGCCCTCATCCACTACGTCGACGGGGAAAAGCGCTATATCATCGCCCCGGTCGGTCTCAATGTCGGCGATACGGTCATGGCCGGCCCTAAAGCGGAAATCAAACCGGGCAATTCCATGCCCATGAAACTGATGCCTACGGGCATCGATATCCACAACATCGAGGTCCAGAAAGGGCGCGGCGGCCAGATGGTACGCAGCGCCGGCGGCTCCGCCCAGCTGATGGTCAAGGAAGGCGATAACGTGCTTATCCGTCTCCCCTCCGGAGAAATCCGCCGTATTTTAAGCGAGTGCATCGCCACCGTCGGCCAGATAGGCAACCTGGAGCACCAGAATATTCAGCTGGGTAAGGCGGGGCGCAAGCGGCACATGGGCTGGCGGCCCACCGTTAGAGGCTCCGTCATGAGTCCCCGCGACCACCCCCATGGCGGCGGCGAAGGCCGCTCCCCGATAGGTATGCCCGGGCCCAAGACCCCCTGGGGCAAACCGGCCCTCGGCTATAAGACGCGTAAACCGAAGCCTTCGGATAAACTGATTGTCAAACGCAGAGGCAAAAAGGGCGGTTAAAGAGGAAACATGTCAAGATCGACGAAAAAAGGACCGGCAGTTGATGCCAAGCTGGCAAAACACGTAGAAGCGGCGATACGCTCCGGCAAGAAGACCGTGATCAAGACCTGGGCGCGGCGCTCCACGATATTGCCGGAAATGGTGGGACTGACCATCGGTGTGCATGACGGCCGCCGGCATGTACCCATCTATGTCAACGAAAATATGGTCGGCCACAAGCTGGGCGAGTTCGCCCCTACCCGTACCTTCAGAGGGCACGGGACCAAAGCGGATAAAGAGTAACCCGAGATAAGGTGTAAATAAAGTGCAAGTAAAAGCTATATCTAAAGACACTGGCATGCCCGCCGGCAAGATGCGACCGCTGGCAGACATGGTACGGGGTAAAAAAGTTGATGACGCGCTGAATCTGCTGCGCTACCAGCCATCACCCAAAGCGAGGCTCATCGCCAAGGTGGTACGCTCTGCCGCAGCCAACGCGGAAAACAACTTCCAGATGGAACCCGCCGACCTCATCGTGGTCAAGATCAATGTAGATGTCGCGCGCAGCATGCGGCGCTTCCGGGCGCGGTCGAGGGGGCGGGCCAGCCCCATACATAAAAATTCCAGCCACGTTACCGTGATAGTCGCGGATCAGGAGGGCTAATTGGGTCATAAAGTTCACCCTATAGGATTCAGACTGGGAGTCATTAAAGACTGGCAGTCTAAATGGTATAGTGAATCGCGCTATGCCGAGTTCATCCAGGAAGACAACAAGCTCCGGGAGCACATTAAAGCCAAGTACCCGGAAGCCGCCATTTCCCTGGTAGAAATCGACCGCCAGGCTAAAGACGTAACTATCACTTTGCATACCGCCAGGCCCGGTATTGTCATCGGGCGGGGCGGCCAGCGCGTGGATGAAATGCGTCAGCATCTGGAAGCCCTTATCGGCAAGAAAATCAGATTAAATATACAGGAAATCCGCCAGCCGGAGTTGGACGCTTATCTAGTAGCCCGTTCCGTGGCGGAACAGATCGAGCGCCGCGTGGCCTACCGGCGCGCGATGAAACAGGCCATTTTCCGGTCTTTACAGTCCGGCGCCAAAGGCGTTAAGGTGAGCGCCGCCGGCCGCCTGGCCAACGCGGAAATTGCCCGCCGCGCGACCCTCCACGAAGGCCAGGTGCCTCTGCACACTTTAAGAGCCGATATCGATTATGGTTTTACCGAGGCGGTCACCACCATGGGACGCATCGGTGTGAAAGTCTGGATTTATAAAGGACAGGTGCTGCCGGAGATTAAGACGGCCGAGGCCGAAGAAAAGCCCGCCGAGGCCGCCGCCGAACCGGCTACCACTACGGAAAAACCCGTAGAAGCCGCCGCTAAAGCAGCCCCCGCCCCTGCCGCCGAGGAAAAACCGGCGAAAGCCGTTAAAGCGGCCGCCCCCGCCGCGGAAGAAAAGCCCGGTAAGGCGTCCAGGGTAACTCACGGCGGCACGACGACAATCGGAGAAAAACTGGCGGAAGCCGTGGCTAAAGCCTCCGCTCCGCCCGCGGAAAAACCGGCCAGGGCAGCTAAAACGGCCGCCCCCAAGGAAGCCGAAGCAGAAAAACCGGCCAAACCCAAGGCCGTCAAGAAAGCCGTTAAACCCGCCGCCGAGGCCAAGGAGCCGGAAGTAAAAGAAAAGAAAGAAAAAGCCGCCGGTGTAAAAGAAGCGGCCGCGGAAGAAAAACCCGTGAAGGCGGCCAAGGCGGCCGCTCCCAAGGAAATAGAAGCGGAAAAACCGGCCAAACCTAAGGCCGTTAAGAAAGCGGCTAAACCCGCCGCCGAGGCCAAGGAGCCGGAAGCACCGCCCAAGACCACCAAGAAAGCTTCGGGGACAACGAAGCGCAAGGAAGAGGACTAGGATGCAACAGCCCAAGCGTGTAAAATTTCGTAAAACGCAAAGAGGCCGCCGCACCGGCAAGGCCCATTCCGGCAATACGGTGAGCTTCGGCGAATACGGCCTGCAGGCAATGGAATCCGCCTGGCTGACCTCCGCCCAGATTGAAGCGGCGCGGCGCGCCATTACCCGCCACATCCGCCGCGGCGGCCAGGTCTGGATACGCATTTTCCCGGACAAGCCTGTCACCAAGAAACCCGCGGAAACCCGCATGGGCAGCGGCAAAGGCCTCCCGGACCATTGGGTAGCCGTGGTCAAGACCGGCCGTGTCATGTTCGAAATGGCCGGGGTGGGGGAAAAAGTGGCTAAGGACGCCATCCGCCTGGCCGCCCACAAACTGCCCCTGAAAACGCGTTTTGTCCAAAAAGAAAGCCTCGCCACCGGCATTATTGAGGCGGCAAAGTAGGGAATCATGGCTTCAAAAGTTAAAGAAATCAGGGTTATGACCGCGGAAGAGTTGGCCAAGCAGCTGGAAGATACGCACCAGGAGCTATTTAACCTGCGCTTTCGCCTTTCCACCAAGCAGCTCGTCAATCACCGCGAGGTCCGGCGGGTCAAGCGAAAGATTGCGCGCATCAAGACGGTACTCGCGGAAAAACAACTGGGGATAAGGTAGGTTGGCAAGAATGGAAACAAAGCGCAAGACCAGATACGGCAAGGTAATCGGCGATGCGATGAATAAAACGGTGATTATCGCTGTGGATACCCCCCGGCGGCACCCGCTTTATAAAAAGACTATCCGCCGCGTGGTGAAATACTACGCCCACGATGAGAACAAGATGAGCAAAGTGGGCGATACCGTAAAAATCGAAGAGACCCGCCCGCTCTCCAAGCTCAAGAGATGGCGCGTGGTGGAAATTCTCACCAAAGGCGAAGTGGCGGAAATCAAACCGGAAGAAATAACGAACTAGGATATTGGTGAAACTGCGATGATTCAGATGAATTCCAGATTAAAGGTAGCCGATAACTCCGGGGCGCGGGAGATCATGTGCATTAACGTACTCGGCGGTACCAGGCGCCGTTACGCTTATCTCGGCGATACCATCGTCGCCTCGGTCAAGAAGGCCATTCCTAACGCCGCCACCAAAAAAGGCGACGTGGTGCGGGCGGTAGTCGTGCGCACCGTGTATCCTTTCCACCGGCAGGACGGCTCCTACATCAGGTTCGATGAAAACGCCGCGGTCATTCTTAGCGATAAGAACAACCCCAAAGGCACCCGTATTTTCGGCCCGGTAGCCAGAGAGCTTAGAGACAAGCAGTATACCAAGATCGTCTCGCTGGCGCCGGAGGTATTATAAAAGGCAGAGAAAGCGATGAACATACATAAAGACGATACCGTGCTCGTAATCGCCGGCAAAGACAAGGGCAAGAAAGGCAAGGTCCGCTTTGCGTACCCCCGCCAGCAGGCAATTATCGTTGAAGGCCTGAATTTCGTGAAAAAGCACTCTAAAGCCAAGGGCGTCGCCAGGCAGGCCGGCATTATCGACATCGAGGCGCCGCTGCACGTCTCCAAGGTGATGTACCTGTGCACCAAGTGCAGCAAACCCGCCCGCGTCGGCATCCGCAAGCTGGAAGACGGCCGCAACGTCCGGTTTTGCCGCGTCTGCCGTGAGGTGATTGATTAAATGGCGAGATTAAGAGATAAATACACCAAGGAAATCGTGCCCCGATTGATGGAAATTACCGGGTATAAAAACATCATGCAAGTGCCGCGTCTGGAGAAAATCGTACTGAACGTCGGCATGGGGGAAGCTATTGCCAACGCCAAGTCGCTGGAAGCGGCGGAGGCGGACCTGGAAGCCATCGCCGGGCAGCATGCCCTGACCACCCGCTCGCGGAAGTCCATCGCCAACTTCAAATTAAGGCAGGGAATGCCCATCGGCCTCAAGGTCACACTCCGCGGCGAGCGCATGTGGGCTTTCCTCGATAAGCTGGTCAACGCGGTGCTCCCTCGTATGCACGAGTTCCAGGGCGTCTCCGGGGACGCCTTCGACGGCCGCGGCAACTACACCCTGGGTCTCAAAGAGCAAATCCTTTTCCCGGAAATAGAATATGATAAAGTTGACAAGATACGCGGTATGGAAATATCGATCGTGACCACTGCCAGGAACGACGAAGATGGCAAACACCTGCTGGAACTGCTGGGAATGCCCTTCGCCAAGGACGGAGGAGAGGGTTAATCATGGCCAAGAAATCAATGATTCTGAAATCGGAGCGCACGCCAAAGTTCCCGGCGCGCAAGCACAACCGCTGCAAAATATGCGGCCGGCCCCGCGCGTACATTCGTAAATTTGGCGTCTGCCGCATTTGTTTCCGGCATTTGGCTCTCGACGGGCAGCTCCCCGGAGTGAGAAAGTCCAGCTGGTAAACTAAAGAACTAAATGGTAGGTGTGACAGTGACAGATCCAATTGCTGATATGTTAACCAGAATAAGAAATGCCATCATGGTGAGGCACGATAGCGTCCTCGTACCGGCTTCCAAGATCAAACTATCGATTGCCAAGATTCTCAAAGAAGAAGGCTTTATCATCGACTACGAGGTAGTCAAGGGTAAACCCCACCGGGAGATCAAGGTGCGCCTGCGCTATATGGAAGGCAATAAGCCGGCTATTTCCGGTCTGAAGCGGATGAGCAAACCCGGCCTCCGCCTCTATGTACAGAAGAGAGAGATACCGCGTGTTTACGGCGGCCTGGGCATCGCCATCCTTTCCACCTCCCAGGGGCTCCGCACCGGTCAGCAGGCCTGGAAACAAGGCTCCGGCGGCGAGTTGTTATGCTACATTTGGTAAAGAGAGATTGAAGCTATGTCAAGAATTGGTATATTGCCGATAGCCGTACCGTCCGGAGTGACGGTCAACATCGCCGGGAGTACCGTTAGCATGAAAGGCCCCAAGGGGGAACTCAAACGCTCCCTGCCCGCGGAAATGGGCATTAAACTCGAAGGCAGCACCCTTACAGTCACCCGCCCCAGCGATAACAAGAAACACCGGGCTTACCACGGCCTCACCCGCACCCTGCTGGCCAACATGGTACAGGGCGTTTCCAAAGGCTTCGAGAAGAACCTGGAAATTGTCGGGGTGGGCTACCGCGCCGAGAAAGCCGGAGAAAAATTGAACCTGCGTCTCGGCTTCTCGCACCCGGTGCAGGTGGTGCCCAAGCCCGGCATCATCCTCTCCGTGGAAGCTAATACCAAGATAAAAGTGAGCGGCATCAACAAGGAAGACGTGGGGGAAATGGCGGCGGAAATCCGCTCTTTACGCGTCCCGGACCACTATAAAGGCAAGGGCATCAGGTACGCTGGTGAAAAAGTACATCTTAAACCCGGCAAGGCCGGTAAGGTAGTTGGCAGGAAATAAAAATGACTAAATCTTATACCAGAGAAGCACGCGTCAGGAGACATGTCAAAGTCCGGGAGAAGATCGCCGGCACGGAAAGCCGCCCGCGTTTATGCGTTTTCCGCAGCCTGAACCACATTTACGCTCAGGTTATCGATGACCTGAAGGGGCAAACGCTGGTGGCCGCCTCCACCCTCGACGCCGATGTGAAAAAAGACGCTAAGAAAAAGAACAAGACCAGCGAAGCAGAGCTGGTAGGCACGCTGGTGGCCAAACGCGCCCAGGAAAAAGGCATCAGCCAGGTGGCTTTCGACCGCGGCGGATTCAAATACCACGGCCGGGTCAAGACCCTGGCGGAAGCAGCCCGTAAAGGCGGGCTCAAGTTCTAAGAGAGGATATGGGGTCTGATGAAGCAACCGTTAAGTCGTATCGATGCGGCCGACCTGAACCTTAATGACAAGCTCATTAACGTCAACCGCGTGGCCAAGGTGATGAAGGGCGGCAAACGCCTCCGCTTCAGCGCCCTGGTGGTCACCGGCGACGGTGAAGGGCATGTCGGCGTGGGCATCGGTAAAGCCAATGAAGTCCCTACCGCCATCGCCAAGGGCGGCGCGCAGGCACGTAAAAACCTTATCAAGGTGCCCCTGGCCGGCAGTACCATCCCGCATGGAATTACGGTGAAATACGGGGCCGCCACGGTCATGTTAAAACCGGCCGTGCCCGGTACCGGCGTCATCGCCGGCGGCAGTGTCCGCGCCGTGCTGGAAGCCTGCGGCGTGAAGGATATTTTGACTAAAGCTCTGGGCAATACCAATCATATCAATGTCGCCCGCGCGACGATACAGGCGCTGCTCGGGCTGAAGAACCTTAAAGAAGAGCTCGCCAGGCGCCACTCGATATTACCCACCACGGAGGCACCAGCCCGTGAGTAAAATACGTATTACCTGGATTAAAAGCAGCATCGGCTACGACGAAAGCCAGAGGAGAACGATAAAAACTCTGGGTTTTCATCGCCTTAATCAGAGCGTTGTCCGTGAAGATTCGCTCTCGGTACGCGGTATGATTAACAAGGTAAGACACCTGGTTAAAGTGGAGGAAGACCTTGGTCAAACAAAATAACATCGCCCCTGCCACCGGCTCGCGGCATGCCGCCAAGCGCGTGGGCCGCGGCACCGGCAGCGGACACGGCACATTCTCCGGCCGCGGCTGCAAGGGCCAGAAAGCCCGCGCCGGCAATAATAAAGTGCGTCCCGGCTTCGAGGGCGGACAGCTGCCTTTGATTAAACGCCTGCCCCGCAAACGCGGCTTCGTCAACATTTATAAAATTGAATACAATCTGGTCACGCTCGATGACCTTAACCAGTTCGAATCCGGCTCCGAAGTAACCTCGGAAAAAATGGTGGCAGCCGGCATCATCACAACGCCGTCCAATCCTATTAAAGTTCTGGCCGACGGCGCCATCGACCGCCCGCTAACCGTTAAAGCCGATAAATTTTCCGCTTCCGCCAAAGCCAAGATAGAGGCCGCCGGCGGGAAAGCCGAGGAGGTATAGCCGATGCGGCAAAAAACCACCAGACCCCGGTTGCTCCAGGCCATGTACGACGCCTTCTCCCTGCCCGACCTGCGGCGGCGTATCCTGATAACCGTTGGTATCCTGGTGATCTTCCGTTTCATCTCCCATGTGCCTTTGCCGGGCCTGAACCCCACAGTGCTCAAGGAGCTCTTCCAGAACAACGCCCTGCTCGGCATGCTGGACCTGTTCAGCGGCGGCGCGATGAAGCAGTTCAGCGTGGCCTCGATGGGCGTTTACCCCTATATTACGTCCTCAATTATTATCATTTTGCTGGTGCCGGTGATTCCCCGCCTCCAGGCCCTTTCCCAGGAAGGCGAATCCGGCAAGAACAAAATTAACATGATTACCCACTGGCTGACCGTCCCGCTGGCCGGGCTTTCCGGTTACGGGCAGCTGGTCATCCTGCAGCGCGCCGGCGCCGTCAATTTTTCCAATCTGCCCGTCGGCACCAATATACCACTGCTGACGACCACCATCGTCATTTCACTCATCGCCGGCACCCTCTTCCTCGTCTGGCTCGGCGAGCTAATCACGGAATACGGCATCGGCAACGGTATCTCGATCATCATCTTCGGCGGTATCGTGGCCGGCTACCCGCAGCTCATCCAGCAGGGCTTCCTCGCCAAGAGCAACATCACGGGGCTGATCGTTTACATTGCCATCGTGCTGGTAACCATCGTCCTCATCGTCATCTTTACCGAGGCGCACCGCCGTATACCGGTGCAGTATGCCCGCAGCGTTTTCCGCGGCGGCCGCATGTACCGCCAGTCCGGCAGCACCCACATCCCGATGCGCGTTAACTCTTCCGGCATGATACCGCTCATCTTTTCGATGTCCATCGTGCTCTTCCCGGGTATCGTGGCCAGCTACTTCGACCACGGTAGCGGCTTCGCGCATACCATCGTCCGGTGGTTCAACCCGAATACCGCCCTGCCCGTCGGCGCGTTCTACTGGATCTTTTATTTCGTATTATCCATCGCATTTACGTTCTTCTATACTTTAATCACTTATCAGCAGCAGGACCTGCCCGGCACCCTCCAGAAACAGGGCGGCTTTATCCCCGGGATACGCCCCGGCAAAAACACCGCCACTTATTTGAGCGGTGTCATCAACCGCATCACCTGGGCGGGCGCGCTGTTTCTGGCCTTCGTGGCGATAATGCCCTTCCTGGCGAGGACGGTTACCAACGTCCAGCAAATCCAGCTTTCCAGTTTGGGTATGTTGATTGTGGTGGGCGTCATCCTGGACACGATGAAGCAGCTGGAAGCCCAGCTGGTCATGCGGCGGTATGAAGGCTTTATTAAATAGGAGTATTAGTGTATATTATTCTCCTGGGAGCTCCAGGCGCGGGCAAAGGGACACAGGCGGTAATGCTGGCGGAGAAAACGAAACTGGTGCAGGTAGCCTCCGGCGACCTGTTCCGCAAGGCGCTCCTAGAGAAGACGGAGCTGGGTAATAAAGCAAAGATTTACATGGACAAGGGGCAGCTGGTCCCGGATGAGATAACCATCCAGATGGTGCTGGAGAGGTTGGCCCAGCCGGATTGTGCCTTCGGCGCCATCTTCGATGGCTTCCCGCGGAACCTGGAGCAGGCCAAAGCGCTGGACAAAGCCCTGGCCAGGCAGTCCAGAGCGATTGATAAAGTAATAAATATCGTGGTATCTCGAGAAGAGGTGCTGCGCAGGCTGGGCGGACGCTGGATATGCCGCAAATGCCAGACGCCCTACCACGAGGTGGATAACCCGCCAAAGGTCAAGGGCATTTGCGACCACTGCGGCGGCGAGTTGTACCAGCGGGATGATGATAAACCGGAGACGATAAAAAATCGGCTGGAGGTCTATAAAAAGGAAACATCCCCGCTGATAGCGTATTATAAAAAGGCCGGCAAGCTCGCGGAGGTTATCAGCGAAGGCGGCCCGGCCGCGGTTCATCAAAAAATCATGGCCGCGCTGCGCTAGGGGGATGCGGAACACATGGGTATTGAATTAAAATCGGAACAGGAAATAACGGTCATGCGGCAGGCCGGTAGAATTGTCGCCGAAATATTAAGGACGTTAACGCAACAGATGAAACCGGGAATGAATACCAAAGAGCTGGATACCATCGCCGTCAGGGAACTGAAGCGGATGGGCGCGGAGTCGTCGTTCAAAGGCTACCGCGGCTACCCGGCTACCATCTGTGTATCCGTGAATGATGAAATCGTGCACGGTATTCCCGGCAGCCGCGTGTTGAAAGAAGGCGACATCGTTTCGCTCGACTTCGGCGCCGTATATCACGGCTTCCACGGGGATGCCGCCGTGACCGCGCCCGTCGGCGAGGCCAGCCCGGAGGCCATGCGCCTCATCGAGGCTACGCGGACTGCACTGGAAAAAGGCATCGCGGCGGCCCGTGACGGGGCCAGGCTCGGCGATGTTTCCGCGGCCATCCAGGGCTACGCGGAATCGCAGGGCTTTTCCCTGGTGCGCGAATATACCGGGCATGGCATCGGCCGCAAGATGCACGAAGACCCGCAGATACCCAACACCACCGAGCCGCCCTACGGCCTGAAGCCGGGCACCGGCCCGATATTGAAAAAAGGCATGACCCTAGCGCTGGAGCCGATGCTTAACATCGGCGGCTGGCGCACCCGCGTGGCGGACGACCAGTGGACCGTGCTGACCGCGGACGGCAGCCTTTCCGCCCATTTTGAGCATACGATTGCCATTAATGATAATGAACCGGAGGTCTTAACCAGGGGTACTTATGGCTAAAAAAGAAGCTATCGAGGTTGAAGGAACGGTCGTTGAGGCGCTGCCCAATGCCATGTTCCGCGTGGAGCTGCCCAACAAGCACGAGGTGCTGGCGCATATCTCGGGCAAGATAAGAATGCACTACATCAGGGTGCTCCCGGGCGATAAGGTATTAATCGAGCTATCGCCTTATGACCTGAAACGCGGCAGAATCACCTACCGGCTCAAATAAGAAAAGGGTTTAAATATGAAAGTTAAAGCTTCGGTTAAAGTCAGATGTGAAAAATGCAAGGTCGTCAAGCGGCGGGGGGTAATCCGTATTATCTGTGAAAACCCCAAGCATAAACAGAGGCAGGGGTAAGGAGATAGCATATGCCACGTATTTCTGGTATTGACATACCGGTTAACAAGCAGGCCTGGGTCTCGCTGGGCTACATCTACGGCATTGGCCCGGCTTTAAGCTATAAAATCCTTGCCCAGGCGGGCATCGCGCCGGAGACAAGGGTGAAAGACCTCACCGAGGCCGAGGTCAATAAAATCCGTGAAATTATCGATAAACAGTACCGCGTGGAAGGCGACCTCCGCAAAGAGATCAACCTCAACATCAAGCGGCTGATAGAAATCGGGAGCTACCGCGGGCTGCGGCACCGCCACGGCCTGCCGGCCAGGGGCCAGCGGACGCGCACCAACGCGCGGACCAAGCGCGGCTCGCGCAAGACGGTTGCCGGCCGCGGCCAGAAGCGCGGATCTACCAAGAAATAATCTGTAATACAGCGGTGCAAGGAGGACAGGGTGCCACAGAAAAGAAAAACCAAAGCCAGGCGGCGGGAACGCAAAGCAGTTCCTTCCGGGCGGGCTTATGTACAGTCCAGCTTTAATAACACCATCGTGACCCTTACCGACCCGCAGGGCAACGCCCTGGGCTGGGGCAGCTCCGGCACGGCCGGATTCAAGGGGTCCCGCAAGGGCACGCCCTATGCGGCGCAGATGGCGGCGCGCGACGCCGCTCGCAAAGCGATGGTACACGGGTTGCGGCAGGTGGAGGTCTTCGTCAAAGGCCCGGGCAGCGGCCGTGAAGCGGCCATCCGCTCGCTCCAGGGCTCCGGCTTATATATCACCGGGATCAGGGACGTCACACCCATCCCTCACGCCGGCTGCCGCCCTCCAAAGCGGAGAAGGGTATAAAAGGGGAAGATTATGGCGAGATATACAGGAGCAGTATGCCGCTTATGCCGGCGTAATGGTGAAAAACTTTTATTGAAAGGCGCGCGCTGTTTTACGCCTAAATGCGCGGTGGACAAACGCCCCAAAGCGCCCGGCCAGGCTTCCACCAGCCGGAGACGGCGGCGCTTTTCCGACCGCGGTTTGCAGCTGCGTGAAAAGCAGAAGGCGCGCTATACCTACGGCACGCTGGAAAGACAGTTTAAAAAGACTTTCAATATCGCGGAAAAAATGCCCGGCATCACCGGCGAGACCTTGCTGGTGCTGCTGGAACGCCGCCTGGATAATGTCGTCTACCGCCTCGGCTTCGCCGATTCCCGCCCGCAGGCGCGTCAGCTCGTCATGCACGGCCATATCCTGCTTAATGGCAAGAAGGCCGATATCCCTTCCCTGTTCGTGAAGGAAGGCGATACCATCAGCTGGCGCGAAGGCAGCCAGAAGACCGAATACTATAAACTGCTGGCGGAAAACATCGAAGCCAAGACCGTCCTTAACTGGTTGAGCCTTGACCGGCAGAACATGGTTGGGCAGGTCATTACCCTCCCCACCCCGGACCAGGTCGATGCCAAGTTTGACGGCAAAGCCGTCATTGAGTACTACTCGCGGTAGTGTAACTAAAAGGAGAAAATTCAATGGCTGGACTATTAGTCCCGAAAATTGAATGTACCGAACAGGCTGAAAACTTCGGCAAGTTCATCGCGGAACCGCTGGAGAAAGGGTTTGGCGTCACCCTGGGCAACTCTTTGCGCCGCGTGCTGCTGGGCTATCTCCCGGGCGCGGCGGTCACACAGGTAAGGATCGAAGGCGTCCAGCATGAGTTCACCGTTATCCCCAACGCCAAGGAAGACGTCATGGAGTTCATGTTCAACGTCAAGGAAATACGGCTCAAGCCCCTGTCCGACCGCGGCGGCACGCTGGTGCTGGAGGCGCAGGGTGAGGGGCGCGTTTGCGCTTCCGATATCAAACCCTCGGCGGATTTTGAAATCATTAACCCGGACCTCTGCCTGATTACTCTGAACAGTCCTAAAGCCCGTATTTACGTGGAAATGGATGTGGAAATCGGCACCGGGTTCCGCAGCGCGGAATCCACGGACAGCATGCCGGTGGGCACCATTCCCGTCGATTCTATTTTTACCCCGATACGTAAAGTCAACTACATCGTGGAGCCCACCCACCTCGGCCGGGAAACCAGCCGGGAGCGGCTCCGCCTCGATATCTGGACAGACGGCACGATGCTGCCGGTGGATGCGGTCAGCCGCGCCGCCGGTATCCTGATTGAGCAGCTTACGCCCTTCGTGGAATATGTCAAGATTTCGCAGATGAAGGACGAGGAACGCGCTATCCGCCTGTCCATCCCCGACGAAAAATACAACATGCCAGTGGAGCAGCTCGACCTTTCGGTACGCACCATGAACTGCCTGCGCCGCAGCAATATCACCACCGTCGGTGAACTGATCGGCAAGGGCACCAAGGAGCTGCTGAAGCTGCGCAACTTTGGACAGAAGTCCTACCAGGAAATCGAAGACCGGCTTACCACCGTCGGGCTTTCGCTGAATCCCAAGACGGAAGAGCTCGAAGCGCCCGCGACAACCGAGGCAACTGCGGCAGCCGAGGAAGAAGAAACCCCCAAAGCCAAGGCCAAGAGCAAGAAAAAGACGGCCGCCGCCGTTAAAGCGGATGGCGACGCTGAAGATACTGAAGTTAAGGAATAACCTTTACACGGAGAACCATTGAGATGAGGCATAATATTAAAGGCAGAAGCTTAAACCGGGATTCCAGCCATCGCCGGGCGCTATACCGCAACCTCGTGACGGCGCTGCTGAAACATGAAAAGATCGTCACCACCGAGGCCAAGGGCAAGGAAGTACGCGGCATGGCGGAGAAAATGATTACCCTGGGTAAAAAGAGCGGCCTGTCCTCCTACCGCCAGGCGCTGACCTTTATCCTGGATAAAAAAGTTACCGAGAAAATCTTCGCGGAGCTGGGGCCGCGCTATAAAGAGCGCGCCGGCGGCTATACCCGCCTGACGAAGCTGCAGCCCCGCCTTGGCGATAACGCACCGATGGTGCAGCTGGAGCTGGTGAAGTAGCCTCCCGGGGGAAAATGGTGGCAAGCCCTTCAGCCGGCGCCAGGATTATCTTAATTATTGAATACGACGGCACGAATTACCACGGCTCCCAGTTGCAGGCCAACGCTCCTACAATCCAGGGAGAAATAGAAAAAGCGTTAAACGAACTAACGGGAGAAAGGATAAGAATTAAAACGGCCAGCCGGACCGATGCCGGTGTTCACGCCGCGGGACAGGTAATCGCCTTTGATACCGCCACTACCCTGCCCCTGAAAACGTTCATCGACGGCTTGAACCACTACCTCCCGCCGGACATTGCGGTACAGCAAGCCCATCAGGCGGAGGCCAGCTTCGATGTCAGGCGCCGCGCGGTCAGCCGGGAATACCGGTACACGCTACTGAACGGCATGGCGCGGTCGCCGCTAAGGCAGGGTCGCTCTTACCGGGTCGGCGGCAGTCTGGACTCGGCGGCGATGCAAAAGGCCTGCCGGGCGCTCATCGGGCGGCACGACTTCGCCTCCTTTGTCTCCAGCGAGGAGACGGCCCGGCAAAAACGTACGATAAGGGACATTTTTAAAGCGGAAATAACACCGGATGGGGACATGATCCACTGCGATATCTGCGCCAACTCATTCCTGCCCCATCAGGTACGCAATATAATAGGCTCGTTAATCAAGGTGGGACAGGGTAAAATGACGGTAGAAGAATTTAACGGCATGGTCGCTAATGCGAAACCCGGGCTGGGCGGGCCGACGGCCCCGGCCCAGGGGTTATGCCTGGTAAAAGTAAACTATCCTCGTCCCTTTGAGGGAGATGCAAGATGAAAACATATAGCGCCAGACCGGTCGATATCAAACGCGCCACGCACGTCATCGATGCCGCAGACCAGACGCTGGGCAGGCTGTCCAGCCAGGTAGTCAAGCTGCTGATGGGCAAGACCAAGCCTATTTATACGACGACGATAGATACCGGCGACTTCGTTATCATCATCAACGCGGCGAAGGTGCACACGACCGGTAAAAAAGACGAGCAGAAGACCTATTACCGCCACTCCAACTACCCCGGCGGTCTGAAGAGCATTACGCTGGGCAAAATGATGGAGAAATTCCCCACCCGCGCCATCGAGTACGCCGTTAAAGGCATGCTCCCGCATACCCGCCTGGGCGCGCAGATGTACGGGAAACTCAAGGTTTACGCCGGGGCGGACTATCCTAACATGCCGAAGCCGAAATCGGATAAACCAAAGACGGCCAGGCCTAAGGCGGAAAAACCAAAGGCAGAAAAGCCTAAGACGGAACAACCTAAGACGGAACAACCTAAGGCAGAACAACCTCAACTGGAAAAAGAAGCTAAGTAAAGGGATTGAGCTGATATGGACAAACAAAGCTATTTTCACGGGACAGGACGCCGCAAGACGGCGGTGGCGCAGGTAAAGCTGATGGCCGGCAACGGCGCCATCATCATCGACGGGAAACCGATTGAAGAGCGTTTCCCCTCCCTGGAGCACCAGCGGGTCATCAACCAGCCGTTTATCGCTACGGAAAGCGTGGGTAAATACAACGTCGTGATCAAGACATCCGGCGGCGGCGTCACCGGGCAGAGCGGCGCTATATCGCACGGTATCTCCCGCGCCCTCGTCCGCGCCGACGAGCGCTTCAAGCCGATACTGCGACAAAATGGCCTGCTCACCCGCGATGCCCGCGCCAAGGAACGCAAGAAGCCCGGCCTCAAACGGGCCCGCAAGGCGCCGCAGTATACCAAGCGTTAAAAGCATCATTATAGAAAAACGAAGCGCCCCGATGAAAATCGGGGCGCTTTTTTGCCCTTTCCCCTACTGTAAACTGTTAACTGTCTACTGTAAACTGGTAAAATATAACCAGCATGGCAGATTCCCACACAATTCACGTTAAAGATATCGGCAACGTTCTCTTCCAAACCAGTGCCCGTGCCCGACGCATCATTATCTCGGTACGGCCCGGTAAGGGCATCCGCGTGGCCGTGCCGCGGCGTACATCTATAGATTCGGCCATGGCTTTCGTCCGCGCCAAAAAGCCGTGGCTACAAAAGCACGTAGCCCGGATCCAGGCATATGAAAAACAAAAGCAGGCCGCCCGG
>JBEKAC010000023.1:0-35802 GCA_050018395.1 Dehalococcoidales bacterium
GCATCGGGTAAAGTCATAAGTGGGGCGCTGCGAGCGCCAGGTGCCGCTTTCGTACTGGCGGGCAGTGCCTGTTTCGGTCACGATGTTGCCGATTTCCAGGTCTTTCCACGTCATTTCATTTTCTGATTTCGCCATCTATTACTCCTACATTGCTACTTGTTCGTAAGCCGTTTCCATGGCTTTGATGTTGCGGTCGCCCAATCTGCCGAAGCGCTTTTGCAGGGGCTCGTAAGTGGATTTTCTGTCCACGATGCCGGTAATTTTCAGCACGGCGCCGAGCATCGTGGTGTTGACGATGTTCACCCCGAGTACCTCGCGGGCTATTTTGCTGGCGTTGACCGTGGCTACGGAATAATTGATGCCGAATTCATTTTTAATTTCTTGGGGCGTCTTGCGTGTATTGACAATTACCCAGCCGCCCTCTTTCAAACCGGAAGTCACCTTGACTTTAGCCAGCAGGCCGGGGTCGAGAACGACGACATGGTCGGGTTGGGTAATGTCCACCCTTAGCCTGACCGGCGCGCTAATGTCGACACGGTTGAACGCCTGTACCGGCGCGCCGCGGCGTTCCGGACCGAAGCTCGGGAAAGCCTGCGCGTATTTACCTTCGCTAATGGCAGCCTGCGCCAACATTTCCGCCGAGGTCACCGCCCCCTGCCCGCCGCGTCCGTGCCACCTGATTTCAATAAGGCTTTTCTCTTTAGTCATGTTTACTCCGTATTTTAAAAATGCCCCTGGAGCGACTCGAACGCTCGCGGCCAGCTCCGGAGGCTGGTGCTCTATCCACCTGAGCTACAGGGGCGAGTCATAGTAAAATCATACTATAAAATGTTAAGTTCTGGCAACAGGGTATCAGCTTATTTCCTCGATATTTTACCAGTTTTAGTTGGTTTTCCCCTGGTTACTGATCTTCCTGGCGTGGGAACGCGCCGCGGGAGGGGGCTGAAGGGATAAAGGGATAAGGTATGAAACTAAGAAAGCCGCAAAGCCGTCACCAGGATCACTTAAGTATAGCGGAGTAAAAGCATCAGATGACAGATACCCACGGTAAGCAACATCGGGGGGAGGGCATATAAAAGGAACCTCTTCCAGCTGATGGGATAGCCCTCTTTTTGGGCTAAAGATGTCCCCACCACATTGGCCGATGCCCCGATGGGGGTAGCATTGCCGCCCAGGTCGGTCCCCAGCGCCAGCGCCCAGGCCAGCGGGGGCAAGTTCATGCCGCCGACGATAGATAATTCTTTGATAATGGGCAGCATCGTGGCGACGAAAGGTATGTTATCAATTAAGGCGGAGGCGAAGGCGGAAAACCATAATATAATCGATATGGCAATGGTTAGCCTGCCGCCGGAAGTATTGCTGATGAACCGGGCAATCTTTTCCAGAACGCCAGTCTGCTCGAGCCCCCCGGCACAAACAAAGAGCCCCAGAAAGAAGAGCAATGTATGCCAGTTAATTGCCTTACATATGGACAGGATATTCTTGTTGTTCACCAGCAATGTCAGTACAGCCGCGATGACACCTATCAGCGGCATGGAAAGCCCCGTTTCAGCATGCGTGATAATCAACGCCGTCGTGAAAATAAAAACCGCGATATTTAAATAAAACAAACGTCGGTCGGTTATCGCCGAACCCGGCTGCGGGCACGTTTTGGCAATATCGTGAGGATTAGTGGCTTGCTTTAGTGATTTACGCATCACAAAGTAAAAATAGAAACAAACGGCAATCATACAGACCCAGGCAATTAGGCCGGTATTGGCCGCGAAATCCATAAATTTGTAGCCGAGTCCCGTGCCGATAATAATATTGGGAGGGTCGCCGCTCAGGGTCGCGCTGCCGCCGGCATTGGCGGCGAATATCTCTGCTATAATCATTGGAACGGGGTCGAATTTTAGTAACCGCGCGAGCTCGATAGTGACCATGGTGAGAAAAAGCATCACGGTAATGCTACCGATGAACATGGAAAGAAAACCGGAGATTAGCATGAAAGAGATGAGCAGGGGCATCACCCGGCAGCCTACGGCCCGGGCGGCCAGCAGGCATATCCAGCGGAAAAACCCCATCATTTCCATCCCCGCCACCATCACCATCATGCCCGCGATGAATATTAGCGTTTGCCAGTTAATGCCGGAAGACTCGATGTGTTCCTGTCCCGGCACCCAGAAATGATATTGCACCAGCTGTCCCAGGTTCAGCACTTTCCAGACCGTATTCGGGCTGTGCATCACCCCGAGGAAAACCACCAGTATCACCAGGGCGGCACCGATAAGGGCGGGAATATAGCGCGGAATTTTATCCCAGATGAGCGCACCCAAAACCAGGAGAAAGATGACTATGGATAGGACTTGACTTAATGATAGCATCAAAAATACATTAAACCCGTACTAAAATAATCGCTTCATTTTAACAATAACAGGTGGATGCTGACAATAGAATTGACTTTTTCACCTAAAGACAATTAAAGTAACAATAATGGCACTTTAAAAGCGAGGCAGCTTTGCGGAAACTTAAAGCAGTATTGCTGGTGGGCGGGTTCGGGACGCGGCTGAGGCCGCTGACGGATAATAAACCCAAACCCATCGTACCGGTGGTTAACCGGCCGTTCCTGGAGCATTCGCTCGCTCATCTTAAGCAGTTCGGCGTGGATGAAGTTATCCTGGCGATGAGCTATCTGCCGGAAGTTATCAGCGAATATTTCAAAGACGGTGAACGCTGCGGGATGCGCCTGACGTATTGCATGGAAAAGGAGCCGCTGGGTACCGCCGGCGCGGTAAAGAACGCCGCCGCTTATCTGGACGGGCCTTTTATCGTCCTCAACGGCGATAATGTTTTTATAGAACTAAATCTGGATGAAGTCTACGCCTTCCACCGCGAGAAAAAAGCCAAGGCGACCATCTGCCTGACCAGGGTGGACAATCCCAGCGCCTTCGGGGTGGTGGAAACCGATGCGTCGCGGAGGGTAAAAGCATTTATTGAAAAACCCGCCCCCGGCACGGCCACCACCGACTGGATCAACGCGGGAGGATACATCCTCGAGCCGGAAGTATTGGAGCACGTCCCCGCGGGGCAATACTACATGTTTGAAAAAGGCCTTTTCCCGCACCTGCTGGAGATAGGGGCTCCGGTATATGGCTACCATTATAAAGGATACTGGCTGGATATGGGGACGCCGGCCAAGTATTTAACGCTAAATGCGGATATGCTGGCGGGCAAACTAAGCAACCGCCTCTTACCGGAGTGCGGGGAAGGCGGTTTCTATTATGGCGAGGATACAAAAATAGACCCTTCGGCGGTGATTAAGCCGCCGGTGGTTATTGGTGACGGCTGTCGGATAGGATGCGGCGTGGGTATTACCGGGCCGGCGGTCATCGGGCAAGATTGCCACCTTGAAGATGGCGTCAATCTCGAAAATGCGGTAATATGGGATAGGGTCAACATCGGTGCCGGCAGCCGCTTGAGCCGCTGTATCATCAGCAGCGATGTGACCATAGGCGAAAACCAGGACATCGGGAACACCGTTATTACTCCGGCGCGAACCGCCCCTTTACCCCTCCCGGACGCGAACGTGGTCTAACAAAAATTAAAAAGGAGTGATATGCCAGCGGAATCATCAAAGGCCAGCCCAAAAGCAAAAAAGGCGGAAGCCGCGGAAGTCACTTTTAAGTGCCGGCGCTGTGAAAAGGAAAAACCTATTACTGAAATGAAAATCATCACCCGGTTCCGGCCGGTGATGATCGTCTGCCAGGAATGTGAAAAAGAGGTGCGTTAACACCAGTAGATATATATCGTGCCGGTATTTCTAAGAGGAATTTATGGCTGAAGAATTGGGAAAAATAGAAAAACCCCCGGTGGAAAATTTTAAGCACGGCCGCAAGCTGTTTTTCGTGCCGGTGATTTACCACGGCGAAAGCTCGGAGGAAGAGTATCTCGTAAAGTTCAATAAATACTGGGAACAGGTGATGAAGCAGATCGAGGAGCTGGCAACGAAACTCGGTGATGTAAAAAAAGTCTACCACGAGCTTATCGCGGCCGCCGGCGAGGAAGGCGTAAAAGCCGTCAAAGAGCTGAATAATCCCAGCTATGTCCTGGTTGAGGCTTGCGTCGCTAAAAAAGGAGAACTGGAAGCGCTTGAGGACGCCGATTTGCTGACGGATTACATGGACTGGAGCCGGTGCATGTTGATCGGTTTACAGAGTCCCAGAGTAGCCAATATAATCTATGACGCTTATGTTGAGGTGGGGAAAAAGAGGAACGAACATATCTCCCGTAAGATAGATGAAACGCTGAAGGAAGATGAAATAGGCATGGTACTGATGCGGGAGAACCATCACGTGCAGTTCCCGGCGGACATTCAGGTGTTCTATGTGGCGCCGCCGGCGCTGGATGAAATTAAGCGCTGGCTCCGGGAACAGGAAGGTAAATCCGGCAGGGAAAAAGAAGGCGGATAGTTTACCCTCTTACGCGTGGGCGTAACGTTTCCGTGAGCCGTTTTTTACGATAGCGCGGACCCGGGGAGCCACGGGCCGGGTGTAAACAGCGCTGCACTGGAGACAAAAGACGTAAGACCCTTCCATATCGCGTTCCAGGAACAGATCACCGCCGCAACGCTGGCACCCTTTCAGTTTAATAATGTTTAACATGGCCTTTTCTTTAGACGAATTTGAAGTGACCTCCCTCTCTTTTTTCACCGGAAAGAGTAACATCTGTATTAATCGAAAAAATTGTAAGCCTTGTACATCACGTTAAAATCACAAAATTGATTCGACCGGTCACAAAATAGTCACATTATTATGTTAGGCGAATAAGATAATTGATTTTGACAATGCAAAGATAAATGGATTAAAATTTGTCCATAGTTGATTTTGTATACAAAAATTAATATTCGGGAGGCAGACCGTGGCAAAAAAATATGATAAATATATTTCCCATCCGCCCCACGTCCAGATGCGTTTGAAGGCGGACCAAAGCGTGATTTTCAACGGGCTGTTCGTCGGCAAACAGGCGCTGGGCTACGATTTTACCATCGGCCATCAGTTCGTGAGGAAGCCGTTCAAGGGCGATAATCCGGCCCACACCCATAATTTCCAGGAGTTTTTAGCCTGGTACGGCGGCAATCCTGACGACCCGATGGATTTCGGCGGCGAGGTCGTCTTTTACCTGGGCGAGGAAATGGAAAAACATGTTTTCACCAAGCCTACGATTATCTCCCTGCCGCCCGGACTGGTGCACTGCCCGCTGGAGATAACGAGGGTCGACCGGCCGATCATCCAGATAGAAATGATGCTCGCCCCGGCGGACGGCTCGGCGCCTACCAGGGCACCGTTCTTCGCCAAAGATAAGGGGTTCCGGCCGGACCTGGTCATGGATGTGACCATGTTCGATGAAAAAGGCCGCCCGATGAAACGCCCTTCGCCCCCTCACGAATAAGCATTTAAGTATTTATAAAGTTAATATAGTTCAGGATCTGAAAAAGGAGTATATCACTTAATAGGAAAATATCGTTTTATGAAAGGAAAAAATCATGCCATCTAGCTTGCCAGCCAATTGGGCGGAAATGACGCCGGAGCAAAAACGGCAACACAGGTTGAACGCCACCCTCGATACGTCCGCGATGAAGTTCCCCACTCCAGAAGCGGAAAAAGCCTACAAGATCAGAGCCCAGCGCATGGTGGATGTCTATAACGTCCGCGAGCCGGACAGGGTCCCCGTAAATCTGCCGGTCGGCAATCTGCCGCTGACTATGTTCGGGGTCAGTACCCGCACCGCCATGTATGACTACGAAAAAGCCCTCGAAGCCACGAAGAAATTCAACGAAAAGTATTCCCAGGAGCTGGAATATACCGCCGGGCCTTTCGTGACCCCGGGCAGAATCCTGGATCTGCTCGATTACAAAATTTATGCGTGGCCGGGTCACGGCATGTCGGACGGCGGACTGGGATGGCAGTTCATCGAGGGCGAATACATGAGGGACGATGAATATGACGACCTCATCCGCGACCCCTCTGATTTCTGGATCAGGACCTATCTTCCCCGCTGTTTCGGCATCCTGGAGCCGATGCGGCTTTTCCAGCCATTCACCAACATCACGGAGAACGTACACGTCGGGCAGTTCATGCCCCTGGCCATGCCGCAGGTGCAGCAGATGCTGCAAAGAATGCTGGACGTGGGGAAAGAATATCAGAACTTAATGCAATTTATGGCGAAGGCGGGCGTCAGTGGCGGGATGGGATTCGGCGCAGCGTTCATGGGCGGGTTCGCCAAAGCCCCCTTCGATACCCTCGGCGATACACTGCGGGGCACCCAGGGCATCATGAAAGACATGTTCCGACGCCCGTCTAAACTGCTCGAAGCTCTGGATGTTATCGCGGACCTGACGATCAACACTGTTTTGCATTCGCCCAACAGCGACCGGCTGATATCGGTAACCTACCCCCTGCACAAGGGCGCCGACGGCTGGATGTCCCAGAAATCCTTCGACACATTCTACTGGCCGTCCCTGAAAAAGGTCATGGACGCTTTTATCAAGGAGGGTCTGATCCAGAGCCTCTTTGCGGAAGGCAGCTACGATACACGCCTGGAATATGTAGACCAGTTCCCTAAAGGCTCGGTGGTATGGTACTTTGACCGCACGGACATATTCCGGGCGAAAAAACTATTCGGCAAGAAATATTGTTTGCAGGGCAACGTGCCGACTTCCCTGCTCGTTACCGGCAACCCGAAGGACGCTAAAGAATACTGCCGCAGGCTGATCCAGGAAGTGGGCAAAGGCGGTGGGTTCATTTTGTCCGCGGGCGCCTCGCCGGATAACCCCAAGCTGGAAAATCTCCAGGCGATGATGGCGGCCGTGCGTGAATACGGCTTTTATAAAAAATAGTTGACAGTTCATTGTTAGAGTTGGATAATCAGGCCGGTTGTCGTTACGGATGACCGGCCTGACTTTTTATAAAAGCAGCGTCTTATCTAAAGACATCAGTAACGTGGTTTAGTCGCGAGTAGGCCCGGGATAGATCCGGGATTTCTCTCTCATCCAGGTTCACCGGGACCTGTACCTGGATACTTAAGGCGGCGTTTCTATCCAGCGTTTCCAAGCGGCCGCCCGTTTCTATGGTAACCGCGTAATCATCCGGTGTTGATTTTACCTTCTTGATGGCGATATTACGGCCCACCGCCAGCCCCATGCCGTAATAGTGGCGGTGCATTTCCGGTTTACCGCGTATCTGCACGATTTCTCCGGATTCACCCTCTCCCAGATTGCTTAAGGGTTTTTTTACCATTACCTGTCTCCACTTATACATTTTCCTGTCCTTACTTAATGTTTTCTATTATTATGATAAAAGATAATTGTTTAGTTGGTATTAAACTTGTGTTACGGCCGTGTTAAATCTGCGGTCCTAAAAAATGATTAGGGGTTTGCTTTTACGCTCTCGTTTACGTTAAAATCATGCATTATTCGTTTGGGGAAGAAGGATTGAAGTGGAAATAATTCTGGCACAGGAATCGCATGTTGCTCAAATGGTCGACCTCTGGGAAGAATTTATGCGTTTCCACGAGCCGTTCGACCCGCGCTATCCCCTGGCCGATAATGTGCGTGCCGGCTATGAAATGTACCTGCGGGAGCTGATGCAAGCGGAAAATACCAAGGTGCTGGCCGCTATTGGTGGCGGGCAGGTAGCGGGTTATGTGATTGCGGCGATCAGGAAGCCGTCACCGGCATTTAAAAGAGAAAAAATAGGTTATATCGAAGAGATGGCGGTAACAGCATCATCTCGCAGGCATGGCGTAGGGTCGGTAATGTTAAAACAAGTTTTCGACTGGTTCAAAGCGGAAAACCTGGACATGATCGAGCTTTCCGTGGCGGCGAAAAATAAGATTGGCTATTCCTTCTGGAAGAAACACGGCTTCCGTGATTACCTGCACCACCTGTACTTGAAGCCGTAAACGGGCCTAATGGTGCCCTGCCTTTGATATGCTAAAAAGCCTGACGGCGCGTTCTGCGGCGTCCCGTAAAAGGTCCCCACCCTCCCGCATAGCTTCCTCCCGGCTCATGGCGCGCGGCAAGATGCTCATTACGGAGCTGACGCCGTGCTTATAGACCTCGCAGTATCCCTGCCCTATTTCGCCGCAGATGGCGACGACCGGTACACCGGCCGCTTTGGCCCTAACGGCAATCCCGGCCACCGTTTTCCCGAAGGCCGTCTGGTAATCTATCCGTCCTTCTCCGGTTAAAACAAGGTCGGCATTTTCCAGATATTTATTAAAGCCGATGCTATCGCATATCAGGTCCACGCCGCGCTGTAGAGAAGCCCCCAGGAAGGCCACCAGCCCCGCACCGATTCCTCCGGCCGCCCCGGCACCCGGCAGATCGGCGATATCCAGACCCAGGTCATTTTTTATGACACCGGCCAGGTTCCGCAGACTGGCATCGAGCTTTTTTACCATCTCCGGCGTCGCCCCCTTCTGCGGCCCGTAAATATAGGCGGCGCCTTGCGGACCGTAAAGCGGGTTGGTGACGTCGCAGGCGCACATGATCTTACAATCTTTGACCAAACGATTCCTGCCGGACATATCGATGTGCTCCAATAAAGCCAGGCCGGCGCCGCCGGACGGAATTTCTTTACCATCATTATCCAGGAGTTTGACGCCTAACGCCTGCGCGATGCCCGCGCCGCCATCGGTGGTAGCGCTGTCCCCCAGACCGATCATGATCTTTTTGCAGCCGTGTTCCAGTGCCGCCAGGATTAGCTCGCCGGTGCCGTAGGTGCTGGCCTGCATCGGGTCTAGTTTGTCTTCCGGCACGAGCGCCAGCCCGGAAGCCGCGGCGACTTCAATAAAAGCGGTAACGCCATCGTCTGACTTGCCCCAGGCGGCGGCGACTTTATTTCCCAGCGGGTCGTGAGCGATGGCGCTGATTAGTTTACCATTGGTGGCCTGCACCAGCGCTCTTACAGTTCCCGCCCCGCCATCAGCTATCGGCAGCAGCACCGTCTCGATGCTGCTATCGAACGCCTTCACGCCTTCCGCCATGGCCGCGGCGGCTTCATGGGCTTTCAAACTGCCTTTAAAAGATTGGGGCGCAATAATGATTTTCATATCAGCAAAAAGGATTTCATTATATGATATTTCATGTAGTATAATATGATATATTCCCACGTTTAACAAGGAGTAATTCTTTATGACGAACCAGGCAAATACCCAGGCCGCCGCCCGGCTCATTAAGGGCGCTATCGACATGCATATCCACATTGACCCGGAATCGAGACTGAAGCGGCGCCAAGACTCGTTGCAGGTTGCCCGCACAGCCAAAGAGCTTGGCTTAAAGGCCATCGTCCTGAAAAACCGCGAGTACGGTACGGTGGCGCTGGCCCGGCTGGTGCAGGACATGGTACCGGAAATTAAAGTTTTCGGCAGTTTTACCATGGATAACGAAGCGGGCGGCCTCAACCCGGGCGCCGTGCTGGCCTGGATCAAGATGGGCGCTAAAGTGATATGGATGCCCACCGCCACCGCCGCCAATTCCAAGGGCAAAGTGCTACGTTCCCGCGGCCTCGACCTGCCGGGCGAGGGACAGGTAATCATCGATAAGCGCGGCAAGCTCCTGCCGGAGGTCGTCGAAATCCTGCGGCTGGTCAAAGAAGCTGACGTCGTACTGGGCACGGGGCATATTTCCCCGGAAGAGACGTTCGTGCTGGTGCCGGAGGCCCTGAAACTCGGCATCAAAAAAGTGGTGGTCACCCACGTTTTACAAGACCAGCTGATGGATAGAATACTGACGAATGAAGAAATCATGCGCCTGGCCAAAATGGGCGCCTATATCGAGTATTCCTACTGGACGTGTGAGAACATCATCTTAAAGGTGGCGCCCTCGGTCCTGGCCGAGTCGATGAAGATGGTAGGTGTCAGAAGCTGCATCATGACCACCGATTTTGGCCAGATCGATAATCCTCCCGCCCCGGAAGGCCTGAAGTCTTTCATCACGGCGATGCTGGATAGCGGCGTCCCGGAAAAAGACATCGAAACCATGGTCAAAAAAAACCCGGCCATGCTGCTGAAAATAGACTAATTTCCTAAAATGTTAATCGAAAATAAAAAGAAAGGAGATATTACCGCATGCAATTGAACAAAGACGAACAAAAAATGCTCGACGGCGGGTATGGCAAAGGCTTCCAGCACGCCATGCGAATACTCGTCGAAATGGGGGAGTTTTATGACGCCAAGCGCCTTTTACCGATAACGATGGCTTTCATGACGCTCGGCCCGAGCCCCGCCAAGCCCGCCCAGGCCCCGCTCTGGCTGGAAAAACTGCAGAAAGAGGGGGCTTACTTCATGACCCCTCTGGCCATGGAACCTATCGGCCAGGTGAAGGACGTCACCAACGATATCCACAACCGTCTCAAGGGTGTATACGGCATCGGGGGCAGCGGCAATGCGCGCAACCTGTTTACCCGCCCGGTCTTGGGGCAAAACCTGGTGGCGGACGGCACAGCCGTAACCCACTATTGCAATTCCTACATCGGCGCCCGCGCCAACACGCTGTGCTTCATCGGCCAGTACGCCGCGGCGCTGTGCGGCAAGGTGCCAGAGTACGGCTACCACCTCAAGGAAAACCGCCTGGGCAAGACGCTGTTCGACGTTAAAGCAGACATCAAGGACACGACCGACTGGGGCGCGCTGGGCTACTATATTTCCATCACGCTCGGCACGCACTACTGGGACGTCCCGGTAATCAACGGCATCGATCCCACCAAAGTCTCTGAGGATGACCTGGTGGCACTCTCCTGCTTCATTCCCGCCTACGGCGCCGTCGTCCATTCGCTGATGGTCGGCATTTCCCCCGAAGCTCAAGACCTGGAGATGGCCTTCGGCGGCAACAAGCCCATCGAAAAGTACACCGTCGGCAAGAAAGAACTGCAAAGCGTTTTCGACCGCTTCTCGACGAAGAAGACCTTACCGGACATGATATCCTTCGGCGGCTTCGGTACGAATGTTTCCATTAAGGAAATGTATAAGCTGGACCAGTTGTTCGCGGGCAAGAAGGTCTCCACCAAATTCCCCACTGTCTGCATGGTGGACGGGCCGGTCAAGGAAGTATGCGAAAGGAACGGCATCAATGACAGACTGAAGAAAGCCGGCGTGCAGATAGGGCTGGAAGAATTCCTCAAGACCAAGCAAGGCATTTCCGGTTCCGATTTCTCCAACAACCCCGTTACCGCGGCCAAGCGGCTCGGGCTCAACACCCTGGTCTTCTTCGATGCCAAGTCCTGCCACTACATCGGCAACCAGGAAATCGAGCCGGTTCTGAAAAATCTCGAGGACTGCGTTAAAATCGCGGTGTCCGGAAAGATAGAGGGATAGTCATGGCTGGTAAGAAAATCGTTCTCAAGGGACATAAGGGCATCGGCGGCGTGGCGGAAGGTGAAGCGCTGGTCTGCCAGGAGCCCGTCAATTTGATGGCGGATACCGGCAATTGCTGGACCGACCCCTCGGACGCGACGTTCACCAACGCGTTAGGCACGCCTTCCGTGGTCGGCAAAAGCTTTAAGGACAAAGTGCTGGTGTTCCCCACCGGCAAGGGCGGCATCTTCAGCTCCAATATATTGATGGACATGAAAGCGGCCGGCACCAACCCTAAAGCTATCGTCAACACCAGATCTCACCCAGTCTGGGTGGCGCTCTGCATCGAGTTGGGCTATCCGCTCGTCGACCGGCTGGACCAGGACCCCGTTAAAGTCATAGAGAATGGCGACTGGGTAAAAGTGGACGCCCCCAAAGGCACCGTCGAGGTTACGAAGAAAAAGTAATCCGGCAGCATTATATCCCGGATTCTAAAAAGACGCTCCGTCCCCCGGGGCGTCTTTCTTTTTTGGCGTGAAATAGAAGCTTGATACTCTAATTCAATTCTTCTTCTGAACGACCGCATATTTTCCATCCGCCCGGTTGAAACCAAGAGTTACCTGTACGCATTGAACGATTATTATTCTTTTTTCCTTTTCATAGCTAATTGTGACGGTAACGAGAAGATATAAAGCCATTTAGTGACGTATCTGAGAGTTGTGTCAACTAGAGTCAGGATAAGATGCTGCGAGCATGCCGTAAATTACCCGATTATTTATAACTCTCTGGCTCATGTTTATGTCTCGTTTAGCATCGCAGAGCTATGTTTTATGGGGTGAAAAAGAAGCCACTCACGCAACTCAAGAAATATTTTGTCCGCTTCAGCCTTATCGCGGCAGCGACGACGGTGTTTTCGCTCATGCCCGGGCTGATGGCCAAACCCGGTTTTGCCCATAACCCGCCGGAAATCGTTTCCGATTTGTCTGAAACCTTCAATAACTTCAATGATTGGAACGTGAGCTATTATAACGGCGGCGCGGCCCCCGGTGTCTCCCATAATGTATTGACCGTTCCCTTCCCACCCGCCAGGACGTCCAGCCCCTTCGCCGCCACCGATTTAGTGAATAAAAACTCCGTTTTAGAGAGCGGCTCCTTAACTTTAAGCTTTGTTGCCAGTACCAACAAGCATCTCGCCAGCCAGAATGTTAATGACGGCTTTGCCGTTTTCTGCGCTTCCGATGTCGTCAAATACGTCGGTGCGGAGTTCGGCTTTATTTTCTCGCTGGATACCGGCAGCGATTGCGTCCAGGGTTATTTACAGGATAAAGGCGGCATTTTGCGCGCCACCGGTCTCTTAAATGTAGATGATTTAACCAAAAATCATAAATACCGGGCGGAGGCAGTTTTGGCGGGCGATATGGTAACCACGCGCTTTTATGTGGATGATGAAGAGCTATGGTATATCAATGGTTCGTCCGAGGGGTGGAACGCAGCCTTCGTGCCGGTCATAACCACCCATAATTTCAGTGGCGTGGTAACAAAGGGCACGAATCTCAAGATCAGCGACCTGTCCTTTTCTTCCGACTTAACAATGGCGTTATTTCCGGATGCACCGGGTGATTCTACCCAGCTATATCACAGGGGAGCCTCTCCGGCATCCACCAACTGGGAAAGTGTAAACAATTCTACCGGAAATGACACCTCGCGCTTTGTTTACAACAATACCGGTGATTACCTGATGGACCTATATAACTTCGAAGATAGCACGGTCACCGGCGGTAGCATAAAAAGTGTCACTCTTTACGTCAGTGTAATTAAGAACGGGGATGGCGGATTTTATTACGAGCTAAAGACCAAAGGCTCAACAATTGAATCCGGGGTTGTTTATCCTCCGCTTTATCAAACGACTTATAGCCGGGTATATCAAATCAATCCGGTTACCGGAATAGCCTGGACCTGGAACGACATCAATGATTTACAGACGGGAATAAAGGTCTATTCGGCTCCGGGAAGCTATCTGGACATCAGCCAGGTCTATATTGTGGTTGAATATACCGCACCGCCTGCTTGATAGAAGTTATACGTCTGCCAGAACAACCTCTTTTTTATGCAGACCAATGCTTTTGGTTACCAGCGATGAACTGGACTGTATTTTCCCGCCCCCCACCCCGTAGACTATTTCACAGCCGAGGCTGGCACAGGCCGCCTTTTCTATATCCGGCATGTTGGCTTCTATCCTGTCCCCGCCTTTAGCCAGTATGTTAGGCCGGTAGTACTCAATGGACTCGTTGCAGGTGATATCGGAATCGATGTTCGGTACAACGACGTCGACACCCTGAATCGCTTCCAGGATTTCTTTTCTTTCCGCGTAGGGCATGAAGCAATAGCCCTTTTTCCTGATGAGCTGGTCATCCGTGTTCAGGATAACGATAAGTCTATCACCGAGTTGCCGCGCCACCTTAATATACCTGATGTGCCCGATATGTATGGGGTCGAAGCCGCCGCTCACGGCAACTACTAACATGTTTTTCATATTCCAGCCCCTCATTTTGTATCTATTTTCCTCATCTTATCCTTACCAAGGAATAAAGTTGAAGGTAAAATACTTATCGCAATTTTCGCCGCTGAATTGATTACCAAACTTACATGGTAAATGTAGTTTCTCGCTGTTTCCGTCGGGGCATTCTTATAGCTCCTGGGTATCAAAGGAATTATCTGTTTGTGGGTCGGGAACCAGTCCGGGTGCGACCACTGCGGGAACCCTATCCATATCCAGAACAGGAAAAGCGCCAATGAAACGATGAGGGTTATCCAGAACCACCTGCCCACGTTCATGTATTTATAGCCGGTAAACACCATGGATATCATCATCAAAGACCAGATTAACGGGAAGACTCTATCGGTGGTATAAACACTGATATACCTTATATCTTCTGAAAAGATACTCCAGGATATTCCATAGGAATAGTGATACAACAACTCGAAGAGCCATATAGCTGTGACCATAGTAGCTAAAACATAGAATATCCTGCTTAATTTCATGCCCTGCTTTTTTAAGCCGTAAGAAGCTAATAATGCGGCTGATAACCAACCAATGGCCGATGCTCCCAACGTCGCACCGCTGACAAAGAAACTTCTCTTAAATATACAGATCGCAATAACTACCAGAATACCCAAAAGGATTAGATACTCAAGAGTGAAATAATTCAGCAATTTCTTTTTCGATTTAGTATTCATACTACTTTACCGTTGGTTCCCACTTGAAATTACGCATGTAAAAAGGCGAGGAAAACGCCGCCCAGGTGTCCACAAATCCGGCCGGGAACGTCAATATCAGCGTCACTAAATGCGTGCCGATACGTTTTACTGTGGATAGTTTTTTGCCGGACAAATTGAGGAATAAGCCCACCTGGAACCCGAACAGCCAGCTAAAGGTATTGAACACCAGCACCGGTATCATCCAGCCGGGGATAAGTTGAGGATATCCCAGATAGTACAACGGAACAACCACAACCGTGGCCATCGCCGAGACAAAACCGAGCCCCCAGATTACCCACCGCCCTGTAATCAGCAATTTCTTGTAAAAAGGCAGGTGACAGGAAGACATGTTATACCAGTTGCCGATAAACCAGCGCCGCCTTTGTCTTACCATATCGCCGATGGTGTACGGCGGCTGTTCCTCTAAAAGGCCGCCGTGCCAGTCAAAGACGTTGCCGTATTTCATCCAGATTTCCCAGCCGAAACGCTGGTCTTCGCTGGCGGGGTTTTTAAAGTCCCAGCCGATACTTTCTTCCACGTCCGCCCGCACCAGCAGGTTCGAACCGTGGATAAATGAAGGGGCATCTTTGCCTTTCATCTGTGAAACGCAATCGTAGCAAACATAAGGGCGCAGATTTTCTACCGTGGCGCAGAAGGGATTGACCGTAAATAGATTATTGGGGTAGGTTATCGGGCCTTCCGCAACGGGTTTAGCGTTCGGCCTGGCGAAGTATTGCAACACGGAAACCATGCACTGCCGTGTCACGAAACTTTCTTCATCGAGGTGGAAAATCCAGCTATCGTTGCCGCCCCGCCCCTCTTTTTTCCGCAGTTCCAGGGCAAACTGTAAAGCCCGGCACTTGCCCTTGCTGTGCTTGGGCGTGGCGTAACCTTCCGGGACCAAAATCACCCGCGCGTTTTCGATGGGGTTTTTTTGACGGTCGGCCAACACCTGGATTTCATACCGGCTCCGGTCCATGCCCAGGCCGGTGCAGACCTCGTTCGCCCGCTGGACAACCTGTTGCACGATCGCCGGAATGTCTTTAGACGTTATCATGATAATCAGATAGGGATGTTCCCGCGGCACGCTATCCAGCTGATTATTGATAAAGACATGGCTGTTCTGTACATACCGGTAAAAGAACAGGAGGAAAGCCGGCATCGGAATAAACCATAATAACCAAACCCAGTGAAACATATTTTATTAACCGCCTGAAATAAGGATTCTTTAGTACTATTACTATTGTATGCTACGGGTATTAAGTTATTAATAAAAATGCATAAAAAACGCATAAAGAAGGGTTATAAATGGGTTGGAATCGGGTGAGAATTTGGTTATTTGCCTTTCAACGATAAAAATCACGCGTAATTTGCTTTCCGGTGGTATAATTAAATAAGAGGTACAAAAAGGGAGAAACAATTGGGAAAAATCACTTTTCCGGATCTTTGCTTTTTTGTTCTTTGCTGCCTGGCCGGCGCCGCCGTTTGTTACTTTGGTTATGTTTGGGTTTTCATTCTGGCCGGGCTGCTGTTTAACTTCATTTACCTGATAACCAGGGCGAAAAGAAAGCCGGCAACCTAAAGGCAGTACTTATACCGCCACATCCCGCCTTCGAAAACCCAGGATGGCCGCCGTCAGCAATACCGCCGCCACTGCTATCATAACGGCGACGTGCCCCGCGTTCAGTCCGCTGGAAAGCGGTTCCCCGCCGATATAGTAATAAAATAGAGAAAGACTCTGGAAATGCTTGATCCCCGCCGCCACCGGAGCGAGCGCATTGATAAAATAAGAGATAACGCCTACCCCCACGGCCACCCCTACCGCCAGTCCCCGGCTGCCGCTGGCAGCGCCCAGGGCCAGAGCCAGCAGCCCGAAATCCACACCTAAAAGCGCCGTGCTGAAACACATCTCCGCCAAACGCCTTACCGATATATCCATACCCACCGCCGCCGCCCCGATGCTCATCCCCACCCAGAGGATGAACGCCACCGCCAGCGTAAGTGTAACTAAAGCCGACGCTTTTTCCAACACCAGCCGCCAGCGCGGCACCGGGAATGACAGCAGGAGGTCCATTGTGCCTTTTTCCTCCTCCCCGGCAATAGCGCCGCTGCCCAGGCCGATGGTGAAGATAAATACCAGCACCGGCACCATGAAAAAAAACATTTCCGTATTCAGGAAACCCACGGGCGTCCCGAAGTTGGTGATATCAAAGCCAAAGGCGGAGGCCAGGTTCTTGGGCAACGAATTGATGATGAACTGCTGGATAGCCTGCTGGGAGTCCCGGACAGTGGGGTAAAACAGTTCAATCCCGATGGTATAAACCATCAGTCCCAGCGTCCAGAAAGCCATGTAGCGCCACCGGTCTCTGATGCTTTTAAGGAAGATGTTGTTAAGCACTCTTTTCACCTTTACCGTAGTAGGTAAGAAAAATATCTTCCAGGCTCGGTTCGTGGCTGATGATGTTGATCACGGGAAACTCCGCGGCCGCCTTGACCAGAGCGTCCAGCTCACCGGTGACGGTGCAGCGCAATACCGTGTCCTGAAGGCTAAAATCTTTCACACCCTCGATGCGACTGAATTTTTCCGGCGGGACCGGCCGGGCGAAGCGGATTTCAATATGACGTAAAGCACGGGATTTCAGCGCATCGATGCCTTCCACCGCCGCCAGCCGGCCCTCGCGGACGATGCCCACCCGGTCACAGATGCGTTCAACCTCCGGCAGCACGTGCGAGGACATGAAGATGGTCTGCCCGCTGGCTTTGGCTTCCTGCACCAGGCGGTAGAATTCCTGCTGTACCAGCGGGTCGAGCCCGGTGGTCGGCTCGTCAAGAATGAACAGTGAAGGGTGGTGCATAAAGGCCTGGATAATCCCTATTTTCTGCCGGTTGCCGTGCGAAAGCGAACTTAACCGCACGGATAAATCGCACTGCAGCCTTGCTGCCAGTTGTTTTACATAGCTCCAGTCAACGCCGCCCCTTAAATGAGCGGCGTATTTTAGGAACTCTTCTCCTTTAAGGTCGGGGTAGAGATTGAGCGAACCAGGCAGATAACCGGTGTGCCTTCTTACATCGACGCTGTCCCGTACGATGTCTCTGGACAGCACGCTGGCTTTGCCGCTGCTGAGCACGATGAAATTGAGCAGTAAGCGGATGGTGGTTGTCTTGCCCGCCCCGTTGGGACCGAGGTAGCCGAAGACTTCACCCTCCCCTACTTCCAGATTGATATCAATGATGCCGGGTGTCCGATGATAGTATTTGGTCAGGTTTTCCGTGATGATTACCGGCTTGGAAGCTTGCACGAGACTAGCCTAACATCGTTCCGAAAGGATTGTCAATCCAACCTGTAAAGCAGTACCACTTTATCCACAGCTATGTTGTATAGTAATCAAGACATACGTGGTATTAACGCGCGGTAGAGCGTTTGCGGGGCTGGAGTTCGCCCACGGCAAGGGCGGCATATTCAGTTCTAATATCCTGATGGATATAAAAGTCGCCGGCACCACGCCCAAAGCGATTATCAATGTCCGCGCCCATCCCGTTTGGGCTGCGTTGTGCATCGAGCTTGGCTTCCCGCTGGTGGACCGGCTGGATAAAAACCCGTGTGAAGTTATCGCCACTGGCGACTGGGTGAAAGTGGATGCGGAAAAAGGCATTGTAGAGGTAACGAAGAAGAAGTAATCCGGTAAAACCTAAAAACGTTTTTTGAAAGACGCTCCTTGATTTGGGGCGTCTTTCTTTTTTGGGTGGCGGCACGGATTGACGAAGTTGAATTGGTGAGGCATAATATTAGCATCCATGAAGATGTTTAGTGGCGAATTATTAATAAATCAATGTTATGTTAATTCGTCTTTACAACATCAATAGGCTACGAAAGGATAAGGCTGAAATGGGTGTAATAAGCAAAGCATGGGTGATCCTCAGAACACAGGGCATTAAGGCCTTTGCCAGGAAAGCCTCATCTTATCTGACGAATAATACATTAACAGGGAGGCCACCGACATCTTTACGTGAACAATTCCCACAATATGAAATTGGCAAGTGGAGCTATGGATGGCCCAATATTCTTTTCCCGAATCAAGGTGCTGTTCTCAAAGTAGGTGCTTTTTCTTCAATAGCTGCAGGGGTCAAAATTTTTCTCGGTGGTGAGCATGCAATAGACACTGTGACAACGTATCCATTTAACATATTATGGGAAAAAGCGAAGCACTTAACCGATCACCCAACAACCAAAGGAGACGTAATTATCGGAAATGACGTTTGGATTGGCAGAGAAGCGGTCATTATGTCGGGAGTGACGATCGGTGACGGAGCTGTAATAGGAGCCCGGTCATTAGTGTCAAAGGATGTACCACCCTATTCAATATTCGCCGGCAACCCCGCGCGTTTCATCAGGAAACGTTTTGATGATGCCATTATCCAACGTTTACTTGAATTGAAATTTTGGGACTGGCCGGATGAAGAAATAGAGCAAATGCTGCCTTTGCTGCTAGGTACTGATTTGCAAGCCTTTATTGCCGCAGCGGAAAAACGGGGCTCTTTGCCTGTAGGTAAGGCATAATAATACCAACCATGTTTGAATTAGTATCTTTTAGTATCTTTTTCCTGTACGGTAACAGTTACTTTACCGTTTATTGAATCTAGGAGAGGTGTCCGAGTGGTTCATGGTGCCGCTCTCGAAAAGCGGTCTTCGCGCAAGCGGAGCGTGGGTTCGAATCCCACCCTCTCCGCCAGCCTGCGCTAAAACTACGGCTGGCAAGCCGCAAGGCCAACAAAGATAAAAGACCATTTGGTAAAAATAAAGTATTTTCTGCTACAATGGAACCACGGAGAGGTGCTGGAGTGGCCTATCAGGCACGCCTGGAGAGCGTGTGTAGCCGCAAGGTTACCGTGGGTTCGAATCCCACCCTCTCCGCCAGCCTGCGCTAAAGCTACGGCTGGCAAGCCAGCCCAGGAAATGTGCAACTCGAAATATGGTACGTGTATATTCTCAGAAGCACGTTAGGCAAAAAACTCTATACGGGTTCGACAAATGATATTGCCCGCCGGTTAAACGAACATAATTCTGGTAAAGTAGATTCAACAAAAAACAGGATCCCTCTTAACCTGGAAGCTTATTTCTCTGTAAAAGATAAGGCAAAAGCCATAGAACTTGAAAAATATCTGAAAACAGGTTCGGCAAGGGCTTGGCTTAACAAAAGAATCCTTTAGCCGCCGGAGCTCTCTGGAGCGCAGGACGGCCACCCTCTCCGCCAGCCTGCGTTAAAGCTGCGGCTGGCGAGCCAGCCGTGAATTTCAATGGATATCGGAAAAACGTTATATGTCACTACCCATAAAGAATGGCGCGCCTGGCTGGCTAAAAACCACAACAAAGAAAAGGAAATCTGGCTGGTCTATTATCGGAAAGAAACCGGCAAGCCGCGGATTCCCTATAATGATGCCGTTGAAGAAGCGCTCTGCTATGGCTGGATTGACAGTACACAAAAAAACATCGATAATGAACGCTTCGCGCAACGCTTTTCCGTGCGGCGAAAGAACAGCAGCCTTTCTCAAGCAAACAAAGAAAGAATCCTCAAGCTGATGGCACAAAATAAAATGACGCAGGCCGGGCTTGACGCTATCGCTCAAGTATACGAGCCGGAAAAAGAACCGGCCGGAGAATTTATCATTCCACCAGATATTTTAGAATCATTGAAAGCTAATCTCCAGGCATGGGAGAATTTCCAGCGGTTTCCTGCGGCCTACCAGCGGATCCGTATTGCTTATATTGACAGCCGGCGGCGCCACGGACAGGAAATGTTTGAAAAAAGCCTGGCGCATTTCATTAAAATGACGGCCGGTAACAAGCGCATCGGTTTCATGCAGGAAAAGTAAAGTCAAAATAGCTCCTGAGCCTTTTATTCTGATTGTCATTAGCTGGTACATGGTGTTAGAATTAAAATTGCTTTGAATAAAGACATCAAGTACTGGGTGGCGTTCAATAATATCCCCGGCATCGGACGGGTACGGCTGGGCCAACTGGAAAGCTATTTCGGCGGCCTCGAGCCGGCCTGGCAGGCATCTCCCGGTGAAATGAAACGTGCCGGGCTCGATAGCCCCGCCCTCCGCGCCATCGCCCAGTGGCGTGATAAAATTTCCCCTGATGATGAAATGGTCAAACTGGAGCATGCCCGCATCCAGGTGATGACCTGTAACGATGCAGAATATCCCAAACGGCTCAAAGAAATATACGATTATCCCCCGGTACTTTATATCAAGGGTTCCATGCTGCCGGAGGACGATTGGTGCCTGGCAGTCGTCGGCACACGGCGGGCGACCGTTTACGGTAAGCAGGTCACCGAAGAAATCGTTACCGACCTTGCCCGCAGCAAGATTACCATCGTCAGCGGCCTGGCCAGAGGCATCGATACCGTTGCTCACCGCAGCGCCCTGGCAGCCGGCGGCAGAACGGTGGCAGTCTTCGCCAGCGGGCTGGATATCGTTTACCCCGCGGAGAACGAAAAACTAGCGCGGGAAATCATGGAGCACGGCGCCCTGTTGAGCGAATACCCATTGGGAGCCAAGCCCCGCGCCGAAAACTTCCCACGGCGTAACCGGATTTTAAGCGGTTTGAGCCTCGGGGTGCTGGTTACCGAGGCGGGGGAGGACAGCGGGGCTATAATTACCGCCCGTGACGCGCTGGAACAGGACCGCGAGGTCTTTGCCGTGCCGGGCAGTATCCTTTCTCCGGCCAGCACCGGCACCAACCATTTGATCCAGTCGGGCGAAGCCAAACTCGTGCGGGCGTACACCGACATCCTGGAGGAGCTGAACTTGAACGCTGTCGCCCGGCAGATGGAAATGAGAGAACTTTTACCGGAAACGGAGACCGAGTCCCTGCTCATCAGTCACCTCCGGGCGGAACCATCGCACATCGACGAGGTCTGCCAGCGCAGCGGCTTGCCGATTGCCACGGTCAGCAGCACCCTGGCGATGATGGAGCTTAAAGGTCTCGTCAAACAGGTAGGCACCATGAATTACGTGCTGTCGCGCGAGATGCGGCAGGAATATAGAGTGAGAGTAGATTAAAAAAATATGACGAACAAACTTGTTATCGTGGAATCACCGGCCAAGACCAAAACACTGGGTAAAATCCTGGGGAAGGGCTATAGCATAAAGGCTTCACTGGGGCATGTCCGGGACCTGCCGCGCGGCCAGATGGGCGTCGATATCGAAAACGGCTTTCAGCCGAAATACGTTGTGCCCAAAGCCAAGACCAAGCTGGTCAATGAGCTGAAGCAGGCGGCCAAAACAGCATCGACGATTTATCTGGCGACCGACCCTGACCGTGAGGGCGAGGCGATTGCCTGGCACCTGGCGGAGGTGACCGGCATTAATAAAAAGCCTTTTCAGCGCGTGGTCTTCCGTGAAATCACGGAAGAAGCCGTCAAGGAAGCGTTCAAGAACCCGCGCCAGATAGATATGCCGCTGGTGGACGCCCAGCAGGCGCGTCGCATTCTGGACCGGCTCGTCGGCTATAATATCAGCCCGCTGCTGTGGAAAAAGATACGTAAACGCCTTTCCGCAGGGCGCGTGCAATCGGTCGCCGTGAAAATAGTCGTTGACCGGGAACGGGAAATACAGGCGTTCAAACCGGTAGAGTACTGGGTCATTGAGGTTGAACTATCCAAGCAAAAAGAAAAGCCGACTTTCCGCGCGACTCTTGTAGGATTAATCGATGCGAAAAAACTGGATGTCCACACCGAACAAGAGGCCAACGACATTAAAAAAGCCCTGGAAAAAGCGGCCTATGACGTGCTCAAGGTCATCACCAAAAAAGTGACGCGGCAGCCGGCACCGCCCTTCACTACCAGCACCCTGCAGCAGGAAGCCTGGCGCAAACTGCGCTTCTCCGCCAAGCAGACGATGGCGGTCGCCCAGCAGCTTTACGAGGGCTTGTCAGTCGGGGAGGAAGGGAACGTGGGTCTGATAACCTATATGCGTACGGACTCGACGCATGTAGCGCAGTCCGCCGTCGCGGAGACGGTCAAGTATATTCAAGAGACCTATGGCGCCAAGTATTTACCCCCCAAGCCCCGTGTTTATGCCACGCGTACCAAGGGCGCCCAGGAAGCCCACGAAGCTATCCGCCCGACCAAAACCCACCGTGAGCCGGCGTCGATTAAAAAGTATTTGAGCCCGCCGCAGTCCCGCCTCTACGAGCTCATCTGGAAGCGCATGGTCGCTAGCCAGATGGCGGCGGCGCTTTTCGATAACACCACCGTGGACATCGAGGCTAAAGACCACCGGAATTACCTCCTGCGGACGGCGGCGTCGGTCAATACTTTCCCCGGATTTATTACCCTCTACAGCGAAGGCAAAGACGAAGACGAGGAAGAAGGCAAAGCCACGCTGCCGAAGCTGGAAAAAGGCGACGACCTTAATCTGCTGGGTATTTTCCCGGAGCAGCGCTTTACCCAGCCGCCGCCCCGCTACACGGAAGCGACGCTGGTCAAGACGCTGGAGCAGTACGGCATCGGGCGGCCGAGCACCTACGCGCCGACGCTTTCCACCATCCAGGAGCGCGACTACGTCACCAAGGTCAAAGGGGTGTTCCAGCCCACCGATTTGGGCTTCGCAACCAACGACCTGCTCGTGCAGCATTTCCCGGATATCATTAACGAAAAGTTCACCGCGGACATGGAAAACGAGCTGGATGACATCGCCAGCAACGAACGCAAATGGCCGGCGGTGATTCAGGATTTCTATACCCCTTTCGATAAAGACCTGAAAAAAGCCGTCCTGACCGCCGAGAAAGTAAAGTTGCCGGACGAACCCACCGGCGATATGTGCCCCCGGTGCGGCAAGCCCCTGCTCGTTAAGACCGGACGCTTTGGTAAATTCATTGCCTGCAGCGGCTACCCGGACTGCAAGTACACCCAGTCTTTCCAGATAAAGGTGGGAGCAAAATGCCCGGAATGCGGCAAAGACCTTATCCAACGCGTCAATAAGAAAAAGCGCACTTTTTACGGCTGTTCCGGCTACCCGGACTGCAAATTCATCACCAACTTTAAGCCGTTGCCCCAGCCCTGCCCCCAGTGTAATAGCCTGCTGACGCTACATGGCAAACAGGCCTGGTGCATCAAATGCGATTATAAAGGCAAAGCTCCGGAAGAAAAAGGGAATTCCTCTGTTCCTTCGGCAGTGGAGAATTAGGGGGAAGCAAAATGATTTCCTCTCCCCTTGTGGGAGAGGACTAAGGTGAGGGGGACACCCTCGCCCTTCCCTCTCCCATCGAGGGAGAGGGTGTGAACTATCATGCAGGAAGTATATAACCGTTACGTCGCCTACCTGGAAGCGGAAAGGAACGTTTCCCCATATACGGTGCGTAACTATACCAAGGACCTGCTGGAATTCTTCGACTTTGTGCATCAGCAGGGCATCACGACGCTGAAAGACGTCAATAAGCAGACCCTGCGGAGCTATCTGGCGCGACTCATGGAACAGAAATTCGCCAAGAGCTCTATCGCCCGCAAGCTATCCGCCATCAGATCTTTCTACCGCTATCTGATGCGGGAAGAGCTGATCTCCGCCAGCCCGGCGGCCACCACCGTTTCGCCCAAGCTGGACAAGCGTTTGCCCGCTTTCCTCACTGTGGAGGAAGCCAGACGCCTGGTGGAAGCGCCGGACATCGCTACGCCCCAGGGACAGCGGGACCGCGCCCTGCTGGAGCTGCTCTATGCCTCCGGTATGCGTGTCAGCGAGCTGGTCAGCATGAACCTAGAACACATTGACCTAGACACCAACGAAATCCGGGTGTGGGGCAAAGGGGCCAAAGAGCGCCTGGTGCTCATCGGTGGGCCGGCGGCCCGGGCGCTGGATATGTATATCCGTGATGGCAGGCGGCAGCTCCTGGCGGGAAAAAAGAACAACGCCCTGTTCGTCAACCGCTACGGCGGTCGCATTTTAGCCCGGCGAGTCCAGAAAATATTAACGAAATACGCGCGGAGCATCAATAAAAGCGTCCATCCTCATGTCCTGCGCCACACTTTCGCTACGCACCTGCTGGATGGCGGCGCGGACCTTAAAGTAGTGCAGGAGCTCCTGGGCCATGCCGACCTTTCCTCGACACAGATCTATACCCACGTGACACAGAGCCGGGCGCGTAAGATTTACCTTGCCGCTCACCCGATGGCCACGGGAGAAAAGGGCGACCGTGAATAAAAGAGTAAAGCGACTGCGCGAAAGCCTGGCAGCCAAAGGAATCGACGCGGTATTTATCACGCAGGCGGAGAACCGGCGCTACCTTTCCGGTTTTCACGGCACCGCCGGCTATTTGATCATCACCCAACAGAAAGCTGTCCTCGCCACGGACTTCCGTTACGTAGAGCAAGCGGTTAAAGAAGCGCCGGACTTTGAAGTCCTGCGTATCAGCGGCAGCTTGAATGACTGGTTCCCGGGTCTCGTAAATGATATCGGGATAAAAAATCTGGGGTTCGAGGGCGGAGATGTGACCTATGACTTTCACAGCCGCCTGCGGGACGCGCTGAAGAAAAAGCAGGTTGCCGCCAAGCTGGTGGCGCTGAATAGCTTGGTGGAAAATTTGAGAGCGATTAAGGAGCCGGAGGAAATCGAGCTTATCCGGCAGGCGTCGGTCATCACCGACGCTGCTTTCGAATCCGTCGAACAAAACATTAAGGTCGGCATCACGGAAAAACAGCTGGCCTGGGAGCTGGAAAAAGCCCTCCGCGAAAGCGGCAGCCAGTCCCTGCCGTTCGATATCATCGTCGGCTCCGGGCCGAATGCCGCTCTGCCGCACGCCAAGCCCTCCGACCGCGTTATCGGAGAAGGAGAAACGGTAGTCATCGATATGGGCGGGAGAGTCTCCGGCTATGCCAGCGACCTTACCCGTACCATTTGCCTCGGCAAAGCGGACACCAGGCTGAAGCAAGTCTATAATACCGTCCTGGAAGCCCAGTCCACCGCGATGGCCCAAATCCGTGCGGGCATGACCGGCAAAGCTGCCGACGCCATCGCCAGGGATATTATTAAAGCGGCGGGCTTCGGGGACGCTTTCGGGCATTCACTGGGGCACGGCGTCGGCCTTGCGGAACATGAACTGCCCTATCTCAGTCCCAATGCGGAGGAACCGCTGACTGACGGCATGGTTTTCACAGTGGAACCGGGGATTTATCTTATCGGATGGGGCGGCGTGCGCATTGAAGATACGGTGGTCATGGAAAAGGGCAAGGTCCGGCCGCTGACCAAAGCCAGGAAAGCAAATTTCTGAAAGACGTTTTACAGATAAAGATTGGAGAAGTACCTTGCTGAAAGCAGATTTGCACATCCATACCAAGTACTCCATGGACTGCCAGTCGCCGCTGGATAAGATTATCGCCCGCTGCCATGAGCGAGGCATCAATTGCGTCGCCATCGCCGACCACGGTACGGCCGAAGGCGGGCTGGAACTGCAAAAAATAGCCCCGTTCAAGGTCATCGTCGCGGAAGAAATCCTCACCACCGAAGGTGAAATCATGGGCATGTTCATTAAAGAAACCATCCCCTCCGGCATCACGCCGCGGGAAGCCGTCCAGCGTATCCGGGAACAGGGGGGCCTGGTGAATGTCCAGCATCCTTTTGAAACGATTCGCGGTTCGGCGCTCAAAGACAAGTTCATCGACGAAATCGTGGACGATATCGACCTGATGGAAATCATGAACTCGCGCAGCCCTTTCCCGGCCAGTGCCAATAAAGCGAAGGCCTATGCCGAAAAACATAACATACCCGGCGGCGCCGGCAGCGATGCCCACACCATCAAGGAAATCGGCAACGCCTACATCGAGATGCCGGATTTCAACGGTAAGGAGGATTTCATCGAGGCGCTCAAGCAGGGTAAGATTTACGGCGAACGTTCCGGAGTGTACGTACATCTCTTCAGCAGCTGGGCTAAAGTGAAAAGATTGTTGCGTAAGCGGGGTGAACATGAGCGCAAGCTATAAAATCGGCTGGTTTTCCACCGGGCGCGGGCCGGGTTCTAAAGCCATGCTGCAGACAACGCAGGCCGCGATTAAGTCCCGCGAACTGGACGCGGAAATCGAGTTTGTCTTTTGCAGCCGCGAGCGCGGCGAGACCGAGCACACCGACCAGTACCTGGATATGGTCAAGGGTTACGGCATCCCGCTGGTCAGCTATTCTTACCAGAAATACCGCGCCCAACGCAGCATGCCTAACCCGGACCCGAATGCCCCGCTTCCTTCCTGGCGTATCGATTATGATAATGAAGTCATCAAATTACTGAAAAAGTTCCACCCCGACCTGTGCCTGCTGGCCGGTTTCATGCTGATTACCACGCCGGTCATGTGCGATAAATACGATATCATTAATCTCCACCCGGCCGCCCCCGGCGGCTTCGCCGGCACCTGGCAACAGGTTATCTGGAAACTCATCGAGACCAAAGCGACGACACACGGCATAAAGATGCACGTGGCGATCCCGGAACTGGACATGGGGCCAACCGCCACTTATTGTACCTTCCCTATCCGCGGTAAAGCCTTTGATAAATACTGGGAAGAGATAAAAGGTAAAACGATTGAAGGGATTAAAGCCGGGCAGGGCGTAGAAAACATGCTCTTTAAAACCCTCCGCGCCCACGGCGCCGTCCGGGAACTGCCGCTGGTCGTATCCACGCTCAAGGTTTTCAGCCAGGGCAAGCTCAAGATAACCAAAGACCGGCAGGTGGTTGACGCTGCCGGTCATCTGGTCAAAGGCTACGACCTCACTAAAGAGGTCGATGCTGCCGTTAAAGGCAAACTTTAAAGCGTCATTGCGAGCGCAGCGTGGCAATCTCAATCATCGCCTTAACCTGAATCAGGGATTGCCGCGGGCTTCGCCCTCGCAATGACAACCCGTGTTATTTCTTCTTCTTTTCCGTCTTTTCTTCTTCTGCGGCTTTGCGCAGCACTTCATCGATCAGGCCGTATTCTTTGGCCTGGTCGGCATTTAGATAGAAATCACGGTCGGTATCATGGGTGATTTTTTCCATCGGTTGGCCGGTATGTTTGGTGAGAATTTCCTTAAGAATATCATTGTTCCGCACAATTTCCTTGGCGGCAATCACCATGTCGGCCGCTTGCCCCCGGACTCCGCCGAGTGCCTGATGCATATGGATGGTGGAGTGGGGCAAAGCGTAGCGCTTGCCTTTAGCGCCGGCGCAGAGCAGCACCGTCGCCATACTGGCCGCCATACCGACGCAGATGGTGGATACCGGTGCTCGGATAAGTTGCATCGTGTCATAGATGGCCAGACCGGCGCTGACACTGCCGCCCGGGCTCTGGATATACATACTGATGTCCCGGCTAGGGTCTTCCCGCTCCAGGTATAAAAGCTGGGCGATCAAGACGTTGGCGATGGGGTCTGTGATTTCCGTGAAGAGCATGATGATACGCTCTTTTAATAACATGGAATAGATATCCGAGACCCGCTCGCCTCTCGGGCCGCTTTCCACGACATAGGGCATGACGTCTTTGGGATCGATAATCATTTTTCCTCCTCCTTTTTCTCCTTACCGGATTCTCCGGTATTCTTAGCGATATCGGTCAGCCGCTCGATGACCTTGCGTGTCTTGAGCGACTGGGTTATCGATTGGCGGTTCTGCGGCGTATCGAGCAGTTTCACCATTTCCGCTTTTTTATCTTCGCTGATGCCACGGACCATGTTGCTAACGCCGTTTTTCACCTCGTCTTCCGTGACCTCGATATTTTCTTCCTTGGCAATCTTGCTCAAGACCAGCGAGGCGGTAATGTTCTTTTGCGCGATCGGGCGCAACTCTTCCTGGAGCTGCTGGGGCGTTTTATTAATGCTCTGCAGATATTCGTCCATGCCGCGCCCCGTCAGCTGCAGCTGCCGCGCCTGGTCATTGATGATACGCTCTATCTCCAGGTCGATAATGACCGGCGGGTACTCTATTTTTGATTGCTCCACGGCGGTGTTGATGACCTTTTCTTCCAGGTCCATGCGGGCGCGTTCTTCCGCCCGCAGCTTGAGGCTTTTGACCACTTCCTCGCGCAGGGCGGCTAAGTTCTTGAACTCCGTAGAAATCTGCAGCGCCAGGTCATCGTTAAGTTCCGGCAGTTTTTCCACTTTGACCTCGTGAAGTTTGACCTTGAAGTGCGCCTGCTTGCCGGCGAACTGGCTGCTGGGATAATCCGCCGGGAAGGTAAGGTCGAATTCTTTCGCCTCGCCCTTTTTCAAGCCGACGATTGCGTCGGCGAAGCCCGGCGCCGGTGTGATGGAGTCTTTGGTAACCTGGTACTGCGAGCCTACTTTCTGCACGAAAGGCTTTTCTTCCGCGTTGGCGTTGATATCGATGACCGCCATATCGTCGTAAGCCAGCGGCCGGTCGACGGGTTCCCAGGTGGCGTGCTGGTGGCGCAGCTCTTCCAGCACCGAATTGATGTTTTCTTCCTTTATTTCAGATACTTCCGGCTGCATCCTGATGCTTTTATAATCGCCCAGAGTGACCGTGGGCGTTAAGGGCACGACCGCTTTAAATACCAGCGGCTCGGCCTTGGTTATCTCGACTTCCGGCTGGGCGTAAGGCTCGATTTCCTGTTCCTTAAGCGCCTTCTGATAGGCTTCCGGTATCAAATGGTCGATGGCTTCTTCCAGCATCCTGCCCTTGCCCAGGGTGCGTTCCACGACCGCCCGGGGGGCTTTCCCCTTGCGGAAACCGGGGATGTTGGCCCTTTGCACCAGATGCTGGTAGGCGTGCACCATGCCTTCTTCCATGTCGGCCGGCTCCATCTCGATGGTGAGATAGGCCTGGCTGTTTTCAACCTTTTCCTTAGTGACTTTCAACTTGCCTCCAAACTAGCTACTCTTCCCGTATACGAATATGTAACTCTTTAAGCTGCTCTTCCGTGACCGGCGTAGGCGCTCCCAGCGTCATATCCATGGCGCTCTGGTTCTTGGGGAAAGCCATGACCTCACGAATATTATTTTCTCCGGCCAGCACCATAACCGTGCGGTCGATGCCGGGGGCGAAACCGCCGTGGGGCGGCGCGCCGAAATCGAAGGCTTCCAGCATATGGCCGAAATAGCTGTTCATCCTGGCGTCATCGAAGCCGAGAACCCTTAAGACTTTTCTTTGCAGGTCCGTGCGGTGAATCCGGATGCTGCCGCTGGCCAGTTCCCAGCCGTTGCAAAACAGGTCGTAGTTCTTGCCGCGCACTTTTTCCGGCGCGGTATCCAGCAGCGGAATATCCTCGTCATTGGGGTAGGTAAACGGGTTATTAAACGCTTCCCACTTGCCCGTTTCCTGGTTCAGGAAGATGAGCGGAAAATCGACGATAAAGGCATAATGTAAAACACCGGGGTCAGCCAGTTTCAAACGCTTTGCCGTCTCACGGCGCAGGGCATCCAGCGCGGGGTAAATCTTGTCCGGCTCTCCCGCTACAATAAGCAACAGGTCGCCCGGGTTGGCCTGGCAGCGCGCGGCCATCTCTTTGACCTGTTCTAAAGACATAAATTTAGCGGCCACGGATTTCACCATTTCCGGCGTCAGGCTGTTTAAATTACCGCCCGTGGCACCGAGAGAAACCGTAAGCAGTCCCTTAGCGCCGGCGCTGACGGCTAACTGGTTAAGCTCATCAAGCTGGCGGCGGGTGTATTCGCCGCAGCCAGGTGCAGCCAGCACTCTGACGACGCCGCCTTTGGCAACGGCGGTTTTAAACACGCTGAAATCGGTTTTTACGGCAATATCGGAAATATCCGCGATTTCCAGGCCATAGCGTAAATCCGGCTTGTCCGAGGCATAACGCAGCATCGCGTCAGCGTAAGTCAGGCGGGGAAACGGTTTCACCATTTTTAAATCCGGTCTGATGGCCCGTGTCAGCGACGTAAAAAGCTCCTCGATAAGCTGTAACACGTCTTCCTGGGTTACAAAGCTCATCTCCACGTCAAGCTGAGTATGTTCCGGCTGGCGGTCGGCGCGGAGGTCTTCATCGCGGTAACAGCGCGCCAGCTGGTAGTATTTCTCCAGTCCACCAACCATGAGCAACTGCTTCAGCTGCTGGGGGGATTGGGGCAAAGCGTAAAAGCAGCCCGGGTGCACCCGGCTGGGCACCAGGTAATCACGTGCGCCGCCAGGGGTACTCTTAATAAAGGTGGGCGTTTCCACTTCGATAAAACCACGGGCGTCAAGAAAATCGTGCATAAAGCGGGTGACATGGTGCCGCAGTATCAGGTTTTGCTTCATGCGGGGACGGCGCAGGTCCAGGTAGCGGTACTTGAGGCGGACGTTCTCATCCACCTCGACCTCTTCATTGATATAAAAGGGAGGTGTATTGGAAGTATTTAGAATTTCAACTTCTTTAACGATGACTTCCACATCGCCGGTGGGCAGCTTCGGGTTTTCCGTGCCTTCGGGACGCAAAGAAACATTGCCGGTCAGCGTAATGACATATTCGCTGCGCAGTTGCTCAGCGATCTTTAATGCTTTGGGCGAGATGGCCGGATTAAAAACCGTCTGGACGATGCCTTCCCGGTCCCGTAAATCGATAAAGACCAGCCCGCCATGGTCGCGGCGGCGGTTGACCCAGCCAGCCAGGGAAACGGTAGCGCCGATGTTTTCTTTACGCAGTGAACCGCAAGCATGAGTTCTGAACAAAGTTAATACTCCTGTAAAAAGGGGGTTCATTTTTGATTATAGCTTATACGCGAGGGCGCTTCAACAGGAAGACGAGGTTGTATTCGTGCTTTGAGTCTGTTAAAATGTTAACCTGTCCCAAGCTAATAAAGCCGGGTACGAAGGTGGGATAAAGTGGCCAAGACAATTGACGAAATTAACGAAAAGATAAAAGCGGGCCGGGCCGTCGTTTTTACCGCCGAGGAAATCATCGATATTACACGGGAAAAAGGCATCAAAAGAACGGCGCAGGAAGTGGACGTCGTTACTACCGGCACGTTCGGAATAATGTGCTCCTCCGGGGCATATTTCAACGTAGGCCACGCCAAGCCGCGCATCAAGCTGGGCGGCGGCCGGGCCTACCTTAACGATGTCCCGGCTTATACCGGACTGGCAGCGGCCGACCTTTTCCTGGGCGCGAACGCCCTGCCCGATGATGACCCGCGCAACCGTGTGCATCCCGGCGAGTTCAACTACGGCGGTGGGCACGTTATCGAGGACCTGGTGGCCGGCCGGGACGTACGCCTGGTAGCCACCGCTTACGGCACGGACTGCTATCCGCGAAAGCACCTGGAAACGCTGATTAATATCCAAGACATGAACGAAGCAGTGCTGTTCAATGTCCGCAACGCCTACCAGAACTATAATGTGGCCGTAAACCTTTCCGATAAGACGATTTATACCTATATGGGTGTGCTCAAGCCGAAGATGGGGAATATTAACTACAGCTCGGCGGGGCAACTTTCGCCGCTGTTTAACGACCCGTATTACAAGACCATCGGCATCGGCACCAGGATATTCCTGGGCGGAGGTACCGGCTACGTGGCCTGGCAGGGTACTCAGCATAACCCCGGTGTACCCCGCACGGAAAAAGGCGTCCCCAAAAGCGGCGCCGGCACGCTGGCCGTCATCGGCGACCTCAAGCAGATGAGCCCCAGGTGGCTGGTGGGCGCGTCCGTTCTCGGCTACGGCTGCAGCCTGACGGTCGGCGTCGGCGTGCCGATTCCGATACTGAATGAGGAGATTTTGCAGTACACTACCGTGACGGACGCGGATATTTACGCGCAGGTTATCGATTATGCCGATGCCTACCCGCAGCGCAAGCCGGATATCGTCGCCGAGGTGACCTATGCCGAACTCAAGAGCGGCAGGGTCAAGATAAAAGGCAAAGACGTGCCCACCGCCTCGCGCTCCAGCTACCCCAAGGCGGTGGAAATCGCGACTATTCTGAAAGAGTGGATACGGGCCGGCAAGTTTCTCCTTACCGCGTCCGTGGCGCCGCTGCCCGGTGCGGAGTCCGGAATGGCCTTCAAATCGCTTCAGGAGCGCCCCATCGAAAACGAGCAAGAGGTATAAAATCATGGCTGTTTCAAAAAGGATCGTTTTGCGTTTTCCCAAGCGTATGGTGGACCGCCCGATAATTTACCGGCTGGTCAAGGACTATGACCTTGAGTTTAATATCCTGAAAGCCTCCATCACCCCCGAGCAGGAAGGCGTGATGGTGCTGGAGCTTAAGGGCAACCAGGCCGAATACGATAAAGGCATCGAGTTTTTGCTGAAAGCCGGGGTCAAAATCCAGTCGCTTGGCCAGGACGTGACCCGCAACGAGGAAAGATGTACTCATTGCGGTGCCTGCGTTACCATCTGCCCTTCCGGCGCTTTCCGGCTCGACCCCAAGACGCGGTTGATTATCTTTGATAACGAAAAGTGCATCGCCTGCGGCTTATGCATCCCCGCCTGTCCTCCCCACGCGATGGAAGTGCATTTCTAGCTAGGGAGAATAAAATGAATAATGGTGATAAACCGATGGATTTTGATGACATAAGAAGAGAGCAACGACTTGAAAGGAAGCTTATTGAAGTTTTTGACTGTCCTTTATGTAAAAAATAATCTTTCGCATTGTATCGTTCAATGAGTTACATGGAATGTCAAAATAGTAAATGTAAAGCTATTGGAGTGCCTACTAAATATATAATTAAACAGATTATCAACGGTACAGAAATCAATATATTTAATCCCGATGGTTTAAGAATGTTAATTGAGCCACCCAATGAACCATGAAATCAGATACTTACCAGCCGCGTAACTACCGTCACTGGATTGAAAGCAAAGACCTGACGGCATTTACCGTAACCGTCAAAGAGACGGACCTTTATATCCGTGCCGCTTCCAACCTGCAAAGAAAAGCCCGTAGAATAGTCCTGAAATACCGGCGCCAGCTGGAAGAATATATCCAAAAGGAGCCGGAATTTCTCATGTCTTTAGAGCCCCTCCCCACCCCGGCCAGCGCTCCCCGTATCATCCTGGACATGCTGGAGGCCGGGCGCATGGCCAATGTCGGCCCGATGGCCGCTGTCGCCGGGGCGGTGGCGGAAAAGGTGGGGCAGGAGCTACTGGAATTCACACCGGAAGTGATAGTCGAGAATGGCGGGGATATTTTTCTGAAAATAGCCAGCAAAAGAATCGTTGGCATCTATGCCGGGGACTCGCCGCTGACGGGCAAAGTCGGGCTGGAAATCAACCCGAAAGATACGCCCCTGGGGGTCTGCACTTCATCGGGGACGGTGGGGCATTCTTTGAGCTTCGGTAAAGCCGATGCCGTCGTGATTACCGCGGATTCGGCCGCCCTGGCCGATGCCGCCGCCACGGCTGTCTGCAACCGGGTAAAGCAACCGGAGGATATCAATAGCGCCATCGAGTTGGGACGTCGCATCCCCGGCCTGAAAGGTATCGTAATCATCATGGGCAGCAGCATTGGCGCCTGGGGCGATGTCAAGCTCTGTGAAACGTCAATCTAGGCGGTGATTTTCAGGTCCAGCGTTTTTATCTCACTGGTGACACCCTTAAGCGTGGCGGACATCCCCGCGTAGGTGCTTTTGATAATCTTGTTGACGAACTCGTTGCATGGCACCGCGGCGCCGTTAAGCTCGATTTTCACCTGCCCGTCTTTGTCAATTTCAAGTGCCAGTTTCTTGATCGGGCCGGTATCTTTTAAGCTGGCGATGATGCCGCTGGTCAGATGGAAGACATATCCTTCGACAAAATAGTCCAGTTTGATGGGTACATTATTAACGTTAAGGCTCACTTTCCTGGACACTGGCTGGGCTCCTTTCGCTGCCGGCAAAGTAGATTGCCCGCTATTTCGCTTTTTTTCAGTATATCACACCAGGGAGCGGGCGATTATGCCTCTTTGGTCCGGCTGACGCGGTAAAGCACGAATCCCACCCCGCCCACCGCCAGCCCGGTGATGATCATAAAGCCGCCGGCGGCCATGGTCACCTGGATTAGCCCGAAGGCGGTTACCGCCGTATAAAGATAGTTTTCCAGGTTCATCGCCTGGGCGTAAGAAATTTCTTGGGGGTTGGTAGGGTCGAAGCGACCGTTGGACATAGCCAGCAGGTCCTGGTAAGTGGGTGCGATTTGACGCCGGTCCGTGGCTATTTTATCCGCCGCTTTTTGGGCGTCGGACATATTATTTACACGTATGGTCTGCGTTGTATTATCGGCGTTGGTAATGGTCAGTGTTACCTTTTCCACGTTCATCCGGTTGACGATCAGGTTGTTCTTGGCCATCCCCTCGCCTACGAATACCCCGCCGATAACGATCCCGGCTATACCGAGCACGATGATAACTAAAGCTAAATAACGGATCATTTTCATCTCTGCCTCCTCATCTTTCCTTCGGTAAAAGTATAAAAAACCGGGTGTGAAGTTGTATGTGATATTCCTCACAGGCTTTTCAAAGAGACACGACCATTATTAAAATGAAGGGTTTTTTAAGGAGGCCAAAATGTGGTGGTACATGCATGATATAGGTAGAGGCTGGATGATTTTAGGGTGGATAATGATGGTTTTATTCTGGGCAGGTGTTGTAGCGCTGATTATCTGGGGCGTTAACAGGTTGACGCGACATCATATTTCCGATGAAAACCAGACTCCACTGGATATCGCTAAAGGACGTTACGCCAGAGGTGAAATCACCCGCGAACAGTTTGAAGAAATAAAAAAGAACCTTCAATAAGTACGTATTTCTTTTCCCCCTTTTTCTCAAGCGTTTAAAATGCGTAATATGATATACTGCTATTGTCCGGTTTTTTTATTTTGCCGGTGCAACTTTTATCACATACCTATAGCTAATTCTCCCGTTAAAATAGCTCAGATAGTATTTTAAGCGGGCTATAAAGGAGGTAAATATATGTCAAAAGAACAGGAAGCAACGCTGGAGGGGTTGAAGACCGCCTTACAGATGGAGATTGACGGCAAAGAGTTCTATCAAAAGTCCAGCAAGAACAGTAAAAATCCGGTGGGACGGGAGCTGCTGAAAAAGCTGGCGGCGGAAGAGGACATCCACCGTAAAGTATTCTTAAATATTTACGAGACCCTCAAGAAAAAACAGGGCTGGCCGGATATCACTTTCACCGGCGACGGCGGGAAAGACTTGAGAACGGTATTTTCCAAAGCACTGGAGGCCATGGATACGAACCTCAAACCCATGACCGAGGAGCTGGATGCCGTAAAAACAGGCATGGATATGGAGAACAAGACTTACGATT
>JBEKAC010000024.1:0-35116 GCA_050018395.1 Dehalococcoidales bacterium
GCCATACACTCGTCAACGAGGACGTGTGCGTGCCGCGCGATAAAATCGCGGAGTTCATCCGTCTGGGACAGGAAAGCGCCAAACGCCATGACGTGCCCATCAGCTTCGCCGGGCATGTGGGAGACGGCAACTTCCACCCGGCAGTGCTCACGGACAGCCGTAATAAAGAGCATTACCATCGCGCACTCGAGTGCGTGGATGAAATCATCGAAATCGCCTTAAAGCTGGGGGGCGTCCTTTCCGGCGAACACGGCATCGGTCTGGAAAAGCAGCGCTTCCTCAAAAAGGCGATGGACCCGCTGGCCATAGAAATGATGAAAAAGATAAAAGACGTCCTCGACCCCAGGCACATCCTAAATCCCGGGAAGATTTGGGAAGAGGGGTAGATGGGAATCTCAAAACTCAAATCTCAAAACCACAACTTAAAAAGCTAAAACTGGGGGAGGCGAGGATAAATACGGGGAGTCATAGAGGGGCGTAGCCCCTCTAAAAAGAAACTCTCCCTCTCCAAACAAGTGAAAAAAGGGCAAACTCCAACCTGAAGTTTGGGGAGGGCAGGATGAGGCAGGCATCAATCACAAAGCATCACCTAATAGGGAAATATGTCTAAGAAAACTGACTATCCGGAACTATCAAAGTTCAAAGACGACCTCGATAAATGCACCAAGTGCGGCTTCTGCATGTCCGCCTGCCCCGTCTACCGCGAGGAAAAAGTGGAGTCCGCCGTAGCCCGGGGTAAAATCATGCTGGTCAGGTCGCTGCTTAATGATGGCGCTAAAACCAGCGATACGGCGGCGGAGATGCTTAACCGCTGCACCCTCTGTATGACCTGCGAGCAGAACTGCCCGGCGGGCACGCACGTACCGGAGCTTATTACCGCCGCCCGGGCGGACAAGGTGCGGCAGCGGGGCATCCCCTTCCCCTATAATTTCATCTACCGCTGGCTGCTGCCGCGGCGGCGGCTCTTCGGGTACACGCTGCGGTTCGCGTCCTGGTTCCAGGGCGTTTTTCTCCCTAAAACGGAGGGCAGTATCCGCCATTTATCCATGTTTTTATCGGCATTGGGTAAGGGACGCCATATCCCCCAGATAGCGCCCAGGTTCCTGCGGCAGTCCATGCCGGAGGTCAATCCCCCGCCCGCCGGTGTCACGGTCAAATACACGGTCGGCTATTTTACCGGCTGCATGACGGATTTCGTTTTTCCGGAAACGGGCAGGAAAATCATCAATTTCCTGAATAAGAACGGCGTGGCAGTCATCGTGCCGCGGGGGCAGGGGTGCTGCGGGGCGCCGGTATTTTTAGGGGCGGGAGATTTTAAGACGGGGCGGAAGATGGCGGACGCCAACGTTAATGCCTTTAAAGACCTCGATTATGTCATTACCGATTGCGCCACCTGCGCCTCGGCGATGAAGGATTATGTGAAGTTTCTGGCGGATACGCCGGCCAGAAAAGAGGCGTATGAGCAACATGCTTCCAAAATAAAGGATATTACCGAGTTCCTGGTGGATATCTTAAAGCTGCCTCCTTCCGCCTACCGCGTCCTCCCGGAGTTCCGGGGTAAGACGGTAACGTTCCATGAACCCTGCCACCTGGGCCGCTACCTGGGCGTCCGGGAGCAGCCGCGGCAGATTCTTAAATCGCTGCCGGATATGAAATACGTGGAAATGCCCAACGCTGACCGCTGCTGCGGCATGGCGGGGACTTTCAGCGTCTATTTTTATGATCTTTCGCGTAAAATCGGCGATAAGAAAGCCGCCGACATTAAGTCAACCGGGGCGGAAGTGGTGGTCACCGATTGCCCGGGCTGCCAGATACAGCTCATCGATAGCACCGTGCGGAACGCCATGCCCCAAAAAGTCCTGCACATCATGGATCTCTTCGAGTAATCAAGATTTTACTTCTACGTTCATCACTGCTTTAAGAACTCCCCCCTTGATCTAAAGTGGGCCTATTACCTGAAATAGTATTGTCGGTTGTCTCGTAAAGGAAATAATATCTGACACTTGACTATTTTCCGATTCTGTAGTTATACTTTATCCAATGGTTATTTGACATTTGAATAACACTTCTGACGCATCAAAGCTCTTGTAGAAGGCTGGCGATGATTAGAGTGGTGCTGGTATTGCTGGAGTGGGGAAATACCACTAAACAGCAAGAGACAGCACCATTTTTTTTATGAATTAATCATCCGTAACGGGGGTGCCCCGATGAAAGCAAAAAAACCTACATATCAGGAACTGGAAAAAAAGTTGGCGGAAGCTGAAGCGCAAATTATCAGCTTGCGGGGCTTTACCCCTGAAACTGCCGGAACCGAAATTCATATTGCTGAAGGTGAACGTAATATTGCTGAAAACGAACGTGATGTTGCTGAGAATGAACGTGATATTGCTGAAGTCGAACGCAATGCTGCTGCTGAAGATAAACATGCTGCTGCTGAAGATAAACGTGAGGCTGCGGAAGTTAAACGTGATGTTGCCGAGGATAAACGTGATGCTGCCGAGGATAAACGTGATGCTACTGAAGAAAAACGCGATACTGCTGTATTGAGCTCCCTGAAAATAGAAGAGGAGCTAATTAAAAGTGAAACCAGATACAGGAACCTAGTTGAAGAAACCAGTGTTGGCATAGCCATCATCGACACAACTGGCAAATTTACCTTTGTTAATGATGCAATCTGCCAGATGGTCGGTTATTCCCGGCAGGAAATACTCGGTAAACCCTTCGGATTTTTTCTCCACCCCGACGATAAAAACCAGATGTTAGCCATTTTCGCCGAAGCCTCCACCAGGCCTCAGAAGAGGTTAAATCTGGAATTCAGAGGTATTGATAAGCAGGGGAACATCATTTACCTCTCCACCGCACCCACCATTTTAAGACATGAAGACAAAATTTATGGATTTAGCGCCATTATACAGGACATCACCGAACGTAAGAATAATGAGCTTAAATTATCGGAAAGCCAGAAAAAATTCCAGGCACTGGTAGAAACTACCAATGACTTTATCTGGGAAATGAATCTCAACGGCGTTTACACCTATTGCAGCCCGCAAATGGAGAAACTCTGGGGATTGAAACCGGAAGAGATGCTGGGGAAAACACCATTCGACCTTTTGCCGCCTGAAGACAGAGAACAGGCTATTAAAGCATTTTCTGCGTTATCGGAATCCTTATCCCCCTTTATAAATATGGAGATACGCAGCTTTGATGGTACTGGCCACATTAAAATCCTGGAAATCAGCGGCGTTCCCTTTTTCGATATAGCGGGTAAGCCAGGTGGCTACCGGGGAATTACCAGAGACATCACAAAGCGGAAAAGGTCGGAGGAAGCTTTAAAAGACTCAGAGGAACGATACAGAACCCTATTTGAATCGGCAGCAGAAGGTATATTTATTGCTGATTCTAAAAATAAAAATATCAAATATGCCAATCCCGCCATATGTAAAATGTTTGGTTATACCCCGGAAGAATTGATAAAAATGAATGTAAGTGACATTCATCCTAAAACCTCATTGGAACATGTATTGGCTGAATTTATTGCCTTAACAAAAGGAGAAAAGACACTGGCATCATCTCTTCCCTGCCTGAAAAAGGATGGCACGATATTCTACGCGGATATCAAGGGTGATAAAGCTATCATCGACGGAGCAGATTGTAGCATCGGTTTCTTTACCGATATCACCGAGCGCAAGCGGGCAGAAGAGGCTCTTAAAGATAGCGAGGAGAAGTTTCATAGCATTGTTGAACACAGCAACGACGGCATTATTTTTGTCCAGAATGGCCGGATTTCCTATTTCAACTCCAAGATGTTGGAACTTGGCGGTCATACTGCGGACGAGATAGCTTATAAACCCTTCCTTGATTTCGTCGCCCCGCAGGATAAAAAGAAAGTGGCGGAGATATACAGCAAACGGATAGCCGGCGAAGATATGCCGGAAAGATATGAGCTGACCTTGCTGGCCAAGGGAGGCAGATCGGTTTATGTTGAGATAAGCGCCAGTCTCTTTAAATACAAGGGTGAAGTAGCCGACATGGCGCTCGTCCGGGATATCACCAAGCGTAAAAAAGCGGAGGAAGCTTTAACGACGAGCGAAAAAAATAACCGCCTGTTGGCTGATTATTATAAGCGGCTCAATAATATTTCCATAACGTTTAACGAGGCGATTGATACTGCTGACCTGTTTGAAAAAATTGCCGAGAGCTTCCGCCTTCTTACGGGGGCTATTGCTGCTTCTTTCTCCGCTTACGATCAGGAGGCCCGCGTCTTAAAAGTCATGTCATTATCCATCGACTCAATATTAAGAGATAGTGTGTTCTCCATGCTCGGGACCGATATATTTAAGATGCGGATACCTGTTAGCACCGATGACATAGAGCAAATGCTCACTCAGGGCATCAGAAGACCAAAAGATCTGCACGAACTTTCATCCGGGGAACTCCCCAGGGACATCTCTGATTCAGTCATGGACGCTATAAAATGCCAGCAAATAGTTGCCCTCGCCATTAGTTATGCCGGGGAGATTATAGGTACCTGCGTAGCATATTTGCGGGGAGATCAGCCGGTAGTGCCTGACGAAGCATTGAAAACTTACATATCTTTCTCAGGACTGGCTATTAAACGCAAGCAGGCAGAGGAAGCACTGCAGAAAAGTAACAAGCTTTTAAATGATACCGGGGAAATGGCCAAAGTCGGAGGCTGGGAGATTGACCTTCTGACCCAGAGCGGTGCTTGGTCGGAAGAAGTTTGCCGGATCCACGGAGTCGAGCCGGGATATAAGCCGACACTGGAAGAAGCTATAAATTTCTATGCGCCCGAATCCAGACCAAGTTTAAAGGCAGCAATTAAGAGAGTTGCGGAAACTGGCGAACCATACAACCTTGAAGCTCTTTTTATCCCGCGAGGCAGCGAAGATAAGATCTGGGTACGGACAATGGGAAAAGCGATTTACAGCGGCGGGAAAATAGTAAAAATCACAGGGACCTTTCAGGATATCACCGAACGCAAGCAGGCGGAGGAGGCGTTGCGGCAAAGCGAGGCGCTATATCGTTCCCTGTTCGAGAACATGCTTAATGGGTTTGCTTATTGCAAGATGCTTTATAATGGAGACCAGCCACACGATTTCATTTACCTGAGTGTCAATGACTCTTTCGAAAAACTGACAGGTTTGAAGAATGTTACCGGGAAAAAAGTATCCGAAGTGCTTCCGGGTGTACGTGAGTCTGATCCTAAATTTTTCGGAGTCTACGGCAGGGTAGCGTCAAGCGGAATACCAGAGAGCTTTGAGTCCTTTTTAAATGCCCTGGGAATATGGTTACACGTGTCTGTCTACAGCCCGGAAAAAGACTATTTTGTGGCCGTGTTCGATAATATCAACGATCGCAAGCAGGCGGAGGAAAGGATTAACCACCTCAATATAACGCTACGTTCCATCCGCAACGTGAACCAGCTGATCACGCGGGAAGCCGACCGCGATAAACTAATCCAGGGAGTCTGTAACAGCCTCGTGGCCAGCCACAGTTTCAGCAGTACCTGGATCGTGTTGCTGAATGAAGCGCTGAAACCGGCGACCTGGGCGGCTGTTGATAATAGAGGCCACTTTTCCGCTTTGATAGAAGAGTTCCAGCAAGGCAATTACCCGCTTTGTGTGCAAAAAGCCTTAAAACAAAAAAACGTCGTGATTACGGCCGATCCCCACACTATGTGTCCCGGATGCCCGATACTGGGAGAAGCGGCAGAAATCGGGAGCATGACCGTGCGGCTGGAAACCGCCGGGAACATCTTCGGTGTGCTGTGCGCCTCGCTGCCGCGCGACCTGCTAGCGGACGAGGACGAAATATCCCTGTTCAGTGAAGTGGCGGAAGATATCTCCTTCGCTCTGCATAACATCGACCTGCGGGCAAAAAACGAGTTTCTGGAACAGGAACAGTTGCGGGCGGCCAAGCTGGAATCCATCGGCACGCTGGCCGGCGGCATCGCCCATGACTTTAACAACCTGTTGACCGGCATCATGGGCAATATCGGCCTCGCCAAGGCCTCTATCAAAGCGGCGGACCCGGCCTACGAGATGCTCGGTGAAGCGGAAAACGCCTCCGTCCGCGCCAGGGACCTGACCCGGCAGCTCTTGACCTTCGCCAAAGGCGGCAAGCCCATCAAAAAACAGGTGGACATCGCCCGGCTGATCCGGGAATCGGCCACTTTCGCCCTGCGCGGCTCCAACGTCAAACTGGAGATGTCTCTCCCGGACAACCTGCTGCCCGTCGACGCCGATGAAAGCCAGGTCAGCCAGGTCATCAACAACCTGGTAATCAACGCCGATGAGGCGATGCCCTCCGGGGGTGTATTATATATCAAGGCCAGCAATGTCGCCTTAAAGAAGAACAGCGGCTTGCCGATGGGCTCCGGGCCGTTCGTGTATATTGAAATTAAGGACACGGGTATGGGCATGTCCCCGGAGAATCTCCAGAAAATATTCGAGCCATATTTTACCACCAAGCAGCGTGGCAGCGGGCTGGGTCTGACTACCGCTTACTCTATCGTCAAGAGCCACAGCGGTTATATCACGGCCGAATCCGTGCAGAATAAGGGTTCAACCTTCCATATCTATCTGCCGGCTAGCAAAAAGACGGCGAAAGGGAGGGGTAAAGTGGCTAAAGCAGATTCGGTTCAGGCTGGCGGTAAAGTCCTGGTAATGGATGACGAAGAAATCATCCGGAAGATGTTAAAAAACATGTTGAACCTGGCCGGCTACGAAGTGGCACTCTCCGCCGACGGCCAGGAAGCACTGGAAAAGTATGCAGCGGCGATGGACCGGCAAGATCCTTTTGACGCCGTCATCATGGACCTGACCATCCCCGGAGGCATGGGTGGTAAAGAGACTATCAAGAAGCTTCTGAAGTTAGATCCCCAGGCCGCGGTTATCGTCTCCAGCGGGTATGCCACGGACCCCATCATGTCGGAATACAAGAAATTCGGCTTTAAGGCGGTTATCGCCAAACCGTACAGTATCCGGCAGCTCCAGGATTCCTTAAGCGCCGTGCCCAAGAGGAAGTTGAAATAAAGGCCACTTTAAAAAGGCCAGCCCAGATAGACAATAGCTAAAATGGCATGTACCACCACCGAGCACCAGAAGACCCACCAGATATAACAGTGGATTTTAAAAAACCGCTGATACCATCGATGTTTCATCAAGCCTTTGCCCCACCTGGAACCGGGCAGGCAGCGGCAGGAAAAAAATATCAGCAGCCCGGTCACCAGGTTGACAATGCCCAGGATAAAGAGTACCCGGATCGCCACGAGGGTGCTCAACGGCACATCTCCTTCAAGTAATGCCTATTTTACGATGATGTGCCCCACCATGCTGGAATGAATCGTACAGTGGTACTCGAAGTCCCCCGCCGCGTTAAAAGTGTGGCTGAAAGTCGTGCCGTTCGCCAGCGTGCCGCTATCGAATCCCGCCGACGGTGACGTCACGGTATGATTGACACTATCTTCGTTCGTCCAGGTAACCGTGGTACCGATGGATATGTTCAGCGTAGCCGGAGAGAAAGCGAAGCCGGAAATGGTCACCGCGGCCGGCTTAATATCAGGCCCGGTGGTCCCTCCCGGCGGCGGCGATGTCTGCAGTCCCCCGTTAGGCGCAGTCGTCGCTGACGAACTGCATGAAGCCACCGCCAACAGCCCCGCCATGATTAAAACGCCCGTAAAAACCAACAAGAAACCCCTCTTCATCCTTTACCTCCCATATAATTGTTTCAGCCACGTAAAAAAGGCTATTTCATGCGGCTTTCCGCCGCCTTCCAGTTGATGTTCTTGAAGAACGCCGCGATGTAGTCGGCCTTTTTCAGGCCGTAGTCGATCATGTAGGCGTGCTCGAAGACATCCATGACCAGGATAGGCTGGCAGCCGGTCAGGTGCCCGACGTCATGCTCGTTGATCCACTGGTTGGCCAGGACGCAGGCCGGAACATCGTAATAGAGCACCACCCAGCCGATGCCCCTCATGGCACCCGTGGCGCGGAAGTCCTGCTCCCAGGCTTCGTAGCTGCCGAAGTTAGCTTCTATCGTTTTCCCCAGTACTGCCCCCTTTACCAGCGGGGTCTTGCCGCCCAGGTTCTCGAAATAGAGTTCGTGGAGACGCATGCCGTCAAATTCCCACCCGAACCGCCGTTTGAGCTCGGCGTATTCCGGGGTGCCGGTCTTGCCGTCCTTGAGCATGGCCTTTAAAGCGTCCGCCACCTTGTTGGTGTTGGTGACATAGCCCTGGTATAAAGTAAAGTGGTTGTTGAGCAGGGTCGGGCTGAAACCCTCCATGCCGATGAGCTTGCTGTAGTCCTTAGCCGTGTAAGCCATTGTCCGCCTCCTGTTTGTTTATTTTATTTTCTCGAGGAACTGCTTTGCCTGGTAGTCCCATTCCACGGATTCCACGTCAATCGAGCTGCCCTTCTTGCCCGGGGTAACGCTCACCTGCACGCCGCCCCCGCCTCCCGTAAAAGTGACGTAGTAATCGCCTTCTTCCGTGAGTTCGAGGCCATAGCCTTTGGGCCCGAAGAACTCGATCGCCTTTTTGATGGCCTCGTCCGGTTTCAGCTTGGAATCTTTACCGATTTTTAACATATTGCTGCTCCCTTCATCACGATATCAAGCCAGGCCGGCAGCCTTGTGCTTGCCGGCGATCGTTTCCGCCAGTTTGTCCAGCGCCTGGAAATCGGTTTCTTTGGGATAGCCTTTGACGATGATCGGCGGGATAATTTCCACCTTGAGGTTGGGCAGCATCGCCGCCGTTGTTTCCACCACTTTGGTGCCCCACCCATAGGAGCCAATGATGGTCGCGAACTTTGCTTTGGGCTTAATAGCGTTGGCCAGGAAAGCTGCGTGGGCGGCGTTGGGGTGCGGCCCGGTGAGGACGGTAGGCGTACCGATGACGATGGTGGCAGCGTCCACCAGTGCCATCGCCAGCTTGCCGATGTCACTGACCGCCAGGTCGAACTGCTTGGCGGTCACACCGCGGCGGGCGAGTGCTTCCACAAGATAGCCGACCATGGCGCGGGTGCTGCCGTGCATGGAAATATAGGGAATGACGACGATATTGCCCGGCTCGTCGTATGCCCAGCTGTGATAGGCATCGATGATGAACTGCGGTTTATCGTGCAGCGGCCCGTGGCTGGGCGCGAGGATCTCTATTTTGTAGTCCTTGATTTTTTCCAGGTTCTTCTGGATCTGAAGGCGGAAGGGCATCATGATTTCCGCCCAATAGCGCTTGGCGGCTTCGTATTCCTGCCCGGCGTCCCGGACGAACATATCCGTAGTGGCGATGTGCGAGCCGAAGAAATCGCAGGTGAAGAGTACTTTATCCTCGCGCAGGTAGGTGAGCATCGTTTCCGGCCAGTGCACCCATGGGGCATGAATGAACTCGAGCGTCCGTCCGCCCAGGGAAAGCGTTTCTTTATCCCCGACGGTCTTGAACCTGTCCTCGGCCACCATGAAGCGGTCCATGAGCATTGTTTTACACTTATCGGTGCAGACGGCTTTAGCCTCCGGGTATTTGGCCAGCACCTCCCGGATGGAGCCGGAATGGTCGGGTTCGGCGTGGTTGAAAATGACGTAGTCGATACGTTTGATGTCCAGCTGGTCGAGGTTACCCAGCAATACCTGCTTCATCGGGGGATTGACGGTATCGATAAGGGCGGTTTTTTCCGTGCCTTTGATCAGGAAGGCATTATAGCTGGTGCCATCGGGCAGCGGTATCAGCGAGTCGAATAATCTTCTATCCCAATCAACCGCGCCGACGTAATAGATGTCTTTTTTTATCTCTCTCGGTTTCATTACTGACTCCTTTTTTTACTTCAGGATAAACTGTCAAACAAGCATAAAGGAATGAAAGTATAAGACATTACATTTATTAGCATGCAACAAGTAAATATATAAAAATAGGATAAAAGTCACAGTAACTGTTATCACAGGACATAACATCATTATGAGAGTAGTGATAAGGTATTGGAAAAATAAATAATCTAGTCTTAAAGGAGGCAAAGAAAAATGGCAACCAATAAAAAGAAATCTAAACTTACGACCGCTGCCGGCGCGCCGGTCGTGGACAACCAGAACATTATGACCGCCGGCCCCGTGGTCCCGCCCTTTTACAGGATGTATGGTTTCTGGAAAAACTCGGCCATTTTGACCGTGAGGTTATCCCGGAGCGGCGTATGCACGCCAAGGGTTCCGGCGCTTTCGGGACATTCACCGTGACCCACAACGTCACCCGCTATACTAAAGCTAAAATCTTTTCTGCGGTCGGCAAGAAGACCGAATGTTTCCTGCGCTTTTCCACCGTGGCCGGTGAACGTGGTGCCGCCGATGCCGAGCGCGATATCCATGGTTTCGCCATGAAGTTCTATACCGAGGAAGGCAACTGGGACCTCGTAGGTAACAACACGCCCGTATTTTTCCTGCGCGACCCGCTAAAGTTTCCCGACCTCAATCACGCTGTTAAAAGAGATCCCCATACCAATATGCGCAGCGCTAAGAACCAGTGGGACTTCTTCACCTCACTGCCGGAGGCGCTGCACCAGGTGACCATCGTCATGAGCGACCGCGGCATTCCTTTTTCCTACCGCCACATGCATGGCTTTGGTAGCCATACTTTCAGCCTCATCGCCGCTAAAAACGAGAGATTCTGGGTTAAATTCCATCTCAAAACACAGCAGGGTATCCGCAACCTGACGGATGAAGAAGCCCAGGCAATCGTGGCCAAAGACCGCGAGAGCCATCAGCGTGACCTGTATGAAAGCATCGAAAAAGGGGATTACCCCCGCTGGACGATGTATTTCCAGATCATGCCGGAAAAAGACGCGGTTAAAATGCCTTATAATCCCTTCGACCTGACCAAGGTCTGGTACCATAAGGACTATCCGTTAATCGAGGTTGGCGTCCTGGAGCTTAACCGTAATCCCGAAAACTATTTCGCCGATGTTGAACAGGCTGCCTTTAATCCGGCCAATATCGTGCCGGGTATCGGTTTCTCACCCGATAAGATGTTGCAGGGCAGGCTTTTCTCCTACGGCGATGCCCAGCGCTATCGGTTGGGAGTCAATCATCAACAAATACCGGTGAACGCTCCCCGCTATCCCGTCAACAGCTTCCATCGGGACGGCGCCATGCGGGTTGACGGCAATCACGGCAGCACACTGGGTTACGAACCCAATAGCTACAACGAGTGGCAACAGCAGCCGGATTTTGCCGAACCGCCGCTTAAACTAGAGGGCGCCGCCGATCACTGGAATTTCCGTGAAGATGATGATGATTATTATACCCAGCCGGGCAAGCTCTTCCGCCTGATGAAACCCGCACAGCAGAAAGTGCTCTTTGAAAACACCGCTCGTGATATAAGCAATGCACCGCGGGAAATCCAATTAAAGCATATCAGCCATTGTATGAAAGCTGATAAAGCTTATGGACAGGGCTTAGCTAAATCTCTAGGTGTAAAATTAAGCGAAATTCCAAAATAGTAATACACAACTAATAATTTGATGATAATGGGAGTGAAGCCTGTTCCAGGGCGGGCTTCACTCCTTTTCCCTTTTTCATTTGTGTCCTCCCCTTTACCCCCCGCCCCGAAAACGCTAAAATATAAGTGTCAGCCCCCTCCTTAAAAATGCCGGGAAATCATCGCTTAGCAGGCAGGCATCTTGGATAAAAAAGTCCTCGACTGGTTGTTGGCCGGCCCCGCGTGGCTCAAATACGCCGTTGAACTGCAGCTATTGGATTTAACACCGGATGTTTCCCCCGTCCTAAAGGACAGCTCCATTCAAAAACTTATCGCCCGCCTTAAGAGCGATACCGCCGGCATCCCTGCCATCAAGAGCGGGCGGGTATATTACACGGAGCCCGGTAAAGCCTACTGGGACCTCTTTTTGCTGGCGGACATCGGGCTGACCGTTAAATACCTGGAGCTGGAGAGTGAAGCCGAGTCAATCTTCCGATTTCAAGCCCCTGACGGCACTTTTACCATGCCCCCCAACGTCAAGGACAACTACTTTTGCATGTCTGCAATTTTAATCGCCTCGCTGGCGAAGATGGGCTACCGCGATGACCCCCGCGTCGTTAAGTACTGCCGTACCGCAATCAGTGAACAGATACCGGGCGGCGGCTGGGACTGCTATGGCTATGGGTACGACACTTGCTCCTGCCCCATGGAAGATATGAACGTTCTGATGCTGCTGGGCCAGTACGGGGAATACCGGGAAAACCCGCAGCTTTATAAAGCCATCGATAAATTGCTGGACCACTGGGAGCAAGGCGATAACCGCTGCGGCTTCGGGGTGGGGAACCGCTTTAAGAGCCTCACCTACCCGGCCGTTAAATACGGCATCCTGCGCGTACTGGATGCGCTTTCCCTTTTTCCGTATGCAATGAAGACCCGGGGATTTCAAAACATGCTGGACTACGTCCGCAGTAAAGCTGTTGACGGGCGCTATTTTGCCGGGCCGGCGGATATGGTCTATACTGATTTTGACTTCAGCCAGACCAGAGACCCCAGCCGCTGGATAACGTTTTTAGTCAACCGTGTCGAAAAAAGAACCAGCACGTAATACTGCCGTAAAAGAAGGAGTTTAATATACACTAAGATAATATTTTTTAGTTGTGTTTTTGAGTTTTGAGATTTGATTTTTAAGTTGAGGGGTGGGGAAATTAAAGGGAGGAGGTCTTACCGTGTATCGTATTGAAGTATCGGTCAAAGAAGGGTTCGCCGACCCACGTTCTGAAGGGCTGCAAAAAGATATCCTCGACCTTGGCATCAAGACGGTCAAACACGCGCGGGTCAGCAGCGTCTATCACCTGGAAGGCAAGCTCACCGCTAAAGAGCTGGAAACCGTCTGCCGTGAGCTCCTCGCCGACCCCATCGTGGAAGAATATGCCGTTAATGATACCCCCGCCCCCGCCGGTGCCCGGCTGGTCGAGGTGGCTTACAACCCCGGCGTGATGGACCCGGTCGAGGAAAGCGTAAAAAAAGGCATCCGCGACCTCGGCATCGGCACCGTTAGCGCCGTGAGGACCAACAAAAAGTACCTTTTCTGGGGGGACATTTCCGACGAGACACTTCGCTCGATTTCCGATAAGCTGCTGGTCAACAGCGTCGTCCAGCACGTCGTCGCCCATAAAGAGGCGGTGGCGCTCAAACCGGCGACCTATAAGTTCAACCTGACCCGCGTGGACATCGCCGCCATGAACGATGACGCCTTGATGGAGTTGAGCAAGGGCCGGTTCTGGCTGAATATCTACGAGATGCGCATTATCCGGGACTACTTTAAAAAGCTAGGACGGCAGCCCACGGACGTGGAGCTGGAGACCATTGCCCAGACGTGGAGCGAGCATTGCTGTCACAAGACCTTCAAGTCCCGAATCACCCTGGGTAAAAAGACGATTAACAGCCTGATGAAAAGCACGGTGATGAAGGTGACACAGGAGCTGGATAAGCCGTGGTGCCTTTCCGTTTTTAAAGATAACTCCGGCGTTATCGACTTCGACGGCCGGTACGCCATTAATTTTAAAGTAGAGACGCATAACCACCCCTCCGCCGTCGAGCCTTACGGCGGTGCGGCCACCGGCATCGGCGGGGTTATCCGCGATACCATCGGGACGGGGCTGGGCGCCAGGCCCATACTAAATACCGATGTCTTCTGCTTCGGCCCGCCGGACCTGCCTCACGAGGACCTGCCTAAGGGCGTTTTACACCCCCGCCGCCTTTTTAAAGGTGTGAGGGCCGGGGTGGCGGATTACGGCAACCGCATGGGCATTCCCACCTCCAACGGTTCTATCTTTTTTGACCCGCGCTACGTGGGCAACCCGCTGGTCTACTGCGGCACGGTGGGCATTTTGCCCGCCGCCATGGCCCCCAAAGGTCAGCAGCGGCCCGGCGACCTCGTGGTGGTGGTGGGCGGCAAAACGGGACGCGACGGCATCCACGGCGTCACCTTTGCCTCCGGCGACCTCGATAAAGAGTCGGAAACGCTTTCCCAGAGCTCGGTGCAGATCGGCAACCCCATCGTGGAAAAAAAGGCGCTGGACGCCATTTTACAGGAACGCGACCTCGGGCTTTACGTCCGCGTCCATGACGTGGGCGGCGGCGGCCTTTCTTCGGCCGTCGGTGAAGTGGGTGAGGAAACCGGTGTACGTGTAGATTTAGAGAAAGTCCCGCTGAAGTATTCCGGATTATCTTACATGGAAATCTGGATTTCCGAGTCACAGGAGCGCATGCTGCTGGCCGTCCCGCCGGACAAACTCGAAAAACTCCTGGCGATTTGCGCCAAAGAAGACGCCGAAGCTACTGTCATCGGAGAGTTTACCGACAATAAAAGGCTGCAGCTTTATTATCACGGCAACCTGGTCTGCGACCTGGACATGGCTTTCCTGCACGGCGGCCTGCCGCAACTGGAAAGAGACGCTCTCTGGGAGCCGGTTAAAAACCCGGAGCCGGACTTCCCCGTGCCGTCCGACCTCAAAGAAGACTTGAAGAGAATTTTGGGTTCCTGGAATGTATGCAGCAAGGAGTGGGTCATTCGCCAGTACGACCACGAGGTGCAGGGCACCAGCGTGCTTAAGCCGCTGGTGGGCGCCGCCAACGACGGCCCCGGCGACGCCGCGATCATCAAACCCCTCCCTGATTCCCCCAAGGGCGTTATCGTCTCCAACGGCATCAACCCCAAGTACGGGGACATCGATACCTACTGGATGGCGGCCTCCGCCATCGACGAAGCGTTAAGGCAGATTATCGCAGTGGGCGGCAACCTGGAAAAGGTGGCGCTGCTGGATAACTTCTGCTGGGGCAACCCGGAAAAACCCGACCGCCTGGGGGCTCTGGTGCGGGCGGCCCAGGCCTGCTATGATATCGCTAAAATCTACGGCACGCCGTTCGTTTCCGGCAAAGACAGCCTCTATAACGAGTACGATACCGGCCACGGCACCATCCGCATCCCCCACACTCTGCTTATTTCCGCCATGGGCGTCATGGAGGATGTCTCTAAAGCCATCACCATGGACTGCAAAAACGAGGGCGACCTGATTTATATCGTCGGGGAGACGTTTAACGAAATGGGCGGCTCGCATTATTTTTCAACTCACGGGTATGTTGGTAACAGTATCCCGAAGGTCAATGCCGAAAAAGGCCGCGCTATCATGAATGCTCTGGCCGGAGCCACGGGAAAAGGCCTGGTCAAGGCCTGCCACGACCTTTCTGAGGGGGGCATCGGGGTTGCGGCGGCGGAAATGGCTTTCGCCGGCGGGCTGGGCATGGCTTTAAGCCTGAAAAACGTGCCCTTGGGCGAAGCTATCGACCGGGATGACTATGTTCTGTTCGCGGAATCCAACTCCCGCTTCCTGGTGGAAGTCTCGCCGCAGGATAAAAAGGGCTTTGAAAGCGCGCTTAATGGCGTGGCCTGCGCGGAGATAGGCCGGGTAACGCAAGATAAAAAAATGGCCGTGACCGGCCGCCAGAACCGGCTAATCTTGAGCGCGGATATCGCCGAGCTTAAAGAGGCCTGGCAGAAACCCTTGAGGTGGTAAGGACTTATAAAAATGAAAAGCACCCCGTAAGGACCAACCCTCACAGCGTGCTTTCCGGAATGATTCGATATTATTATATATTTAGAAAGAGTTTTTATCAATAATATTAACATTATACGTCACTTAATAATGAGTATTTTTAAAGGGGTTCCTTCTCTCCCCTTGTGGGAGAGATAAGAGTGAGGGGTAATGCTGTATTCACCCTCACCCTTCGGCTTTACTCAGGGTATACCTGGCCTCTCCCATCAAGGGAGAGGTATAGACGTTAAAAGTCTGTCGAGGGATTGAGATATGAATAAAGTAAAAGCGTTAATGCTGCGGGCGCCCGGAACCAACCGTGATGTAGATACGCAAATCGCCCTGGAAATGGTCGGCGCGGAAGTGGAGTCGGCGCTGGTGACGGAGCTTTTCCGCCAGGAAAAACGCCTATCGGATTACCATCTGGCCATCATCCCCGGCGGCTTTACCTACGGCGACGATATCTCCGCCGGGCGCATTATGGCTAACGAGATACGGCTGCGGCTAGGGGAGGATATTAAAAAGTTTATCGCGGACGGGCGTTTGCTCCTCGGAATCTGCAACGGTTTTCAGGTGCTCGTCAAAACCGGTATCCTGCCCGGGATTCCCGGCCAGAGCGCCCAGCCGGTGACGTTGACCAATAACGATTCCGGCAAATTCGAGTGTAGGTGGGTCTATCTTAAGGTCAACCCAAAAAGCCCATGTGTCTTTACCAAAGGGATTAAAATGATGTACGTGCCAGTAGCCCATGGCGAGGGCAAGCTGATGCCGGAGCCCGGCGTGCTGGAAAAGCTTAATATCGTCGTGCAATACACGGATGAGAAGGGAAACACCGGGGCCGGTTATCCCGCCAACCCCAACGGCTCAGTCGAGGACATCGCCGGCATCTGCGATGCCTCGGGTCGTATCTTCGGGCTGATGCCCCACCCGGAGGACTTTATCCGCTGGACGCAGCACCCGCGGTGGACGCGGGAAAAAGAGCGGCTGGACCTTTACGGTTTACAGATATTCAGCAATGCGGTGGCCTGGTCAAAAGGGATATAAAGCAACCCCAAGAAACTGTCATTCCAACAAAATCTGGGATACTAAACTCTCCCGTTTTTTTTCTGGGTATTGACGTCCCTCTTTCATAAAGAGGGACAGGAGGGAGATTTTGTAAACACTTTTCCCTTGAATTTACCGTGATGGCTGGTAATGGCGGTGGGCCCCTACTCTATCCCCTGCTCTTTAATATAGTCGATGGCGTCCTGGATGGTAACGATTTTTTCCGCGGCTTCGTCCGGTATTTCGAGTTTCTTTTCCGGGGTGCTGAAGGCTTCTTCCAGCGACATTATGAGTTCCACCAGGTCCAGAGAATCGGCGCCTAAATCCTCAACAAAGCTGGCCGTGGGCACGACGTCCTTTTCTTCCACGCCGAGCTGCTCCACAACCATTGCCTTTATCTTATCAAAGACACTTGCCACGTTGCCCCCCTTTTTTGAGATTGCTAGCGGTTGGCCAGAGCACTAACCGCCCCCAGTACACCATTTACAAACTTGGCCGAGCTTTCGCTACCGAAGGTCTTGGCCAGCTCAACCGCTTCATTGACAACTACTTTCACTGGCACTTTATTATTATATAAAATCTCAAAGATTGCAAGTCTCAGGATGTTGCGGTCGATGGTGGCTATCTGGTCGACCGGCCAGGCCGGGGCGAACTTATGAATCTTGCCGTCGATCCCTTCCCGGTTTTGCACCGTGCCGTTCACCAGCTCCCGGACGAAGTCCGCGTTTTCCGCGGTCAACGCAGTGTCCGCTATCAGCCGCTCGGTAACCGCTTCCGGCGGGCGGGCGACGGCATCGATTTCATATAATGCCTGCAACGCGAGCGTCCTGGCCTTGTGTCTGCTACCTGCCATGATTTTTTAACGTCCTGAACATGTATTATAGCATAAGGTTAAAAACGTAAGAAACGTAAAGGTGACGCGTTATGTCCAGCCTTCGAGCGATAGCTTATCGTGCAGTTCGTCGGGGTGGTGCCGGCAATGATACTCCACCCGGCTGGAATCCGCGTGGGCTTTGCTGTAAGGCCAGCCCCTGGCCATGAGGTTCCTTTCATGGAGCTCGTGCAGCAAAACGTAGCCCCGCTCCACCTCGACGATGGCGTCATCTATCCAGACCTCGTTTTCCGGCACGAACTCGTAAACATAGTCGTGGCCGCCCTCGGTAAAATCGATATCGAAGGCGCTGCGCACCAGCCGCCCGTTGATAATCCATACGCTCAGGCCGCTCTCCAGTTTTTTCCAGAGGCGCTCGTGGACATTCTTTCCGTCCGGCAGCGTTTGCCCGTGATGAGTCATTTGCCTCACATCGCCGGCGCGGCGGCGCTCTTTCCTCTCCTCGGCGTCCGCTTTGGGCAGGGCTTTTTCGTAAGGCACGCCCTGCGCCATCAGCCGGTGCTCCACCAGCAAATGGTCGATGAAAAACTCGCGCTCGTCATGCTCGGCCTCACGGTCGATCCAGAGCTCATTTTCCGGGATATAAGGGAAGCGGTAGTGCTGGCCGAAGTTGGTGAACTCTTCGTCGATATGGCCGCGGATATAAGGCCCGTCCACGATCCACACCTGAAGGTTGCCGCGCTCGTCCACTTTTTCGATGTAAGCCTGTTTCAGCTTTTCGTCCATTTTTTCTCCCGCAAAGCCCGGTATCTTACGAGTCGCTTCGACCAAAATACGTAGCTAAAGGATATTATCATTATCAGGCGAGGTAAATCAAACATTGATGCCTCGCTTTACCTCTTATGTCATGTTAACTTTTGTGCTAGAATAATAGTATGAGTGAAATTAAAAAAATCGTCAGTCCGGATACATTAAGGGAAAACCGCCTGCCGCCGGGGCAGCGCCCCACGGATAAGTGGCCGGTGCTGCATCACGGTAAGGTGCATCACATTAAACCGGCGGACTGGAAACTGAAAATATCCGGGTTGGTCGCGCGGGAACGCGTTATACCGTATAGTGAGTTCGATGTCCTTCCCAGAGTGGAAGTCTTTGCCGATATCCACTGCGTGACCACCTGGTCGCGCTATAACAATACGTGGGAAGGAGTCAGCGCGGCCACCATCGCGGAGATGGCCGAGATAAAACCCGGGGCCAAATACGTCATGGTGGAGGGTGAGGGGGGCTTTAGCACCAACCTCCCCCTGGCGGACTTTTTGCAGGAGGATGTGCTCTTCGCAATCAAGCATGACGGCCAGCCGATATCCGACGAGCACGGCGGCCCGGTGCGTTTGGTGGTGCCGCGGCTCTATTTCTGGAAGAGCGCCAAGTGGGTGACGGGCGTCCGGTTCCAGGCGGAGGATGAGCCGGGGTTCTGGGAGCGGGCGGGCTACCACATGCACGGCGACCCGTGGACGGAGGAGCGGTACGGGGGTAGATAATCTCAAAAATTCCCGGTGGGATACAGGATGCCGTATGACGTTAAGGAATCGGCACAAAAATCAAATCTCAAATCTCAAAAACACAACTCAAAAGTTAAATCTGGACTAACCTCGCCTGTTCCACTCCTACCCTTGCTATCGTCCCCCTTGTCAAAGGGGGATGAGAGGAGGATTTTTACCATCCATCCCGACAAAAGTCGGGATCCAAGTAGATAAAACCAGGTCAATTTAGGGCCAAATTTAGCAGACCCAAATAACTGGATTCCGGTTTTCACCGGAATGGAGAAGTTCTTCGGGCATTCCTATTAATTTCCTCTCCCCTTGTGGGAGAGGATAAAGGTGAGGGGGAGAAATAAAAAATCACATCATCTAGCCTTAGCCTCAAAATCTAGACTCCTCGACATAAAAAGTGCTATAATATATCCAACTGAACACCCAATAAAATATATTTGAAATTAAAGGGCGCTAGGGATAGCGTCCTTAACTTTTAGAGTAAAAATGAAGAAGTTCCTGCAGGAAGTAGTTACCTATTTCTGGATTCCCCTCATCATGGCCCTCGTCTCCTACATCTTTTTCCAGTTGAGAGACGTTATCCTGGGCATCATCGTGCTAGTAGGCTTGAGCGCCGTTTATACCCTGGTGCGGCTCTATTTCATCCACAAGAAGTGGTGGCTGCTTATTATCCTCGTAGTGGTCGTCTTTACCTCGGTGGGCGCGTACTTTTTAAGGGCTCCGGCATTTACCCTGACCATCAACGCCCAGAAGGTAACCGGCACGAGCGTGTCTTTAAGCTCCGGCACAGTGATGGTCAGCCCGGCGCCGCAAAACAGCGGCCTGTACACCAAGGGCACTAAAGTGACCCTCACCGCCAACCCCGCCTCCGGCAACGATTTCTCCAGCTGGAACGGCACCGATAGCGATGCCGCCAATCCCACCACGGTTACGATGAATGATAATAAACGGGTGAAGATAAACTTCGCATCGCGTTTCTCCATGATTATCAATAACCAGCTGGTTATCGGCTCCTATTTGCAGTTCACCGAGGGCTCGATAACCGTTAGCCCCCCGCCCGATGGCGACGGCAAATACTCTAACGGCACCGAGGTTACCCTGACCGCCCGGGCTGATTCCGGCTACGACTGGGATAGCTGGCAGGGCACGACCAGCGATAATTCAAATCCCACCACGGTGAGGATGATTGTCAACAAGAACGTCACCGTCTCCTTCAGCCAGCGCTTCACGCTGACCATCGGCGACCAGCTGGTTATCAGCCAGGTCGTCAACCTGCCGCAGGGTTCCGTGACGGTACATCCCGCCCCCGGCGATGACGGCGCTTATGCCTCCGGCGCTAAAGTGACCCTGACCGCCGCCCCGGCCACCGGCTACGGCTGGATAACCTGGTCCGGCACCGGCAGCGATGCCTCCAACCCGGCCACTCTCACGCTGAACAGCAATAAACACGTGGGCGTGACCTTTGAAGCGCGCTATCTCATGATTATCAATAACCAGACATTATCCGGCGTCAGCGCTAACGTGACGGGAGGCTCTGTGACGGCGAATCCCGGCCCCGGCCCGGACGGCCGTTACGCTAAAGACGCCGTCACCATCCTTACCGCCGCGGCTTCTGCCGGCTACCGCTTTGACCGTTGGAGCGGCGATGTCTCGGACAGGGTCACCTCCGTCTCCGTCCCGATGAACGCCGATAAAAATATCACGGTGGTTTTTATCAAGACCTATGTCCTGAAGGCCGGCCTGACGCCGCCGCAGGGCGGCGAAATTTCTTCCGCTGGCGGCACTTACGACATCGGTACCAGTATCACTCTCTCCGCTACACCGACGGAAGGCTACCGTTTTAACGGGTGGACCGGCGATATCGCTGCTATGTCCGCCAATGTCACCTTCGCAATGGACGCCGATAAAACGGTTACCGCCAATTTCATGAAGGTCTATACTCTCACCGTCACGGTAAATCCGGACGGCAGCGGCAGCGTCTCGCCTTCCGGCGGCACTTTCGACCTGGGCATGGAGGTCACCCTCACCGCCACCCCGGCCACCGGCTACGTCTTCGACCACTGGAACGGCGCCGTCTCCGGTAACGAAACCACCGTTCAATTAACGATGGACAGCGATAAAAGTGTCAGCGCCAACTTCGTCACGGCGCCATAAGAGAGCCGGCAGGCTTAACGGGATTGCCAGAATGCTTCGTGCATTTACGAGCCTGCCTTTGGCTACTTCCCGGCTTCGGTATTGATTCTAATCTGATATTGACAAGTAGTAGCACATATGCTACTGTTATCCTCGGATTCCTGGCTGGCAGCCTGCATGAAGAATGACTCAAAAAACAAAACTACTTGAAAAGGTACGGAAAAATGTCAAAAACGTTCCTTTGCATGAGTTTGAAGCGCTGATAAACCAGTATGGATATATCGAAGAAGGCGGTAAGCACCTCAAAGCTATTATCGCGGTATATACGTTGCCGTTCAAGCGGGAAAATCCTATGAAGTCCTGCTACGTTAAAGAATTGCTGGAAATAATCGATAGTCTTTAGAGATGCACCGTAAGGTGGGATAATTGGTTGTGAAAAGTAACGTAAAGCATGGCCCTGAATACTATTGCAGTTTGCCTTATACCATTATCCTGGAACGTTGTGACGATGGCAAAGGTTGCTATTGGGTAGCTAGAGTGGCCGAGTTACCCCACTGCATGATACATGGTGACAGCCCGGAAGAAGCGATAAAAGAAATCGAGGAAGTGAAAAACGACTGGATAAAGTCGAACCTGAAAAGAGGGATGCCCATCCCGGAGCCCAGCCCGCGTAACTACAGCGGCAAAATGATCTTAAGGATATCGCCCTCACTTCATAAACTCCTGGTGCAAAGGGCGGAAGTCGAGGGGATGAGCCTGAACCAGTATATGTCTACGGCGCTGGCGACATCCGTCGGTCTTAGCATGGAGCACAAGAAGACCAGGAAGGCAGAAAAACCAAGTGGAAGCTAAGAAAGAAGATAATAAAAAGCTGGCGAAGCTGGAGGCGGAGCTTAAGGCGGGGGGCGGGGAACAGAGCGTCAAGAAACAGCACGATTCCGGCAAGCTGACGGCCCGGGAAAGGCTGGCGCTTTTCTACGACGAGGGGACTTTCCAGGAGACCGACCTCTTCGTGCGGCACCGCTCCAGCAACTTCGGGCTGGACAAAGTGGCCATTCCCGCGGACGGCGTGATTACCGGCTTCGGGAAAGTCAACGGGCGCACCATCTGCGCTTACGCCCAGGACTTCACTTCCCGCGGCGGCACGCTCGGCGAAATGCACGCCAGGAAAATCTGCCGCATCATGGACCTGGCGATGAAGATGAAAGTCCCGATGGTGGGGTTCATCGATAGCGGCGGCGCGCGCATCCAGGAAGGCATTAACTCCCTGGACGGCTACAGCAACATCTTCTTCCGCAACTCGGCGGCTTCCGGCGTTATTCCGCAGATTTCCGCCATCATGGGGCCGGCGGCGGGGGGCGCGGTGTATTCCCCGGCGATGACGGACTTCGTGTTCATGGTGAAAAAGACGAGCTATATGTTCATTACCGGGCCGGGGGTGGTAAAAAGCGTTACCTCCGAGGAAATCAGCACCGATGAGTTGGGTGGCGCCATGACGCACATGACCAAGAGCGGCGTGACGCAGTTCGCCTGCGATAATGACCGGCAGACCATCGAGGAAATCAAGAAGCTTTTAAGTTTCCTGCCCGCCAACAACGAGGAAAAGCCGCCCTTTATCCCCGCCGCAGATTCCCCTACCCGCACCGAGACAGCCTTAAACGATATCCTCCCGGAATCCTCGAACAAGACCTATAACATGAAAGACATCATCAAGCTTATCGTGGATGACGGTGAAATTTTTGAGCCGTCCCGGCAGTACGCCATGAATATTATCACCGCCTTCGCCCGCATGAACGGGCAGGTCATCGGCATTATCGCCAACCAGCCGAATAATCTCGCCGGCTGCCTCGATATCAACGCGTCGGACAAGGCTACGCGCTTCATCCGGTTCTGCGATGCTTTCAATATTCCCCTGCTGACCATCGCCGACGTGCCCGGCTTTCTGCCCGGCAGCCACCAGGAGTGGGGCGGCATCATCCGCCACGGCGCCAAGCTGCTCTGGTGCTACGCGGAGGCCACCGTGCCCAAGATAACGCTCATCACGCGCAAGGCCTACGGCGGCGCTTACATCGCCATGTGCAGTCAGGGGCTGGGGGCGGACTATACGCTGGCCTGGCCGCAGGCGGAAATCGCGGTCATGGGGGCGGAAGGGGCCACGCCGATTATCTTTCGCGCGGAAATAGATAAAGCGGAGGATAAAGCCGCTAAAGAGCAGGAAAAGATCAAAGAGTACCGCGAGCTGCTCTATAACCCCTATATCGCGGCAAAGATGGGCTACATCAATGCGGTCATCCAGCCGCCGGAAACACGCCCTAAGGTCATTGCCGCTTTAGAAGCTTTAAAAGATAAAAAGGAATCACGCCCTTATAAGAAGCACGGCAACATTCCGATGTAAGTTAAATTACTATTCTTCTCCCTCTATGGGAGAGAGCAGGGTGAGGGTGAGGGTGAGGGTGAAAGAAACACAGTATCTCACCTTTTAAGGAGTGAAAATGCCTCCAGAAAAAATGATTGGATACTGCGGTAACAACTGCCACCACTGCGGCGCGCGCTCGGACGACCCCGTTATAAGGCAAAAAGTCGTCGATGGCTGGAAGAAATTCCTGCACCTTGAAATGTATACCGCGGAAAACATTAAGTGTGACGGCTGCCGGAGTGACGGCAAGCTTGCCGATACGCAGTGCAAGATAAGGCCGTGCGTTACTGTAAAAAAGCTCCCCGGCTGCGGTTACTGCGATGACCTTACTTCCTGTAAAAAAATCGAGCGCTTCATTATGCACCGCTACGGCTTTTTCCTCTACGGCCAGAAGATGCTTCCCCCCATGACCGAGGAAGAATACCGCCTCTGCATCCGCCAGTTTGACAGCCTGAAAAACCTTACGTTCCAGATGGTTGATGCGGGGAAACTCCCGGCCTGGCTGAAAAAATATTAGCTAACGGCGCGAAATAAAAATATGCTTATCAGAGCTTTATCTAACGAAGACATTCCGGCCTGGCTGGCCCTGGCTTATGAGTCCGATGAAATCGTCGGCAAGTTGATTCCGGATATCGATAAGTTTTACGAAGGCTTCGACGACTACATGGCGGACAAGATTAGTCAGCACGAAGCTTTCATGGCGGTGGACAGGGTTTCCGGCCAATGCCTGGGAATTATCGCTTTTTCCCAAAACAACAGCCGGATTACTTTCCTGGCGGTCACCGGCGGTGCTGGTTTTCAAAAAGTCGGCGGCAAGCTCATGGAAATAGCTTTAAATCAACTGGATAACACCCGCGAAATCACGGCCAATATTTTAAAATCGGATGAGGCGCTCATCCGGCAGGAACGCACCCTTTACGAGCGCTTTAGCTTTACCGAAGCCGTTAACCCGGCTATCGAGGTTGGCGTCCCGGCCCTTCAAATGACCCGGCCGGCCGTGGCGGTACCCCGGCCCGGCAGCTTCCACCACAACTACGCCAATTACATCGCATGGCAGGACGAGAAATACTGCCCCATCTGTGCCGGGGGAGATGTGGGTCCTCCCGATACAACCGTGATTAAAGAATTGACGTATTCCCGCGTTGAGGCGTCGATGCTGGCGGCGCAGGGGTTGTTGTGGGGCAAATGCGAAGTAGTCTGTAAAAAACATTATATTGAGTTGCATGACATGCCCGTTCATGAATTAGTCGGCTATATAACCGATGTACAAAAGGTGGCCAGGGTCTTAAAAGAGGTCTCCGGCGCGGTAAAAATGAACCTGGAAATGCACGGCAACACTTTACCGCATTTGCATACCCACCTCTTCCCCCGGTACCTGGACGACCCGTACGCCGGGCAATCGATAGATTACTCCAAAATCTTCCCGCAGCCCTACGAAAGCAAGGCGGAATACGACTTTTTTATTGAAAAAATGAGGGAGAAACTAAGCGAATAAATTATGGGCAAAACATTAGCGGAAATACACGGGAACAAAATCTCCCTTGGTCCCTCTTTGTTAAAGAGGGAAAGATATACCTGGAGCCAGGATAATTGGTTTGTACCATCATCCTCTCCCTTTGAAAAAGGGAGAGTTAGAGAGGGATTTTGAGACTAATATGGGTAAAACATTAGCGGAAAAAATCTTAAGTGAAAAGTCCGGCACGGATGCCAAGGCCGGGGACATCGTCATCGCTAAAGTGGACCTGGCTTTCGTCCAGGACACCACCGGGCCGCTGACGGTGCGGCAGTTCCAGAGCAGCGGCATGGGCAAGCTGGCTAACGCGCAACGGACAGTCCTTTTTATCGACCATGCTGCCCCTAGCCCCAACGCCAACCTTTCCAACGACCATATCCTGCTGCGGGACTTTTCCCGGCAGAGCGGCTGCATCCTTTCGGAAGCGGGGGACGGCGTTTGCCACCAGATCATCCAGGAAACCTACGCGCGACCGGGCGACGTGGTGGTGGGGGCGGACTCGCATACGGTGACCGCCGGCGGTCTGGGCGCTTTCGGCACGGGGATGGGTTCTTCGGACGTGGCCGTCGCGATGGGCCTCGGCAAGAACTGGTTCCGCGTGCCGGAGACCTACAAAATAGAGGTCGAAGGGAGCTTCCAGAAATACGTCGGCGCTAAAGACCTGATTCTCTACCTTATCGGTTTAATCGGCGCGGACGGCGCTACCTATAAGGCTTTGGAGTTCACTGGTACCACCATCAAAAAGATGAGCATGAGCGGTCGCTTCACCATCGCCAACATGGCGGTGGAAGCCGGGGCCAAGGTGGGGCTTTTCGCCGCGGACGAGACGACGCATAAGTTCCTGGAGGCGCAGGGGCGGGGAGAGGACTTTAAGCCCCTCGCCGCCGACCCCGATGCCGTTTATGAAAAAACCATCAACATCGATGCCGCTAAGCTGGAGCCTACCGTTTCTAAACCGCACACCGTGGACAACACAGATCTGGCGAAAGACCTGAAGGGCACGAAGATCCAGCAGGTGGTCATCGGCACCTGCACCAATGGCCGCCTGGAAGATTTGGCCCTCGCCGCCAGCATCCTGAAGGGCAAAAAACCGGCTAAAACCGTCCGTCTCATTATCGCCCCGGCTTCCCGCCAGATATTGCTGGAGGCCATCGCCAGGGGCTACATCAAAACGCTGGTGGCCGGCGGCGGGATTATTCTGCCGCCCGGCTGCGGGCCCTGCCTGGGTCTGCACCAGGGCGCTTTGGGGGACGGGGAAGCCTGCCTCTCTACCGCCAACCGCAACTTCGAGGGGCGGATGGGCAACCCCAAGAGTTTCATTTACCTTTCCTCCCCCGCCACCGCGGCCGCCTCGGCTCTTACCGGCGAAATTACCGACCCCCGGGAGGTGATGTAACATGCTCCAAGGCAAGGCGCACAAGTTTGGGGACAGCATTTCCACCGACCATATTATTCCGGGGCGTTACGCCCACCTGCGCAGCAACCTGCCGGAGCTGGCGAAGCACGTCCTGGAGGACGTCGATAGTAACTTCGTCAAGAAGGTCAAGCCTGGGGATTTCGTGGTGGGGGGCAATAACTTCGGCCTCGGTTCCAGCCGCGAGCACGCCCCGCTGGTATTGAAGATGGCCGGCGTCAGCGCCGTCCTGGCCAAGAGCGTGGCCCGTATTTTCTTCCGCAACGCCATTAACCTCGGCCTGCCCGTCCTGATTTGCGATACGGATAAAATCAACGACGGCGATGAGCTGGAAATAGACCTTACCGCCGGCATGGTGAAAGACCGGACCAACGGCGCTTTATTGACGACCGGCCGGATACCCGAGGTCATGCTGAAGATACTTAACGAGGGCGGCCTGATCAACTACGTCAAAAAGTACGGCGATATCAACGTGTAAAACAAGGCTTTCCTCCGAGGGAGAGAAATTCAATAAAACCCTCTCTTATCTCCCTTTATGAAGGGAGACGATATCATTTCCCCTAACCGAGGATTGTCCCTCTTTCGTAAAGAGGGATTAAGGGAGTTTTTTCCTCTACCCTCTCCCCAAGTACAACTGGTCTTTGGGCAGCTGGATAATTTCCAGGACATTCACATCCGGAGGCTGGCAGGCCATGAAGACCGCAGCTGCCGCGATTTCTTCCTGTTTCATCTTGGGTTCAGTTTTTCCCGCTGCCTCCTGTACGGGGTCGGTGTCCCGCTCGACGTTACCGGGGTGGAGGATGCCGCAGGTGATATTGAACTCGCGGCCTTCCAGGGCGGTGGTGTGGGTGAGCCCCACCAGCCCGAACTTGGCGCTGCTGTAGGGCGCGTTACCCTGGCGCACGCGCGATGCGGAAATACTGCCGATATTGATAATGCGCCCGCCCCCCTGCGCTTTCATGATGCCGAACGCCGCCCGGGTGCAGAGGAAGGCGGCGCGCAGGTTGGTGGCGATAACGTCGTCCCAGTCCTGCGTGGAGATTTTATCGATCGGCCCGCCGTTAAAGATGCCGGAATTATTCACAAGGATATCCAGCCGGCCAAAACGCTTCATGGCCTTTTTAAAGAGGTTATCTATCTGCGCTTCGCTTTTAACGTCGGTGGGCACGACCTCCACTTCCCGTCCCAGAGCTTTTATTTCTCTGGCCGTTTCGTTTAAGTTTTCGACGCCCCGCGCCGCCAGCACCAGGCTGGCGCCCTCTTTAGCCAGCGCGATGGCGATAGCCTTGCCGATACTGCGGCTGGAGCCGGTGACCAGGGCTATTTTACCGTTTAGTTGACCCATGAGAACCTCCTCGTTAGTGTCATTGCGAGCCCCGATATCATCGGGGCGTGGCAATCTATATCTTAACCTTCCAATAAGTCTCTGTACAAATCGTGCCAATCTTGATTCAATGCGTTTATTAATTTTACCTTTTCTTTTCTTGACCAGCTTTTTATTTGCTTTTCTCTTAAAATAGCACTTTCTATATCTTCACATGTCTCGTAATAAACAAGCTTATCTATTTTATATTTAACCGTAAACCCTCTTTGTAATTTACTCTTATGCTCATCGATTCTTCGGAAAAGGTCATTAGTCACACCGGTATAAGTAACGGTGTTCGAAATGTTAGCCATTATGTAGACGTAGTATTGATTGGTCATAGATAGAGATTGCCACGGTCGCTGACGCTCCCTCGCAATGACAACTTAGTTTACAGTTCCATCACCTTCAGGTCTTTAGCAATCTTCAGTTTGTGCTCAGCATGACAACGCCGAAAGTATGAATGTCAAAGAGCGCCGTTTTGAAACCGATAGTTTTTTATTCAGGTCTCCGCCCAAGTTTAATCCCTGCACTACAGCTTGTCAAAATAGAAACATTTAATGGATTTTTTATCGGCTGATGGGAGATAATAGTATATCCTCACCCCCTAAACAGCCTTAAAAAAAGAGAGGTGCGACCATTTTCCTGCGCAACATGAGGACTCTTGACTCGTTCCGGAGCACGCCCTTCCGCTTCTACTTCTTCGGGATGATGGGACAATGGGCGGCGATGAGCATGCTCACCATCACGCAGTCGCTGCTGGTGTACCGGCTGACCGGCTCGGCGGCAATACTGGGCGTGCTGGCGTTAGCTAACGCGATACCGCAGGTACTGCTTTTCCTCGTCGGCGGGACGATGGCGGACCGTTTCCCCAAGAGACGGCTGATACAAATAGGGCAGCTGGCTGCGGGCGCCATGGCGGGGGTGGTGGGGATAACGATTTCTACCGGGTATTTGAGCTCCGCCCATCCTGGTTCATGGTGGGTCCTGATGGTCACAGCGGTAATCCAGGGTGTATTCATGGCGGTGGCGGTCCCGGCGCGCCAGGCCATCATACCGGACCTCGTAAAACCGGAAATGATTATGAACGCCCTGGCTTTGAACACAACGGGGACGAATACCTTCCGGCTGGTGGCGCCGGCCGTGGCTGGTTTCCTCATCGACGCTTTAGGGTTCGCGGCGGTCTTTTACATCATGGCGGGGCTTTACCTCGTCGCCATCCTGCTTACCGCTTTTATCCCGGAAAGTCCGAAAAAGACGGCGCAAACCCGCAGCACGATGGTCGAGGCCGGGCAGGGGCTGGTCTACCTCTGGGGACAGCGTATCATTTTCCTAGTGCTGACATATGCTATTTTCTACATCGTCCTTTCCATGCCTTACCAGATGATGCTGCCGATATTCAGCGATACGATACTTAAAACGGACGCGACCGGGCTGGGTATACTCCAGAGCGTATCGGGCGTCGGGGCGCTGGTGGCATCGCTGATATTGGCCTCGATTCATACCAAGAAACGCGGCGTGCTGGTGCTCGGCGGGGGCGCCATGGCCGGGGTGGGAGTGGTAATGCTCGCGTTTTCGCGGTACTGGCCGCTTTCACTGGCGGCGATGTTCGTCATCGGGGCGGGTTCGGCGGTACATTCGACGGCGCTGGTAACCACCCTGCAAGGACTGTCCGACCCGGCCTACCTGGGGAGGGTCATGAGCATATTGATGATGAACCAGGGATTGAGCGGGCTGGGGACGTTCTTCGTGGGCTTTTTGTCCGAGGGTGTGGGCGTGCAGTGGGCAATCGGGGGCTTCGCGGCGATGCTCATCCTGCTCAGCCTGTCTTTCCTGACGTTCATTCCTAGATTACGTAAACTATGATGGTTTGACACTACCGACTAATAGCGATATATTGGCATAAACATGGTTTAAGGAGGTTCGGCATGAATATTCTGGTAATGGGCGGCAGCGGGCTCTTCGGGAGAAAGACGGTCATGGCGCTGCTGAAAGACACTGACGTAAAGACCGTGGTCAACTTTGATATGGCTCCGCCGAAGGACTGGTTCATGAAGTCGATCGAGAAAAATGCCGCCAAATTCCACTTTGTCTACGGCAACGTGGCGGAAATCGAAGATATCCTGAATGTAATGAAAAAATACGCCATCGACCGCGTCATCAACTGGGCGTTTATCATGGTGGCACAAAACGTGCCGGTGGACCCGCGCCTCGTGACCAGAGTGAACGTGCTGGGCATGAACAACGCCTTCGAGGCGGCCAAAATCATGGGCGCCAAACGCGTCGTGTACGCCAGCTCGGAGACGGTGTACGGCCCGCAGGCGCAGTACGGCTTGAGGGAGGTCACCGAGGACGACGACACCAATCCGCTGCACTCTTATGCGGTATGCAAAAAGTACGCTGAAATCATGGCGGCGGACTATACACAGCAATTCGGCATGAGCATTACCGGGCTGCGGCCGACCATCGGCTACGGGCACGGCGGCAGGTCGCCGGCGCATTACTGGTCGGACATGCCGTCCTATTGCGCGGTGGGCAAACCTTTCTCGATGGATGGGGACGGGAAAGGGCTATCCTCGCTGGTCTCCGCGGATGACCTGGCGGAGATTACCCGGCTCCTGATCAAAGCGGATAAAGCGCCGCACCCGGTCTATAACGTGGGCGGGCCACCTAAAAGTCCCCGCGACCTGGCGGAGGCGGTGAAAAAATATATCCCGGACGCGAAAATCACCTTCGGGAAACAGCCGATGATGGATAAAGAAGGCAGGACCGGCCTGCCTTGGCTGGTGAGCGAAAAACGCGCTAAAAAGGACTTCGGCTTTAGCTGCATGCCGATGGAGAAAGCGGTACTGATACACATTAACGACGCACAGCGGGAGGCGGGATTAAAACCGATAAAGGGGTAGAAGAGGGCAAAAGCTGCCAAGAAGGAAGTACATATAAAAAAATAGCTGTGTCTACCCATATCGACAAACTTATAGCAAAACCTGTATCACCTTAAACGAGGTTAATTGAAACTATGACTTCAGAAAATAAAGATACATCAGGAGTTCCCGGAAAAAGTACAAAACAACCTAGAGGATCTACGTTTGATGCCTTGGACGAAATTTCAAGAAAACGCGGACATAAAGTTCCCCTTAGACATTCAGAAAAACCCAAGAAAACCTTTAAGCAAAAACTCCGTAACGGAATACTAACCGGACTCGGAGTTGCAACCGCAATAGAAGCTTTAGGTACCGGGATTGGAGTTGGGGTTGATCCAAAACCGATAAGCGGTCACGAAATAGCGCATGAGGCAACCCAATGGCCATTCACAATAATCGACAGAATCAAAAATGGCGAAACCGTCATGGTACCGAATACTTATGACTATACTGCAACTAAAGGAGTGCTCGGAGAAAATAATATGGTACAAATGACTCCCGAAGAATACGCCAAAAACGGACCGCAGCTTTTTGAAAACGGATATCAATACATTCCTCTATCAATAGGTTTTAGGGATGGAAAAATACGTACTCTAAATTATGAATTAACCGAATGGCAAGGATCTCCTGATATTGGAGAACTTTCTACTAATACCATTGGACCCTTTCTAGAAGGAGAAACATATAAATCCCCTTATAATGGAGAGATTTGGTTTGAAGAGTCGGATCAAAAAGACTTAAAAGATTTTTATATGGATATCTATGATTCCGAAGGGAAAAAAGTATCAACCTTAAATCTTATGCCCACCAGATTTACCCGTATAGTTCCATATGGTGCTTCAAACCGATATTTTGTTAATGGCGATCCGCGAGTGAGAATACAAGTCAAAGTGGGAGATGACATTGGGGTATTTAGCACGGGCGGACAGCTTAAAATATATGGTCTAAAGGGAAATTGTCCTGCAGTTATCGCACCCACCCCCGATGGAAAAGCAATTAACATAGTGCCAACTAATTTCAAACCTTAATCGCCTCTCGCCTTATTCCTTTGACTTTGGAAGATTGGTTTAATATACTAATTTTGTTACCATAAATTTCACTTTGAAAAATACCTACCTAAAAATTACATTAGGGTGTTTGTTATTTATTTCAATATTTAGCTTTATTTATATTACCCCAAAGGCCTTTAGAGCCGGTCCTATAAATGGACCCGGATCCACGTATCCATTTTCCTGCGCAAATCCGCCCAACTATTGGGTAGGAGATGTAAATAATGCCCTGATTGGCTGCAACTCCATCTGAATGACACAAGGGGCCGTGGGATTGCTTCGAGCTTTGCCCTCGCAATAACGATATAGAAAAAATGAGGGGGCGGCCGCGTTCGCGGCCGCCCCTTTTATCAGTGCCTTATAATTCTGGGGACTATTTGGCCTTTTCTTTATTATGCGAGCCGGAATACTCGCCCTGCGGCCCGGCGGAGAAAACGACGGTGGGATACTTGATATCATGGAACTCCCAGGGGCAGTGTTTCGTTCCGGCCGGAATACAAACGTAGGAGCTCTTGGTCGTGGTATAGTACTCGCCATCAAGGTAAATCGCCATCTCACCTTCAATCTCACGCGGCTTGTCCGGGTTGGCCCCGACCATAGCCAGCAGCTCCGGCCATTCGTGGACGTGTTCCGGCGCCGGGGCATTGCCCGTGCCGCTGTAGATTTTGACGACGTCCACATAGAACGCGCCGGGAATCATGTCATCCTCGATGTGCAAAACGCGCGCGCCTTTGGTGGTGATAGGCGTCTTGGGACGGGGCAATTCCTTAAAATCGCCGCCCACGGAGAAATTCTCCTTGGTATGGTCCATCAGCGAATGTTTCTTTTTCGCCGACGGCTTGTCCGGCTGCCTGGCCGGTTTACGCGAGTACTGGCCGTTCATGGCGATAACCAGGAACAGCACCGGGAGGTTGATTTTGGTGAACAGGAACGGGCCATGGACGACGCCCGCCGGAATAAAGACGAGATGGTTCTTGGTGAAAGTCTCTTTGTGCCCGTCCAGCCACATCGAGACTTCGCCATCCAGGTCCTGGTCGTTGCCCGGATACCCGCCGATAAAGCCCACCACCTGGGAATAATCATGGGTGTGCGGCTCGCCCACCGGCTCTTTAGCCGCCCCGCTCCACAGCCAGGTGGTATCAACGTAGAAGTAGTTGGGCAACAGCTTATCGGTGGCGGTGATAAGGTGGGTGGCCTTCACGCCCGGCACCGGGTCCTTGGCCGTGCCCACTTTGCCCTTAAGCTCGTCGGGATAATCGCTGGGTGTATTGACGAGGCATTTTCCCCATTTTTTTTCAGCCATAAAGCTCCTTTTATATATTATTTTTTGTCGGTGGTTGGTTTTTTATGCGAGCCGGAATACTGGCCCTGCTGCCCGGCGGAAAAGACGAGGGTGGTCTTTTTAATGTCATGGAAGAGCCACGGGCAGTGCCGGGTGCCGGCGGGGATGCACACCAGCGTGCTCTTATCGGTACGGTGGGTCTCATCGCCGAGGACGATAGACATCTCGCCGCCGATGTTGAGCGGCCGGGACGGGTCGGCGCCGGCAAAAGCGATGAGTTCCGACCATTCGTGGACATGCTCCGGAGCAGGCGCGCCGCCGGTGCCGGACCAGATCCAGACAAAGTCCACGTAAAAGGCGCCGGGCACCATGTCATCCTCGATGTGCAGGATGCGGGTACTTTTAACGGTGGAGGGCCGGGGCGGCGGTGGAGCTTCTTTGAAATCACCGCCGACGGAGAAACGCTCCTTGGTATGGTCCATGATGGTGTATTTCTTTTCTCTGGCCGCCTTAGGCTGGGCAGCCAGTGCCCGGGAGTATTTGGGGGTCATCGCGATGTCGATAAAGAAAATGGGCCTTTCCGCGCGGCTGAACAGGAATGGGCCGTGGACAACGCCGGCGGGGATATAAACGAGGACGGTACGGGTAAGCGTTTCCTTGTTGCCATCCAGCCATAAAGTGATTTCCCCGCCGAGGTCGTGGGGATCGGCGGGCGTGCCTCCCACAAAGCCGATGACCTGGGAAAAGGTGTGGGAATGGGATTCCCCCACCGGCTCTTTAGCGCCGCCGCTCCAGAGCCAGGAGCAATCCACGTGGAAGAAATTTTTTTGCACGCCGGCATCGGCGGACATCAGGTGGGTGGACTTAACGCCGGGGATAACGTCTTTACCGGATTTTCCCTGCAATTCGTAATGGACGGGGAAGGGCTTTTGCACGAGGTAATTATCATATTTATCAGCCATTTAAATCTCCTTAATTATGTATGCGAAAATTATAGCACCTAAGAGACCCGCGACAAAACAAAATCACGGGGGTATAATTCACAAAGTAGATGCCTTACTTAAGCATGTTCTTTATCGCGGCGGCCGCGGCGGTCTTATCATAGCCGTATTTAGCCCGCAGCTCTTCGCCGCTGCCGAATCCGGCGTAAACCTGCGGAATGCCGAGGCGCTTGAATTTCTTGGGGTAGACGCCGCCGTCCGCGAAAACATCCGCCAGCGTGCTGGCCAGGCCGCCTTCCATGAGGTGGTCCTCGAGCACCAGAATATTTTTAGTTTCCTTCACGGCTTTAACGGCCAGGTCTTTGTCCACGGGTTTGATGGAATACATGTCAACGACACGCACATCGATGCCATCGGCGGCCAAGGAATTAGCCGCTTCCAGAGCTTCGAAGACCATTTCCCCGTGCGCGATAATCGTGGCGTCCCTGCCTTCGCGCGCGGTGAGCCCCATGCCAATTTTGTATTCGAATTTTCCGGGCTCGTAAAGCATGCGGTCTTGCTTGCCCTGGGCCAGGCGGAGGTAGAGCGGGTGGGGGTAGGTCATGCTTAAAAGCATGATGTCGCGCACCATATTCGGGTCGCCGATGGACAGGACCGTCATGTTGACCAGTGACTTCATAATGGAAATATCTTCCATGGCATTGTGCGTCGAGCCGCCGCCGGAAGTCAAGCCGCCGCCCGTCCCGATAAAGCGCACCGGCAGGTCCTGGTAACAGATCGCCGTGCGGTTCTGCTCGCAGGCGCGCATGACCATGAACGGAATCATACCGAAAATGAACGGGATATTACCTTCCAGCGCCAGCCCGGCGGCAATACCGGCCAGGTTCTGCTCGGCGACGCCGGTATCGATATACCGGTCGCGGAAAAGCTTTTTGTATTCTTTTAAAGCGCCGCCGGTATCGGCCGTCAGCGCCCAGACTGTATTATACTTTTGACCGAGTTCGACGATAGTATCACCGGCTACCGAACGGGCAGATAAAAAGCTGCCGAAGTTAAACGTCACTTTCATTATCCTGAACTCC
>JBEKAC010000025.1:0-34538 GCA_050018395.1 Dehalococcoidales bacterium
ATTATCACGCTTTTTCTCTGGGGCGCCAGCATGGGCTTTATCGGCTACCTGCCGCTTTATCTGCGGAATAATGGCTGGACCACCGCGTCGGCGGACAGCGCCATTACCGTCTTTAACGGGATGTACCTGCTAGGTTCCATCCCGATGGTGCTGCTTTCCGATAAACTAAAATCACGCAAGGGAGTGCTGCTCGTGTCCATCGCCTCGCTGGCCGCCAGCCTCGCAGTCCTGCCGTTTATGAATGGCACGGGCGTGTGGATGATGCTGATTTTCTGCGGATTCATGCGCAGCGGCTCCGGTTCGCTGTTTAATATCATGCTATTCGAGACGAAGAGCATCGGCGGGACTTACGGCGGCACCGCCACAGGACTTGCCAATACCATTTCCATGGTCGGTGCTTTTATCGCGCCGCCAATAGGCAACAGCCTGGCTTCGGTCAGCCGCGGCCTGCCTTTCATTTTCTGGGGATGCCTAGCGGCGCTGGGTATCCCGCTGCTGCTGATGCTCAAAACCGAACCTAAACGCGTTTAGCCTACTGTGTGGCGTTAGTTCCGTTCTTTACGTTTGTTAATTTGTGACTTTTTTGTGATATTTCCACACTATTTTGTGATTTCCCTGTATCCCGCCATCAATATCCTAGTTAATAAACGGCGGGACTACACCTATGGCAGACGACAAAAACAAAAAACCGAAACGGGAATTCAGGCAATGCCCAAAGTGTAATTTAAAGGGCTTGTATCAAATACGAAAGCAATATTACCGATGCCGCTATTGCGGTACTAATCTCATCTTATCGAATGGCGACAACGACAAGAAATCCTCGGAGGATACGGTGGGCTGAATTTGATTGCTCCAGACGCTATTTTTACGTTTGGTCCCCGATTATTTTGACCAGCACGTTCCGGTTGCGCGGGCCATCAAACTCGCCGAAGAAGATGCCCTGCCAGGTCCCCAGCGCTAAATCACCGTATTGAATCGGCACCGTGGCGGAAGTACCGATTAGGCTGGCTTTAATATGCGCCGCCGCGTTACCCTCCCCGTGTTTATAGGCGGCGTGCCGCGGCGCCAGCTTTTCCAGCTGCGCGGCGATGTCCTCTACCACATCCGGGTCAGCATGCTCATTGATCATGACGCCGGCGGTGGTGTGGGGCACATAGACGATACAGATACCGCTCTCAATCTTGCTCTCTTTAACGACTTCTCGTATTTGTGCGGTAATTTCCTGGAACTCCGTCTGTGCGTGAGTTTTTATGTTAAGTTTGTAAATCAAAGTTTACCCCCGTATCGTTAACTATAGTACACCCTGCCCTGTTTTAAGACAAAATCCCCTCTGATCCCCCTTTTTCAAAGGTAAGTATACCTTAACACCATGTACGAATCTAAATTATCTATCTAAACCAACTATCACGTTTACTGATTCTACAACTATAATGGCGGTTAGTAGAATCTCTAATGTAGACAGCCGCTATTTTATTACCATTTTCTTTCGCATGTTTTACCATTTCATCTATTTCTTGTTTTGGTATGTAATATGTAGTGCCGTCGCCATCTCTCAACCATCCCAAATTATGTTGGGCATTAGGATTAATAAGTTTTGCCTTATTGGGGAGATAAAACCCATTTTCCTGAATATTAATAGGTCGGCGTCCATTATTTATAATTTCAACTGCCAACAATTCTGTTTTAGTACCAAGCCCAATCTCAAAAGCATGGCGGATTCTAACGATAACATTACGCCTCTCTCTAAGAATATTCCAAATAAGTGTAGCGGTAGCCGTAGCCCCCGCATAAATACCTACACCCAGTACTACCAAATCAGATGTAGTCATGATGACATTATAACTAGGATAGTAGATGCTTACAAGGGAGTGGTATACTATGCATAATGTAATATTACGCAGGAGAAAACCGATGACTACTGCATTAGCGATGATTTGTGATGATGGGATGATTATGGGGACAGATATGAAAGTAACATTCGGTGATATTAAAAGTAAGACCGAGAAACTCATGATGACTGCCACTCTTGGAAAATGTCCTCTCGTGATTGCAGCAGCAGGTAGATTACGCCATACTAGAGATGTTCTAGATTGGATGGAATTAGATAAATTGAACGAAACTCTCGGTGAGGATACTAATTTTGACGAATTTCTAGACCAAATAGTAGAAGCACGGTTGCCTCAGTTTGCATCGGATTATCATAATAAATATGGTGAATCTCCAGAAGTAGAACTTATTGTAGGTTTAATAGATAAAGATAAAAAACCTCACCTTGTAAGTATATATGAAGATGGAGATTATGATTATAAAGATGATTTTGCTGCAATAGGCAGTGGCTCGATTTTTGGTGAGATATTACTCCGTAAATTACATCATACTAAGATAAACCTTAGTACTGCCCAAAGATTGATTGGTTATATTATCTGGGAGATACAGGAAATTGACAATTACAGCGGTGAACACATGCAAATAGCACAAATTAATAGTAAAAGTAAATTGACTAAAGTTGATAATATTGAAATTGAGGCGTATAAACATCTACCAAGGATTGTCACGCCATCATATACCGCTATTAGAGAACAAATTGAAAACCTAGATTTAGAACCAATCAAAGAACAAATACGGAAATTAGAGGAAACAATTGACCAAGCAACTCATCCTAAAGAGTAAGGAGTAACAATGGCTCAATTAACAAAAAAACATAGAATAATGATTGAAAGACATTTAGACCGCTCAAAAAAGCGAGAGGGACGTATTATTATGTCTCATAAGAAATCTCGTACTACGGGTGTTACTAGACATGAATTTCATGAGATTCTAAATAAAGCCTCGCAACCTGTTAAACATGAGGCTGAATCTGATTCAGAACAACCTTGAACATGGGCGTATTATCCTTACGATGATTATACCTGAATGAGTATTCATTAACGTAGGATTGGAGATATTGAGGACTAACGGAATGATAGACACCATCAATACCACGCTTCACCAGCGACCAGAATCCCTCTATCGTGTTGGTGTGAACGTTGCCCCTAACATAGATACGCTCGGAATGGTTGATGATTTGGTGATTGTACCCATTCTGGTTAAGTGGGTCATAGGCACTCATTTCATCCGTGTAAACCGTAGTGGTAGGTGCTACATTCTTTTGAATATGGGGCATGAGGGTAATTCTGTCAGTGTTGGGGACTTTCATCGCTATAACCTTGCCCTTGCGTTCCACAGCACCAAATACGGCTGTCTTATCCGCCGTGCCACGTCCTGTCAACTTAGCACGCTTGACGGCGTGCATATTGATTGCCTTGCCCCCCATGTACGTTTCATCCAATTCAACCTCACCAACGAGGGGTTGCGTTTCCTCATTCAAGAGCATACGAATCTGTTTGAACATTCGCCATGCTGTCTTGTAGGTCACACCAGTTTCACGCTGGATTTGCTTAGCAGAGATTCCGCACCTTGTGGAAGCCATGCGATAGATAACCTGAAACCAAACTCTAAGTGGTGTAGGGGACTTGTGGAATATCGTTCCAGCAATCGGGAATACTTGATGCCCGCAGTTATCGCACTCGTAGCAGGAACGCCCAACAACCTTGTGATGCTTTGTTACTTTATCGCACTTGGGGCAAGTGATTCCCTCTGGATAACGATGATTCTTAATCCATTCCAAACAAGTCTCATCGGTGGAGAACTCTTTTTCAAAATCTTTAGTAGTGTACTTATTCATCTCTCTACCTCACTTACACTACTATTATATCACGAAAAGTACATGTTGTCAAGGGATAATTGCCTTTTTCAAAGGGGGAGGACGATTAGTGCCAGACATCTTGACCGCGCATCGTAAACGCGTTAGACTATAAATAGGAGAAATACGATGCCGATTTACGAATATGTTTGCTCGGAGTGCGATTCCAAATTCGAGCAGATGCGCCCGTTAAGCCAGTCCAGCCTGGCGGCGGATTGTCCCAGATGCCACAAGCCCGCCCGGCGGAAGATGTCCGTCTTTGCGGCCTTCAGCACCTCTGAAGGTAACGTACCCCAGTCAGTGCCCGGCGCCGGCGGCCATTCCTGCTCCAGCTGCAGCTCCGGCAATTGCTCCACCTGCGCTTCCTGACCTAAGGAGAAGATAAGCTATGTCTGGCCCCAGGCGGACCGGCATCGCCAACCTGCCCCTGCATTACGGCAAAGCGCCCCGGTGGCTCTTTGAACGCATGGTCCCCCTCGCACGTGAAATCACTATCGCCGTGGTGGCCGAATACGGCCCGGAAGAAATGCTGCGGCGTCTATCCCACCCCTACTGGTTCCAGGCCTTCGGCTGCGTCCTCGGGTTCGACTGGCATTCCAGCGGCGTCACCACCACGCTCTGCGGCGCTTTGAAAGAAGGCGTTAAAGGCATCGAGCGGGACCTGGGCCTGTTCGTGGCCGGGGGCAAGGGCAAAGCATCACGGAAAACCCCCGGGGAAATCGAGGAGTGGGGCGAAAAAATCTCCCTCGACCCCGAACCGCTGGTGTATGCCAGCCGCATGTCCGCCAAGGTTGACAGCGCCGCCGTGCAGGACGGCTACCAGCTTTACCACCACACCTTTCTTTTTACCGCCAAAGGCGCCTGGACGGTCGTACAACAGGGCATGAACGAGACCAACCATTACGCCCGCCGCTATCACTGGCTAAGCGAGACGGTAACGGACTTCGTTAACGAGCCGCATGCCGCGATACTTTCAGAGATAAAGGGAGAGGCCATGGACCTGACCGCCGGGGAAAGCCTGCCGGCGCGCACCACCATCACCTCCATTGCCACGCAGGAAGCGCCGGAAAAAGTCATCGCGGAGCTAAACAAAATAAAAACCTTAAGCCTCCCCGCCCGCCACCAGATTTACACTTCAGACCTGCACCCGGACAGTTTGAGCAAGATTATCTTGAGCGCTTACGAGCGCCAGCCGGAGAACTTTGAAAAGCTTTTAGGTCTTTCCGGCGTGGGCGCCAAGACCATACGGGCGTTGAGCCTGATTTCCGAGCTTGTCCATGGCGTGGCCCCCAGCTATAGCGACCCCGCCCGTTACAGCTTCGCCCACGGCGGCAAGGACGGTATCCCCTACCCCGTGGATAGAAAGACCTACGACCAATCCATCGAGCTGCTTTCCGGAGCCATCAATAAAGCCAAACTGGGTTTGAGCGACAAGCAGCAGGCATTCTCCCGCCTTAACCGTATGCGCATGGGATAAAAGTCACGGAAAACCTTCCGAGATTCCTCTTAAACTTAAAATAGGAATGATATGAATGCTTGTTTAGAGGAATCTTTCATGCGCAAAAGCAAATTAATTACGGCTATCGCCGCGGGCATTATTATCCTTTCGTCTACGGTCAGCGCGGTGTCCTGCGGCTCTGGCGGCGCGACGACACTCCCCAACGGTGAAATAAGGCAGTACCAGGGACAAAATCTTTCCTCGACCAATGATTTCCGGGACGCTTCCATCGACGGCCCGCAGCAAATCGATGTCAACAGCTACCGGTTGCTGGTCGACGGGCTGGTCGCCAACTCCGGCAACTATACTTACGACCAGGTCACCGGTAATTTCACCAATTACCAAAAAGTCGTCGAGCTGGATTGCGTCGAAGGCTGGTCGGTGAAAATATTGTGGCAGGGCGTTCAGGTCAGGGACCTGTTGGCGCTGGCCAAACCGCTTCCCACCGCCAAAGTGGTCATCTTCCACGCTTATGACGGCTATACGACGTCCTTCCCCATCGATTACATCATGAACAACCCCATCATCATGGCTTATAAAGAGAACGATGTCACCTTATCACCGGAAAGAGGCTATCCCTTCATGCTGGTGGCGGAGATGAAATGGGGCTACAAATGGATAGAGTGGATCACGCAGATAGAGCTTTCCGATGACATCAACTACCAGGGCTACTGGGAGGAGCGCGGCTATTCCAACTCCGGCGACCTGAACAAGGGATTTTTTGATACTTCTACCCCCACACCGTTTTGACACCCCGGCCTGAAAGCTGTTAATCTTTAATGTAAAATAGCTGGCAGGCAGGTGGTCGTCATTAATCCCACGGAACAGACATCAGAATCAAATACCGGCAGTAAAGCCCGTTTCCGCTGGATTTATGTCGTCCTGCCGCTGGCTTTCCTGGCGGCGACGATTATCCTGGCAGCTGTTTTCTACGCCAAACTCACGCCATCCATCGCTTACCATTTTACCGGCGATACCCCGGACCGCTGGCTTTCCCGCGGCGCCTTCCTGGGCTGGATGCTCGCCCCGCAGTTCTTTTTCACCCTGCTGGCCATAATCACTGTGCGCCTATTGCTGACGGGCGCCCGCTACTGGTCGCCGGAAAGCACGCCGCTGTACCGGCTGGTGCCGGTGATGGGTAATATGCCGGCACTGCCCCAGCTGATACTTTTAGTTGCCATGCTCGAGTTTTTACTTTACAATGCTTATCATACCAGGCCGTTCCCGGTCTGGATAATAGCTATCATCATCCTGGCGGCGGGGGGCATCGGTCTGGCGATATTTTTTATACGCACCATCCGGCAGTTCCGCCGCCAGCAGGGTAAAAATCTCCGGGAGTGATATTAATGTCAGCGAATAACGAAACCAAATTGACCCTGGATAAACTTGTATCGCTGTGCCAGCGGCGCGGCTTCATCTTCCCCAGTAGTGATATTTACGGTGGGCTTTCCGGCTGTTGGGACTTCGGCCCGGTGGGCGTGGAGCTGATGCGTAACGTCAAGGCGGCCTGGTGGCGCAGCGTCGTCCAGGAACGCGACGATATGGTGGGCATCGATACCAGCATCCTGATGAACCCCAAAGTCTGGGAGGCCAGCGGCCATATTACCAACTTTTCCGATCCGCTCGTCGAATGCAAGAATTGCCACCTGCGTTGGAAGGCCGACGACCTCAAAGAAAACAAGTGTCCCTCCTGCGGCGGAGAGCTAACCGAGGAGCGGATGTTCAATACCATGTTCAAGACCTTCGTGGGGCCGGTGGAGGAGGACGCGGCCGTCGTTTACCTGCGGCCTGAAACCGCCCAGGGCATGTTCGTCAACTTCCAGAATGTGCTTAATACCAGTCGGAAACGCCTCCCCTTCGGCATCGCCCAGCAGGGCAAGGCCTTCCGCAATGAAATCACCACCGGCAACTTCATCTTCCGCAGCCGCGAGTTCGAACTCATGGAGTTCGAGTTTTTTATTAAACCAGGAACGCAAGACCGATGGTTCGAATACTGGGTCAACGAGCGTTACGAATGGTACCAGAAGTTGGGAATCAAAAAAGATCATTTGAAACTGCATCATAAAAAAAAAGAGGAGTTAGCCCACTATGCTCTGGCCTGCACCGATATCGAGTTTAGTTTTCCTATGGGCTGGGGGGAACTGGAAGGTGTTGCCAGCCGGAGCGATTATGACCTGACTCAGCATGCCAACGCCAGCGGCAAGTCCATGGAATACTTTGACGACGAGACGAAGGAACACTACGTGCCATATGTCGTCGAGCCTTCCGTAGGTGCCGGCCGGGCAATACTGGCGTTTTTATGTGACGCTTACGACGAAGAGCCGGACAAAGACGAGACGCGGGTGGTGTTCCACTTCCACCCGGACATCGCCCCGATCAAAGTGGCGGTGCTGCCCTTGAGCCGCAAGGAAAACCTGGCGGCATTCGCTAAAGACGTTTATTCCAAGCTGCGCCCCGCCTTCGCCACGCAGTATGACGATACGCAAAGCATCGGGCGGCGCTACCGCCGTCAGGACGAGCTGGGTACGCCCTACTGCGTCACCGTGGACTTCCAGTCTTTAGAGGACAACATGGCGACCATTAGAGAGCGCGACAGCATGAACCAGATACGCGTTCCCATCGCCGTTTTAAAGAACACCCTGCTGGCCAAACTCGCCGGCGAGGACATCATGGCGCTGCCGGAGGGCGGCAAGGTTTGGAAGCAGGAAAGCGGCGGGCAGGTCTAAAGGCGAATACTGATGCGACCCGTGCCAGTCCGAGCCAGCCTCTAAAAGGAGGCCCACTCTGAATTCAGGTTTGATAAGCGCCATAGTCGTTGTCACTTTTGCTTTGATATTCTACTCGGCCGGAGTTATCACCGAACAGAGGAAGGCGGTAATCTCCAGGCTCGTGCTCTTTTTTCTTACGGTGGGAGTGCTGCTGGATATCACTTCCACGACCTTGATGATAATTAGTTCCTCCAACATCCCCCTGACAGTCCACGGCGTTATCGGTTATTCAGCTTTACTAGCCATGCTAATCGATGCCATCTTGATATGGAGATATTGGCTGAAAAATGGCAGCAACAGGGTGACGCGGAGACTCCACCTCTATACGCGTATCGCTTACGGCTGGTGGGTCATCGCTTATATCGCCGGGGCTATCATCGCGAATACGTTGTAGCATAACGTCCCGGTCATTACATCTGGGGAAAAAACTAAATTTTGTTAGAATAATAGAATGAAATATCAGGCCGTTATCTTTGACCTCTTCGGGACGCTGGTGGATATCTTTTCTCAAGTGGAATACTACAGCGTAATGCGGGAAATGATGTCTGTCCTTAAAGCGCCCGACGATGGTTTTATCAAGCTTTGGCGCGATACCGACGAAAAACGCAGTAAAGGCACTTTCCGGACGCTCGAGGAAAACCTCGCCTACATCTGCCGCGAGCTTAACGTGCCGGCTACGGCCTCCCAAATCAACCTGGCCAAACGTATCCGGTTCGACTATATTGCCCTGGTGCTGACGCCGCGACCCGGCGCCATCGAGGTGCTTTCACAACTGAAATCTGACGGCTATAAAATCGGGCTGATCAGCAACTGCTCGACGGAGCCGCCGGTGATCTGGCCTTACACGCCCTTCGCCCCCTTCTTCGACGTGACGGTATTCTCCAGCACGTCCGGCTTGCGCAAGCCGGACCGGCGCATCTATGCGCTGGCTGCCGAACAGCTAAAAGTAAAGCCGGAAAGCTGCCTCTACATCGGGGACGGGGACAGCGGGGAACTGGAGGGAGCGGCGCGGGCGGGCATGCACCCTGTCTTAATCCGGGACCCTGACACAGTGGAGGCTGAAGCCGTCCTTGAAAATACCGAACCGTTAGCGTGGCACGGCGCCGTAATAACGTCGCTGCGAGAAATCCCGGGCCTGCTGGAATAGCCGCCGAGTATCAACTACCTATTTCAGACATTCCAATGCATCGCCAGTCCCAGCGTGGCCACGAAATTGACAGCTGCGTGCATCAGGAACGGCGCCCACAAAGACTTCGTCCGGACTTTGGCGATGCCTAAAGCGATGCCCAGGACGAATATCCACACGATACTCAAAAACGAATACTGGACCGCGTGCATGATGGCCCAGCCGAAGGATGTTAAAAGTATCGCCCCGGCGGTACCGAGACGGGACTGGCGGAAGCCTTCAAAAGCGAAACCGCGGAAAAACGCTTCTTCAAAAAGCGGCGCAAAGACCACCACCGCTATCCAGAAAAGCGGCGGCCAGATACTGGATTTATAAAGGTCCGGCACGATGCCTTCATTAGTGGTCACGCCGAGCAGATAGAATAGCAGATCGATAATCGCAATCAGCCCGATAATCGTACCCAGCGATACGAGAGCCCCTTTCAGGCTAAGGCTGTTGATGCCGAGATACTCTTGAACGTCGGCGCGTTTGCGCATCCTGATAAAGACGATGATAAGACCGACACCGACGAGGCCGGAAGCTATCGTGGCGATGGACTGTATCAGCCCCAGCCGGCTGTTCAGCAAATTCATCACCTGGTTGTAGACTTCATCGTACGAAGAGCCCGCAGCCACCTGCAGGTTCGGAAAAACCAGAACGATGCTGGCGATGAGCACCACCAGTACCTGTACGACAGTAAACCCTACCAGGACGATCGTGCCGTAACCAACCGTCGGCCAGAAGTCCCAGACGCGCTTTTCGGGGGCGGGCGGCGGGGTAACCTGGGGCGTTAATGCGTTAAAATCACTCATCGCTTTCCTTATAGCCGGTTTTATATTAAAATATACCATTATTAGCGAAGGAAAATAAATGAAACGGACCGTTAACATCGGCATCATCGGGGATTATGACGCCAATAAAATATCGCACCCGGCGACGATGGATGCCATCGGGCACGCCGCCCGGCGTCTGAAAATAAACGCGAAAGTTACGTGGCTGCCCACGCCATCGTTCCTGGCCGGAGAATGCCGTAAAGTCCTGGAGCCCTACGACGCCGTCTGGGCTTCTTCCGGCAGCCCTTATTTCAGCATGGAAGGCGCTATCGCGGCCATCAAAGCCGCCAGGGAGATGCGGCGCCCCTTCATCGGCACGTGAGGGGGCTTCCAGCACGCTCTGTTAGAGTTCGCCCGAAACGTGGCCGGCATCCAGAAAGCCGGAACCACGGAAACCGACCCCGATACGCCGGCCCCCTTGCTGGTGCTGGTTTCCTGCCCGGTCGATAACCGGCCGGACGGCGCGCCCAGGCTATCGGGGAAAATGAAAATTAAAGTTAAAGCTGATTCACTGGCGGGCAGTATCTATGGGAAGACGGAGATAGAAGAGGCTTTTCACTGCAACTACGAACTGAACCGCGCTTACCGGGAAAAACTGGAGAAAGCGGGACTCAAGGTCAGCGGGGAAATGGCAGACGGGGGCGTTAGAATCGTCGAGCTGACGGACAGACCCTTCTACATCGGTACGGGGTTCGTACCGCAACTGTCATCGGAGGCTAAAAAACCGCACCCGCTGATTATGGCATATCTGGAAGCGGCGCTGAAATAAAAAAATGAAAATCATCCATTTTGCGGACCTGCACCTGGGCGTGGAGAACTACGGGCGCACCGACCCCGCCACCGGTCTTTCCTCCCGACTGACCGACTTTCTCCATGCCTTCGACGAGCTGGTGGACTACGCGCTGAAAGAGAAAGTCGACCTGGTCATTTTCTGCGGGGACGCCTACAAGACCCGTGAGCCCACCCAGACCCAGCAGCGGGAGTTCGCCCGGCGCATTAACCGCCTGGCCATCGCCGGGATTCCGGTTTTTCTCCTTACCGGCAACCACGACTTGCCGAACGCCATCGGCCGCGCCACCGCCACCGAAATTTTCGATACCCTGGCGGTAAAAAATGTGTACGTAGCCAACCGGCCGGACATTTTTAAGATCCCTACCCCCGGCGGTGATATCCAGATCGTGTCTTTGCCATGGCTAAGGCGCAGCGCCCTGCTCGCGCGTGAGGAGATGAAAAACCTCAACCTGGAGCAGGTAACAAGGATGATGCAGGAGGCGCTGACCCGCGTTATCGCGGAGAAAGCCGCCGCCATCGACCCCGCGGTACCGGCGGTACTGGCGGCGCATGTCCTCGTCGGGGACGCGAAGGTGGGACGTGGCTCGGAAAGTCTGATGTCCATCGGGCAGGAGCCCGCCGTCCTGTTAAGTAACATCGCCCTGCCGGCGTTCGACTACGTTGCCCTGGGACACATCCACAAGCACCAGGTGCTCGCGGAAAAGCCGCCGGTGGTCTATGCCGGCAGCCTGGAGCGGGTGGACTTCGGTGAGGAGAACGAGGACAAGGGTTTTTACGCGGTTAACATACAGACAGACGATAAAACGGGTAACAGACAGGTTACTTATGATTTCCACCCCACCCAAGCCCGCCGCTTTCTGACCGTGAAAGTCGAGCTTAAAGAAGACGAGGCTGACCCCACGGCGGCAGTACTCAACGCTATCGCCGGCCAGGGAGAAAAAGCGAGAGACGCCATCGTGCGGCTGAATATCAGCGTTCCTTCGTCGCTGGAAGGGCAGCTAAGAAACAATGATATCAAAGAAGCCCTGAAAGAGACGCACAGTTTCACCATCGCGCGGGAAATCCAGCGTGAGACCCGCCTGCGCCTGGGCAGCCGCCCCGCCGAAGATATTACCCCGCTGGACGCCCTGAAAGCCTACCTGGAAACGCAAAACGTTTCTCCGGAACGCCGCAAAACCCTGCTGGAGTACGGCGAAAAGCTGATACAAACTCAGGAATAAAGATTAATAACGGGGTTTTCTTGAGCAGGATATTTTCTTACGATTTTCCGGGTTCTTTCGCGTCCCAGAAGAAGAAAGACGTGACCGCAGAAACGGCGGTAACGGCAACCGCCGAAAAAAGGAAAACCTGCTCGTAGGAATAATACTTTGGGACCAGCCAGCCGTAGACCGGCGCAAAAATGGCGCCGGTGTATTGCATCGTGAAGTAGTAGATACCGTAAATCGTCGCGCGGTTCTTGGCCGGCGTCTGCCCCATAATAAAAACTTCGGTCACCGGCATGCGAATGGCGCTATTCGCCCCCATGATAAAAAGCAGCAGGAAAAAGGCGAAGTTAATATCCGTCGACCATCTAAGCCAGAAGATCAGCAAGCCGCCGAGAATACCGGTGACAACGATAATTTTGACTGTCCCGATGCGGTCGGCAATCCTGCCCCCGATGACCGTGAAACCGACAACGGCTGGCAGATACATGACGGAAATAATCCAGGTAACGGAGGTATCGGTCGCTCCCAACCTATCCTTCATGAAAAGGGGCATCAGCGCGTTGACAGACATGCCGGCACCGCCGCCGACGACCATTTGAATGAGGTACGCCCAGAGGCGCCGTTTATACCCCGGCTGGGGCGGTTTTTCCACGGCGGCTTTTTGCCTGGCGGCTTGAACGTGGGTGAGGCCGCCGCGCCTCGTGAGGTAAATATAAAAGATAATACCGAAGATGGCTGTGGGCACAGAGAGGACGATAAAGGGGCCGTGGAAACCCATCGAAGGCCAGAGCCACATAACGCCGCCGGCGATAAGCGGGGCGATGAAGAAGCTGGCGTTGCCGCCGACCAGGTGCAACCCCAGGGCGTGGCCGCGTTTCTCCGGTTCCACCGCCGAGAGAATTAAAGGGGTGGAGGCGGGGTGATAGCCGGCGGTCATCAGTCCCATTACAATCAGGAGAACCATGAACATAAGGTAGGAATGAGAAAGACCAGTAAAAAGGCCGGCAATCGCAACGCCCAATGTCCCAACGGTTATCATTATAGTCGGCCCGATCTTATCGGCCAACCGGCCGGCGGGGATATTACCCGCCCCGCTGGAAAAGGCATAGGCCGTAGTGACCAGTGTGGCCTGGAAGTTGCTCAGACCAAGAGTATCGCGGATGGAGGGCAGCAAAGGTGTGGGTAAGGCGGTCAGCAGGTGGTGGCCGAAGTGCGCCATGATGAACCACGGCAGCCCCTTTTTTATAAAGGAATCAGGTTTTTTGGGTGTTCCGTCCGGGTTAAGTTTATCGGCGGCCTGGGTAATTTTCGTTTCCTTTCAGGGCCGTGTGCCGCGATGTTGAGGTATAACGATATACCACTTTTAAATCAGCACGGATTTTATGACGGTCCCGATGATGGGAATAACTTGTGATATATTATAATTGTTGCACGAACTATTTTCAAACTCGTTTCCAGACCAACACCCAGCATCTATTGACAAAGAAGAACTGATATGTTACGATATATCGTAATGACCCCGAAGGAGCAAACAATATGATGCACCGACCGTTTTTCCACTTCGAGCGGCAGTCACGTCTCTTTGAAAAGGGCGACTTAAAATACGTTATACTCAATCTTTTGAAAGAAAAACCCAGCCACGGCTATGAAATCATCCGGGCCATGGAAGACCTTTTCCACGGTTTTTATACCCCCAGCGCCGGCAGCGTTTATCCCACCCTGCAAATGCTGGAGGACATGGGCTACGTCAGCTCGTCGGAGCGCGACGGCAAGAAAGTTTATACCATCACCGATGAAGGCAAGAAGTTCCTCAAAGAACAGCAGGAAACCGTCGATAAAATCGAATGCCAGATGAAGGACTGGTGGGGGCCGCGTAACACCGGGGACTTCCACGATACCATCTTCGAGCTGCGCAAGCTCGGCCGTCTGGTGAGCCGGCGGGCGCATAATCTGGCTCCGGAGAAATGGGCCGGTATCAAAGAAGTAATCGCCCGCGCCTGCCATGATATTGAAGATATCCTGGAAAAAAGCTGATATAATTCTATCGCTAAAATAAACTGGAGCCAGCGAAGGGATTCGAACCCCCGACCCGCGCTTTACGAAAGCGCCGCTCTACCACTGAGCTACGCTGGCATTTGAACAATTCCGGATAAATTTAGACTTGCCTGACGAGCCTCAGGCGGCATCCTTTCAATTATATGGCGTGAGAACTCCCTTGTAAAGGTAGCGGAGCTGCCATCACCGAAACGTCCTGCTATTCTTGCGATCAGGTAAATTTAAACCTTAATTCATTGTTCAACCAGTCTTATGTCGATTATGACATTACAAGCCCATCTGGCAGATTACTCACGTTCATATGGCATGCCATTTGTCATACATATTGACATTTCAGGTATTATGTAGTATTATTCGTATTGCCCTGTAGACATAATGATGGCACTAACCGGTAGTTTCAGGGGAAACCGGCAAGCGATGAAAAACAAGCATACGGTCATCAGGATATTGCTGATTGAAGACGAGCCGGATATCCAGAGCTTTATACATCGCGTTCTGGAACTCGAAGGTTATGACGTCCTGAAAACCGGCGACGGCCAGACAGGGCTGGAAATGGTGAGAAAATATCCGGTTTCCCTCGTCCTCCTGGACCTGCGCGTGCCCGGGCTAGACGGGTGGGGAGTGCTGCGTGAAATGAAACGGGACGCTGAATTAGCCCGGATCCCGGTCGTGGTGCTTACCGCTGTCGCTGAAACAAGCCAGCGCCGCCGTACGATGAGCATGGGCGCCGCCCGCTACCTGATAAAGCCTTTAAGCGCCAATGGCTTGAGCCAGACCATCGCTGATATCCTGAATAAAAAAGGAAGCCCGATAAAGACCGCCCCGGAAAAAGCCCCCCCTTTTCATGAGATGAATGTAGGGTATTAGTCTTTGCCCCGCGTGACGAATTTTTTAACTCTCCGCTCTAAAACGCTTCTCGTCAGCAAGACGTACCGCTGGCACTTCAGGCATTTTATCCCGATATCCGCACCGAGCCTCGTTACCTCCCAGTCATAACCGCCGCACGGGTGGACTTTCTTGAGCCGGACTACGTCGCCGATCTTTATTTCCAGGACCATTGCAAGGCTTTCTCTGACGGGACTATCCGAGATTCTCGTTTATTGTGTCACGCAGCGCTTTGGCTTCCCGCCTGGCGGTGGCGGCAAAATCCTTACCTTTAGAGGCATACAAAACCTGCCGCGACACATTGATGATTGTTTTTTCCCGCCCGGCGTCCACGCCGTATTTCACCACCTGCTTTAGCTCACCTCCCTGCACCCCCACGCCGGGTATCAGCAACGGCATCCCCGGGTATCTTTCCCTGATTAGCTTCAACTCTTCCGGGTAAGTGGCGCCGACCACCAGCCCCAGGTTGCCACTGGCATTCCACTCATTCACTTTGGCCGCGATAACTTCGAAAAGCATTTTTAGTCCTGCGGACGTCTGCACCTGGAGCGACTGGAAATCCGCCGCACCCGGATTGGAGGTACGGCAGAGGACGAAAACAAAGCGGTCGCTATATTTGATGAAAGGCTCCAGCGAATCGCGCCCCAGGTAAGGACTGGCTGTGACCGCATCGAAGTTGAAATAATCGAACAGGCTCCGGGCATAAGCCTGCGCCGTGTTACCGATGTCGCCGCGCTTGGCATCGCCGATAACAGGGATATCTTTCGAAATGTATTCCCTAGTTTTGTGAAGAATATCCGGTCCCCGGCTGCCCATGGCCTCATAGAAAGCCAGGTTAGGTTTGTAAGCGCAGACAAGGTCGGCAGTGGCATCGATAATGGCTTTATTGAAATCAAATACACTGATGCCCGGCGGCATTAAAGCCGGGTCGGGATCGAGCCCGACACAGAGCAGGCTTCGATTCTTTCTGACGGCTTGCGCAAGTTTTTCGGTAAAAATCACGGCTCTCCTCAGTTAAGTGGCTATCGGCCAATTCAGGATGTGGTAATCCCTTGGTAAAATAATGGCTCCAGGATTAACTTTCTTTCAGCCCCGGGGCATCCATTTCCGCCGTATGGGCTTCCGGCGGGAGCATGTTGGCCAGGATTTTTTCCATGGCCATAGTGTGGCTGCAAAGGCCCCATTTGGAGAAAAAGCTGCAGGTGCAATGCCATTTGCCGCTTTTAAAGATGACATCGTAATCGCTGTTTTCACCACGGAATTTCACGGAGAGTTCTCGGAAGGTAACCCGGTCTGTTTCTTGAGCGTACCGTTTGGCTTTTTCGATTTTACCGATCAGACTCGACTGCATTGACGTTACCTCCTTAACTTAAAGAGCACTGACTCTAACGAGACCAGTGCTCTAATGTCTTGCCGTGTTTAGACCGCTTTTTTGTCTTATACAGTTGGGGCATGATGAACCTTCATAAGCCATTAAATTCTACTCCCTTTTAACCGATAAGTCCAGATATTTTACACATCCAGCCTACAAATTAACCGGCGTTTTTTTCTATTGCTGTACAACCCCGAATCAGCTTCGGTGCAGGCACCCTTGCCATTGCCCCGACTACCTGTTAAGATAACAGCGCTGTGCCATCAGGCTTTGACACCAAGACAAACTGAACCTATAATTTTAGTTGAGGTCTTATGAAAAAAAGCCGTGTCGGGGTGCTGACCGGCGGCGGCGACTGCGCCGGACTGAATCCCGCTCTGAAATGGGTGGTGAAAACCGCCATGGATGAGCGGCTCGAATGGGAACGGGGCATCCGCTACGAAGTTTACGGCATACGTGACGGGTGGAAAGGCCTGGCGAACATCGACCCCGCCACGCTGGAATCCGGCGGTAGTATCGTGCCCCTTAACCCCGATATCGTCAGAACCTGGGACCGCTACGGCGGCACGATGCTGGGCACCTCCCGCTTTACCCCATACGATCCCAACCACGAATGTTCCAAACAGGTTATCGAAAATATCCAGCGGCTGGGGTTGGATGCCATTATCGCCATCGGCGGCGATGGTACACTGTCCATCGCCACCCGGCTTTCCAAAGAAGGCGTGAACGTCGTCGGTATCCCCAAGACCATCGATAAAGACCTGCCGGAGACGGACTATACCCTGGGGTACGAGACCGCCCTGTCCGTCATCGTCGAAGAAGTAGACCGCCTGCGGACGACCGCCGGCTCTCATAAAAGGATATTCGTCGTGGAAACGATGGGCCGGGAGGCAGGCTGGCTGGCACTCGAGGGCGGGGAAGCCTGCGGCGCTTTTATCATCCTGATACCGGAAGTCGATTTTTCCTTTGATAAAGTGAACGATCTGGTCATGGAAGGTAAACGTTCCGGGTCGCGGTATGAAATCATCCTGGTGGCTGAAGGGGCGAAGACCGTCGGCGGCAACGAAGTGGTCACCAAGGAAGGCACGGACAGCTTCGGACACAAAGCCCTCGGCGGTATCGGAGAGGTCATCGCCAAAGAAATCGAAGCCCGCACGGAACTGGAGACGCGCAGCGTTGTCTTGAGCCACCTGCAGCGCGGCGGCGCCCCCTGCGCTTACGACCGCCGCATGGGGCGTTATTTCGGCATCGCTGCCGTGGACCTGGCAGTCTGCGGGCGTTACGGCAAGATGGTCTGTCTGAGAAACGGCGAAATTTCCTCCGTCCCGCTGGCGAACATCTACGGCCATCTCAACCTGGTCAACCCCGCCGTGCAGTATGACGCCGAACGGTATAACGGACGCCGCACGATTCTGAATTACGGAGATAAAAATGAATGCCCGACCGATAAATAACAAAATCGATAAAAGCAACATCGACGGCATAATTAAACTGGCCGTCTTCAGCACCGACGCCGCAACTAAAGCGGAAAACTACCGCGCTATCCGGGAAGCGGCGCTGCGCCTCGGCGTCTATCCCGCCAGCATCCAGACGTTCTATGAAGCCGCCGGGCAAGGGAAGTTTAATGGTTTTACCGTGCCGGCCATCAATATCCGGATGATTACCTATGACGTTGCCCAGGCTGTTTTCCGGGCGGCTATCAGGAATAAAGTAGGCCCCTTCAGCTTTGAAATAGCCCGCTCCGAGATAGGTTATACCAAGCAGCCGCCGGCGGAATATGCCGCCTGCGTCCTCGCGGCGGCGATTAAGACCGGCTATAAAGGGCCGGTTTTTATCCAGGGCGACCATTACCAGGTGCGGCGGGCAATGTACCGCGAAAATGCCGAAGGTGAACTCAATGACATCAAACAACTGATTAAAGACTCGATAGAAGCCGGCTTCTATAATATAGATATCGATGCTTCAACGCTGGTGGATATTTCCAAAGAAGACCTGCTGGAACAGCAGGCGAAAAACTCGCAGGTTACGGCGGAAATGACCAGATATATCCGCAGCATCGAGCCGAAGGGTGTTACCGTATCCGTGGGCGGGGAGATAGGGGAAATAGGCAAAGGCAACAGCACCGTGGGGGACCTGCAGGCTTTCATGAACGGCTACCTCAAAGAGCTGTCACCGGGCATGAAAGGGATTTCTAAAATCAGCGTGCAGACCGGCACCACCCACGGCGGCGTCGCCCTGCCGGACGGCTCCATCGCCAAGGTGAAAATCGCCTTCGATACGCTTAAAGAGCTCTCCAACACCGCCCGGAAAGAATACGGGCTGGGCGGGGCAGTACAGCACGGCGCATCTACCCTGCCCGATGAAGCCTTTGACATGTTCCCCAAGGTGGATACCATCGAGGTGCATTTGGCGACAGGATTCCAGAACATGGTCTACGATAGTCCCTATTTCCCCAAGGACCTACTGGAACAGGTGCACAAATACCTCGATGTGAATGCCGCCAATGAGAGAAAGACCGAGGAAACGCAGGAGCAATTCTACTATAACACGCGCAAAAAAGCCTTCGGACCGTTCAAGAAAGAGCTCTGGGACCTGCCGCAGCCTGTTCTCCAGGCGATGATGAAGGACCTGGAAAACCGCTTTTCACTAATCTTCCATAAGCTTAACGTCACCGGTACCGCCAAGCTCATCAAGAAGTACGCTTAAAATCCGTCTGAAACCAGAAATCGGGGCACAAATGAAAGGCTGGATACTCCGTAAGGAAATATCCAGCCTCATTTATATCTAATCCGTTTGACGTTATCGGCTTTATTTCTTGCCGATTCTGAACATCTTCGTGCCGCAGGTCGGGCATACACCCTGTGTCGCCGGCTTGCCGTTTTTCATGGTGATGGATTTAGCATTGCTAATATCTTTCTTCGCTCGGCACTTCACACAATATGCTTGCATGATTCCTCCTTCCTTGAAGCTATTTGCTATAAACAATAAACCATTGGCAGGCTCATGTCAAGTGCCGCCCACGTTCAAACGCTATCCAGTCAGGCACAAAAGATACAAATTTTATATCTGGCGCACGTTCAAAAGCCTCGAAAGTAGCCATATCGTACCAGCCGTGGGTTTAATGTCTAACTTTATGTCATGCCCTTATCAATCCAGTATGCCTTGTGCTATACTTTTAGTGCAAAGGGTAAAGAGTATGAAAAAGAAGGTGTTTGTCGACGGCCAGCACGGCACCACCGGCCTGAAAATACGCGAGCGCCTGCACGGCCGCAAAGATATCGACATCCTGGAGATACCAGAGGAAAAACGCAAGGACCCGGAAGCCAGGAAACAGTTCATTAACGAAGCGGACATCGTTTTTCTCTGCCTGCCGGATGACGCCGCGCGGGAATCCGTCAGCCTGATAAAAAATGCCTCCGTCTGCGTCATCGACGGGTCAACGGCCCACCGCATTACCGAAGGCTGGGTTTACGGCCTGCCCGAGCTTAATAAGGAACAGCGAGGCCTGATCAAAAAAGCCAAACGAATTGCCGTGCCGGGCTGCCACGCGACCGGTTTCATCGCCATGCTTTACCCGCTGGTGGCTAAGGGCATTGTCGCCAGAGATTACCCGGTCACCTGCCATGCCGTGGCAGGTTACAGCGGCGGCGGTAAAGCCATGATAAGCGATTACGAGAGCAGGAATGTCCCGGATTACATTAAAAACCCCCGCCCCTACGCGCTGGTCCTGAACCACAAACATGTGCCGGAAATGACGAAAATCGTCGGGCTGGCGAGGCCGCCCGTTTTCGCGCCGACGGTGGTCAATGTTTATAACGGGGAAATCATCTCCATACCGCTGGTGCAGGAATACCTGGAGAAAAAGCTAACGGCCGCGGACATCAGGGAGATACTGGCGGAATATTACGCGGGGGAAAAGTTCATCAAAGTCATGCCCCATCCGGCCGACGATTACCTGAAAAATGGATACCTGACGTTCACGGACTGCAACGGCACGAACAACCTGGAAATATTCGTCTTCGGGGGGAAGGACAGGATACTGCTTTCCGCCCGCTATGATAACCTGGGCAAGGGAGCTTCCGGCGCGGCCGTCCAGAATATGAATATTATCCTTGGCGTGGCCGAAGATACAGGACTTTAACAATCACCTTGGTGTTCGTATCCTGGTTATCGGGATTTGATATTATGAGCCAATACACACACTTAGAATTGAATAAAGACGTCCCTGCCCCTTCCGGCTACTACACCCCGCAAAAAGAGGTGCGGCTGAAATTTAACGGGCGCGAGGTCTTTTATACCGTCAACCAGGCGGTCATTGAGTCCTCCTGCTGCGGCGCGAGCAATTTTTGCTCCGTCACCGTACCGGGCTACGTCAAGGGGTGGCGGGTGGGAACCAACCAAGGTGGCTATCCCGTTTCCGAAGTGGAACCCATCAGCGACGAGCCGACCCGCGACGCCATCCGTAAAATCATTAAAGAGAACGAATGCATCGCCCGAATGGAGTTCTGGTAGAAGAAACTCTAAGCACTAAATCCTAAATTCTAAATTGGAAAAGAAAGAGATAAATGAAGTACTGTCCTGAATGCCGCAGCGAGTATGAAGACGGGGTAGAAAAGTGCGCCGACTGCAACGTAGCGCTGGTGGACACTCTGCCCCAGCCGGAACCGGAGTCTTCAATTTTAACGGTCCACGATACCAACTATACCACGGAACCTCTGGAAGTGATTGCCGAATGCACCAGCTTTATCGACGCACAGCTGGGCAGGGAAATCCTGGAATCGGAAGGGATTAAATGCTTCGTACCCGATACCGACACCAATATTTTCAACTGGATAGGTGCGTCACGAGACCCAAGACAGGTACTGGTGGTGAGGGAATCTGATGCGGCCAGGGCGCGGGAGATACTGAAAGAAATCGAGAAAGATAATCCGGAAATCCGTTTCCCCGAGCCTGAAGCCGTTGAAGACTACGAAACGGATGACGAGGACACTCACGACTAACCAGAAATGAATCTCTAACGGGTCCCTTTTTCAACTCTCTCTCGGTAAGCCGCCATTAATTTCTGTGTTATTTTGCCCGGCTTGCCCCCGCCGATAACGATTTCCTGGCCGGTCTCGTCCCTGACCGCTACAACAGGCATAACCTCGATTAAAGCGTTGGTCATGAAGGCTTCCTCGCACTTACGAAAGACCCCGATACCGACCGTGCCTTCGGTCACCTTTATGTCAAGCTGTTCCGCCAGATCCATCACCACTTCCCGGGTGACCCCGGGAATGATGCCGCTGTCCACTTTAGGCGTGACCAGCCTCCCCTCCCGGACGAAAAAGATATTGCTGCCGCCGCCTTCCGCCACATAGCCCTCTCCGTTGAGCAGAACCGTCTCGTCGAGGCCCTGCGCGGTAGACTCCATACGCGCCATCACGTTTAAAAGATAGTTAATCGATTTCATGCTGCTGACCACCGACTGCCCCATGCGCCGCACCGAGGCGATGCCCACGTTAAAGCCCTGGGCGTACTTTTCCGTAGTGAAAGGCGTATAAGGCACCGCCGTCACCACCACATTAGGCGGTCCGGCCGCCGGGTCCGTCCAGGGTAAAGCCGCGCTCTCCCCGTTGGTTACGGTGAGGCGTACGCGCGCTTCCTGGAGTTTATTGGCTTTTAACGTGTCGAGGCAGGCCTTTTCCAGGTCGATGCCGGATAGTTTTTTCCGCAGCCCGATAACTTCCGCCGCCTGGTAAAGCCGCTCCAGATGTTTATCGAGCAGAAAAAGACGGCCGTTATAAGCGCGCAGCGTTTGAAAAAGCCCGTATCCGTAAAGAAAACCGTGGTCGCTGACGGATATTTTTGCCTCCGGGCGCGGCACGAGTTTCCCATTAAGATAGACGATTTCTTCCATGATTTACCTCCGGGTAATAGCCAAGATACAAGATACAATAGCCAAACTATTTACTATTATACTTTCATTTTTAAGAAATTGGCCAGAATACGGCGCCCTTCCGGGGTCATGATGGACTCCGGGTGAAACTGAACGCCTTCCACGGCGTGGCGGCGGTCGCGTACGGCCATGATTACCCCATCCTCCGTTCTGGCGGAGACTTCAAGGGCGGGAGGAACAGAGTCATTATCGATAATTAACGAATGATAACGCCCGGCGGTAATCGGCGAAGGCAAACCCTGGAAAATCGTTTGGCCGTCGTGAAAGACGGACGATTCTTTACCGTGCATCGGCAGGGTTGCCCGCTTGATGAGGCCACCATAGACGTAGCCGATGCACTGGTGACCCAGGCACACACCCAATATAGGAATCCGGCCGCGGAAATAGCGAACGACATCGTTGGAAATACCGGCTTCCAGCGGCGTGCACGGCCCCGGCGAGATGATAATGTGAGACGGCGCAATCGCCTCGATCTCCTCGAGGGTGATGGCATCGTTGCGGAAAGCCGCCGGGTGCTGGCCCAGCTCGCCCAGGTATTGCACCAGGTTGTAGGTGAAAGAATCGTAGTTATCGATGACCAATATCAAGAGATAATCTCCACCGCGCCGGCCGGCGAAAGATTCAGGGCCTGTATCAGGGCCTTGCCTTTATCCAGAGTCTCGATGTATTCCGCCTCCGGCTCGGAATCATAAACGATGGCGCCGCCCACCTGGAAATGGGCCCTGCCGTCCTTAACAATGATGGTACGGATAACGATATTCAGGTCCATGTCCCCGTTAAAGCCGATGTAGCCCAGCGAGCCGGTATAAACGCTGCGGCGGGTCGGCTCTAGCTCGTCGATGATTTCCATGGCGCGTACCTTGGGTGCGCCGGTAATCGAGCCGCCGGGGAAGGTGGCTTTTAAAAGATCGATAACGCTTATATTTTCCTGTAATTGCCCCACGACCGTAGAGTTTAGGTGGAAAACTGTGGGGTAGGTCTCCAGGATGGCCAGCTCCGTGACTTTGACCGTGCCGTAGCGGCAAACGCGACCGATGTCGTTCCTTTCCAGGTCGACAATCATAATGTTTTCCGCGCGGTCTTTTTTACTGTTCAACAGACTTTCCGCTAACGCCTTATCCTGCTCCGGTGTTTTACCGCGCGGCTTGGTGCCTTTGATGGGGCGCGTCTCGACCCGGTCCCCACGTACCTGGAGAAACCGCTCCGGGGAAGCCCCGACGATGCTGACGCCGCCGAAATTAAAATAGCCGGCGAAGGGCGCCGGGTTGATAGCCCGCAGGCGGCGATACAGCTCATAAGGCGTGGTATTTAACGCGACCTCCAGCCGCTGCGAAAGGTTGACCTGGAAAATGTCCCCGGCGCAGATGTACTCACGGGCTTTGGCGACGGCCTCCAGATAGCCTTCATGGGAGAAATTAGCTTTGAGCACCAGGTTCCCGCCGGATTGAGACTCATTAACCGGGGCGGGCGGCGGGGCTAAAGCTATCAGGTTCCTTAGCTCCTGAAGCCGCACAGCGGCACGGCGCCGCCTTTTTTCCGCATCGAGCTCCGGGAAGCCGGTGGAAATTAGATGCGTCCGGTTTTCCAGATGGTCGAAGGCGATAACGGCATCGTAAAACCCCAGATAACATTCGGGTAGATTCAAATCATCCACGGCATTCGCCGGCAGCTTTTCAATAAAGCGCCCCAGGTCATAGCTAAAATAGCCCACGGCCCCACCGATAAAGGGCACGGGCGCCTGCCTAGTATCAAGTCGATACTGCTCGAGCAGCCCGCCTAAAACTTCGAAGGGATTGCTCCGCCTTTGCTCCTCCACCCCACCTCTGGATAAAGTTATTTCCTCGCCGCGGCTTTGTAGTACCAGAAACGGGTCGCTGCCCATGAAGGAATAACACCCCAGCTTGTGTGGGTCCATGCCTCTATCCAGCCAGAAGCTGAAGGGGCGGGTGGCCAGAGCCTCAAAGCACCAGGCAGCGTCCGGCGCCATGAATATTTCTTCGATAAAGGGATATTGTTCCGTCATTTATTACTCGCTTTTGCGCGGCTAGCCGAGTAGAGTTTTAATAGCTTTGCCCAGCCGCTCGATGCCGGTCTTAGTCATGGCTTCATCCATACAGGAGAAATTCAGACGCATGGTATTGGTCTCCCGCCGGTTGATATAAAAAGGGTCGCCGGGAACGAAAATCACCTTGTCCTTGACGGCGATATCCAGCAATTTGCGGGTGGAGGCATCGCCCGGAAGAGCCGCCCAGATGAACATGCCACCCTCCGGATGAGTGTGGGTAACCGTGGGCGGGAAGTATTCCTTTATACCTTCGAGCATGGCCCGGAGCTGGCGGCCATAGCACTCCCGGATAAGCCGGATGTGGGCTTCAATATCATTATCCTGGAGGTACTGGTAAATCAAAGCCTGGAGGTAATAGGTGGTATTGAGGTCGGACGCCTGCTTGGCAACGATGAGCTTGTCCATGATAGCTTCCGGGGCCACAATCCAGCCCAGGCGGAAGCCGGGGGCGATAATCTTGGAAAAAGTGCCCAGCAGGATAGTGTTGCGTGGCAGCAGGGTCAAGAAAGAAGGTTGGGGGCTGCCGGCAAAGCGTATTTCGCCATAAGGGTCATCCTCGATGAGCAAAGTGCCGGTGCCTTCAATAACTCCAGCAACAGCGTAGCGGTTCTCCTCCGGGTAGGTGATACCGGAGGGGTTGGAAAAGTTGGGCACGGTGTATATCAGCTTGGGTTTTTTGCGCATCGCCTGCTTCAGCCGCTTCACGTCCATGCCGCTGTCATCAACGGGCACGGGTAGGAACTCCGGCTTGTAGAGCGAAAAAGCCTGGATAGCGCCCAGGTAGCCCGGCTCTTCGATGACCAGGGGGTCACCATCGTTAAGCAGGCTTTTACCCAGGAGGTCCAGCCCCTGCTGGGAGCCGGTGGTAATGAGGATTTGCTCGATGGGAATTTTGACACCGATTTTCTGGAAATAGCGGCGGGCGATAATTTCTTTGAGACCGGGAAAGCCTTCCGAGCTGGAATATTGCAGGACATCCCTGCCGAAGATATCGAAGACCTTGGCGGCCACTTTTTGAAGCTCCACGATGGGGAAAAGGTCGCGGTTGGGCAGGCCGCCGGCGAAGGAAATATAAGTGTGGTCCAGGGCGACTTTCAGGATTTCTCGGATAAAAGACCGCGGCACATCGGCAATACGGTCGGCAAAAATACTATCCATTAAAGCATCCCTTCTCTACAAGCTGCTGGCAGCCCCTGATAAATTGATATTTGAATTATATACATATTTCCTCACTTAATAAAGCAGCCCGGCAAACCGGCTATTGACAATAGTCCTATGGGGTAGTATATTGTACTATATAGTACCATTATCAAGAGGTGTTTCCATTGAAAAAATTGCGTGAAAGCGGATTCCTGATATCCAAAATAAAACAAATATCAGGGAGAATATTCGATAAAAAGCTGAAAAACTATGATATAAACGATTTAAACACGGCTCAAGGACGGATAATTTTCTCATTATGGCAAAACGATAATGTCCCTATCGCTGAACTTGCCCGACAGACAGCCCTCGGTAAAACCACTCTAACCAGCATGCTTGACAGATTGCAAAAAAGCGAGCACATCACCCGGAATCCAGATGAAAAAGATAAAAGAATAACGCTGGTTTCTTTGACGGATAAAAGTGAATCCCTCAAAGACCGCTACGAGGCTGTTTCTCAAGAGATGACTCTATTGTTTTTTAAAGGACTCTCTGAAAAGCAAATCGATAAATTTGAAAGCACGTTAAAACATATTTTATCCAACCTGATTAAGTATGAGGAGGAAAACAAATGAGCAGAGACAATTTGCAATCAGCCATTCAACAGGCTCAAAAAAGCGTTAAAAAGGGTATTTTCAAATTGACAAAAGAAAAAGTGGTCGAAGAAAGCCTGAAGCTGATTGAGAATTCAAAAATATGCATGCTCGGCACTAATGGCAAGGATGGCTTCCCGAATATCAAAGCCATGATGAATATCAAACATGAAGGCATGAAAAAGATTTGGTTCAGCACTAATACTTCATCCAAAAGAGTACATCAATTGAAGAAGGACAACAGGGCATGTATTTACTATGTGGATGAAGCGAGTTTTAAAGGACTGATGCTTGTTGGAACGATAGAAATCCTGCAAGACACCGCATCGAGGAAAATGCTCTGGAGCGATGGCGCTGAAATATACTATCCGCTGGGCGCAGAAGACCCGGACTATACAGTGCTTTGTTTCACTTCGGTATCAGGCAACTACTATCACGGACTGAAGAACATAGATTTTAAGATAGAATAGTTGGTATACTAACATTTACTATTGCCCCCCGGCTTTCTCTCTGCTATGCTGTGAAAAACAGCCGCCATGCCAAACAATAACAACACAATGTTCCGCCGCCGGGACTACCTGAAAATAACGCTGCTGGGCTTTGCCCTTACCGCCCTCTCGCAGAGCCTGCACAGCATTATCCTCCCCCAGCGCATACTGGACTTCGTGCCGGAAACGCAAAAAAATACCTACCTCGGCCTGATGACCCTTACCGGACTGCTGCTGGCGGTATTCGTCCAGCCCATCGCCGGTGCTTTCAGCGACCGCTCCGGCTCTAAGTGGGGGCGCCGCCGACCATACATTTTAGTCGGTGGTATCTTAATGATACTAATTATCCCCGGTATCGGTTTCGCCGGCAGCTACGCCGCCTTGTTTATCGTTTATTGTCTATTGCAGGTCGCCGGCAACACGGCGCAGGGGCCGTTCCAGGCGCTTATCCCTGACCTCGCCCCGGCGGATAAGCGCGGGCTGGCCTCCGGCGTTAAAGCGCTGCTGGAAACCGTGGGCGGTGCGAGCCTGGTATATGTTTCCAGTTTGTTCATCAACCGTTACGCCGCGGGGGAAGGCGCCGGCTGGCTGTGGCTGGTACTGGTGATACTGGACGCCGTCCTGCTGATTACGCTCATCGCCATGATGGTGTTGGTCAGAGAAAAGCCGGCAACCGCCGATAAACAGCAGGTTTCGATATGGTCTTCTTTACTCCAGACGGTGCGGCAGATCACGTCCCGCCGCGACCTGGTCTGGTTCCTCCTGTCCCGCCTGCTGGTCTACATGGCTTTTACCACCATCCAGCAGTTTGCGCAGTATTACTTGAGGGACGTGGTAGGCGTGGTCAATCCCGCCGAGTCGACCGCCCGTTTTTTAGTCGTCGCCGTGGCAGGAATGCTGCTAGTGGTCTGGCCGGCGGGCTATCTCAGCGATAGAATCGGGCGCAAACCAATCTCCTTCATTGCGGGGCTGCTCGGCGCAGGGGGAATCGGCATTATCCTGTCATCGCATGCTTACAGCACGATACTCTGGGCGGCGGGAATCATCGGCCTGGCGATGGGGGCATTCAACGCCGCCAACTGGGCGCTGGCGACCGACCTCGTATCTAAGGGGGAAGAGGCACGCTACCTGGGCATCGCCAACATGGCAACAGCCGGCGGCGCGGCACTGGCACGGGTCATCGGGCCGATAATAGATGCTGTAAATAACCACAGCCGGAACTGGTCGGGCTACAACGTCATGCTCTGGGCCTGTATCGGCTACTTCGTCATCGGGGCTTTGCTGGTTTTTAAAGTGAAAAGGCAGGTTTAGCTGGCGAACCCCGGCAACGCTTTCAGCCCATAGTGGCCGAGGTAAGCCACCACTACATAAGTGAGTGTCCGGCCCAGCCAGGTGGCTACGAAAAACTTCCAGAAAGTCATACGGGTGGCGCCGCCGATAATTCCTGCTACATCGAACGCCAACGGGAAAACCGAAAGCAAAAAGATAGCAAGAAACCCCCATTTATTCACCCAGCGCTCCACCCGTAGGTAGATTTTGTTCTTGGCCATTATTTCACGCCCGCTGCGGCCTACAATATAAGCCGTCTGTTCACCAATGCCCGCGGCAAGCCCTCCTACCAATCCCACCACCCAAGGTAAAGGCAAGATACCGCCCATCACCAGGATAACCGTCATGGCGCTGACGGGTATGATGATCGTGGCATTCAGGAAAATGCTGATGACAAAGACCGCGCCGTAGCCGATAAGAGCGTCCTTGTTTTTATAGTCCTGGAGATTTTTGAAGAAACCGGGATTCTTCATGTAAAAGACGGCTACGGCAACGACGATGCCAATACCGAAAAGCAGCCCGGCCAGAGGGATGAGTCTTTTTTTAAGCCACGGTAATATTCCCTTTTTTCCCGGCTGGCTGCTAGTGGAATCATTCATATGCTGACGTATTATACCATGTGAAATAGAACATCGGACAACGAGAGCCTCTTTGCTTAAGGCCGGAGATAGCGCCGGAGAAAGAAATAGTTGTTCTTTGACACCTCCCGTCCCGCCCGTTATACTTATGTCACAAAAGACAGTTAATGGAGGTAGCATCCATTGCCCTGGGAAAAAGCTAATAAAAACCTCATTCAGTTACTGGAAAAAACAGTGGTTGAATACCCCTGTGACCGCCGTATGATGTTCGGTTCCCCTACCTTCTTCGTTAACGATAATATATTCGCCGGAGTACATCAGAATACGGCTATTCTCCGCCTTTCGGATACCGACCGCGCCGCGCTCTATGCCGCCCATAAAGAGGCCGGGCCTTTCACCCCCATGCCGGGCCGCCCGATGAAAGAGTATGCCGCTTTACCGGAAAGTCTCTGTAAAAATACGGCTGTATTCAAAGACTTCCTGGAGCGCTCCTTCAAATATGCCCGAACGCTCTCCCCCAGACCTGCCAGGCGCAAGAAGAAATCAAATCTAAATCTTTAACTCTTAATTTTCCCCCGGAGGCACATATGGATAACGAAAACTCAATTTACCGCGCGCTTCAGCAGCACCTGGATAAAAGCCCCGTAGGTTTTCCCGCCACCAAGTCCGGTGGGGACATCGCCCTATTAAAACAGCTTTTCACCGCCACGGAGGCGCAAATCGCTGTATGCCTTTCCAACATCAAGCTGGAGCCGGCGGAGCGTATTTACCGCCTCGTGAAGCAAAGCGGGCTTAAGATACCGCTGGATGAACTGAAGAAGTCGCTGGATATCATGGTGCACAAAGGCACTATCCTGGTCTACAGCCACGGGACTAAAGAAAAGCACTACAAAAATGCCGGGGTCACTGCCGGCGGCATCGTGGATTTTCAGGTAAACCGCATGACTAAAGAGCTTTCGGAGGTCGTCCACCGATATCATACCGAAGCCTTCGCGGAAGCGGAGATGACCGGGACGCGCTCTATCCCCCAGCTCCGCACCGTCCCGGTGGCTAAAAGCATCCCCACGCCGGACAAGCACGCCGTGGCTACTTACGATGACGTCCACCGCCTGCTGGATGATGCGCAGGGGCCGTTTGCCGTGGCTAACTGTATCTGCCGCCAGACGAAGGACATGAGCCACCAGCCATGCAAATATTCGGATATCCGCGAGACCTGCCTCCAGATAGGCACCGACCACGCCCGGCAGTACGTGGAAATGGGCATCGCGCGGTACGTTAGCAAAGAGGAAGCGCTGGAAATACTGGAAAAAGCGCAGCAGGCGGGCTTCATCCTCCAGCCGGAAAACTCACAGCGCCCGGAGGCCATTTGCTGCTGCTGCGGGGACTGCTGTATGCTCCTCTCCTCGGTGAAAAAGGCGCCGCGCCCGGCGGATATGTACGCTTCCAACTATTTTGTGAGCATCGACCCGGCTCTGTGTAAAGCCTGCGGCGCCTGCGTCAAGCGCTGCCAGCTTGAAGCGCGGGCGCTGGCCGGCGGCGTCTCTACCGTCAACCTTGACAGGTGCATCGGCTGCGGGAACTGCGTGATTACCTGCGAAACCGGCGCCACCAGGCTGATTAAGAAAGACACAACGCTGGTCCCGCCGAAGGACAAAGACGCTGAATTCATGAAAATCATGTCCGATAAAGTTGGCAGGTGGAACATGATTAAACTACGGATGAAGATGATGCTGGGGATGAGGGAGTAAAAACAAAAAACCCCCTTCCCTTCTCCTCTAGGGCAAAAGAGTGGGGGCAGAATTCGGTATTTACACCGTTACGATGCTATCGTCGAATCGGCTGTGTCTGACAGTGCTTAATAAGCCACCGGCGTGAACATGCCGAGGAAGTACATCAAGCCGAGAACAAATCCCAAGACGGAAAGCACCAGCCCCGCGGTGGACTTGCTGTCCCAGCATCTCAATTTTAACAACGCGATAACGCTAACGGCCATGCCGCCGATAGCTATCAGCAGGCCCAGCCACGGCAGCAGCCAGACAAAAACCGACAGGATACCCAGCACGAGGGCTGCGTCGGCTAAAGCGTATTCCGTTTTCCGGGATTCGATTTTGCCTATCATCGCCAGAACATTGAGATGGCATTGATGCCACTATTACCGACTACTATTTAGCTTTGGCTTTTTCCCGCCGGGCTTTACGGGCGGCGGCGGCTTTGGCTTTCTTGGCGTCCGCGGCGGCTTTATAGGCAGCCATCTGCGCCGGGCTGGGCCCGCCGTGGGTCCTTTCCACGATGGGCACCTTGAGGCGTTTCTTCAGCGCGGCAATGTAGATGTCCTTGGACGGGCAGTCCGCCGCCATGCAGTTACCCAGGTGGATGACCTCCGCGCCATGCTGGACCAGGCGTTTGGCCTGCTTCACGATTTTGTCTGCCCGGCCATGCCCGCAGCCGCCGCAGGTATCGAAGCCGACCAGCTCTATCGTCTCATAACCCTCGAACTTGCCCGTCTTGTTGGCTAAAGCCGGGAAGCAGTTCCAGCCCGCGCACCGCTCGCTGTTTTCATAGCACCGAATAATGCCTATCTTGACCATGCGCTTACTCCTTTTTTCGATTGATTGAGTACATATTAGCACAAAAAAGAATTAACGACTAATCATGGTAAAGCCCTTCCCAAAGCGATATAATCTCAAACGTGAGCTTTACTGAAGAAACTTACGCCCTGGAAACTTTCTCCGGGCTGGCCCTGGCCGAAGAAAGCATTAAAGCCGTCAGTTTTGACGAGTGTGCTTTTAAGGATTGCAGCTTCATCAACACCCAATTCCTAAACTGCCGGTGGACTACCTGCAAATTCGCCGACTGCACTTTGAGCGCCGTGACCTTTATGAACTGCCGGCTGGATAGCGTGACTTTCAAAAACTGTAAGACCATCGGCATCGACTGGACGAAGGCGCAGCAGTTCCGCGATATCGCTTTCGAACGCTGCCAGCTGAACTATTCCAACTTCCGCCTGATGAAGGTACTGCGCGTGAAGATGACGGACTGCGAGGTGAAGGACGTGGACTTTACCGAGGCGGATCTAACCAAAGGGGATTTCAAGAACTCCGATTTTGAAAAGAGCCGGTTCGTGAAGACCAACCTGACCTCCGCCGATTTTAAGGGCGCCCGCAATTACATCATCAACCCGAGCGCCAATACCCTGAAAAAGACGCGCTTTTCTTATCCGGAGGTCCTGACGCTGTTAAATAGCCTGGACATTATAATTGAGTAATTTGGGGTTACTCTCCCCTTGCTTCCCTTTTCTCATATAGCCTCCCCGCCTCATTAACCAGAGCCAGGCTCATGAGAAAGTCGTCATGGCCGTCAGAGGCGTCGACGTAAAAGTTCATCGTCTGGCTGGGGCGATACTGGCTGCGGGCTTGCTCCATCTCCAGCCAGAACTCCTGGAACTCCGGAGAGCCGTCGCCTAAATACATCTTAAGGCGGCCGGAGTTAACCGCGGCCAGCAAGTTGAAACCGAGCTCGCTCTTGCTGGGCTGAGTAAAGGTGAAGGGCGTCACCCGCGGGCCCGAAGCCTTGCGCAGGAAAGAGGCTACCGGCTCGCCGACGCCCGTGGCGTCCACTACCACCCGGCGGCAATGCCAGGAATTTTTCAGGATATCCACCAGCTGGGCGTAAAGCTCCGGGTGTTGCTTGCCCACCCAGCGGTAGTGCTCGACGATTTTCAGAGCAGGCTCCTTATTAACTTCGTTGCAGTTAATAAAATCCAGCTCAGCGATGGTGACCACCGTGGCGTCGCGTTTAGGATTAGCTGTCATCAAGTCGGCGTCATTTTCCGCTTCCCCGGCGATATCGATGCCCGCCACGTAAATCTTACCGGCCTCGCCGCGGTGCTTGCGGCTGTGTTCCCCCTGAAGCTGCGCCCGCTGCTGGACGCTGAAAAATCCGCCCCCGCCCCGGATGGGCAACAGGCAGTACTGCGTTAAAAAGAGCGGGTGGTCCGCGCCGAGGCGCGCCTTTTCATTCTCCACGTAAGTAAGGTAGTCGGGATTAAATTTGGCCACTTCCTGCCAGTCAAAGCGAAAATGGCGTTTGACGCCGTCCCGCCGCTCCAGCTCGAGGTTTGCCTGCTTGACCTCCTCGAGCAAGGTGCTATCGTCCCAGGTAGTGCCGTAGTGGACGGTCGTTACGTTGGTCGTGGCGCCCATCGGCTTGAACTCTTTGCTGTATTTTTCCTGGCTCACGTCCTGCGCTTCATCAACCTCGAGGAGGAGGTGGGCGGTATTGCCGACCACGTTGGCGGACTCGTCCGCCGAAAGGAAAACCGCCCGCGCATTGCCCAGCCGGATGATATAGCCCTGCTCCGATGTCCATATACCTTCAAAGCCGGCATCGTTGAGCCTGTCCTTGAGACGGGTCATGGAGATGAGCGCCTGCGGCCGGAACGTCGGCGAGCATTTTATTAAGTTCTTATGTTCGGCGATGTGTAAGGTCAATAAAAGCAACTCAAGCTGCGCCGAAAGCTCGTTCTTGCCGCCCTGCCGGGCGATTTCCACGGAAAACGTCAGGCCCTTCCCGCCGAAGACGCTATCCAGGACAGCGATAGCAATTTCCCGCTGGTAAGGACGCAACTGATTGATGCAGGTATTTTCCGTCATAAGTGTTTTACAGGGTAACTTACCATTATCTCCCTCTCCCTGACCTTCTCCCATCGAGGGAGAGGATAACACTGATAAAATCCTCCTCGACTCCCCCTTTAACAAGGGGGACGATATTATCTTTTATTGCTTGTTGTTCCTCTTTTTCAAAGAGGGAGCAAGGGAGTTTTTGTCCTCTTTCACCCTCACCCTTCGACTTCGCTCAGGGCAGGCTTTTAATCCTCTCCAACCGAGGGAGAGCTAAAACAAGAAGAGGGATTTGTTTTATTTGTTTTTGAAAATATATTTTTTAGCGTTCCAGCTACGGCGCGAGGCTGATTTGTTGTGTTATTTGATTTATGTAAAGTTACCTAATAACCCGAAAGGGTGACAATTCCCCAACCAACTCCCAGATCCTTCGCTTTACTCAGGATGACCGGCTAGCCAGCGACTTTCTTGGTAATTACAGCGCTGCCCACATTAACACCCAGGGGCACCAGAATGTCCTTGATAACGTTGTTGATGGCTTCCTTCAGGCCTTTACGCTGCGACGACGTAATCTGGTAGCGCGTGCGGATCAACTTTTCCAGGGCGCCAGCCGCTTTCACTAGCAACAATAGATTACGTTCATCACCACCGGAAATGGCTTTTTTTATCTCAAGACGTAATAAAGCTATTTCTTCATCGATGCCTTCAATACCGGCGGCATTACTAAAATCATACCGTTCGGTTTCGTCCAGTACTTTTAAATAAAAATCATGCTTGGCCGCGTTACGGTTACCCTTTGGCGCGCCCCTTTTTTTCTTTGCCGGCTGCTTCATTCAATTTCACCTCTCGATTAAGTACCCTGACAGCCGCCAGCACGATAGTATGGGCCGCCAGGTCCCAGTGCTGCTGTTTGACAGCAAATTTTAAGAGCCTCATGTTTCCCCCTATATCCCGAGCATGCCGAACATAATAGCACATATGTTCTATTTTATCCACCAGTTTTTGTCACCGAGTTGGTTCTTTTTCCCCTTCATAACTTGTATTTTCCCGGCCGCTGTAGCTATAATAGGCGGTAATTGGAAAGGAGAAACTGCCATGCCGTCTTACGCTTATTTTCAGGGGAAAATCATGCCGCTGGAAGAGGCAAAAATGGGGGTCATGACCCACTGCATCCATTACGGCACGGCGGTCTTCGAGGGGATAAGAGGGAACTGGAACGATGAGCAAAAGCAAACTTACGTCTTCCGGATGAAAGAGCATTACGAACGGCTCGCCAGGGGGTGCCGTGTACTGAACATTACCCTGCCCATGAGCATCGACGAACTGTGCAAAAAAACCGTGGAAGTAGTGGCGAAATGCGGCTTCCAGGAAGACTTATATATCCGGCCGCTGGCCTACACCAGCTCGCTGCAACTG
>JBEKAC010000026.1:0-32046 GCA_050018395.1 Dehalococcoidales bacterium
AGCTCATCCAGTACCCGGATTATCTGCTCTTCGGTGAAGCGCTTCCTTTTCAAGTCTTCCCTCCTTGGCCTATTTTAGCGTTTCACCTAACTATTGGCACTATTTTCGGGGAGCAGGTCAAGGTCAGGTCTTTCCCCCACCAAATTACAGGATAGCCCCGTTTTCTCCTCCCCTCCCCCGCGGTATACTTTAAAGCAAATACCATTTACCGGGAGGCGCACATGTTCAATGATACCCATTATCTGCTGTTCAGCATCGTCGTGCTGCTTTGCCTGGGGGCGGTTATCGCCTTCAGCCTCTTCGTCATCAAGCCCATGCAAACGCGCTGGGCCATCGTTAGTGCCCGCCGCATCGTGGCCAGCGGCAAGCCGGGCAGCGCCTGGCATTTCCGCAACGTCTACCGCATGCTCGCCACCGCCAAAAATGACCTCGAAGCCGCCAAGCTGTGGCAGTTGCTCGATAGGATGCAATAAGTCAAAGCGGCGGTTTGACCCCGGAAAAAGGGGGGCGGCGCAGACTCCGGGACTGATAATTTGAAAGCAGTTTCCCCGGTAAGGCGACCGCCTTCCTTTTTATTTGCTTCACCTCCCCAAAGGTATATACTGATAACTGGAGGGGCTTTTTGCCCCGCGGAGGTGCTGCCATGGCAGACAGGAACAAACCTATCACCGTAGGAGAGACCGCGCCGGATTTCACGCTGTACGACCAGGACGGGAAAAAATTCACGCTGTCCGCGCAGCAGGGTAAAAGAGTGCTGCTTTCCTTCCACCCGCTGGCCTGGACAGGCGTCTGCACCGCGCAGATGAAGTCGCTGGAGGCCAACTACCAGGCGATTACCTCGCTCAACACCGTGCCCGTCGGTCTAAGCGTGGACGCCGTCCCCACCAAGAAGGCCTGGGCGGATGATATGAAGCTCAAGCAGCTCAAGATTTTGTCCGATTTCTGGCCGCACGGCGGGGTGGCTAAAGCTTACGGGCTTTTCCGCGAGCACGCCGGCTCCTCGGAACGGGCCAACGTCATCGTCGATGAAAAGGGCAAGTTGGCCTGGGTCAAGGTCTATGAGGTCAGCCATCTGCCGGAAATCGACGAGGTCATCGACGCGCTGAAAAAGCTTTAGGGGAAACACGTCGGCGTCGCTAAAATATTTCCAGAAAAACCCTCCAATATTTAGAACTCCTGTGCTATAATACAACCATGACCGATTTCAAGATTGTCTCCGACTTTAAAATGACCGGCGACCAGCCCCAGGCCGTGGATAAACTGGTGGCGGGGCTGGAAAAGGGCTTCAAGCACCAGACCCTGCTGGGCGTGACCGGCAGCGGCAAGACTTTCGCCATGGCCAACGTCGTCGAGCGGGTGCAGCGCCCCACGCTCGTCATCTGCCACAACAAGACGCTGGCCGCCCAGCTTTCCGCCGAGTTCAAGGAGTTCTTCCCGGACAACTCGGTGGAATACTTCGTGAGCTACTACGATTACTACCAGCCGGAAGCATATATCCCGCGCACCGATACCTACATCGAGAAAGACTCGGAAATCAACGAGGAAATTGATAAGCTGCGGCACGCCGCCACTCATGCCCTGCTGACGCGGCGGGACGTGCTCATCGTGGCGTCCGTCTCCTGCATCTATGGCCTCGGCGAGCCGGGGGAATACCAGGGTTTCATCGCCACCCTGAAGAAAGGCGAGCATTACGGCCGGCAGCAGCTCCTGCGGCAGCTGGTGGATATGCAGTATACCCGCAACGAGCTCGACCTGGCCCGGGGGAAGTTCCGGATACGGGGGGACACTTTAGAGATTCAGCCGGCTTACGAGGAGCTGGCGCTGCGGGTCGAGTTCTTCGGCGACAACATCGAAAGAATTATGACGCTGGACCCGCTGACCGGGGAAATTTTAAAGGAACTGGAAGATATCAGCATCTACCCGGCCAAGCACTTCGTGACCTCCCGTGAAAAAATGGTCAAAGCCATCGAGGCGATACGCGTGGAGCTGGCGGAACGGCTTAAAGACCTGAACGCGCAGGGGAAAATCGTCGAAGCGGCGCGCCTTCAGTCTCGCACCGAATACGACCTGGAGATGATGACGGAAGTGGGCTACTGCTCCGGCGTGGAAAACTACTCGCGGCACCTGGCCGGGCGCCCGAAGGGCAGCTCCCCTTCTACCCTGCTGGACTACTTCCCCAAGGACTTCCTCCTTTTCGTCGACGAATCCCATATGACGCTGCCGCAGATACGCGGCATGTTCCACGGCGACCGCTCGCGCAAGGAAACACTCGTCGAATACGGCTTCCGTTTGCCCTCCGCGCTGGATAACCGGCCGCTGGACTTTGATGAGTTCCAGCAGTGCATCGACCAGGTGATTTACACCTCGGCGACGCCGGGACCTTACGAATACCAGCACAGCCAGCAGGTGGTGGAGCAGCTGGTGAGGCCCACCGGTCTGCTGGAGCCGGTCATCGAGGTAAAGCCCACCAAAGGGCAGATCGACGACCTGCTGGAGCAAATACGGACCAGCATCGCCAAAGGCAGCCGCTGCCTGGTGACCACGCTGACCAAGCGTATGGCGGAAGAGCTGGCGGACTACCTGCTGGAAGCAGGCATCAAGACGCACTATCTGCATTCGGACGTGGACACGCTGGAGCGGGTGGAAATTCTGCGCGACCTGCGCCTTGGCGTATATGACGTCATCGTCGGCATCAACCTTTTGCGGGAAGGGCTCGACCTGCCGGAGGTCAGCCTCGTCGCCATCCTCGACGCGGACAAAGAGGGGTACTTAAGGAGCAAAGGCTCGCTGATACAGACGATGGGCCGGGCGGCGCGCCACGTAGACGGGCGCGTAATTATGTACGCGGACACGGTGACCCGGTCCATGCAGGAAGCTATCGACGAGACGAAGCGGCGGCGCAAAATCCAGGAGGACTTTAACCGGGAGCACGGCATCACGCCGCAGGGCATCCGCAAGGCTATAAGGGACATCACGGAGCGTGTGAAGGCGGCGGCCGTGGCGGAAAAGAAAGTCGAATATACCGCGGAAACCCCCGCCTCCCGCGAGGAAATCGCCCGGCTGGTGCGCGACCTGGAGACGCAGATGAAGCAGGCCGCCAAGGCTTTAGAGTTCGAGAAAGCGGCGCTGATACGGGACAGGATTATCGAGCTGCGCAAGGAAATGGTGATAGAAGATGGCCAGCAGTTTGCCCGCCGACGATAGCGAAACTACCCGCCAGGACAAGCGCGAGGAGAAGCTGCGCAAAAAGCGGGCGAAGATAAAACAGCACGGCAAGGGGCTGGGGAAGATATATAAGGACGCGGTGGAGAAGCGAGAGAAGTAAGTTAACAAAACCTCACATTAGAAAAACCGATTGACGCCGCTCGTACGCGGTGTTATACTTTCTGAATCTATCATTCACCACACTTTTTTATGCAAAGGCGGGCTCGAGCATGACCGTAAAAGTCGTTACCGATAGTACTTGCGACCTGCCGAACGAATTAGTCAAAGAGCTTGGCATTACCGTGGTGCCGTGCTACCTGCGTTTCGGGGATGAGGTCTTTCGCGACCGGGTGGACATCAGCGAGGACGAGTTTTACCGCAGGCTAATGCACGACCCCATCCATCCCAGCACCACCCAGCCGTCGCCGCAGGATTTTACCAATGTGTATCAGGAGCTGGTTAAAGAGGCTGACGGGATTATTTCCATTCACGTAAGCGGCAAACTAAGCGGCACCTGTAACGCCGCGCTGCGCGGCAAGGAAGCTGTTGAAAAGCCATGCCCTATCGAGGTCATCGATTCACAGGTGGTGACGATGGGGCTGGGGCAACTGGCGATAGCGGCCAATACACTGGCGAAGGCCGGCAAGAGCTTGCCGCAGGTAGGAAAAGAGGTAAAACAAATGGTTCCCAGCATCCGTATTCTCGGCCTCCTCGATACACTTAAATACCTGGCCCTGGGGGGGCGTATCGGTAAAGTGCAGGCGCTGTTAGGCTCGATGTTAAATGTGAAACCGATGCTGACCGTAAAAGACGGCGTACTTACGCCGAGCGGACGAGTGCGGAGCCGGGACAAGGGCATCGACATCCTGTTCAACTATGTGAAAAACACGCCGGATATCCAGGACCTGGCGGTCATCTATAATACGACACTCGATGAAGCGAAAGCCCTGGTCAGGCGCCTGGGCTCCGTCTTCCCTGAAGAGCGCATCCGGTTAGCGAGGCTGGGACCGGCGCTGGGCGTCCATACCGGGCCGGGGATACTATTTATTGCTCTAAGGGGGAAGTGAGGGGGAGAAAATTTAATAACGCTATATGCAAAATGGCTTTTTTTTAGTAAACTATACACAACAGAATAACCAACTAAGGCTTGATACATGTTTGAACTAGATACGATTTTAAAAGGTGACTGCCTTTCCGTGCTAAAAACTCTACCTGATTCATGTATTGATTTTATTTTTACCTCACCACCATACGCCGATAACCGAAAAAAAACCTATAAAGGAATCTCCACAAAAGATTATGTTAATTGGTTTTTGCCCATTTCATTGGAATTGCGACGTATATTAAAAAGTGAAGGCACCTTTATATTAAATATTAAGGAAAGAACTGAGAATGGCGAACGTCAGACATATGTAATCGAACTAATTTTAGAAATGAGAAAACAGGGGTGGCTTTGGACGGAAGAATATATTTGGCATAAAAAAAATTGCTATCCAGGGAAATGGCCTAACCGATTTAGAGATGCGTGGGAACGTTGCTTACAATTTAATAAAAAAAGAAGCTTTAAAATGTACCAGGAAGCGGTAAAGATACCTATAGGTGATTGGAGTAAAAAAAGACTGGCTAAACTAAGTGCAACTGATCTCAGGCGAGACGAATCAAAGGTTGGAAGCGGATTTGGCAAAAATATTTCAAATTGGTTGGGAAAAGAATGGGTTTATCCTACTAATGTACTTCACCTTTCAACTGAATGTGCCAACAGAGGTCACAGTGCCTCATTCCCTATTTCACTGCCATCATGGTTTATAAAATTGTTTACTCTTGAAAATGATATTGTTCTTGATCCGTTTATTGGTTCAGGAACAACGGCAATAGCTTGCTTGGGATTAAACCGACACTATATTGGCATTGAAGCCATGGAGCATTATCACCAATTAGCAATCGAAAACATTAATAAACAAAATGTGAAGAATAATGGAAAATTCGAGAAAGCAGACTTATGGTCTCTATTAAAATAGACGAAGTTGGCGAATACGTAAAAAAGAATATTGGCAACTTCCATGATGCGAGATTAGAAAGCCTACAAAATCTTAAACTAAATGACATTCTAAAGAGAAAAAATCCTTATCTTTTTAAAGCAAAAAATATCCTGTTAGCTCAAGATTTGGTAAAACTAATCACGGATGCCTATCTTTCATCTCAGGAAGAAACCATATTCGGTAACTGGCTGGAAAAATTAGCTGTATTTATTAACGAAAAAGTCTACAAAGGCTGGAAATCCTCCAGTCAAGGAATAGATTTAGAGTTCAATAAAGAAAAAATCCGGTATATTGTAGCTATCAAATCTGGACCAAATTGGGGAAATAGCAGCCAAATCAGAAAAATGCAGGATGACTTCCTCAAAGCCAAAAAGACTCTTCGAACTGGCGATTCCAAGCTAAATATAGTAGCAATAAATGGTTGTTGCTATGGCAAGGACCACAAGCCGGATAAAGGCAATTATTATAAGTATTGCGGACAAAAATTCTGGGAATTTATATCCGGTAACGCTGATTTATATTTAAAGATAATAAAACCTCTAGGATATGCAGCCAAAGAAAAGAATGATGAATTTAATGAAGAGTATGCCCAACTAATTAATCAATTTACCCAAGAATTTAGCACCAAATTTGTCACCAAAGGTAAGATAAACTGGGATAGCTTGGTTCAATTCAATTCTTCTGAATCTCGCCTTTGATTTCTGCCATTTACACCCATATTTTTATCACACCCTTATTTGACAAACACTGCCGGAACGCCTATCATTATCCAAACTTTATACGTATTGGAGGTGCCGATGAAAGAGAAAATTTACGAGCAAATCAGCAAAGAGCTGAAGCTGGCGGCCCAGGTGGACATGAAAATCGTCATCACCGACATCGTCGTGAGCCTGATACTGTTCTTCCTGGCCATGGGCTTCGCAGACGGCACCGTCGGCGGAGTATCCCTATCCCTCACCGGCGGGATATCGCATTCACACAACACGCTCAACACCGTCCCGACGATTGTCATGTTTGTCTTGCTTGTGGTTATCCTGGTAATGAACTACTACGCCGTGAAAATGCTGGTCAACAACCAAAAACAGCGCGCCAAACTCAATGAAGGACTGATGAAGCTTTATAAAGACGAGGGCGTGGACCAGTATTATGACGGGTCTATTTTCAAGGGCTACGAGACGCGGTACAAACTCTTCGCGATTTTCGCGGGCGCTATCGGGGCGATGGGCATTATCGTGCCGCTGGTGATCTTTATCAATAACCTGACCAAACTATAAAGAGAAAAAACAGCCGGGGAAACGGGGAGGCCTAATGCTCGTCTTTGCCCTCCCCCTTTTCCTCCATTTCCCTTTCCGCATCGGCTTCCTCGTCCCTTAAAGCCTGTTCGGCTTCCTTCTGGTGCTTCTTTTCCAGCTCCTCCAGTTCTTTCTTCACTTTATCTTCGCCGATGGGGTGGAACTTTTTGTTAATCCAGGCGCCGAAAATCCAGTTACTGCGGAAGTTTTCCAGGTCTTCCCAGACGTCATAGTTGGCCGCCGCACGGTCCCGGTCCGTCGTGGCTTTATCCATTTCCTTCTTATCCACCTTAATGCCGTGGCGGGCGCGCGCGGCATCCAGCTCCAATTCATCCTTGTCTTCTTCACCGACGAATATTTTCCTGAAAAAAGATTTCAAGCCCATGATAGCCTTCTTTCCTCGAGGTATTGTTTCAGCCGCTTACCGCAGTAGGCAGAGGCTGTTGCTGAACATCGAACTCACGCTTCCCCATGCAGGTGAATATCAGCGCCGGGACGCCGCAGGGAAAGAACGTAAACAGCGAGGCGATTGAGCCGGCCAAAGCGAGCCCCCAGATCTTGCGCCGCAGAGCGAAGATACCGCCCGTAATCACCAGTATGCAGAATATCCCGCCGAAAATCAGAATCACCCCAATGGACACATCCATGAAATGGACGAACTGATCATAGGTCATGGTATCCGAATAAAAATTCTCAGAGCCCACTCCACGCGCTATAACGAGCAATAAGACTGTTATCAACATTCCCAGCAGGCCTAATCCACCCGACACGATAGTCAATACGCCACCGACCCTGGAATGATTCGACATTACAGCACCCTCCTATCATTATACGGCATTGGTGTATTTTAGCACCAAAAACCGTGACAAACAATCTCCAGGACAATCGGACTTGGGCTTAATTGTTAATATATTGTTAACGGAAAATCGCTCCCATTGACAGGCACGATGTTATAGTGCATAATAGCAACGTAAAGTTATCTTAAACAGAAGGTCAAGGAGTACATGCTTAAAATCAGACTGCGGCGCATGGGCGCCAGAGGACAAGCCAGTTACAGGGTAATCGTCGTTGACAGCCGGGCGCCCCGGGACGGGGCATCCGTTGAGATTATCGGGCACTTTGATCCCCGGACGGAACCGGAGACAATCGTCATCAAAGAAGAAAGAGCACTGCACTGGCTGAAGCAGGGCGCACAACCAACAGACACCACTGCCCGACTACTGGGTAAGGCAGGTATCATGGAAAAGTTCAAACCAGTCAAGGAGAAGTCATGAAAGACCTAGTTGTGTACATTGCCAAGTCCATTGTCAACGATCCCGAAGCAGTGAATGTCGAAGAGGAAACCAACGAGGAGGGCATCACGCTGAAGCTGCGCGTGGCCGATGATGACAAAGGCAGAATCATCGGCAAGCAGGGCCAGATAGCCCAGGCAATGCGCACTTTGCTCCGGGTGAAAGCCGCCAAAGCGCAGACCAGAGTCAGACTCGAAATCATGTAGTCCCGGGGGAGGGGAAACGGGGTGGGGTCCCTTTACACGTTTTACGTTTGTGCCTCTTGAAACGTGAGGCAGGAAGCTAAATAGCACTCGATAATGTCGCCAAAAACAATAATGTCCCGATTTTCATCGGGATTTTTCATTTTATGGGGTAAATGATGGTGGTCACACTGGTAGAAAAATATAACCCGGAATGGCCGGAATGGTTCGAAGAGATAAAGGCATTTCTGGGAAAAAGAACAGTCCAAGCGTGCCTGCGTATCGAACACATCGGCAGCACGGCTGTACCCGGCATGACGGCTAAACCTATCATCGACCTGGCGCTGGTTATCGAGCCGGGAAGCTGGGAAAAAGTTAAGTCATTATTGGTAGAGCGCGGCTACGAGCACGAGGGGGATAAAGGGATACCGGAAAGGGAAGCCTTTAAACTTGTCGCCGAGGTGGTGGGAAAAAAGCTCCCCGCCCACCACCTTTACGTTTGCCCCGGCCACAGCGAGTCGTTAAAAAAACAGGTCGCCTTCCGTGATTATCTTAGAAAGCACCAGGCTGATAGAGAACGGCTAAGCACGCTGAAGTGGACACTGGCGGAGAAATTCAACAACGATAAATACCCGTACATGGACGGCAAAGACGCCATGTGCCAGAAAATAACGGCAAAAGCGCTGAAGTACTTCCAAAAGAAGCGGGCAGGCTAGAACTACCCCCTGCCCTTACGTGCCTTGACCCGCTCCGCCACAGAAAGCCTCACCAGGGCCCGCCTTAAGGCAGCCTCGGCGCGGGCGTCTTCTTCAGTGCCCTTGCGTTCCGCCAGGCTTTGCTCGGCACGCTTTCTGGCCGCCTCCGCCCGGGCGGTATCGATTTCCTCCGCCCTTTCCGCCTGGTCCGCTAAAACAATAACGCGGTCCGGCCGCACCTCTAAAAAGCCGCCGGAAATTGCCATGCTCTGCTCTTCCGCGCCTTTACGCACCACCAGTTCGCCGGCCGTGAGGATCGTCATCAGGGGGGCGTGGTGGGGCAGAATGCCCAGCTGGCCTTCCACGCCGGGGGCGATAACGGCATCTACTTCCGCGGAATACACGATACGCTCGGCGGTAACGATATCTATCTTGAGACTAGGCATTGGCGCCGGCTCCTAATTTCCCGGCGGCTTCCACCACTTCTTCAATCCCGCCGACCATGTAAAACGCCTGCTCCGGCAGGTCATCGTACTTGCCCTCGAGGATTTCCTTGAAGCCGCGGACCGTGTCCTCAACCTTAACGTACTTACCGGGGCGGCCGGTATAGACTTCACTGACGAACATAGGCTGGGAAAGGAACCGCTGTATACGGCGCGCCCGGGAAACAGCTTGCTTGTCTTCCTCGGCCAGCTCCTCGATGCCGAGAATGGCGATAATATCCTGCAGGTCCTTATAGCGTTGAAGAACGCGCTGCACCTCGCGGGCGACGCGGTAATGCTCCTCGCCAACGACCTGCGGATCGAGGATGCGGGAGGTGGAGGTGAGGGGGTCGACGGCGGGGTAAAGCCCCTGTTCAGCGATGGAACGTTCCAAAGCCACGACGCCATCCAGGTGCCCGAAGGTGGTCGCCACGCCGGGGTCGGTGTAGTCGTCCGCCGGCACGTAAATAGCCTGGAAAGAGGTAATCGAGCCTTTCTTGGTGGAGGTAATGCGTTCCTGGAGCTCGCCCATTTCCGTGGCGAGGGTGGGCTGGTAGCCCACAGCCGAGGGCATGCGCCCCAGCAAAGCGGAGACCTCCATGCCCGCCAGCGTATAGCGGTAGATATTATCGATAAAGAGCAGCACATTCTGCCCTTCCTCGTCGCGGAAATACTCCGCCATGGTCAGGCCCGTGAGACCGACGCGCAGGCGTACGCCCGGCGGCTCGTTCATCTGCCCGAAGACCATGACCGTTTTATCGATAACGCCGGACTCCCTCATTTCCCGCCAGAGGTCGTTGCCCTCGCGGGACCGCTCGCCGATGCCAGTAAAGACAGAGAAGCCGCTATGAACAGTAGCAATATTGCGGATGAGTTCCTGGATGATGATGGTTTTGCCCACGCCGGCACCGCCGTAAGCCCCAATTTTACCGCCCCGCGTGAACGGCGCGATAAGGTCGATAACTTTAAGACCGGTCTCCAGTACTTGTGTAGAGCTCTCCTGCTCGTCGAAAGCCGGGGGTAAACGGTGGATGGGCCAGTGGTCTTTGGCTTTAACCTCACCGAGATTATCCAGCGGCATGCCCATGACATCGAAAAGCCGGCCCAGCGTGGCCCGTCCCACCGGTACCTTTAAAGCGGCCCCGGTATCCACCACCTCCGCGCCGCGCTCCAGTCCGTCCGTGGGCGAAAGCGAGAGGCATCTTACCCAATCGTTGCCGAGGTGGTCCTGCACTTCCAAGACGATTTTATCTTTACCGTTCCCGATTTCTAAAGCGTTATAAATCCCCGGGAGCTCGTCCTGCGGAAACGCGATGTCCACCACCGTACCGATTACCTGAACTACTTTTCCTTTAGCCATAAAGACCTCACTTATGTCGGTTACCGTCAATCTTCTCTCCCCTTTGCGGGAGAGAGTGAGAGTGAGGGGACTTTCTGTTTTTTTCACCCTCACCTTGGTCCTCTCCCCTCAAGGGAGAGGAAAGCAATGCTTACTCCAATGCCGTAACGCCGCCGATGATATCCAGCAACTCGCGGGTAATGACCTCCTGGCGGGCCTTGTTATAAAGCAGGGTCAGGTCGCCAATAAGCTCGTTGGCGCTATCGGTGGCGTTGCGCATCGCTACCATCCGGGCCGACTGCTCGCTGGCGATGGATTCCAGGATAGCGTGGTAAATCTCCATCTCCACGAAGCGGGGCAGCAGCCCCCCCAGCACCTCTTCCGCCCCCGGCTCGTAGATATAGTCCACGTTCTGACCGCCCGGAATCACCGCCGGCTCGACGGGCAAGAGCTGCTTCAAAACCGGCTTTTGCACCAGCGTGGACACAAAATGAGCGTAAGAGATATACACTTTGTCGATAAGCTTTTCGGTATATTCCTTGATAACGATACGGGAGATGGGGAGGGTATCCAGGAAATGGGGCTGGTCGGAAAGCTGGGTAAACTCGGCACAGAGCTTGCAGGCGTTGCGCACCGAAAATTCCCGCCCCTTGCGACCTACGGCGACGACCTCCACCGGGACTTTTCCCCCAAGAATAAACGTAGCTAGCTGGCGGTTGAGGTTGGCGTTGAGCCCGCCGCACAGCCCGCGGTCCGGAGTGATGTGGACGATGGCAATTCTTTCCACCGGCCGCCGCTGTAAAAGCGGGTGCTGCAACCCGATATCGGGTAGCGCCGCGAGGTCGGCGATAACCTGTTGTATTTTCTCGGAATAAGGCCGCCCCGCCAGGCCGCGCTCCTGCGCCTTTTTCATCTTGGAAGCGGCGACCATTTCCATGGCGCGGGTTATTTTGGAAATGTTCTGGGCGCCCCTGATGCGGCGGCGTATTTTTCTAATGTCCGGCAAGTTATATTACCTCGCTATGTTTATAAAAACCCTCTTTATCTCCCTTTAGAAAAGGGAGACAAAATCATTTCCCTTTAAAATCATCCTTTTCAACCTCACCCCCTGTGTCCCCCTCTCCGCTGGCGGCGAGGGGGAGGTATTGGGAAAAGGGGCTACGCCCTTATTAAACGCCTTGCTGTTTAGCTTTATTTCTTCCCCTTTTTTATGACGTCTAGTCTTTCTCTTGCGACCGGATAATGCTTAATAACGAACTCTAATGTGGCACACGCGTACGATGAACAATACCCGCAATTTTCCAAACCTTTTTCCACACAGCACCTGCGTATCCCACATCCCGCGCAATGACCCATTTGCACACCCTTGGAATCGCAACCGGTACAGTTGACATCAGAGTCTTTCATTACGGGGATATTATACTGCTTAGCCCACTTTTCCGCCTGCGCCCGCCGCAATTTATCATCGTTTTTAATGGTGGCAATATATGCGCCGCAATCAGAGCAGATAATCCCGCAATAGGCAATAACTTTTTCGGCTGACTTGGCCATATTACTCTCCTATTTACCGAACCCCTGTTTAAACTCCTGAATGGCCTTTTTCAAGGTTTCTTCGTTTTCCGTGCTCAAGTTCTTGGTATCGCCGATAGACTTGCCTATTCCCGCATAACTCGCTTCCATAAAGCGGTGAAATTCCGCTTCGAAAGCAGCTATTTTTTCAACCTTAATATCGTCGAGATAACCATTGGTGACAACGTAAAGCATCATGACCTGTCTTTCCAGCGGCACCGGGACTAACTGTCCCTGCTTTAAAACTTCCTGGATGCGCTGGCCGCGTTCGAGCTGCTGGCGGGTGGCTTTATCGAGTTCGGCGGTGCCGAACTGGGCGAATGCCGCCACCTCGCGGTACTGCCCCATGTCCAGCTTGAGCCGGCTGGCCACTTTCTTCATAGCGGCGGTCTGGGCTTTACTACCGACGCGGGATACCGAGATGCCCACATTCAAGGCGGGCTTGATGCCGGCGTTAAACAGGTCCGATTCGAGGTAAAGCTGGCCATCCGTGATGGAAATAACGTTGGTGGGAATATAGGCGGAAACGTCCCCCGCCTGTGTCTCGATGATGGGCAAAGCCGTCATCGAGCCGCCACCGCTGGCTTTATCATATTTGGCCGCCCTTTCCAGCAGACGGCTGTGGAGGTAAAAGACATCGCCGGGGTAAGCCTCGCGGCCCGGCGGGCGGCGTAAAAGTAAGGATAGCTGGCGGTAAGCCCAGGCGTGCTTGGAAAGGTCGTCATAAATAATGAGGACGTCTTTGCCCTGCTCCATGAACTCCTCGCCCATGGAACAGCCGGCGTAAGGCGCCAGGTACTGTAAAGCCACGGAGTCAGCAGCGCTGGCGGCTACCACGATGGTATGTTCCATGGCGCCGTGACTGGCCAGCGTGGCCACGACGCGGGCCACCTGCGATACTTTCTGACCGATAGCCACGTAAATGCAAATAAGGTCCCCGCCCTTCTGGTTGATAATAGCATCCAATGCGATGGCGGACTTGCCGGTGGAACGGTCGCCGATGATGAGCTCCCGCTGTCCCCGCCCGATGGGGAACATGCTGTCCACCGCCTTGATGCCGGTCTGCACTGGAGTGTCAACCGGGGCGCGCAGGACGACGTTGGGCGCCACGCGCTCGATGGGACGCATGCGGCTGGTCTTGACCGCCCCCTTACCATCCAGAGGTCTGCCCAGGGAATCGACGACGCGGCCGATCATGGCCTCGCCCACAGGCACTTCCGCGATACGGCCGGTGCATTTTACTTCATCGCCTTCCTTAATGCGGGTATAGTCGCCCAGGATGACGGCGGAGACGCTGTCCTCCTCAAGGTTCAAAGCAATGCCGATAATGTCATAAGGGAATTGCAGCAACTCGTTGTATTTGGCCGAGGCCAGGCCGTAAATGCGTGCGATGCCGTCACCCACCTCGATAACGGTGCCGACGTCTACCAGCGTTACGGCCGTGCCGAACTGCTCAATCTGCTGTTTGATAATCGAGACGATATCTTTACCTCGTGTTGCCATCCAAGCTACCTCCCGGGCTAGTTGTCATTAGTTAGTTTTTCCCACCCAGCTCTTTCTTTAATGCTTCCAGTTTGCTGCGCGTACTGCCGTCCAGCAGCTTGCCGCCGGCCCGGGCGATGACCCCGCCGAGAATTTCCGGGTCGACTTTGGTCTTCATCTCTACTTTGGCGCCGACCAGAACGCCCAGCCTGGCGGCCAGTTCTTTTTGCTCTTCTGTATCAAGCGGGACAGCGGTCGTGACTTCCGCCGTCTCTACTCCCCGATAGCTATCCAGCAGGCGCAGGTATTCCGCAGCGATTTCTTTAATTATTCCGATGCTGGATTTCGTAATTAACAAATAGGCCAGGTTCAGCGCCAGGGGGTTGATTTTGCCCAGACGCTCCCTTAAAAACCGGGCTTTATCCTCGACCTTGATTTTGGGGCTGTCCAGCGCGGCTAAAAAAGTAGCATCGCTGATGGCTGCAACTATTTTTTGCAGGTCGGCCTGCCACCGGTCCAGCTCTTTTTTCTCCTGCGCTATCTCAAAAACCGCTTGAGCGTAACGCCGGGCGTCTGCTTTTTTAGCCATCTAATACCTTTTTAAAACCGTTTAGCCGCTCACGGTGAGCTTGTCGAACCGGAACGGCGAGTTTATTTCACCCTTCGACAGGCTCAGGGTGAGCGTAAATACTGTTTTCCCCTGATGATAAAATGCTCTCAATTGACCGACTACTCCTTATGCGGGGTGCTTTCTTCCAGTACTTTCTCAATAAGGTCGCGGTAGTCTTTTTTATCCAGCGATTTTTCGATAACCTTGCCCGCGGCCAGCACCGTCAAGTCCGAGAACTCGCGGCGCACCTCGGTGATGGCGTCATCGCGTTCCTGCTGGATCTCGGCGCGGGCGCGGGCGATCAGGCCTTCCGCCTCTTTCTTGGCGTCTTCCTGGGCCTTCTGCTTGACCTCTTCCCCGGCCTTGACGGCGCGGGTTATCCGCTCCTGCCCCTCGCGGCTGGCGGCTTCCAGCTGTTTTTTCAGCACTTCCTCGCCCTTGGCTGACTCTGCTTTAAGAGTTTCTGCCTGCTCCAGGCTTTCTTTGACCCGCCGTGAGCGCTCGTCCAGCATCTTCATGATCGGTTTGTAGGCAAAGACGCGCAGCAGCACCAGCAGGATAACAAAAGTCACGATCTGTGTAATCAAAACCGGCCAGTTTATTCCGAGCTTGGTAACAAGCGCATCCATATACAACCCCCTATTAAACAATCGGGCTATGGTTTTCCAGAATTATCTCAGCATTATCAGCCAGGTAACGGCCGCCATGCCTACCATTACCCCAATAACTAATACCGCCGCGGCGATAACCATGATAAAGGTCGGTAGTCCGCTTTCTTCCATGATTTTTCTCCTTAAATAGTGTACGAAATTATCGCTAGGCTATCATCGCCAATATAAAGGCTACGATAAGGGCATAGATGCCGATAGCTTCTGCCAAGGCGATCGCGATAATCATATTGGTCTGAATGGGGCCCCTGGCTTCCGGATTGCGCGCCAGAGCCTGCATGGCGCCGTAGCCGAGGATGCCAATGCCGATGCCTGGGCCAAGCGCTCCTAAGCCCATGGCTAGCCCTGCCGCTAAATATTTAACTGCTTGTGGGTCCATAATTATTCCTCCTTAAATAAATATCTAGTTACCGGGGTTATTCATGTTCCGCTTCCTCATGAACTGCTGTCGCCATGGAAGCGAATACCAACGTTAACAAACTGAAAATAATTGCCTGCACCGTGCCTATCAAGAGTTCAAGAACATAAAACAACCAGCCTGCCGCAAAGGGAAACAGGAAAGCGATGATTAACAATAATATCTCTCCTGCGGTCATATTCCCCCAGAGACGGAAGGTAAAACTAACAATGCGGATAAACATGCTCAGGAGCTCTATTAAACCGACAAATATCTGGATAATACCAGAAAAGATACCCATGATGCTGAGCTTACCGTGAAAGATTTGGCCAAAACTGCGGAATAGTCCTCCAAAATCAAAATATTGGCGTAACCAACCTGCCCCTAATGCCCTAAATCCGTGATAAGTAACAAAGACGAAAGAGATAAGAGCCAGAGCCAGAGGCGTATTGACGTCAGTGTTTGCTGCCCTTATTAGCTCTGTCTCCTGCCCCCCGCGGTGTATCAATATCGAACCGTAGCCGGGTATGAGGCCCATCCAGGCATTAAAAAGTACAAAAAGAAAAATCGTACAGACTACAGGAAAGAATTTTTTGCCGTTCTCTTCACCCGCAACCGATATACAAAGGTCATATATCCACCCGAAAGTAAACTCCAGGATAGACTGGAGCCGACCGGGAAAAAGTTCCATTCGTCGGGTCACCAGCCGGCTAAAGACAACCAGAAAAATAACCGTAATCCAGGTGGCAATCATCGTGTTAGTAACCGGAAGCGCAAAGAGGTGAAACACAACTGTGGCAGGGAAACTGGGGGCGGGTTTAGGCACGACAAGCCAACCGGGGAGTTTTAAGCCGGGAAACAATTTTTGCCCGACGCCTCCGGCTAATAGTCCGCCGATAACTAATACCAGCACAATAATGCTGACAACGACTAATATGGGCAAAGAACAGCCCAGGCAGCCGCGTTTTTTAGGCGCCGCCATGGCCGTTTTCCTTGTCCTGGTTATTTTTTATAAGGGGTTTGATCATGCGATAGGTCCCGTAAACAGCTAAAAACAATCCCACCAACAGGCCGATAATCATGAATAAAGGTCTTTTGCCACCCAGCCACCAGCCGGCGAGAGTCCCTCCCACAATACAGGTCGCGATATAAAACCCGATACCGGTTACTCTAATGGCCGGCAGCCACTTGTCCATAAATACCTCGCGACTCCCCCCAAACCCCTGCAAATCTTACCAGAAAATAGTACTTTGGGTCAAGCTGGACGGACTCTAAGGTTTAGTACTCCAGGACCACCAATAAAGCGCCGGGCGGCTAAATTTTCTTGCCCTTGAAAGGTGAGGACCCGAAATTACCGATCTGGACCTCGCCGGAGATATCGCTGCCGGCCACCCTTCCCTTGCACGCGAGGGCCATTTTACCCATGGGGCTATCGACTTCCACGTTCCAGGAAATGTCATTACCTTTTACGTTGCCGCCGGTAAAATCCGCTTTGCCCATGGCGCTTTCCATCAAGCCGCTAAGCTTGGTCTCCGTACACTTGAGGGTAAGGGTTGCTTCCTGTTTGCCCATCGGCGTATCGATTTCTATTTTGTATTTACCGTCAACCGCCATGATGACACCTCCTTATCTTTAATCACTGGTTGAAGAGGATAAACGCATGTTAGCATCCCGTTGGGATGATGTCAAACAAAAAGCCCCGGTTTTAACCCCGGGGCTTTAAGAACAATATACTAAACTTTATTTAAGATTTGCGCTTATCGAAGTCATCGAGATCCAGGGTATTGATGAAATCGTAGAATGCGGACATCTTTTTCTTCATCTCTTCGTCATTAACCTTCTTGGTCGGTTTACCTTCAACATCATCCTTCTCGTCAAAGATGGGCTTGCCCGTCTCCCCATCCAGCAGGATGCCGGCTTTATCCAGCACCGATTCGTCCGCGAAGATGGGCACATTGGTCCTGACGGCCAGTGCCAAGGCGTCGCTGGGGCGGGAATCCACCTCCAGCTGCTTGCCTTCCACGTCCAGGATGACTTTGGCAAAAAAGGTATCGTTCTTCAGGTCATTGACGATGATGGAGTTGACCGCGCCGCCCAGCGTATCGATGACGGAATTAAGAAGGTCGTGGGTAAGGGGGCGGGGCACGGCTACCCCCTGGAGTTTCACGGCAATAGCATCAGCTTCCGCCGGCCCTATCCAGATGGGCAGATAGCGGTCTGATAGTTTTTCTTTAAGGATTACGACGCGCTGGTAGTTCATCAGACTGACCCTGATACTATCGATCGTCATTTCTATCATAGTAGTTCCTCCCTCCCCTCTTTCACGTCTGATAGCTTAATTCTAACCCCGCAATAACAACCCTGTCAAATGGAATATTACCCTTAAGACATGGTTGTTTTCCCTAATATTTGTATCTGGGGATGCCAAAAACAGGGGGCTTTTCAGTCATTTTGGAACATTGACTTGACCACGCGGCCCAGAAACTCGATGGCGGCGTTCTGCTTTAAACCGGCCAGGAACGCCAGGGCGATGGGCAGGGCCGTCACCCCAACCGGGCTGTTTTTCACCTCTTTCAGCGAGGTATCGCTGACGGCCATCAGGCCGGCCTGCAAAACCAGAAAAATGACCGCCCCCAGCGAAAGCCCCAGCAGCGGGTGCAGGAAATACCATGGGCGGTACTGCCGGTCGAAGTCCTGGGAGGAAAAGTGCGTGTGCAAAGCGAAAAAAGCGTCTACCACCCCGCCGAAGCCACCCCACAGCGCGCAGGCCAGGCAGACGTAAGCCGTGCTCCCCAGGTTCCCCTGGCCGGGAATGAGCATCTTCCAGCCGATGAAGACGCCGATTAGTGCCAGGTACAACAGGTTGGCGCCCATTAAAATCCAGAACCAGGTAGGCCAGGCCGAACGTGACTCGTAGGCCTGTATCAAGCGTTGTTTGACCTTGCCGAATTTGCTTAAAACGGCATTAACATCGATACTGACCGCTTGCAGCAGGCTGCGCGCATCGTCCAGCAGCTTGTTGCAGTCATCGGTGACGGCGGCACTGCCGCTGTCCTCGGCCACCAGAGCGCCCAGCCTTTCCAGCTCCCGGGACAGCTTCGCCTTCTGTTCTTTTTCGTCAGTGGCGATAAGACTCGCGGTGAGGTCTCCGATCACTTTCTGATAATATTCCGCTGCACCATCCATCATATGCCCTCCTCTCCTGGTTGCGTTTTGAAATTATAGCATAGCCTCGCTCGAATACAAGCCAAGATTGTCGCCGGCAATTGGGTGTTTTCCGGCCGGTAATTCGGGGTTGCTTTATTGCCGCTTATCACCCACCCCATTGATAATTACAATACGGGTCAGTCTATGCGTAGGAGGGTCTGTAAAAATGGCTGTTAGATATGGTATAATGAAACATCAACCTGCCCCCAAAAATCCACTTAATAGCGGAGGACAGAGCATGAAACCCAAGTCAGTCGTCTGGTTCAACCAGGTCAACAAAGGCGATATACCTCTAGTCGGAGGTAAAGGCGCCAACCTCGGAGAAATGACCAACGCCGGAATACCCGTCCCCCCAGGATTTATCGTCACCTCAAACGCCTACTTTGATTTCATCGAAAAAGCCAAACTCCATGATAAGATCTGGGCATTGTTATCCCCCGTTGATGCCCACGACAGCAAACTCCTTCAGGAGACCGCCCTCAAAGTCCAAAAACTCATTACGGACGCCCCCATGCCGTCGGAAATAGCTAAAGAAATCGAAAAAGCTTACCGTGAAATGGGCGAGGGGCTGGTGGCCGTGCGCTCTTCAGGTACGGCCGAAGACCTGCCGGAAGCCTCTTTCGCCGGGCAGCAGGCTACTTTCCTTAATGTCCAGGGACCCAAAGAGGTAGTCGAGGCGGTACATGGCTGCTGGGCTTCACTTTTCGGCGCGCGAGCTATCTTCTACCGCCAGGAGCAGGGCTTCGACCATTTTAAAGTGGGTATCGCCGTGCCGGTACAGCGCATGGTGCAGTCCGAGTCATCCGGCGTAATGTTCACCGTGGAACCTACCCACAACAATAAAGAAAAAATCACCATCGAGTCCGTTTTAGGACTCGGCGAGATGATTGTGTCCGGAGACGTCACCCCGGACCATTATACGGTCACGAAAAAAGACCTTAAAATCACGGAAAAGGAAATTAAAAAACAGGAGTGGAAGCTGGTCAAAAAGCCCGGCGGCCACGGTAAGAGCGATAATATCAAAATCGACCTGACTAAAGAAGAGCAGGCCAGGCAAAAAATCACCGACGAAGACATCATCCTCCTGGCTAAAATAGGGCTTACCCTGGAACAACATTACGATTTCCCGCAGGACGTGGAATGGGCGAAGGAAGGCGGTAAAATTTATATCGTCCAGACGCGCCCCATTACCACCATCAAGAACGGCAAGGGCACGACGCACGATATCGACGCCCCCGTGCTTTTATCCGGAGCGCCGGCCAGCCCGGGCGTAGCCTCCGGACCGGTAAAAATAGTACCCGACCCTTCCAGGATCGATAAAGTACTGGAGGGCGATGTCCTGGTGGCGGAAATGACGACTCCGGACTTTGTCCCGGCCATGAAGCGCGCGGCGGCTATCGTGACCGACCGCGGCGGCCGGACGGCGCACGCCGCCATCGTCAGCCGCGAGCTGGGTATACCCTGCGTGGTGGGCACGGAAAAAGCTACTGCGATACTAAGAGACGGTCAGATTATTACCGTAGACGGCAGTAACGGCAAGGTCTACCCGGGCAAGATAGAAGTAAAATCGGACGTTAAAATACGCGCCCGCGGCGAGGTCAAGACCAAGACCAAGCTGCTGGCCAACCTGGCTCAGCCGGAAATCGTCGACCGCGTGGCCAAGCGGGACGTGGACGGCATCGGGCTCTTACGCGCGGAGTTCATGGTGGCCGAAATCGGCGAGCACCCCAGCTTCATGATCGAAGAAGGGCGCGGGCAGGAATTCGTGGACAAACTTGCCCTCGGGCTTACCCAGTTCGCCGCCGCCTTCCACCCGCGGCAGGTCGTCTACCGCACCAACGATTTTAAGTCCAACGAGTACGCCGCGCTCAAGGGCGGTGCCAAGTTCGAGCAGATGGAAGAAAACCCGATGATCGGCTACCGCGGCGCCTCGCGGTACATTACGGACATCGCCACCTTCAAGCTGGAGCTGGCCGCCATCAAGAAAGTGCGCGAAAAATACGATAACCTCTGGGTGATGATACCCTTCGTCCGCACCGTTGCGGAGCTGGCCAGCACCGTGAAAATCATGGCGGAGGAGGGGCTGAAACGCTCGCCGACGTTCAAACTCTGGATGATGTGCGAGATACCTTCCAACGTTATCCTGCTGGACAAATTTATCGCCGTGGGCATTGACGGCATCTCGATAGGCTCCAACGACCTCACCCAGCTGACGCTGGGCATCGACCGCGACAGCGCCCGCCTGGCGGCCACCTTCGACGAGCGCAACGAAGCAGTGATGCTCTCCATCGAAAAAGTCGTCAAGACCTGCAAACAGCTGGGTGTGACCTGCTCCATCTGCGGGCAGGCGCCTTCCGTCTATCCGGAAATCACGGAAAAGCTGGTGGAGTGGGGCGTAACATCTATCAGCGTCGCCCCGGACGTTATCGATTCCACGCGCGATATCATTGCCAAAGTGGAAGCCAAGCTGGGCGTCAAACCATAAAATAGACTTCTGGATTCTTTAGTGCTAATCTAGGGGCGGGCTTAAAAACTCGCCCCTATTATTTTGGGGAGGATGAGAAATGGCAGCCATCAAACATATTCCCACCCCCTACAGCTATTCGGAGGCCGTGGCCGCCAGCGATTTTGTGTTTCTTTCCGGGCACCTGGTCTTCGGCGATAGCTTCCCCGCCAGCCTCGATGGGACTTTTCCTTCCATAATAAAAACCCTGGCGAAATTCGGGTTAAAACCGGAAAACCTGGTGAAAATCCATGTATCTTTCCGCGATGTTAAAGACCTGCCCGAATTTGAAAAGAGCTTTAAGAAATGGTTCCCGGGAACAATACACCCGGTGGTGAGATATGGCTCAAGCACCCATCTCAATGCTAAAATCCTGGCGATAATCGACGGCATTGCTTACCGCAAGGAGGTAAAGATGTCCACGGTCAAACATGTTCCCACCCCTTTTAGCTATTCGGCGGCGGTGGGGGCGGGAGATTACGTTTTCCTGGGGCTGCACCGCGGCTTCGGCAAAGATTTTACCACCCAGTTCCACGAGACATTCAAATACCTGAAAAAGACGCTGGCGGAGTTTGACCTAACGCTGGCGGACATCGTCAAGGTCAACGTCTGGCTTAAAAACATCGATGACGTCCGTATCTACGAAAAACTGTTCGAAGATTATTTTGAAAAAGACAAATTCCCCGCCCGGATGGGCGCCACCACGCAGTTCATTGATGCCGATTGCCTTTTGATGATCGACGGCGTGGCCTACCGAAATAAGGATTAAGCTAAAATAACCAGAGTAAATAACAAATGATTGAAGAGCTGCATATCCGCGAGCTTACCGAGGCTAAGGAAGAAAGTCTTTCTCCCTGGGCGGTGCAAAGTAAAGATTCCCGGGGCAGGCTGCGCCCGGAAGAACCCGACCCTATCCGAACCTGCTTCCAGCGGGACCGCGACCGCATCATCCACTGCATGGCCTTCCGCCGTCTCAAGCACAAGACGCAGGTTTTTATCGCGCCCAGCGGCGACCATTATGTGACCCGCCTTACCCACACGCTGGAAGTAGCGCAGATCGCCCGCACCATCGCCCGGGCGCTGAATCTGAACGAAGACCTGACCGAGGCCATCGCGCTGGGGCACGACCTGGGGCACACGCCCTTCGGGCACTGGGGGGAGGACACTTTAAACGAGCTTTTTAAAGAGGGCTTCCGCCACAACGAGCAGAGCCTGCGCATCGTCGACCTGCTGGAAAAAGACGGGCGGGGGCTTAACCTGACTCTGGAGGTGCGGGACGGCATCGTCCATCACTCCAAGAGCGACGTGGCCGTTCTCGGCAAGGACTGGGGGCAGGTAGGCACTTTAGAAGGCGAGGCCGTCAAGATTTCCGATATGGTGGCCTACATCAACCATGATATCGGCGACGCCATCCGGGCGGGCATCCTCACCGAGGACGATTTGCCTCCCGAAGCCGTGAAGGTGCTGGGAAATTCCCGCTCGCAGCGCATCAATGCCATGGTCAGCGATATCGTGCAAAGCTCATGGGACGTACGGGTTTGTGCTATAATGACAGTGAGACCCAGGATACAGATGAGCCCCGCGGTGACCTCCGCCGCCGAAGTTCTACGCGACTTCCTTTTTGAAAAAGTTTATAACCCCAACATGGAGACCGCGGACGCCATTAATGCTAAAAACGTGGTGATTTTCCTCTGGGAATACTTTAAAAAACATCAGGCCGAATTGCCGGCGGAGTACCGCCTTCACGCGGATACTACCGAGCGGGGTGTCGTGGACTATATCGCCGGGATGACGGACCAGTACGCTTTAAGGTTAGCGGCAGAGCTGAAGAAATGATTACGATTATAGATTACAATGCAGGGAATATCCGCAGCGTGCTGCGCGCCTGCAACGAGGTGGGCGTTAAGGCCGCCATCACCAACGACCCCAGGGTTGTAGCTAAAGCTGAAAAAATTATTTTTCCGGGGGTGGGGGCGGCGCCGAGCGCCATGGAGTACATCCGGAAAATGGGGCTGGATACGGCGCTTAAAGACGCGTTCAAAGCGGGCATACCTATCCTGGGCATCTGCCTGGGGGCGCAAGTCGCGCTGGCCAGCTCGGAGGAAGGGCCGCAAAAGTGCCTGGGGCTGGTGCCGGGGAAAACGGTGCGCTTTAAGCTGAAAGATAAATCATTGAAGATACCGCACATGGGCTGGAACGAGGTCAAAGTTGTCAAGAACCATCCCCTGCTGGAAGGCATCAAGCCCGGCGACGAGTTTTACTTTGTGCACTCGTTTTACCCCCAGCCCGCTAAAAAAGAGAACATTTACGCCGTCGCCGAATACGGCGGGGACTTTTGCTGCGCTTTAGGCTCTAAAAACCTCTTCGCCACCCAGTTCCACCCGGAAAAGAGCGGCCGGCTGGGCCTGGAGCTGCTGGCGCGTTTCGGGAAGTGGGAAGGGAAGTAAAATCAAATCTCAAAAATCAAAAATCAAAAACACAACTCAAAAATAAAAAATAAATAGTATTTCGGGGCTAAGATTTGATTTTTTATCTGTGTTTTTGAGATTTAACATTTGATCTTTAATTTTCTCTTGCATTAAGTCGGAAAAAGGTGTATAAATAACTCCTATGTTAAGCAAAAGACTGGTAGTCTGTCTCGACGTGCGCGAGGGCAAGCTCGCCAAAAGCATTAAGTTCGTCGATACGAAAGACATCGGCGACCCCGTGGCCAAAGCCCGCCAGTACTACCTGGACGGGGTGGACGAGCTTGTCTTCTACGACATCACCGCCTCGCGGGAGGAAAGGGACATCATGATCGACCTGGTGGAAAAGGCTGCCTCGCAGATTTTTATCCCCTTCTCGGTCGGGGGCGGCATACGTTCCGTGGAGGACGCCACCAAACTCCGCCGGGCCGGGGCGGAAAAAGTGAACGTAAATACCGCCGCCGTCAAGCGTAAAGAGCTGATAGCGGAAATATCCGCTGCCATCGGGGCGCAGAGCACCATCCTCTCCATGGACGTGCGGGGGGTAAAAGCGACCGGGGAGATACCTTCCGGCTATGAAATCGTCATCAACGGCGGGGTTACGCCCACCGGCATCGACGCTTTATGGTGGGCCAAGGAGGGCGAAAGACTGGGCGCGGGCGAACTGGTGGTCAACTCCATTGACGCCGACGGCACCAAAGAGGGCTACGAGATAAAGCTCACCCGGCTGCTGGCGGACGCGGTAGGGATACCGGTCATCGCTTCCGGCGGGGCGGGCAAGCCGGAGCACCTTTATGACGTGCTGACCGAGGGCCACGCCGATGCCGCGCTGGTGGCGTCAATCGTCCACTACGGCGAGTACACCTGCCGCCAGCTCAAGGAGTACCTGGCGGGGCGGGGCATCAAGATGAGGATGAGTTACTAGAATCCTCTTTTTTCCCTCTTTGACAAGGGGGACAATCTTAAGGGTAATGATCTGCATTTTGAATCACAACGAAACCATCGTCTTCCTTGTTAAAGGAAGAGCCGAGAAGGATTTCTCTACGGAATAAAATTCCCTCCAATCAATTAACCTGTCATCTGTATCGGAGGTAGCTGAAATTGCTTGGTATTACCGGCGCCACGGGGAAATTGGGGGCGAAAGTGGCCGCCCGGCTGGAAAAGTCCGGGCAAAAGCAAAGGTTAATCGTCAGAGACGCCGCCCGGGCGCCTCGCTTAAGCGGGGCGGAGATTGCGGAGGTACCTTCTTACGGGGATAAGCCCGCTATGAAAAAGGCCCTGTCAGGCGTCAAGACTTTATTCCTTGTTTCCGCGCGTGACATCATGGGAATGAACCAGGCAGCCGCCCAAAAAGGTTTACCGCCGCCGCGCTACAGCCGCTTACAGGAACAGACCACGGCCATCGATGCCGCAGTAGAGGCCGGGGTGAAACATATCGTCTATCTCTCTTTCCTCAACGCGATGGAAAACGCAACTTTTGTGCTCTCGCGGGAGCATTACCATACGGAACAATATATACGTGATACCGGGTTATCTTTCACTTTTTTACGCCCGTGCCTTTACCTGGAAAATGTGCCTCTGCGTGTATCGGAAGACGGTATCATCAGGGCGCCGGCAGGAAACGGGCGGGCCGCCTGGGTCACGCGCGATGATATCGCCGATGTTGCCGCGGCGGTCCTGACCGGAAAAGGGCACGAAGGACGAATTTATGACGTCACCGGGCCGGAAGCCCTGACGATGGCGGAAACCGCGGCCAGGATATCGACCGCCGCCGGAAGAAAGGTCACCTACATCGCACAGCCCACCGAAGAAACCAGGGCTTTGCACAATGCTAACGGCATGGACAAGTTCGAGGCGGAGCGCCGGGCGCTCACCGGGAAAGGGCTGGAAGACTACGAGGTGGAAATCTGGGTCACCCATTACCTCCAGATAGCCGCCGGCGACCTGGACGTGGTCAGCGATACTGTTCCGAAGCTGACGGGACACCAAGCGCAATCGCTGGCAGAGTATCTGCGCCTTCACCCGGAAAGCTACCGGCATATCACCGGCGGCCGGACTGGTTAACGCAAAAGAATCGAATATTTACAGGAACTGCCCTTTTAAAAATGCTATAATATATATTTGTCACCATGAGCACTATCGATGAAGTAAAACAGAAAATAGACATCGTGGACGTTGTCGGCCAGTACGTCACTCTGAAGAAAGCTGGGCGCAACCTGACGGCGCCCTGCCCCTTCCACAGTGAAAAGCACCCGTCCTTCTTTGTCTATCCGGAACAGCAGAGCTGGCACTGCTTCGGCGCCTGCAATACCGGCGGGGACGTCTTTTCCTTCCTGATGAAAAAGGAGGCACTGGACTTCGGGGAGGCTTTGAGAAGGCTCGCCCAGAAAGCCGGCGTCACGCTGCCCTCCAAAGCGGAGCCAGGCGAAAAAAAAGAAGAAAAGGAAGAGTTCTACCAGGTCAACGACGCCGCCGCGGTATATTTTCACAACCTGTTGCTTAACTCCCCGGCGGCGGCCAAAGCCAAAGCTTATGCAGAAAAGCGCGGCTTCACCGCCAAAACCATCGCCGATTTTCAGCTGGGCTACAGCCTGGACAGCTGGGACGCTTTAAAGCTTCACCTGATGGAGCGGGGATACAGCGAAAAGATATTAGTTACCGCGGGCTTGCTCTACGAAAACGAAAAAGGTAAGACCACCGACCGTTTCCGCGGCAAGCTGATGATCCCCATCCGCGATATCCGGGGGCGGGTAACGGGCTTCGGGGCGAGGGTCCTGGACGACTCGCTGCCCAAGTATGTCAACTCGCCGCAGACCCCAACCTTTGATAAAAGCGGCACGTTATATGGTATCGACCGCGCCGCCGCCGGGATAAGGAAACAGGACAAGGCCATCATCATGGAAGGCTACATGGACGTCATCATGGCGCACCAGTGCGGTGTCACCAGCGCAGTCGCCTCCATGGGCACGGCCATCACGGAAACGCAGGTCAATATCCTGAAAAAATTGAGCAAAAACCTGGTGCTGTCCCTCGATGCCGATGCCGCCGGCGAGGAAGCCATGCTGCGTACCGTCGGCTACGAAAATATACTGGGCGCGGAGATAAAGGTCATCCGGCTGCCGGAAGGCAAGGACCCGGACGAGGTAATGCTGGCTGGCATGGATAACTGGCAAAAGCTGGTGGACGGTTCCCAGCCGCTCATCGATTTTATGTTTGAAAAGACCGCCGCGAAGCTGGATTTAAACACCGCCGGCGGCAAGTCCAAAGCGGTGGACGGGCTATTACCGGTTCTGGCCGCCATCAACGACCCCATCCGCCAGGCGCATTATCTGCAAAAACTGGCCGCTTTAGTAAAGGTGGACATGAACACCATCAAGGCGGCATTAAACCGTTTGAAGCCGGCTCCCGCCCGGCGCAAGACCATGGTGACGTCTCCGGCGGAAACAAAGCGCCCCCTGGTATCCAGCGTACGTGAAGAGTACTTCCTGTGCCTCTTATTGCAGCACCCGGAGTTAAAAACCAGCACGGAAGACCTCTCTATCTATATCGTAAACAGCGAAAACCGCGAGATTTTCCGCGCCTGGCAGGATTGCGCGGATATTCCCTCTCTTAAGGAACACATCGACCCTGCCATTCACGAGCACATCGATGCGATTTTAAATAAAAACCTGCCCGGCGCCCGCAATAACACCGAGGGCAGGTTTAACGATTGCGTCATGGAATTAAGGAAAACGTACTTGAGGAACCTGGCCGCCCGGCGGGCGGAATCCGGCGAGCCCGGCATTGATACCGCCCGGCTGGAAGAAGATGTGGACATCAGCAACCAGCTGCGGGAACTGGATTCCCGCAAGAGCAAGCAAAGAAATTCAACCTTCGGAAAGATAAGGAGATAACCCATGGACAAAGAAAAGAACGACATGGACGCGCTGCATAGCGGAGATAGTTTCGAGGAGATCCAGCATCCGGAAACTATAGACTCCGATGAAAAACCTGATATATTTGCCGGCCCGCTCGAGCCCGATGAAGAGCTCGAAGGCGAGGACATCGCGGAACCAGATGAAATGTGGGCCAAGGGGAAGCACTTCGAAGAAGGCAAAGACGAAGGCGGTCTGGACATGGACCTGGAAATGCCGGCCGAGGAAGTCTCCGAGCAGGACATCACCGACGACCCCGTACGCATTTATCTCCACGAAATCGGCCGGGTGCATTTGTTGACCGCCGAGGATGAAAAGAACCTCGCCAAGAGAATGGAAGAAGGCAAATATATCAATACCATCCGGCGGGAGTACACCCAGAAAAACGGGCGGCCGCCCGCGGCGACGGACATCATCCTGGCCACCCTGCTGAATATGAGTCAATCAGCCGAACTGGTCCACCTCCTCGAAGAAAAACTGGGCCTGCATAAGACCAAGAGCTTCATGAAGAGCATCTACGACCCCAAGATACAGGATATCATCGATAACGCCATCGACCCGCTGGTGGTGCACGATTTCTCCGTCAAGCTGGGCAAGTCCGTCACGGAGACGGAAGAAATGCTGGTCAAGCTTTCCATGGGCAGCCGGCTGCTCCCTAACGAAGCCCGCGCCGCCGTCAAGAGTGACGTTTCTCTAACCGATATGGAAAAGCTGGTGACCGACCCGGACTTTATCAACGCAATGCAGGCCCACGAAAAACAGTTCTCGGCCTATTTCAGCGAAACCAACCGCGAGGGTAAGAAGGCAGAGAGGCACCTTATCGAAGCTAACCTGCGCCTGGTAGTCAGCGTAGCCAAGAAGCACATCGGGCGCGGCATGTCCCTGCTCGACCTCATCCAGGAAGGCAACATCGGTCTGATGCGGGCGGTGGAAAAATTCGACTACCGCAAGGGCTATAAGTTCAGCACCTACGCCACCTGGTGGATACGGCAGGCGCTGACCCGCGCAATCGCTGACCAGGCCCGCACCATCCGCATACCGGTACACATGGTGGAAACCATCAACCGTCTTTTAAGAATCAGCCGGCGCCTGGCGCAGGAGTATGGCCGTGAGCCCACCTCGAGGGAAATCGCCAAGGAAATGGAGGTTTCCAGCGACAAGGTGCGGGAAATCGTTAAAGTTTCCCAGCTCCCCATCTCCCTGGAATCGCCTATCGGCGAGGAAGAAGACAGCCCGCTGGGCAACTCCATCGAAGACCGCAACGCCCTGCCGCCGGTGGACATCGCCTCCAAGCAGCTGCTCAAGGAGCAAATCGAGGACGTGCTGGGAACGCTCACCCCCCGCGAACAGCGGGTCTTACAGTTGCGTTTCGGGCTGGAAGACGGGCGCAGCCGCACTTTAGAGGAAGTCGGCGTCGAGTTCAACGTCACACGTGAACGCATCCGCCAGATCGAGGCCAAAGCGTTAAGAAAGCTGCGCCACCCCTCCCGCTCCCGCAAGCTGAAGGACTATCTGGAATAAACCTGACCTCACCCCCTTTGGTTCCCCCTCTCCGTTTACGGAGAGGGGGTCAGTAGGAGAGGTTGAACTGCCTCATGTTCCCTTCCTCACGGTGAAAAAAACGTTCACCCGCGAGCTATCCATAGCTATTCTACCGCGTTATAATAAGTAACCATTCTTGCCTGTGCATTATCGATATGAACAAAAGAACGGTAACTTTTATTATTCTTTGCCTGCTGGTTAGTCTGTTGGCGGGCGTTAGCGGCTGCAGCGGCAGCTTCAGGAGCCGGTCGAATGCGGAGTTCACCATCCGGGTAACCGGGCCGGCCGGGGCGGAGTTTACCGGAGCCGCGACCTGTGAGGTGAAATATCTCATCGGCAGTCGCACGGAAGAAACGGATTTCCAGGGCGCACTAACCGCTGCAAAGACGGCCCTCGACTTCAAGGCGACGGGCACGGAAATATCCTGTAAAATCACCCCTAAAAACCCGGACAGCCCCATCACGGTCATTTTGCTCAAGGACGGCACCGAGGTCAGGCGCATCGAGAACATCGAGCTGGATTCTTACATTTCCTGGTATCCCCCCATCATCGTCGATACTACTAAAGCGACGGAGGGTGTACGCTACGAACCCGCGGAACAAGCGGGTAACGTTAATGAAATCGTCACGTTCACGGCTGCGGAAAAGGCCAAAATTGCGCGTTTAATCGGGAAAATACCCACGGAAATCCGACAGCAGTTTGCGAACGAGTATCAGGCCTGGAAAACAACCTGGGACGACCCCAAGTACGCGGCGATGAGTTCACCCTTCTGGACGACGGTTGACGAGTATAAACAGATCGTGGCGTTCTGCCAGGCACAGGGTAAACAAGTCTGGCCGCTGCTTTTTCAGCAGCTTGAAGGCGAAGACCCGGCCTTCATCGTCAACGATGCCCTCATCGATGGCACCCGGCCGGCCTGCGAGCCGATCCTGGAGAAAATCCGCCAGGACAATTTACACGAGCATTATACTCAGGACAGCCAGTTTATCCTGCCCTACGCCGCCGGCCCGTTGCTATTAGCCAAAGCCCTGCTGGTTTTACTTTAGCGGCTTCGCCGTGCCGGAATCTGGCTGGAGGGGGAGATTAGTAAAAACCCTTAAAAGCACCCCCGCCAAACGGCCAGGCCGAGACTAAACTAGCGCGTAGTGCAATCCCCCCGATAACGCTGTAAAGTAAAGCCATCTATGAATTAAGTCCGAAGGTGAGGAGATTATAATGAACGATCCCTGCTTGCTTTTTACGGGGGCACTACAGGTCTTTCAAGATTTTTCAGGTTCAAACGTAAAAGACCTATCCTTTTTTTACGATTTTAATGATGAGAACTTCAACCTGCTAAAACAAAAATATCCAATTATAAACGTTGCCTGCAAAGGTGATGATTTATCCAAAGCACTGAACCTGTTACGCTGGGTCTATGACAACACCTGGCATGAAGGTGATAAGAACTTCAGCTTTTTAAAACAAGATTCCATCTCTCTGCTAGATTATTGCTTCGGGAAAGGGAAAGAGCGTGCGATAAATTGCGTGCTGCACGCCATCATCTTTACCGAATGCTGCCTGGCAATCGGGCTGAAGGCCAGAACTATTAGCTGTTTACCGTTCAACCCTTATGATTTCGATAACCACATAGTATCGATGGTGTTCATCCCTTCCCTGAAAAAGTGGGTAATGCTCGACCCGGACACCAAGGCATACTTTATGGACGCCGACGGCACTATTCTATCCCCGTGGGAAGTAAGAGAAAAACTGGCCGCGCACGGTGAAATAATGGTGAATACCGATATAGACACAAAATCAGATAGGAGTTTTGAAGAGAAAACCGGCGATTATAAGCAATACATGGCCAAGAATCTCTTTTATATAGTGTGCTCGAGAATCAATACGTTCGGGACCGACCTTGTAGCAAACCAGCAAACGCTGTACCTTGCGCCCAAAGGTTTTGATATTACCGGATGGGAACTCGCCAACCGCCGGTTCCGGGTGGAAAATGCACCGGCGGAGGTGCTCGATTTCTGGCAAAGGGCGCTGGAAAAAGCAAAAAGGGACGCTGAAAAGGAAAAGTCGCTAATATCGCTCGAACAATTCAGTCAAGAGTGATGGCCTGTAGATAAAACCGTGGCTAGTTCCTTAAGTAAAATTCAAATGGGACTAAATAATTTTGCGCTCTACTTGCCAAACATCCCCATCATGTTGCGGGGAATCTTGCCATTGGCGCCCATCTTGACCAGCTTCTGCATCTGGGAAAACTGGTTGAGCAGCTGGTTGACGTCGTGGGTGGCGGTGCCGCTCCCTTTTGCGATGCGCTTGCGGCGGCTCCCGCCGATGATATTGGGGTTCTTTCTTTCTTCCGGCGTCATGGAGAGGACGATGGCCTCCGCCTTTTTCAGCTGGGCTTCCTGGGCGCCGTCCGGCAGTTTAGCGGCCAGTTTGCCGAAGCCCGGTATCATCTCCGCCAACTGGGCGATCGGCCCCATCTTTTTGATGGCTTTAAGCTGCTCTAAAAAGTCCTCGAAGTCGAAGCCGGACTTCCTGATTTTCTTCTGGAGCTCTAATGCCTTCTTTTCGTCCAGGGTCTTTTCCGCTTTCTCGATGAACGTAAGCACATCCCCCATCCCCAGAATGCGGGAGGCCAGTCTATCGGGGTAAAACGGCTCTAAAGCGTCCAACTTTTCCCCGATGCCGAGGAATTTGATGGGCACGCCGCTCACCCAGCGGATGGAAAGCGCCGCGCCGCCGCGGGCATCGCCGTCCATCTTGGTCATTATCAATCCGGTGACATCTACCCTTTTATGGAACTCCTCCGCCACACGCACGGCGTCCTGGCCAGTCATCGCATCCACCACCAGCAACACTTCATCCGGCTTGACGACTTTCTTGACCTGTTCCAGCTCCGCCATCAGATCCTCGTCGATGTGCAGGCGGCCCGCCGTATCGACGATGACATGGGTGGCCGCGATGCGTTTGGCCTCCGTCATAGCATGGGCGCAGATGTCTTTTGCAGGGGTTTTGGGATCTTCCGCGAAAACGGCCACATCAAGCTGTTTGGCCAGAGTCACCAGCTGCTCAATGGCCGCAGGGCGGCGGTTATCGGCGGCGACCAGCAGCGGCTTCTGCCCGCCGTGCTTTAAAAGCAGCGCCAGCTTGGCGGCGGTGGTCGTTTTACC
>JBEKAC010000027.1:0-31274 GCA_050018395.1 Dehalococcoidales bacterium
GCCATTCTGAACCTGCCAATCAAAGGTCAGGTTGACCGAGACGCCGCTGGCTGTTTCGTCAACCAGGTTGGAATCCAGGAATACGCCGTCAATATAATAGCCGACGTTATAGTCGTTGGCTTTGCCGCCGCCGTGATTTTTCACCGTGATTTTAAAGGTCACCGTGTCCCCGATAGCTGGATTCGCCGGCAGGTAGGAAACACTATCGATCATCAGGTCCGGCTGAATAATGGGGACGGTCTTGGTTAGAGTGTTATTCTCCGGATGAGTCTCGCCCAGTACCAGATCGACATTGAAGGTAACCGTAACCGAGCTAAGTTCCGCTGTCCAGTCGAATGACCCGGAGAACTCCTTGCCGGCATCCAGTGCCGGGACGGGTAAAGCGCCCTGGTATTTCCCGTTGATATAATAAGACAACCGGGATGTTCCGGCATTGCCGCCGCCCTGGTTCTTGATAACAGCCGTAAAGGTTACCACGTCATCCATACCGGGATTCTGTGGCGACCAGGTAATATCTTCAACAGTCAGGTCGGGGTCGGAAGTTGAAAGGGTCAGGGAATATTCATCGTTATTTTCATTGCTTTCCGTTACTACTTGATAGTAATCAATAACAAATTTAAATTTATGTGTGTCGGGTAAAGCTGTCCAGGTGAAGGTGAATTGGCTTGAAGCGCCTGCCTCGATGGCGGCGACTGGAGTTTCTGAAATTACCGTATCATCGATATAATACCCCAGATGACAGGCTTCCGCCCGGCCGCTCCCCTGGTTTTTCACGGTAACCAGGAACGAAACCGGGTCATTCCTTGAAGGCGCCTGCGGCGTCCAGGTGACGGTTGATATCGTCAGATCCGGCGACATGGTCGAGAAAGGAAAAGACTGTTCATTGTTCGTCTTGTCGCTCTCTATATTGTGATTACCCTCGTCAACGACTACCCGGATGGTGTGCTGACCCTCTGCGGCTACCCAGTTAAGATTGACGGAAAGCGAGCTGCCCGGATTAATGGCAACGATGTTTTCCGAGTCCTTTAACATTCCATCCACGTATAATTTGACGTCGGTCGGGTTCGATTTGGCGCTGCCCTGGTTTTGAATAATGGCAGTGAAGACGACCGGGTCGTTCTTGGACGGGCTTTGCGGCAACCAGGACACGGACTGAACGCGCAGGTCAACCGCCAGCGTCGAAAAGTTAAAAGTTTTAATGTTGTTTGTTTCATCAGTCTCGGCGACGACTCCGGCGGAATCCGCGATGGCTTTAACGACATGGGAGCCTTTTTGCGCCGTCCAGCTGAAAGTTACGGCGGCCGTCAGACCGGCATCCAGCGAAGAGATGGTCCTGGTATCCAGCAGGGCGTTATCCATGTAGCCGGCAACATCAAAATGGCCCGCGGCAGCCGTGCCCTGGTTGATGACCGTAACAGTGATGGTAACAGCGTCATCGATGACCGGGTCCTGCGGCGAAAGCGTAATATCCTGGATGACCAGGTCAGGACTCCCGGCGGCATAAACTCTGGGTCCGTAAAAGCCAAAACTGCTGATACCCAGGACCGAAGCCAGTAGCAGGACTAAAGCCCCGGCTATTATTTTCTTGGTGTTTATAATATTACAGGACAAAATACAGCGCCCTCCAATATAAGCTTACTGACATTATCCATTTTAAAATCAACCGTAATAAGAACCAATAGCCTTTTAGTAAGGTTACGAACTACTATTTGGTACTATACATTAGTACTGGGTGTGGGCCTTTATTGACGGCGAGACGGTAATTGATGAAGATGAGATTGGCTGACAGGGATTCAAAGCAAACGGCGCGGATTGAAACTAAGCGAATCGATTAGAGGATTACTCTTTGATAATCGCCCAGGCCGGGCAGTGGTTTTCTGTGACACACAGGCCGCAGTCGGTGCATTTGGCGGGGTCGATGATATAGGTCTGTTCACCCTCGCTGATGGCCCCCGCGGGGCATTCAAAGGCACAGCCGCCGCACTTGACACAATATTCCAGGATTTTATAGGTCACGGTGAACTCCCTTTTAGTATTATACAATTTGCCGGCAGCGTAAAAAAGGTGGGGCACAAACATTGTATTGACATGCTCGAAACCGCGGTCTAAGATGTGCTTGATGGCAGAGGCTGACGGAAAAAGCTCACCGGGGACGGCTAAAATCTTAAGGATTATTGCGCGCGTTATCGGCATCGTGGTCATGATGTTCTTCCTGGCGCTGCTCATCGGCGATGGCGTGCAGTCCATCCATAATGAGGGGTTTCACGGCATCTCCGCGGAATCGCTTTACGTGCTGGTGCCGTCGATCATCGCGCTGGCGGCTTTTATCGTCACCTGGTGGCGGGAGTTTACGGGAGGGGTATTAATGGTCACGGCTTACCTGATACTGTCACTGGCGCCGAGCGTCCATTCCGTTGGATATGATGACCATCCCCGCTTTTATACCAGCTTGTTTTTCTTCGCTTTACCGTTCCTCGTTTGCGGTGTACTATTCATCATCGCCTCCCGGCTGGGCAAAAAGGCTGCAAACTGAAACGCTTAAGAGAGCCTCATCGCAAGGGATTTTCCAGGTGCTTGAACTCCAGCTAAAATGAGAACATGTTGCTGGCGAGCTCGGCCAGCTTCATCACCAGGCCGGGGAGAATGCCGAGCAGCAGGACGCCCAGGCAGCAGATGGCCAGCGCCACTTTAGGCGCCAGGGAAGACGGCACCTTTTCCGGCGAAGCGGCCTCGCCGAACCACATCACCTTGACCACCCGGAGATAGTAATAAGCGGAAATCACGCTGTTGATGGCGGCGATAATCACCAGCCAGAGCAGGCCGTTTTTCACCGCCAGGCTAAAGATATAAAACTTGGCCATAAAACCGGCGGCCGGCGGTATGCCGATCAGTGATATCAGGCATAGCGTCAGGGCCAGGGCCAGTACCGGCGCGCGCTTACCCATGCCGCTGAAACCCGCGATATTATCGCTATCGGTCTTGTTAGTAATGGCGATGATGGCCGTAAAAGCCCCGAGGTTGGTCAGCGCATAGCTGGCCAGGAAGAAAAGCAGCCCCTTCTGAGCGAAGGCATCCCCGCCGGGCATGCTGGATTCAAAGCCCGTGAACACGCCGGTGGCCGCCAGCCCCACCATGAGATAGCCGGCTTGGGCGATGCTGGAGTACCCCAGCATCCGCTTGATATTGACCTGCGGGATAGCCGCCACGTTACCGATAATCATGCTGATGACCGCCAGCACGGCGAAGATAATGCCCCAGTCGTGGCTCATGCCAACGGACGAGCGGAAGGTGGTTAAAAAGACGCGCAGGATAACGGCGAAACCGGCCGCTTTACTGCCCACGGAAAGGAAGGCGGTGATGGTCGTCGGCGCGCCCTCGTAAACGTCCGGCACCCACATCTGGAAGGGGGCGGCGGCAATCTTAAAGCCGAAGCCAGCAATCAGCAGGACGATACCCATAAACAACGCCGGGTTGGCGGAAGGGCTGGCGGCAGCCGAGCCCGTAATAGCCTGGACGATGGCGACGAGTTGCGTCTGCCCCGTCGTCCCGAAAATAAGCGCCATGCCGTAGAGCAGCACCGCCGAGGCGATGGCCCCCAGCAGCAGGTACTTCAGGGCCGATTCTGTGGACGGCCGGTTTTTCAGGAAGCCCACGAGCGCATAGAGCGAGATGCTCGTTAATTCCAGCGAGACGAAGATGGAAATAAGGTCGATAGCGGAAGCCATCAGCATCATGCCGAGCGTGGAAATCAATATCAAGGCATAATACTCGCCCTGGAACTTTTCGAACTTGTTGGCGTAGTCGGCGGAAGCCATGATGACCAGCAGGGCGGTGCCCAGGAAAAGCAGCTTGAAAAAGACCGCGAAGTTATCCGCCGCCAGCATGTTATTAAAAAGGGCGGGGTTGTTATCGCCCCACATGATTATCGCAAATACACCGGCAACGATAAGCCCGGCCGCGCCGACGCCCGGCAGGACGTATTTGCGGTAGCGCTGCCCGACGAACAAATCGAGCAGGATTACCAGCACCGCGGCTGCCGCCAGCGCTATTTCCGGTTTGAACAGCGAAAGATTCAAGTACCGCTCTCCTTCAATTTACCTTAAGTCCCCCGCTCATGGTGAGCCTGTCGAACCATGAGGCTGCTACTGGCAATGCCCTTCGACAAGCTCAGGGTGAGCGGGAAGTTACATTTATTATTTATCTTGCTCATCTTTAATCCATTATCCGCCAACCAGTTTGATGATAGGGGAGATACCCAGCTTGAAAACATTGGTCAGGAAAGCCGGGTAAAGCCCCACCGCCATAATCACCGCCACCAGCACGAACATATAGACCTTTTCCAGATTATCCGCGTCTTTGACGTGGTTATACTCCCCCTTCACCGGGCCGTAGAACGCCTGCTGGAGCATCCAGAGGATGTAGCCGGCCGTCAGGACGACGCCGATGATGGCGATAATCGTATAAACGTTGAGGTGGGCGACGGCCGTGCTGGTATAGCTGCCCAGGAAAGTGATGAACTCGGCGGCGAAGCCGCTGGTGGTGGGCAGACCTAAAGACGCCAGCCCGGCAATGACGAAGACAGCGGCGATAATCGGCACCTGCCGCGCCAGGCCGCCCAGCTTACGTAAATCGCGTACTTCAACATTATGGATGACCAGCCCGGCCATGGCGAACAAAAGCCCGGTGACGATGCCGTGGCTGAACATCTGTAAAGCGGCGCCGGTCATGCTCACCTGCCCCAGAGCGAAGATGCCCAGCAGAACGTAGCCCATGTGGCTGATGCTGGAATAGGCGATCAGCCGCTTGATATCGGTCTGCATCAGGGTGACGGCGGCGCCGTAGACAATGCCGATGAGCGCCAGCACAATGAGAATCTGGGCGTATTGCTGCGCCTGGTGGGGAAACATGCTCACGCAGAGGCGGATCATGCCGTAGCCGCCCATCTTAATCAGGACGCCGGCCAGCATCACGCTGACGGCAGTGGGGGCATCGGTGTGGGCGTCCGGCAGCCAGGTATGCAGCGGGAACATCGGCAGTTTGATGGCGAAACCGATGAACAACAGCCAGAAGATAGCCCCCGCCGGCATCGCCATCTGTATCGTGCCGAGGCCCTGGTAGGCGATATCGAGCATATTAAGGCTGTGGGTGGTGAAATAGAGGCTCAAAATGCCCGCCAGCATCAAAGCACTGCCGAACAACGTGTATATCACGTACTTGGTGGCGCTGTAGCCCCGCCGCCCCGAGCCCCAGATGGATATCAGGAAATACATCGGAATGACCTCGATCTCCCACATGATGAAGAAAAGCAGCAGGTCGAGGGAGACGAACACGCCGATGATGCTGGTTTCCAGCAGCAGTAGCCAGGCGAAGAACTCGCGCGGCCGTTCGTGCACTTTCCAGGAGATGAGCACGGCCAGGAACCCCAGGAAAGTGGTGAGCAGGAGCAGCGGCAGGCTCAAGCCGTCCACGCCCAGGTGGTAATAAGCGTTAATCGGAGCTATCCAGAGATACTTTTCCTCGAACTGCACGCCGCCCGTGGTCCGGTTGAAAGCGATAAAAAGCATTACCGCCAGAATAAACGGGACAGCCGTGAAAGCGGCCGCCAGGCGCTTGATGAGCTTTTCGTCCGCGCCTTTATACAGCGCGATGACGATGGCGCCCACCACCGGCAGGAAAAGTATGACCGATAACCAGTTAAAGCCCAATTATTCAGTCTCCTTGTTCTTTGTCATTCCGGTTCTTTTGTCATCCTGACCCTCGAGCGAAGCGAAGGGGAAGGATCCCGGGGCGGAGGGGTTAATCCCCTCTCCGAGATTCTTCAGTCGCTGTGCTCCTTCAGAATGACATTTGCTATTATTTTCTTTCTTCTCTCCCCTCGAGAGAGAAGGATTTTATTCCGACCTCACCCCCTTTTTATTTCCCCCTCTCCGCCAGCGGAGAGGGGGCCAGAGGGAGAGGTTATTTTATCCCCATATCAATACGCAAATAGCGATAAGCGCCAGCCCGATGCCGATGAACAGCCCGTAAAGCTGCAACTGCCCCGTCTGTGCTTTACGGATGGCTTTGCCGCCAACGGTCACGATTTCCCCGGCGCCGTTGACCGCGCCGTCGATGCCTTTTTCGTCAAACAGCTTAAAGCCGGTAAAGAGGTTTTTCATCAATACCAGCTTCACAATAATGTTTTCATAAAGCTCGTCGAAGAAATACTTGCGGTAGACCAGCTTGTACAGCGGTCCGAACACCCTGCCGATGGACTCCGCAGTAACCCACTTCTTTTGATAAACGGCAAAAGCACAGAAAATACCGAACAGCGCCACGATCAGCGAAAGCAGCGGCAGCGGCACGCCGTTGACGGTATGGGTGAAAATTTTAAAAACAGACATAAAGCCGCTGCCGGCCTCCGCTTCCTGCCCGAAGAAAGTACTAAACGTGCCGGTCACGTTCCACCACCCCGCCCCGATGGCCAGGATAGCCAGGAAAACCAGCGGCCCCACCATGACCCAAGGCGATTCGTGGGTATGGGAGTAGTCGTGGCCTTCTTCTTGGGCGCCGCCGCGGTATTGGCCGTGGAAGGTCATAAAAATAGCGCGGAACATGTAAAATGCGGTTAAAAATACGGTGATTATTGCCAGCCAGAAGAGTACCGGCTGGCTCGTCAACGCGGTGGCGAGGATGGCGTCTTTGCTCCAGAACCCCGCCAGCGGCCAGATACCCGCCAGGCTCAAAGAGCCGACGAGGAAGGTGGCATAGGTCCAGGGCATGGTCTTGCGCAGGCCGCCCATCAGGCGCATATCGAAGGAGCCGGTGGCGTGGTTGACCGAGCCCGACCCCATGAAGAGAAGCGCTTTGAAGAAGGCGTGGGTGAACAGGTGGAACATACCCACCGCTACCGCTGCCTTGGCCATCAGCAGCAGCTCTTCCGCCCGCAGGTTGAAAGTGCCGTGGCTGAAGTTATTAGAAAGCGCCAGGCCGGCGGCCCCCAGCCCGAGCATCATATAGCCGATCTGGGAAATAGTGGAGTAAGCCAGCACGCGCTTGATATCATTCGCTACCAGGCCCATGGTGGCGGCGAAAATGGCCGTAAACCCGCCGATGACGGCCACGGTCGTTATCGCGGTATGGGAGAAGACGAAGAGGGGCATCGTGCGCGCCACCAGGAAGACGCCGGCGCAGACCATCGTGGCGGAATGGATGAGAGCGGAGACGGGGGTGGGGCCTTCCATGGCGTCCGGCAGCCAGACGTGCAGCGGGAACTGGGCGCTTTTCCCCACCGCCCCGCCGAACAGCCCGATGCAGGCCCAGGTCAGAGCGGAACCGCCCAGCGTTCCGGCTATCGCCAGGCTTTGCAGCCGGGCAATATCGAAGGTATGCGCGTTGAAATAGACTATCAAAATACCCGCCAGGAAACCGAAGTCGCCGATACGCGTGACGATAAAGGCTTTCTTGGCGGCGTCAGCGGCGGACTTTTTATGGAACCAGAAGCCGATGAGGAGATAGGAGCAGAGCCCTACCATCTCCCAGAAAACATAAGTGAACAGCAGGTTATCGGAGAGTACCAATCCCAGCATGGAGAAGGTGAACAGCGACATATAGGTATAATAGCGGTAATAGCCGGCCTCGTCGTGCTGCATGTAGCCCAGCGAGTATATCTGCACCATCAGGCTGACGACGGATACTACCACCACCATCACGGCGGAAAGCTGGTCCATGATGATGCCCACGTGGAAGTTGAAATTGCCGATGACTACCCAGCTGACGGTCGGCACGGCCACTTGATGTTCGGTGGCATGCATGACCGACCCCAGCGCCCAGACGGCAAACACCGCCGAAAGCGCTATCGCCAGGATGGTGACGTAGCCGTAAATTTTCGACTTGCGGTCGATAAATGGCCGCAGCAACAGCCCGTTGATGATAAAGGCGAACAGCGGCAGCAGCATGATAAGCCAGATTAGCTGGTGCGGTATCATAATTTCCTCAAAATGTCCTTGATAACGTGCTCTTTGTCCTGCGGCACCAGGATAGAGTAAACGGCAATTTCCTGCCCCATGGGCAGGCCTTCCTGCGGCATGATGCGGGCGGGAATGCCTTCGCCTTCAAAGCATTCCTTCCACATTTCTGCGATGGCCAGGCTCTGCGCCTTTTTAACTTCTACCCACATATAGTTAAATGACAAATTACAAATAACAAATAACAAAAGGGGAATCGGGTGGTTTAATACTTGTTACTTGTTTTTTGCTACTTTCCTTTTTAAGTCCAGATTCCTACCATGTGATTGCCCAGGTACCACGGCCAGACCACGATGCCCAGGATGATTTTCCACCAAGCCAGGTGGACGAAGCCGATGGTGAACAGCCAGCCCGCGAACCAGAAAGCCCCCATGAAACCGCCTGTAGCTTTATTCATCGTTCTTCTCCTCTAAATTTCTACCACTTCAAGAGGTCTATTTTATTAACGTCGATGTCTTTAAAATGCCGGAAAATGGCAAAGATGATCGCCAGGCCCACGGCCACTTCTGCTGCGGCCACCACCATCACGAAGATGGCGAAGACCTGTCCGGTCAAATACTGCGGCACCACGTAGCTGGAGAATGCTACCAAGCTGATGTTCACCGCGTTAAGCATAATCTCGATGCACATCAGGATAATCACGGCGTTCTTCCGCGTCAGCGCGCCGTACAGGCCGATGCAGAAAAGCACCGCCGAAAGCACCAGATAATGCGTCAGTCCGATCGTCATTTATTTTTCCCTCGTAATCACGATGGCGCCCAGGATGGCCGCCAGCAATAGCACCGCCCCGATTTCCACCGGCAAGATATAGCCGTCCTGGCTGAAGAGGCGTGCTGCCAGCGGCGCGGTGGAAGGCGCCAGCGGCGCGGCCCCAGAGATGTTCCACGGCGTGCTGGTGACCACATAGACCAGGATTACCAGTAAAGCCACGGCCACCACCGCGGCGGGTATCTCCAGCCTGTTGACCGGGTTGCCTTTCTGGACGTCCCGCGTCATCATGATGGCCAGGATAATCAGCACGGAAATGGCGCCCACGTAAACCAGCACCTGTACCGCCGCCAGGAAATCCGCGCTCAAGGTGAGGTAAATCCCGGCCACGGCAATGAAACATAAAATCAGCCCCAGGGCGGCGTGAAAGACGTTACGCAGGAAAAGCACAGCCAGGGCTGCCCCCACCATGACCACCGCCATTATCCAGAACGCCGCCGCCAGTCCCATTATCTGCGCTTCCTCTTCTCTGTTATTTTTTCCACGAGCAGGGTCTGCTCGGGCAATTTTTCCGCGATGTCCGGATGGAAATATCCGCTGGCCGGCCGCGCCGGCGATTCCGCCAGGGCATCATCTTCCTGCACCAGGTCGGCTCGGCGGTACTTCGCCCGCTCAAAGGAATAGCCCAGGAACAGGGCGTCGTACGGGCAGGCCTCGACACAGAGGCCGCACTGGATGCAGTACCCCGTGTCCACCCGGTATTTGGTGACATCATATTTGTTCTCCGCCGCGTTCGTGGCGGTGGTTATCTCAATGGCGCCCTGCGGGCAGGCCTTGGCGCAGGTAGCGCAGCCGGTGCAGCGCGCCCGGCTCCAGACAAGCTCGTTACCGCGGCTGCGGCGTGAGATGTTCAGCCGCTGTTCAGGATACTGGCTGACAGTGGGATGCCGCGCCAGGTGCCGGATGGTCACCCCCATCCCTTTAACGATGCCCAGCCCGAAGCGCTCAAACTTGAACACGGCCCCACCCCAGTCTAAAGAATTTGGACCATATCAGTATCAGCGCGCCCATGACGGCAAAGTTGATGATGATGAGAATCCAGGGTAAAGAGTCCGGCCAGACCAGCACCTGGATGGCGGTGATGAAGAGGTTGATGAGCCCCAGCGGGAAGAGGAATTTCCAGGCGAAGGCCATCAGCTGGTCGATGCGGACGCGGGGTAAAGTGGTGCGCGTCCACACCATGAAGAAAAACACGGCGAAGGTCTTAACGAGGAACCACAGCCACGGCGGCAGCCAGGGGCCGCGCCAGCCGCCCAGGAAAAGCGTGGTGATGACGGCGGACATGGCAATGGCCTCGGCGTATTCCACCAGGTAAAACATGGCGAATCTCATACCGGAATACTCGGTCATGTAGCCGGCCACGATCTCCTGGTCGGCCTCCATGAGGTCGAAGGGGCTGCGGTTGATTTCCGCGCAGGCGGCGGCGAAGAAAAGCAGGAAGCCCAGCGGCTGCATCAGGATAAAGGGGATATTCTGCCTGGCGATAATCTGGCTGGTGGCCAGTGAGCCGGTGAACAGTACCACGCCGATGATGGAAAGCACCATCGGTATCTCATAGCTGACGACGGCGGCCACGTTGCGCATCGCGCCCAGCAGGGAAAACTTGCTGCCGGAGCCCCACCCCGCCATGAACACCCCCACGGACCCGATGGAACTGACGGCCACCACGTACAGGATGCCGATATTCAGGTCCGCCAGCGCGGCGCCGTTCATGACGGGCACCACGGCCAGTATCAGTATCACCGGCGTGAAGGCCACGATAGGCGCCATGAAATGTACAATCCTGTCCGCCGTGCTCGGGACGATATTCTCTTTCAGCAGTATTTTAATGGCGTCCGCCACCGGCTGTAAAAGCCCGAAAGGACCGACGCGATTAGGCCCGAGGCGCGACTGCATGCGCCCCAGGCCGCGGCGCTCAATATAGATGGCACCCATGACCATGATGAGTAACGCGACGATGATGGCCACGGCGTAAAAAAGCCAGTGCCACCAGTAACCGCCGGGCCAGTCCGCGGCCACGGCCGGCGCGGTGAGCCCGCCGCTATGGAGATAATTGACGATAGCCATTATCTGTCGACTTCTCCCATGGTAATATCGATGCTGCCGAAAATAGCGATCAGGTCGGCTACCTTCCAGCCCCGCACCATATCCCGCAGGGCGGCCAGATTGATGAGGCTGGGCGGCCGCACGTGCCAGCGGTAGGGCGCGATGGAGTTGTCCGAAACCAGGTAAAAGCCCAGCTCGCCCTTGGGCGACTCGATATGGGCGTAGACGTCACCGGCCGGGGGGCGGATAAGGTGGGGCACGTCAGCGATAATCTTGCCGGCCGGAATCTGCTGCATCGCCTGCTCGATGATGCGCAGGCTTTGCCGCGTCTCTTCAATACGTACGCGGTAACGGTCGTAACAGTCGCCGGTCTCGCCAAGGGGTATGGAAAAATCAAATCGTTCGTAGATAGAATACGGGTCGTTCTTGCGCAGGTCCCAGTTGACGCCGCTGGCGCGGGCCACCGGGCCGCTGATGCCACAATTGATAGCCTGCTCTTTAGAGAGGATGCCCACACCCTTGGAGCGGGCCAGCAATATTTCATTCTGCTTGAGCAGCACATCAAACTCATCGATGAAGCGCTTGAGCTTCTTGACCAGTTTTTCCAGCGCCGGCAGGAACTGGGCGGGGATGTCCTGGCTGACGCCGCCGATCCTCATGTAGTTGTAAGTAAGGCGCTGGCCGCAGACCATGTCAAAGAAATCGAGGATTCTTTCCCTTTCACGCAAGGCATAGACCATTGGCGTCAGCATGGCGCCGCAGTCGCTTAAAAACGAGCCGACGATGATAAAATGGATGGCCACGCGCTGTATTTCCGCAATGATGACCCGGATGTACTCGGCCCGTTCGGGTACCTTGATGCCGGCCAGCTTTTCCACCGCCAGGCAGTAGGCGAAGTTATTGCTCATGGCGGCCAGGTAGTCCAGCCTGTCCGTCAGCGGGATGGTGCCGGTCCAGGTGCGCTCTTCCGCCAGCTTTTCCAGGCCGCGGTGTAAATAGCCGAAGACCGGCTCGATGTCCCGCACCACCTCGCCGTCCATCGTGCAGCGCATGCGGTAAACGCCGTGCGTGCTGGGGTGTACCGGCCCGATGTTCAGGACAAACGGCTCGGTGGGGAGCGTGATTTCCTGCGTGGTCGTCACTGGTTAAAGTCCTTTCGCAGCGGGTGGCCGGGAAAGCCCTCCCAGAGGAAGATGCGCCGCAAATCCGGGTGCCCTGCGAACTTAATGCCGAAGAGATCATAAATTTCCCGCTCCTGGAAGTCCGCCCCTTGCCATAGCCCGGTGACGGAGGGCAGGGTGGGGTTATCGCGGTCGTAGCAGCGGGCTTTAATGACCAAGGAGCGGTTATGCTTATATGAGGTCAGCTGGTAAATGACCTCGAAGTAGCTGTAATAATCCACGGCGGTGACGTAGTTGAAATAATCGAACTCCAGCCCGGCTTCGTTCTTGAGGAATTCCATGACCGCCACCAGCTGCTCTGCCTTGACCAGTGCGCCTTCGGCGCCGGCCTCGGCGGCCGCGCCGGGGAACTTGGCGTTTACTTTGGTCACGATATCTCTGGAAGCAAGGGCTGTGGTCATCGGTATCTTCTCTTAAAGCCGGGGTATTTCCGGCAGCTTTATTTTGGGCATTTTAGGTTTGGGCAGGTCCGGCACGACGCGGGACTTGCCTATTTTTTTGAGCAGTTGCTGGACGCCGTAAATCAGGGCTTCCGGGCGGGGCGGGCAGCCGGGGACATAAACGTCCACCGGGACGATTTTGTTGTAGCCCGGCACTACGGCGTACGAGGAGCGGAAAATACCGCCGCTGATGCCGCACGCCCCCATGGCGATGACCCACTTGGGCTCCGGCATCTGGTCATAGACGCGGCGCACATTGGGCGCCATCTTCCAGGTAAGCGTGCCCGCGGTAATCATCAGGTCGCCCTGGCGCGGTGAAGCGCGCACGATGTCCATGCCGAAGCGGGTCATATCAAAGCGTGGGCCTTCAGCGGCCACGAACTCGAAGGCGCAGCAGGCGGGGAAGCAGAACGCCGGCCATGGCGAAGAGCGCCGCGCCCAGTTAATGACCCATTCCAGCGAAGTTACCAGGATGTTCCGCTTGATATCCTCGTCCAGCCAGGCATCGGGGTCGGCTATCGGGGCCTGGTGGTTGGCCTTGAAATCCTCGATGACCCGGCCTTCATAGCGGTCAAGCTCAGCCGGGGAGTAGATTTTGTCTTTTTCGTCTATTTCCATTCCAGGGCCTTCTTTTTCCAGGCGTAGAGATAGCCGATTAACACGATAAACACCAATATCAGGATGACATAAAGGCTGGACTTCCCCAGCTGCCGCAGCGCCACGGCCCAGGGGTAAAGGAAGACCACCAGCACATCGAGCGCCAGGAAGAGGAGTGCGTAAAAATAGTAGTGGAAGTTAAACTGCACCCACGTTTTGCCGATGGTCTCCATGCCGCACTCGAAGATGGAGCTTTTAGTGGGGTTGGGGTTGTTGGGGACGATCTTTAAAATCCGCAGGATGATGGGCAGGACAACCATTAAAAACGAAAATGAAATGGCTACAATTAAAAACAGGCCGATTAATCCGTAGCTAGCTAGCATGGTTGTTTGAACACCCGGAAGCCTTTATTGGCGCTAAAAATAGTTGGAATTAGCTTCAGGGCGCTGCTAAAGCATACCATAAATTTTTTAATAATTGCAAACAGAAATGCGCAGCCATTACGGGAACATATTCGCGGATTTCTGGGAGTGCAGGGTAAACGAAGTGGCATTATCCGACCAGCTTAAATGCAGGGCGAAGATCTCTGAACTCTTGGGTTCAATACCAATCTGCGCTATCCCCACGATAGGCCCGGCGTCCAGCGTAAAGGAGACCTCATTACCGGCGGAATCGTACCCGTAACCATGATAGGCTACCCAGCAGCGTGTCGTCGAGGTGTTGGTTATTTTTCCTCTAACGAGAAAATACGGGGCGCCCTTTTCATGCGGGATGGCGTCTGTCCGCACAACCATAAAATCGCTATCGAGGATTCCTTTTGAAAGAGCAACGTTAGCAAAGCTGATAGCGCCTTCAGGGTCGTCAGCGCAGGGGAGAACGTTAATCCGCGGATCGGAAGTGACCGGCTGTGCCGTGGTGTTTGCGGGTGGCTGTGTCGTGGAGATTACAGGCGGCTGCGTTGTGATGCTTACAGGTGCCTGGCACCCGGCGACTGTAATCATCAGCAAGCCCAGGCAGAGACAGCCCGGTAAATATAGCAGCCTGAACAGGTGTTTCATCTTACCTTGGGTTTTGCTTTCAAAAAAGCGTCTATTTCATCCAGGTGCATATTGCGGTGGATGCCACGGTTCAAGGCGTGGCGGTCTCCTATAGCTTCAATTGCCTTTATTAATTCAGGAGAAATTTTCTCCAGTTCATTATCGAGCGCCTCGGCATTGCGAATTGCCATTTCAGCAAGTTTTCTTGGAGAGATAGCCAAAAAAAATGGCGTTAGCGCATCATTAAGGATATCTACGTCTTCATCAGCTATCATTGAAGGAGTAACGCCATTTAGTTTCCATTTTCGTAGAAGAAATCGCCGCCGCTCGTCCCAGAATGCCACATGCCCGAGGAGAGCGGCAATAGTCAAACCCTCTTTATAAATAACGAGTTTTAGCTCATCGTCGGTGATATTATTTACGAGTTTCCGCAGTCTTTCCAGCGACTTTGCGTTTTCTTTAACGTATTGCCTATCCAAAAAACACCTCCGTCACAGGCGGCACTGTTATTTCATCAGACCGTACTTTTTGGCTATTTTTTCCAACCCGGGCATACACTTTTCCAGCAGGGCATCGTCCATGCAATAGACGAGCCGGAAATAGCCGTGCAGCCCGAAGGCCACGCCGGGCACGGTCAGCACGTGGTGTTCGTTCTGAAGCTCGCGCACGAAGGCCACGTCGTCCGGGATGGGGCATTTGGGGAAGATATAAAAAGCCCCCTGCGGCTTATTGACGGTGTAGCCGAAGCGCACCAGGTTGTTGTAGATAAAGTCGCGGTGGCGCTGGTACTCCCCGATGTTAATGGACACCCCCTGTAAATGGCGCACCACGTTCTGCATGAAGGCCGGCGCGTTGATGAAGCCCAGCACGCGGGTGCAAAAGACAAAGCCCTTGATAAGGTCGTCATGGTCGGTGGCGTCCGGGTGCAGCGCCACGTAGCCGATACGCTCGCCGGGGATGGACAGGTCTTTGGAATGCGAGGTGCAGACGATGCTGTGCCGGTGAAAACTCAACGGCGAGGCGCATTTATGGCCGTCATAAACAATCCGCTTGTACGGTTCGTCGTTGATCAGGAATATCGGCGCCCCGTACTCTTTTTCTTTTTTGCGCAGTATTTCACTCATTTTCGTGAGGATTTCGGCGCTGTAAACGACCCCGGTGGGGTTGTTGGGTGAGTTAATCAGCACGGCTTTCGTCCGCGGGCCGATGCTGTTTTCCAGCACATCCAGCCGGGGCAGGAAATTCTCGTCGGTGGGGAGGGGTTTAACGACGCCGTCGTGGTTTTGCACGTAGTTGAAGTAGTCCACGAACCACGGGATGAAAACAATGACCTCATCACCGGGATCGAGGATGGTCTTCATCGCCACGTTAATGGCGCCGGCCGCCCCCACGGCCATGATGATATCGTTTTCGGATAGCTTGACGCCGGTGTCCTTAGAAAGCTGCTCGGCCACCGCCGCCCGGGTCTCCGGGTAGCCGGCGTTGACCATGTAGCCGTGCATGCCTTTGTACGGGTGGTTCGCCAGGCGCTTGAGCTCGCGTTTGAACTCCGGCGGCGGCTCCATGACCGGATTGCCGAGCGAAAGGTCATAGATGTTCTCCTCGCCAAACTGCTTTTTCATGGCGATGCCTTCTTCGAACATGCGCCTTATCCACGAGCCCAGCTCCATGCCTTTTTTAGTTCTTGCCGATACGGACACCTTTGATTTCCTTTCTGCCCAGTTCGAACGCCTTGAGATTGATTTCACGGATGTTCTCCGGTATGCGCCGGGAAATACAGTCCTGCCAGACCTGAACGTCCAGCGGGACAAACGCGGAAAAACAGCCGAGCATAAAAATATTGAACGTCCGGATATTGCCCAGCTCTTTAGCCTTCTTATTGCCGTCGATAAAGTAAATCCGGTCGGTGCGCCGCTTCAGTGCCGCGGCGATTTCGCCGTCGGTAGGGTACTTGACCTGCCCCAGGCTAACCGAAAGCGGCGGCTGCTCGTAGCTGTTGATGATGACGACGGCGCCGGCCCGGATATAGTGGCTCCAGCGGGCGGCTTCCAGCTTCTCGAAGGCCAACAGCAGGTCGGCCTCGCCTTCTTTAATCAACGGCGAGAACACCTTTTCCCCGAGGCGCACATGGCTGACGACGCTGCCGCCGCGCTGCGCCATACCCAGCGTGTCCGTCTTTTTAACATCATAGCCGGCCGCCAGCGCCGCCTCCCCGATAATGTCCGAGGCCAGGACGACACCCTGTCCCCCCACTCCGGTGATTAAAATGTCTATCTTTTCAACTTTATTTTTCTTTGTGTCCGTCATATTTTTGACCGTTTTTTTCCGCTCATGGTGAGCCTTTTATATCACCCGCTCAACGTGAGCCTGTCGAACCATGAGGCCCCGGGTTATCACCCTTCGACAAGCTCAGGGTGAGCTGTTTAACTATTGCCCATTATGCAGAAATCGCCTTTTGCGGGCAGCATTGTTCGCAAATACCGCAGGCGTCCCCGGCACAGAGAGAAGCCTCAATGAACATCTTACCGTCAACGCTCTGGATGGCCCCGCAGCCCAGTTTGAGACAGGTGCCGCACTGATTGCACTTTTCCGTGTCTATCTGGCGCTGGTTGGCTCGCTTTTTCACCTGCACGGCGCAGGCGCCCCGCACGATGATGACGGAAAGTTCCGGCCGGTTTAAAGAATCGCGCAGGCCGTCCCTTAAAGCCTTCAAATCGAAGGCGTTGATGACTTTCAGGTCCTTTACGCCGATGCCGCGGCACAGGCTTTCGATGTCAACAGTATTGGTCGGCTGGCCCTGGGCGGAAATGCCGGTGCCGGGGTGCTCCTGGTGACCGGTCATCGCGGTGGTGTGATTATCTAATATTAAGATGGTGAAATGCCCGTCATTGTAAACGGCGTCCACCAGCCCGGTGATACCGGAGTGCATGAAGGTGGAATCGCCGATAACGGCCACCACCTTGCTTTTAACGCCGGCTTTTTCCATGCCCATCGCCTGGCCGATGCCCGCGCCCATGCAGGCGGTCGTATCCAGGACGTTTAGCGGCGGGTAGGCACCCAGCGTGTAGCAGCCGATGTCCCCGGTGACGATGAGCTTGGGTTCGGTGGGCTCTTTAGCCTCCGGCAGTTTAGAGCGCTGGCCGAGCACGTTCAGGGTAAAGTAGATGCCGGTATGGGGGCAGCCCGGGCAAAGCAGGGGAGGGCGGCGTGGCAGGCCCTCGGCAGGGGATAAAATATCCGGCTTTTCCGTTTCCGGCACCAGCCCGGCGCCGATACTGCTTTCCGTGACGATGCGGGTGTTCAGCTCGCCCACCGCCGGGATGAACTCCTTGCCGGTGACCTTAACGCCCATCGCCTTGATGTTGTCCTGTAAAAACGGGTCCAGCTCCTCGATAACGATGAGTTTTACCACGCCCTTCGCAAACTCTTTAATCATTTGCTCGGGCAGCGGCCAGGTCATTCCCAGCTTAAGGAAAGAGGCCTGCGGGAAAACCTCGCGGGCGTACTGGTAAGCTACGCCGCTGGTCACGATGCCCAGCTTCTTTTGGTTCCAGATAATCCGGTTTAAAGGGAACGTCTCGCAGTATTCCGCCAGCCTGACCATGCGTTTTTCCACGAGGGCGTGGCGGGGTAAAGCGTTGACCGGCAGCATGATGTATTTTTGCGGGTTGTAGTGGAAAGCCGGCTGCGGGTTTTTCACGGCGCGGGTGCGTGTTATATCCACGACGGACATCGAATGGGCGATGCGGGTGGTGGTGCGCAGCATCACCGGCGTATCGAACTCCTCGCTGATATCAAAGGCCATCCCCATGAGGTCATAGACCTCCTGGCTATCGCTTGGCTCCAGCATCGGCACTTTAGCGAGGCGGGCATAGTGGCGGTTGTCCTGTTCGTTTTGCGAGCTGTGTATCTGGGGGTCGTCGGCGCAGACTACCACCAGCCCCCCGATAATGCCGGTCATCGAGGCTGCGATAAATGGGTCGGCGGCCACGTTCAGTCCCACCATCTTCATCGAGACCATAGCGCGCGCCCCGGTGTAAGCCGCCCCCATCGCCACCTCCATGGCTACCTTTTCGTTGGTGGACCACTCGGCGTAGATGTCCTTGAAGCGGGACACGTTTTCCAGGATCTCGGTGCTGGGCGTGCCGGGGTAAGCGGTCGCCACCTGCACGCCGGCGTGGTACGCGCCCAGGGCCAGGGCCTCGTTTCCAGAAAGCAGTTGCAAAGTCTTTAGTGTATTCATAAACGCAAATCAATATATATTATACAATATTATAACGTAATACGCAATAATAGTCAATATATATTACGCATTAAAACATTTGTGAATTATATCACACTTTCTCATTCTACCATACCTGCGATTCTGGGGACAACGCTGAATGAACGTTTCTGCTCATGCCTTTTGTAGCTTAAAAGTTAAAAACAGACCTCTCCCCCTGACCCCCTCCTCCGTCGACGGAGAGGCCTGCCTGCGCGCAGCCGCTTCGGCGAAGGCAGGGGAATAAAAAGGGGTGAGGTTTAAATCAACCTGTGATAATTGACATATTTTCTATCATATGTTATATTGCTAATTGAAAATCATTTTCATCTGGCATTATAAAAAATGTATTACACCCAGAAGAAAATCGAGAGCGCGTTAAGGCGGCAGGGCTATAAAATAACTCCCCAGCGCCGGTCGATTATCAGCGCCATCATCGGCTCCGATGAGCATATGACGCCTAACGCTATCCATGAAAAAGTCCATCAAGAGCACCCCTCTGTAGGCCTGGTCACCATCTACCGCACCCTGGAAGTGCTGGCGGAGCTCGGGCTGATCTGCGAAACGCACGCCGGCGGCAGTTGCCGCAGCTACTTAATGCGCCGCCCCGCCGAGCACCACCACCACCTGATTTGCTCCGATTGCGGCAAGGTCATCGATTTCACGGATTGCGGCCTGGCCGAACTGGAACAGCGGCTTATCGCAACGACGAAGTTCAAGATTAGCGGCCACCTGCTGGAGTTCTTGGGACAGTGCCGGGAATGTGTCGCCAACAATGGCAGCGCGAAGCAGGTTTACAATTCTTAAGCTTGAATCAAGGAAAAGGTAGGATGAAAATCAAATTTGCGTTGCTGTCCGTACTTGTAGTACTGCTTCTCGTTGCTACTTTGGCGTGTCAGCCGAGCACAGAAACAAGTAACACCGGTAAGAAATCCATTGTGGTTACCTATTCAATCCTTAGCTCTATCGTTAAAGACCTGGTTGGTGATAAGGCTAATGTGACTGTATCCATTCCAAATGGGCTTGACCCGCACGAATGGGAACCATCCGCGAAAGACATTGAGGCAATCAATAAAGCTGACCTAGTGATAGAAAACGGGCTGGGGTTAGAGGGCGGGATGGAAAAGACACTGCAAACCGCACGCGATAAAGGCGTCAAGTTTTTTACCGCTTCGGATCACATCGCGGTGCGCCACGTCGGGACCGGAGAGGGAATTCCCTCCGGCGACCCCGACCAGGCTGTAGGTGCTGAAGATCCTCATTTGTGGATGGATCCTCTGGACATGAAGAGTATTGTAAGCGCGCTAGCTCCTGTTCTTTTAAAAGACCTCAATCTTGATGTGACCGGTCAGGCAACCGACTTAGAAAATAAATTGGATAGCTTAAACTCTGAAGTTGCCAATACGGTGGCGCAGTTACCCCAGGCAGATCGCAAGCTGGTTACCGGCCACGAATCGATGGGCTATTTCGCCCAACGATATGGCTTTAAGCTGGTAGGAGCGATTATTCCAAGCATTAGCACTCAAGCTGAGGTTTCCGCAGCAGACCTGGCAGCGTTAAAGAAATTGATTCAGGACAACCAGGTAAAAGCCATTTTTACTGAACTTGGTACATCCCCGGTTGTGGCCAAAGCCATAGGTGATGAAACGGGAGTTAAAGTGATTGAAATTACCACGCACCAGCTTCCTGCCGATGGTTCCTATTTTACCTTTATGACGGATTTGGCTAATGTCATTTCTTCTGCGTTAAAATAAGGGAGAGTTATGGACTGGCTGGTAACCCCGTTCTCAACCAATAGTTTTATGCTCCAGGCGCTCATTGCCGGTATTCTGGTTTCTATCGCCTGTGCCATTGCCGGCACTTTTGTCATCCTGCGCGGGTTGGCGTTCATTGGTGATGCGCTGGCCCATGGCGTGTTGCCCGGCATCGCGGTGGCGATTTTAGTAGGTTTTCCGGGGATGGTCGGTGCCGCTATCGGAGCCGGTTTTATGATAGGCGGTATTACCCTGATTACACAGCGGTCGCGGTTATCCTCGGACACGGCCATCGGGCTTCTTTTCATCGGGATGCTGTCTTTGGGCGTAGTGATCGTGTCCCGCTCGAACTCCTTCAGCGGTGACCTGACACGTATATTGTTTGGTGAGATTTTGGGTATTAGCATCAAGTCCATCCTGATTCAGTTTGCGGCCACATTCGTTATCATGGCAATCGCTATCGTTTGCCGTCGCCCGTTTTTATTGCTCAGCTTTGACCCGGAACAGGCTCAAGTGGCTGGTTTTTCAGTCCGTCTCTATCACAATATCATGCTCTTCATGATTGCCATTACGGTCATTGTATCTTTCCAAACCGTCGGCACCCTGCTCGTTTTTGGCTTGCTCATCGCTCCGGCTGGCGCAGGTGCCCTCCTTTCCAGAAGGATAGAAGCCATGATTGCCTGGGCCGCGCTCTTCGGAGCGTTATCGATGTATTCAGGTTTGCTGATCAGCTACCACTTTAACCTGGCCGCGGGCGCCGCTATTATCCTCGTGGCCGTAGTCATCTTTTTTATCGTGTTTATCATTCAGAATATACGTAATCGTCGGCTGGTTCGTCCCCGGGAGTTGACACATGGATAGTCTGGGGAAGGCTGTTACCTCATTGAAGGATGCCGGTAACCTGTATATACAGGCCAAAGCACTTGATATTGGTTACTCCGGTGACGTTGTTGTGGCAGGCATCAACTTCGTCTTAAGACCTGGTGAAGCTATCGCCCTTATCGGCACCAATGGTTGCGGCAAATCAACTCTGCTGAAAACGATTGTCGGCTTGTTGCCATCTCTGAGAGGCCAGCTGTCGGTCTTCGGGATGACTCCCGGGAGTAACCATCGCCGGATTGCCTATCTTGGCCAGTTCCACCACACCGGATTTGTCTTACCCATTCGTGCCATCGATGTCGTGCGCATGGGCCGTTTCCCTCTCTACGGATTATGGAAACGCATGGGCCGGCAAGACGATGAAATTGTGCTTTCTGCCATGCGTGCCATGGGTATCGAAAAACTGGCTGAATATCCCTTACGGTCTTTATCCGGCGGTCAGCAACAGCGGACCTACCTCGCCCAGGTCCTGGCACATCAGGCCGACTTGCTGGTGCTGGATGAACCGACGTCTGGTCTGGATGCCGGCGGCAGAGAGCTATATTTGCAAGCAATTAATGAAGAACTTCAGCGGGGAGCTTCGATTATTGTCGCCACGCATGATATCCAGGAAGAAGCGACGCTTTGTCAACAAGTAATGCTTCTGGCCCGTAAAGTGGTGGCTATCGGCACGCCGCAGGAAGTGTTAACGCCTGAGGCTCTGCTAACGACCTTTGGCATTGTGATTACCAGCGATAAACGTCTACAGGTGATTGAAACCCAGCACGGGCACGGTGGTCCCGAGCACTCGGATGCGGATAAAGAAGGGCATTAATTGATGTCTTTCAGGGCATTTTGAAAGGTTTAACTATGATAACCATTAATGTAAACCCGGTGGCCTTTTCTATCGGGCCGGTGTCTGTCCGCTGGTACGGCTTGATGTACGCGGTGGGCATCGCTATCGGGCTACTAGCAGCCTGGCCTTACGCCCGGTCGAAAGGCATCGGCGGTGGCAAACTTACTACGGTTGTCTTATGGTCTATCTTCGCCGGTTTAATCGGTGCCCGGCTTTATTACGTAGTTCAGCAGCCCCTGGGGCCTTATTTCTCCGAGCCATGGCGCATACTGGCGGCATGGGAAGGCGGGATGGCTTTTTACGGGGCAATTTTCGCCGTGGTCATCGTGTTCGTTATCGCCGGCTGGCGGATGAAAATGTCAATTTTAAAGCTAATGGACATCGGAGCGCTTTTCGCGGTGGTAGGGCAGTTCTTCGGCCGCATCGGCAACTTCATTAACGGGGACGTCATCGGCTATCCCACCGGGCTGCCGTGGGGCGTGGTCTATGCCAACCCGGACTCTTTCGCCCCCCGCCACGATATCCCTTACCAGCCCGCCGCCGCTTATGAGGCGATAGCCAACATCCTTCTTTTTACCCTGCTCTGGTTTCTCCGCCACAAACTCAAGCCTGGCGTCCTTTTCTTTGTCTATATCCTGGGTTACTCGGTGAGCCAGATTATCGTATTCACCTGGCGTGATAACGAGGTACTTTTCTGGGGGTTGAAGCAGGCGCAGCTCACGGCTATCGCGGTTATTATTGTCGCCGTAGTTGTCTTCCTGTTCCTTTACTACCGGCGGCGCCGCCTCTCCGCCGGGTAAGAAAAAGATGCGGCACTTGACGGAAATTGAGAGTAATCCCCGTTGTGGAAAAGCGTACTGCCGCTTATACTTTTATGCGTGAAGCGGTCATGTAGAATTCTGGCGCTGGTCTTTCTGGCGATATGGCTGCTGCCGGCAGGCTGCCAATCACCCATCCCGGTCAGCCAGGCAGGCAACCGGGCGGCGATTATCGACCAACTTTGCCTGCGCGAATCTAATCCCGCTTTTATCGCCGGGGCAACGCAATTACTTGAGTCCTGCGGATTTACCGTGGATATCTTCCAGGGCGCTCAGGTTAACGTCGACCTCTACCGTAAGCTGCCTTCGCTCGGCTATCGTTTTATCCTGTTGAGGGTCCATTCCGGTCTGCTCGTCAGTATCGAAAACGGCCGGGAGACGACGCTGGATACCACCTACCTTTTCACCGCGGAAAACTATACCGCCACCCGCTATGCCGCCGACCAGCTGACGGATAAGGTCTCCAATGCCATGATGGAGGATAATTCGCCGCTGGTTTTCGCGGTAAACTCCGCATTTATCCAGAGCGCGAAAGGTACGTTCGACCAAACTATCGTGCTGGCGATGGGGTGCGAAAGCTATGAGTATGATGATTTGCCCCGGGCCTTTATCGAGAAAGGGGCGGCGGCGTACATCGGCTGGAGCGGCCTGGTCAGCCTGGAACACGTTGACAGCGTGACCCTCGACCTGCTGCGCAATCTGTGTTCCGGCAACATGACGCTGGACGAGGGTATTTCTCAATCGACCGGCAGCTTGGGGAAAGACCCTTATTTCGGTTCGTTTTTACGATATTACCCGGCCGCCAGCGGCAATTTGACGATTGCCAAGCTCGCACGGAGATAAAGTAAAAGCTATCCCGATAGATTTCCTTTCGAAAGGCGGATATACTATAATTCTCTGGACATCAAGCCTGCGGCGCGGCGGCAGTTAAATGTCTAAAATGATGGAATTGTGCACTAAATAGATGCTTTACTTCGCTTATGCCAGCAATTTAAGTAAAAAGCAGATGCTGGAGCTGTGCCCGGACAGCCGGCCCAAATTCACGGCTGTTCTGCCCAACTATAAGCTCGTCTTCACCGGCTGGTCGCGCACTTATCATGGCGGCACGGCCACGCTAAAGTCCTTCCGCGGGGAAAAGGTGCGGGGCGCCGTTTATGAAGTCACCGACACCTGCCTGCGCCGGCTGGATAAGTGGGAAAGCGGCTATATCCGGCAAAACATTAATGTCTTTGACGAGGACAACCAGATGCACCATGTCCTGACCTACGTTAAAACGGGGCAACTGCAGGAAGCCTTGCCCTCGAAGGAATACGCCGCCATCATCAAGCAGGGCTACCGGGACTGGGGCATCGGCTGACCTTGTTTTATTTTTTATTCGGGCGAATTTTCCCATGACTAATATGATAAAATGTAAACAATCATGTCGTGGTTAAAGGTAACTAAAACACATGGGCAAAACAGGCAGACCATCTAAAGACGAGGCTGGCAAACACCCGCTGCACGGGCAATTGAACGGCGACGTGCCCTGGCTGAACGGGTGCGTGGAGTACGCCCGGGACACGTGCCTGGAATGCCCTGTGCCGCTGGAAAAATGTCCGGCGGAACACCCGCGTCTGCACAAAGGGGGCCGGCCGCCGGGAAGCAAAAATGAGTTGACGCATTTCGGGGAGAAGGAGTAATAAATGGCAGCAACGAAAAACTATGACGTCAAGGACATGTCGCTGGCCGCCGTCGGCCGGCAACGTATCGAATGGGCTTACCGCGAGATGCCGGTTTTAAAACTGATACGCGAAAGGTTTGCGGCGGAAAAGCCTCTCAAAGGCGTACGCATCTCCGGCTGCCTGCATATCACCACGGAGACCGCCAACCTGGGGTTGACGCTCCAGGTGGGGGGCGCTGACCTGGTCCTCTGCGCTTCCAATCCGCTTTCCACACAAGACGACGTGGCCGCAGCGCTGGTCAAGTACGGTATCCCGACTTACGCCATCAAAGGTGAAGACGGGGAAACTTATTACAAGCATATCAACGCCGCGTTGGAGCATAAACCCAATATCACCATCGATGACGGCGCCGACCTGGTGACGACGCTGCACACCAAGAAAAAGGAGCTTTTGAAAAACATCATCGGGGGGAGCGAGGAAACGACGACCGGCGTTATCCGCCTGCGCTCGATGTACCGGGACGGCAAGCTGAAATACCCGCTCATCGCGGTAAATGACGCCGATACCAAACACCTCTTCGATAACCGCTACGGCACCGGTCAGAGCACCATCGACGGCATTACCCGCGCCACCAATGTCCTCTGGGCGGGGAAAAAGGTGGTGGTCTGCGGCTACGGCTGGACAGGCCGCGGCGTGGCCCTGCGCGCCAGAGGCATGGGCTCGCTCGTCATCATCGTCGAGGTAGAGCCAGTGCGCGCCCTGGAAGCGGTCATGGAGGGATACCAGGTCATGCCGCTGTTGGAAGCCGCCAAAATCGGCGACATCTTTATCACCGTGACCGGCGACAAGAATATCATTGATAAAAAGCATTTCCAGGTCATGAAAGACGGCGCCCTGCTGGCCAACAGCGGGCATTTTAACGCGGAAATCAATATCCCAGTGCTGGAGCAAATGAGCCGGAGCAAGCGCACCATCCGTACTTTCGTCGAAGAATACGCCCTGAAAGACGGCCGCAAGCTTTACCTCTTGGGGGAGGGGAGACTGATCAACCTGGCGGCGGCGGAGGGCCACCCGGCTAGCGTGATGGATATGAGCTTCGCCGACCAGGCTTTATGCATGGAATACCTGGTACAGAACAAAGGCAAGCTGGAGATAAAAGTCCACAACGTGCCGCAGGAAATAGATAAAGAGGTCGCCCGGCTGAAGCTGAAAGCGATGGGCGTTAAGATCGATACGCTGACCGCAGAACAGAAAAAATACCTGTCCAGTTGGAACGAGGGGACTTAATGAAATCGTCATTGCGAGCCATCCCGACAGAGTCGGGAGGCGCGGCAATCTCTATCATTGACTTGAAATGACGAAAGAGATTGCCACGGTCGCTATGGTTCGACAGGCTCACCATGAGCGCCCTCGCAATGACAAGAAAAAATCGGAGGGCAATAAATGTCTAACAGTTTTTCGGCATCATCCAAGTACCTGTTTACCTCGGAGTCGGTCACCGAGGGGCACCCGGACAAAATCTGCGACCAGGTGGCGGACGCTATCCTGGACAAAATTATGGCCGACGACCCTTACGGTCGGGTGGCCTGCGAGGTAGCCACGACCACCGGGCTAGTAATCGTCCTGGGGGAGATTACCACCAAGACCTACGTGGACGTGCCCAACATCGTCAAAGGCGTGGTGAAGGACATCGGCTATACCCGCCCGGAATACGGCTTCGATTATGAGTCCATCGGCGTGATGTCCTCTATCAAGGAGCAGTCCGCGGATATCGATATGGGCGTGAGCAAGTCGCTGGAGGCCAAGGAGGTTAAAAAGGCCAACGATTATGATAAAATCGGCGCGGGCGACCAGGGCATGATGGTCGGTTTCGCGTGTAATGAGACGCCGGAAATGATGCCCCTCTCCATTTCCCTCGCCCAGCAACTCGCCAGGAAACTGGCGGCGGTCCGGAAGAACGGGACGCTGAAATATCTGCGGCCGGACGGTAAGAGCCAGGTGACAGTGGAATATCACAAGGGTAAACCGAAGCGGGTGGATAACGTCGTCATCGGCGCCCAGCACGACCCGGATGTCACTCATGAGCAGATAGAAAAAGATATTATCAAAAATGTGATTAAAGCGGTAGTCCCGGCCAAATACATCGATAAAAACACCAAGTATTACGTCAACGCCACCGGGCGGTTCGTCATCGGCGGGCCGGTTTCCGATACCGGCTGTACCGGGCGCAAGATCATCGTCGATACTTACGGCGGGGTAGCCCGGCATGGCGGCGGTTCGTTCTCCGGCAAGGACCCCACCAAGGTTGACCGCTCCGCGGCCTATATGCTGCGGTACATCTCTAAGAACATCGTGGCGGCCGGCCTGGCGGACCGGATTGAAATCCAGGTATCGTACGTCATCGGCAAATCCCACCCCCTTTCCGTGTCCGTCGAAACTTTCGATACGGAAAAAATAGCTACGCAAAAAATATTGGACCTGATTTTAAAGCACTTCGACCTGCGCCCAGGCGCCATCATTGAATACTTTAAGCTACGCCGGCCTATCTACCGCCAGACGGCCGCTTACGGACACTTCGGCCGCACGGATATCGACCTCCCCTGGGAAAAGACGGACAAAGCGGCCGTTTTAAAGAAAGAAGGGCTGGGGAAGTAAAGAGGGAAAATCAAAACTCAAATCTCAAATCTCAAAAACAAAGATAAAACGTTTAAAATGAGGTGCTATCTCTTTCGTCCCCCCTTGTTAAAGGGGGATAGGAGGAGGATTTTAGGAAGAAAGAGGGGCTGGGGAAATAGAGGAGGTAAATATGCCTACTAAGAGTATATCCAACCAAGATATATTGCGATACGTGTTTAATCAATCAGATCTAAAACAAAATGAGTTCTCAAAAAGGTGTGGTAGGAAACAGCAAAATATAACTGCTTACTTAAACAAAAGTAAACCACTTGAACCTAAAACACTCAATAATTGTTTAGAGAATTTCTACGGCTGGCCGGTTATCGCTCACCGGGAATTAGCCCCATTCAATGGAGACTTTTCTGATTTTCCTGAAGTTCCAGGCATTTATATATTTTATAATTCTGAGGGTAACGTAGTATATTTTGGGAAAGCTACGAATCTAAGGACTAGGGCTAAAAGTTCATATAACTCAAAATCGCCATTCAGTATCCGTTTAGGGCCTAACCTTAATTGTAAGCAGAAATGTAAAAAAGGAGATTTTGTAAAATTCGTTTCTCTTTATGAAATTAAGAACGAGAATATTAGACATAACTTCGAAGCTTTTCTCTTACATGTATTTCCAAACCAATCTCACAATAATAATTCAGGTTATTTCAAATTATCATATTAGTATTGCGAGGCGTTTAAGAGGGGCGCAGTGCCTTTTTTGGATTATCTGCTATAATATATTTACATAAGGCAAATCCCTACGGAGCGAAAAATGGAAACTTTAAAGTTCGTTTATTACCAGGAAGATGATGCGTGGGTAGGCTGGCTGGAGGAATTCCCCGATTATCACACCCAGGGCACCAGTCTTGACGAGTTGAAAGAGAACCTCAAGGACTTATACCAGGACCTTAGCACCGGCAAGATTCCGCACACTCGACGTTATGGTGAACTGGTAGTTGGATGAAACGTGTTGATCTTATAAAAAAAATCGAACGTTTAGGCTGTGTTTTGATACGCCATGGCCTCAAACATGACTGGTATCAAAACCCCGATACCAAAATCTCTCAACCTGTCCCGAGACATCGTGAAATAATAGATAGTCTGGCTAAATATATTCTTAAAAAGCTCGGCGAGTAAGAGGGGCGCAGCCCCTCTGCTATATCCTCCCCCTCGCCGTAAACGGAGAGGGGGATACAGGGGGTGAGGTTTGGTGAAACCAAATCCTATCAAGTTCGGCACGGACGGCTGGCGCGCCATCATCGCCGAGGACTTTACCTTTGAAAACGTGCGTTATTGCGCGCAGGGCATGGCGGACTACTTAAAGCAGGCCAAGCTGGCAGGGCGGGGCATCGTTATCGGGTACGATACCCGCTTCGGCTCGGAGGATTTCGCGGCGGCCGCCGCCGAGGTGCTGGCCGCCAACGGCGTAAGGGTCTATCTTGCCCCCAAAGCCGCCCCCACCCCGGTTATCAGCTATAATGTCCTGGCCCGGCAGGCCGGCGGCGGTATCGTTATTACCGCCAGCCACAACCCCGGTATCTGGAACGGCTTTAAAATTAAGGACGAAAACGGCAGCAGTGCCGCCGATGAAATATCCTCTAAAGTGGTGGGTTTCATCAACAAGGCTTACGATGCCGGCAAGGTCAACCGCCTGGCCCTGGCCGAGGCTAAAAAGCAGGGTCTGGTGCTGGAGTCCGACCTTTCAACCATGTATTTCGAGCAGATTGCCCGGCTCGTTGACCTGGAAATCTTACGGCAGTCCGACCTGAAGCTGGTCATCGACCCCATGTACGGCGCCGGGGCGGGCTATCTCAAGGATATTTTAAGCGGGGGAACGATAAAGCTGACCGAGATACACGGCGAGCGCAATCCGATTTTCCCCGGCCTGCGCCCGGAGCCGATTTTACCCAATCTGGACGGGCTGGCGGCGGCGGTCAAAGCGCAAAAAGCGAACGCCGGGCTGGCCACCGATGGCGATGCCGACCGCATGGGCATCGTCGATGAAAAAGGTAATTTCGTGACCCAGCTTCAGGTGTATGCTTTGCTCGCCCTGTATCTGCTCGAAGTCCGCGGCGAGCGCGGTGCTATCATCAAAACGCTCACCACCACCAACATGCTTTACCGCCTCGGCGAGATTTTCCAGGTGCCGGTTTACGAGACGGCGGTGGGCTTTAAGTACGTCGCCCCCATGATGCGCTCTAAAAACGCCATGATCGGCGGCGAGGAAAGCGGCGGCTACGGCTTCCGCGGGCATGTCCTGGAAAGGGACGGTATCCTCGCCAACCTTTATTTCCTCGACCTGATGGTCAAGACCGGCAAAAATCCCTCCGAGCTTATCGAGTACCTCTACAGCCGGGTAGGGCCGCACCACTACCGGCGTGTCGATGTTACCTTCCCGGAGGCGGAGCGCCAGAAAATTATTGCGCGGGTGCGGGACAATCCGCCCGGGACGATCGATAACGTGAAAGTGTTGAAAATCGATACCACGGACGGCTTCCGGTACAACCTCGTGGACAATACCTGGCTGCTCATCCGCTTTTCCGGCACGGAGCCCCTGCTGCGCATTTATGCGGAGACGGACTCGCCGGAAAGGGCGGAAAAGCTGCTGGAAATCGGCAAAAAAATGGCGGGAGTGTAATATTTTCCCTGTCATTCTGAAGGAATCCCGATGCAATCGGGACGACTGAAGAATCTGGTGGTTGGGTGGAAACACACACCTCCCCCTGCCGAGATTCTTCGCTGCGCTCAGAATGACATTTCCGAGGGCGGAGTGTAAAAAAAGCGAGGAGGGCAACATAAATGTCTGAAATCAATCTCGATGACGTAAAGATTTACCCGAAGAACGACCCGGACGGCATGCTGGCGCGCATTAAAGAACTGCCAATGCAATGTAAACAGGCCTGGCAGGCGGCCATGGCCTTTCCCCTCCCCGCCGATTACAGGAAAGCGGATAAGGTGGTGATCCTGGGTATGGGCGGCTCGGCCATCGGCGGAGATCTGGTGCGGAGCCTGGTACTTGCGGAAGCTAAAATCCCGGTTATCATCCACCGCGACTACGGCCTGCCCGCGTACGTCGATGATAAGACCCTGTTAATCGCCTCCAGCTATTCCGGCAACACGGAGGAGACGCTTTCCGGCTTCGAGCCGGCTTTAAAAACCGGCGCTAAAAAGCTGGCGATGACCACCGGCGGCAAACTGGCGCAGCTGGCCGAAGCTAACGGGATACCCGTTTTCAAGATTGAATATAAAAGCCAGCCGCGGGCGGCGCTCGGGTTCAGCTTTATCCCAACCCTGGGTGTGCTGCAAAAGCTGGGTTTTATCGGGGATAAATCGGCGGACGTGGCTGAAGCCGTTCAGGTGCTGGAAAAACTTTCGGCCAGGCTCGAAGAAAAGTCGCCGGTAAAATCCAATCCCGCCAAGCAGATAGCGCAGCGGCTTTACGGGCATTTGCCGGTGGTCTACGGCGCGGGCATCGCGGCGGAAGCGGCGCACCGCTGGAAGACACAGCTCAACGAGAACAGCAAGACGTGGGCTTTTTACGAGGTTTTCCCGGAGCTGAACCACAACGCCACGGTGGGGTATCCGCTGCCCAAAGAGGTGGCGGCTAACGCGCGGGTCATTCTGCTGCGGTCGCCGCTGTTCAACGAGCGCATCAAGCTGCGCTACGACGTTACCTGCGAGCTTTTAAAGCAGTCCGGTGTGGCGTACGAGTTCGTGGACGGGGAGGGGAAAAGCGCCCTGGCGCAGATGATGAGCCTGGTGTCTATCGGCGACTACGCGAGCTACTACCTGGCGATTTTGTACCGGGTGGACCCGTCACCGGTGAAGGTCATCAACTACCTGAAGGATAAGCTGGCGAAGGGGTAGAAGAAAGAAAAATCAAAGATCAAATCTCAAAAATCAAAAACGGTTTTTGATTCCCTGGATTGCGGTTGTCACCGGAATGAAGAAAACATTTCTTTATAACAATTGTAATCCGTACTCGATTAACTGCTTGGCTTTAGCCTTGCCGCTGCCCACGTACTTATCCAGTTCTTGCCAGAATTTCCGGCTGTGGTTATGTACGCGGGTGTGGACCAGCTCATGCAGGATGACATAATCAAATAAGTCCCGGGGCAAAGCCACCAGCTTCATATTGAGGCTGATATTGCCTTTAACGGAGCAACTGCCCCAGCGCGTCCGCTGGTTCCGCAGGGATACTTTACCGTAGCTAAAATGGTACTGCCGCGCCAGCTCCCGCAGCCTGCCGGTGATTTTCTTTTTCGCCTCGGACTGGTCGAGGTTAAGGAACATGTCCCGGGCGGCCTGCTTTTGTTTTTCATAT
>JBEKAC010000028.1:0-30577 GCA_050018395.1 Dehalococcoidales bacterium
AGGGTAGTGATTCCAACGGAAGCCGCCTCTTTGGTTACCAGCATCAAAGCTTCCATGGCCTCATTTTTGTCTGAGTAATTGTCTCCCCCGCTTAAGGGGCGGGCGGAAGCCGGGTCTTTTATCAGCCCGGTAATTTCTCCCTCTGAATCTAACTCCACACCTTCCATCCCTGCCTTAAAATGAAGCAGTTCGATGGCAATTGTGTTGATCTGTGAATTATGACCGTCATAGTGCTGTATCCAGATTGGATGTTTGGTAGAAATGCTATCGAGTTCTTTTCTGGTTGGATATCTTTTTTCGGCTACGTTCAGGCGGCTATACTCCGGGCAGAATATTAGTTTTCCTGACGGGGTTTTCTTTACTTTTTCGCTTATCTTTTCCAGGGCTTCTTTTACCGTTTTGACCGAAGACATATCTACACCAAGCCGGTTTTTCCCCGTGCCCATCGGGTGAGCGTGGCTATCGATAAAACCCGGCAGGACGGTTTTTCTTTTCAAATCAAGTACCTTGGTGGTTTTTCCGGCATCTGCTTCGACCTCTTTTACCGTTCCTACAGATACGATTTTCTCATCTTTAATGCCTATAGCGTCCGCCCTGGGTTTTTGATTGACTACCGTGATAATGTTGCCTTTAATCATGAGATCAAGATTCTTAGCCATTTAACTCCCCTTTCATTTACGAGCTATCTTTAGTAGCTTTCGTCCGATCCATGGAAAAGAAAACCACTGCCTTTTAAGGGACTCCTATCTGTAAACCAGAAAGAGCTGTTTTCCACGTTGCCCACTTGAAATCAGGGTTACTCATATATAAAATATGCATGCGCTTCACCAAATAAACAATACTTAAAATGAGTTATCAAAGCTGAGATTGTGTATTAGTTAAACTATTGATTGTATATTTTTCACAGGACGAATAATCATGTATAACCTAAACAGAAATGATCTGGAAGATATTTTAAAGCTTGTGAATTTCTGCATGACTCATATTAAAAAAGGTACCCTGGATTCTAAACACCTTTTATCAGAGATGCTAGAGGTGTTTCGGTCGTATGATGCAGAATTCTTTCCTCCCAACCAGAGTTTAAATGGTGTGGATATGTCGAACTCGTTCTGTATCAAAGAAGAAAAAACAGATCTATTGAAATATGTTAATTACTACTGGCGTTATGACCCTCTTTACTCGGCTCAATTTAGCTTGAAACCGGTCAATCGTGTCTTTAAGACGGATGACGTAATTCCATATCCGCAACTAAAAAAGCTTGATTATTACCAGGACTATCTCAAGCATATCAATTGGTTTGGCGAATTAGTCATTCGCCTTTGCACCGATGATGGATTCTGGGGAACGATGTCTCTCACCCGTTCCCCCAAACAACCTTACTTTAATCGCAGTGACGTCCAGAAAGCCGAATTGTTGTTGCCTTATCTAATTAATACCTATGAAGCTACTGTTTTTTTCTCCAAAATCAATGAGGAACGAAAGGTATTTGAACAATGGTTAGAATCAAGGCCGGAAGGGGTCATTCTTTTGGATGCGGAAATGCGCCCTATATGTTATAACAAAAAAGCCAAGCAGATGTGCGGACCATTATCTAATGAAAAACCTAAATCATTACAAAAAAATCCGGATGATGAAATCAAACTTCCAAAGATGATAGTGGAAGATTGTAAGAGCCTGGTTGGTTCTCATAATACAAAGCAATACTTTTCCCACAGTAGGATCATAAATACTAAAAGCAGAGACAGGTTTTATATAAAATATACGTTAGTCAACCAACCGGGTAAAGATATTATCCTTCCTTATTGTATCGTCCATATTAATGGATTATCGAAAAGAGATGATGAAACAGGTGTAGTTTTGCCGAAGGATTATGGTCTGAGCAAGCGGGAAGAAGCAATAGCTCAGTATACAAGCTCGGGACTCACAAATAAAGAGATCGGTGAAAAGCTTGGTATCAGCACATTTACGGTTCAAACCCATCTCCGAAATATCTTCGAGAAAACGGGCATCAACACACGTTCTCAACTGGCTAATCTGGTAAAATAACTGCGGCGTGTGGATATCTGAGCCAATAATAGAAATTATGATTACACAATAACTATAAATCAATTAGTCACTTTCAAAGCCCCGCCATAACTATTTCAATTATTATTTCGGTTCTTTTCCTGTATCTGTCGTCCAATTTAAGTATTGATATCTTGATTTCCTGGCATTGTAATTAGTAGGTGTATTATGAATGCTTGATATTGTAAGGAGGAAATTATCACGAGTACTCACAATATTTATAGCTCGGCTATTGAGCAATCAGAAAAATATTTAGAATTTATAGCAAAAGACGAACTTACCGATAAGGAAAAAGACTGGGTAGTCAGCGAATCGGTAAAGGGATTCAGGGAAAATGTTAATCCGGGTTTCTTGGAATACCGGAAATCTGTTTCTTCTGATTATACGGCTGTGGAATGGATGGATTCCGGGGCAAATTTTACTGATATATATGGAAGAGTTTTTATCGACTGCCTGGGCGGATACGGTATTTTTAATGTTGGCCACCGCCACCCCAAGGTTGTGGAGGCGGTAAAAAATCAGTTAAAGCACCAGGCACTGCATGGTCAGGAGCTTTTAGATCCGCTTCGGGCGATGCTAGCCCAATTATTAGCTGCGATAACCCCGGGGGATCTGCAATACTGTTTTTTCACTAACAGCGGAACGGAGTCAGTGGAAGGAGCGTTGAAGCTGGCACGGCTGCACACGAAACGCACCGGAATTATTGCAACTGTCGGGGCATTCCATGGGAAATCACTGGGTTCGTTAAGCGCCACCTCAAAATCGATTTTCCGAGAACCTTTCATGCCTCTTGTTCCCGGCTTCCACCATGTCCCTTACGGCGACGCAAAAGTATTGGAAGCGGTAATAGCAAGCGCTAAATTTACAGGTGAAGATGTCGCCGCCGTAATACTGGAGCCGATCCAGGGGGAAGGCGGGGTAATAATTCCTCCGGATGGGTATTTCAAGCAGGTTAGAGAAATTTGCGACCGATACGATGTTCTGCTTATCGTTGATGAGGTCCAAACAGGATTGGGCCGGACAGGTAAATTATTCGGCATAGAGCATTATGGGGTAAAACCGGATATCATGTGTCTGGCTAAACCGCTCGGGGGTGGGGTTATGCCCATTGGGGCTTTCATATCTACCAAGGAAATCTGGCAAGAAATGATACCGAATCCATTTCTCCATTCAACTACTTTTGGTGGCAATCCGCTTGCCTGCTCGGCGGCTATCGCGGCTATCAACGTGACGCTGGAAGAAAAGCTACCCGAACAAGCTGCCGAAAAGGGTAATTACTTTATACCAAAATTGCTTGATCTAATGAGTCAATATCCTGATATTTGCCAGGAAGGACGTGGACGCGGCTTGATGATTGGTATGGAGTTCACATCCAATGAAGCAGGGTATGAAGTAGCCAAAGGGCTATTTGAAAATGGTGTTCTAGTTGCAGGTACGCTCATAAACGCTAAAACCATACGTATCGAACCCCCATTGATAATCACCAAAACTGAGCTTGATAGGGTATTGGAAGTACTGAAGATAGTTTTTACAAATGTTTCTAGGAAGTTTAACTCAAAACGAATCATTCAAAGAGAATAGGGGCACATTGAAGAAACTCCAATCGTCATGGGTCTTTGAATTTTCATTATGGATTTAACGGATACAATAATACCCAATAGACTGCCAAGCGAGCGGGTAGCGGTGGTGTCTATATTGACCTTAAAAAGAAACAGTCCGGCGTTTTTTATCCGAATTATGGATAATTAAGGAGAATAATGATGGAAAGAGATCTCGAACAAATAATCAAAGGTAATATCATCACGGTAGCTAATCAAAAGCCACGTGCTGAGGCAATCGGTATTGAGGGGGAGAAAATCGTTTCCGTTGGGGCGATAAAGGAAGTTGAGGCAAGTGCCGGCAAAGCTACAAAAGTGCTTGATTTAAAAGGAAAAACGATTCTACCTGGGTTCTTTGATACTCATGCACACCCCATAGCTACCGGTAGAAACCGGCTGGGTGTAGATTTATCCTATGTTACAACGATTGCCGAAACTTTGGAAAAGATAAAAGAAAGAGCCAAGAATATTCCCGAAGGAAAATGGGTTTTTTGTCCGGCATACAATAGGCTTCACGTGAAAGAAAAAAGGGTTCCTACCTTAAAAGAACTTGATGGCATTTCTACAAAACATCCTATTTCTATACAGCATGTTGACGGGCATTTCTCCATGTCGAATAGTACTGCGCTTAAACTCCTTCACATGGACGCAGGCAGGAAAGGCGTTGTTCTTGATTCTGATGGAAAACCAACAGGAATAATCGAGGACCCGGCTTCCGGTCAAACCCTGGAAATCATCGGAGCTTTAACTAATGATGCTGAGCGAATGGAAGCCTTGATGATTATCACCAGAGAAGCAGCCTCGGTCGGTATCACCACCCTTTACGCTAAGGAACCCCTTGAAGTTATAGAGTTCATACTGAAGAATATTAAGAAAATTCCTGTACGTATCCACCCCATGGTAATGGGTGCTACCAAAGGGATATTGGCATTTGAAAATGTGATAAAGGCTGATTTCTTGGGCGATCATGTCTGTGTGGCTACGGCCGCCGACGGATCTATCGAAGCTCACACCGCGGCCTTATTCGAACCTTATGCCGATGCTCCAGAGACGCTGGGCATGCTGGTGTTCAGCGATGAAGAGCTATATGACTTTGTCGAAAAAGCTCATAAAGCCGGTTTCCAGATATCAATTCATGCTGAATCAGAAAGGTGCATCGAGCAAGTTCTTTGGGCCTATGAGAAAGTCCTGGAGAAATATCCCCGTAAAGACCACCGCCACCGCATTGAGCATTTCGAGATTCCCTCGATGAGACAGATTAAACGCGCGGCCCGGTTAGGAATCATTGTAGCTATGCAGCCAATTTTTATCCCGATTTGTGAAGGTCCAAATCTAAGCTATTACCGCGCGTTATTAGGTGATGAAAGGACAAAAAAGGCGAATGCTTTCCGCTCAATTATCGATCAAGGAATCATTATCTCAGGCGGCTCGGATACTCCGGTTACCCGGATGAACCCCCTGGAGGGCATCCATGCTTGCGTCAATCACCCCGTAAAAGAGCAGCGGACGGATGTTTATGAGGCTATTGAAATGTTCACCATCAATGGGGCTAAAACAGGTTTTGAAGAAGATACTAAAGGCAGTATTGAACCGGGGAAAATGGCTGATTTTGTGGTGCTTTCCGACGACCCTTATCGCGTGCCCCACGAGAATATAAAAAATATTAAAGTTGAGATGACTATCGTAGGTGGAAAAGTCGTCTATAAAAACGGAGCGTAACTACATCCTGATGTAAAATTAAGCTCAAGCCGACTCCGCTTGATATTTGATCGATAAAAGTATATTTTTAAATTTAGTATATTGATAAAGAGAGGAGAACGGAATTGAATAGCAAAACGGAAAATATTTTTGAAGTATTAAGCCCTTGGGCAGATGCCGATCCGGTGCCATACAGAGGTATTGGTACCAGGATAACCGATCCTGCAGGGAAGAAAATCGGCTTATTCTGCAACACAAAACGCGTCGCCAATCCAACTTTGAAAGCGGTAGAAAGCCGCCTTAAGCAAAGATATCCTTCGGCAACCTTCAGCTGGTTTTTCAATACAGCGCCTAATGAGGCCATAGTAGCACAACCAAGGAAAGGTGAATTTGAAGACTGGCTTAAGGGGGTCGACGCCGTAATCGCTGCCTACGGAGACTGAGGGTCCTGCACCAAGTACCTTGTGTACGATGCAGTTTCCATCGAGGACCGGCAGAAGCCCGTGGTAATGCTGGCAAATTACGGATTCACTAATGACGCCGAGTCCGCCGCCCGCAGCAAAGGTATGCCAGGGGTAAGGGTTGTGTCCACCAAAGTCCCGTGCGAAGGCACGGTGATTGCGGATATCGAAGCCGGGATTGAGGAAGCCTGGAATGATATCATCATCGCTCTAACTAAACCGGCCACTGCTGAAGAAACAAGTCCTAAAGTTGAAAAGACACAAAGACCGGACCGCGTTATCTTCAAAGGCAGTCTGGCAGAAGTCAACCAATTTTTTTATCGGCGCGGCTGGACCGATGGCCTTCCTATCATCCCTCCCACGGAAGAAGCGGTGACAGAAATGCTTGCCGGGACGGATTTACCCAGGGAACATTTACTGGGCAAGTTACAGTCACGTTTGGGCAAAGCAACTATCGAGAAAATAGCCATAAACGCGGTGATGGCCGGCGCTTTGCCAACCTACTTGCCGGTGCTTATTGCCGGCACAATCAATCTAGTTGAATCGGAGCAGGGCTTCATGGGTTATACCACATTCGGGTTCAGTACGGGCTCGTGGGCTCCTTTCTGGGTCATCAACGGTCCGATACGTAACCAGTTGAACATCAACAACAGTTCCGGCGCTTTTAGCCCGGGTAATATTGCCAATGCCGCCATCGGGCGGGCGATGGGTTTGATTATCAAGAACATCGGCGGCGTGCGCAAGGGTATTGAAGATATGGGCGTCATGGGTAATCCCATGAAATATACCATGGTGATTGCCGAAAACGAAGAAGAAAGCCCGTGGGAACCGTTGCATGTAGAACATGGCTATAGAAAAGAAGACAGTACTATCAGCCTTTCTTTCCCTCAGACATTTTTACAGCACTATCCATCCGGGAGTGATGCTGAGAGCATATTACAATCGGTTATCGACAATATTACACGCGGCATGCGTTATACAATCGTGTTTAATCCACAGACTGCCAGAAACTTAGCCCGAGAAGGTTATACCAAGGAAAAAATAAAAAAATATATCGCTGAAAACAAGCTCATGACGGCAACACAAACTAAAATACAGTCAAACATAATCGTTGTACCCGGTGCTGATATACAGCAGTCATCATCGGAAACTTCCAAAACTATGCCCCTGATAAAAGACTACCGTTTTATACGGGTCATTGTCGGTGGCGGCCCCGGTGCATTTGTCGCTCATCTTATCGGCGGCGGGCCGACACCGGGTAAAAAAGAAATCCAGAAAATTGAATTGCCTAAAAACTGGGAAAAGCTGGTGGCTAAATACAAAAACGTTGTGCCGATTTACGCTAAATATTGATAAATGAATCGTTGATATTAAATAATCGCTGACATGCTTAAGACCTGGAAATCTTCAACTCCACTGGCGATAGTTGCTCTTATTGGCATAACCGTTATATGGGGCTGGTCTTTTACTATCATAAAACGAGCCATTACCAAAATACCTGTAATGGACTTTTTATCGCTGCAGTTTGCAGTTGCTGTTTTAGCCATGGTCATTCTTCGACCGACCTGCTTTAAAAATATCAGTCTTCGGGATATCAGGCGGGGCATAATTCTCGGAGCGTTACTTGGTCTGGCGTATATTATGCAGACATTCGGTCTGCGTACCACGCCGGCTGCGGTTTCAGGATTTATCACCGGTATGTCCGTTGTTTTTACACCTGTCATCGCCTGGCTAATCCTGCATGACGGGATATATCTGAAAACATGGCTATCTGTTGCTCTGGCTACCATTGGTCTGGCACTCCTCAGCCTGCATGGATGGTCTTTCGGTAGGGGTGAACTGCTGACATTGGGATGTGCCATACTTTTCGCATTGTATATTGTCGGTTTGGGTAAGTGGTCGGCAGAACACGATTCTTATAAACTTGCAGTTGTTCAGCTTGGGACCGCCGCCGTTATCTGTCTGATAGCCGCAGCGCCGGAAGGTATCGTGATGCCGCCGGATACCAGCGTCTGGATTGCAGTCGGCATTATAGCAATCCTGGCTACAGCCCTAGCATATCTCGTGCAGACCTGGGCACAATCACTTATATCTCCTACACACACAGCTGTGATTATGACCATGGAGCCTGTCTTCGCCGGGGTGTTTGCCGTAGCGCTCGGCCACGAACGACTCACTGTCCGCCTTATAGCAGGCGCTATCTGTGTGCTGGCAGCAATGTTTATTATTCGGATAAAAAGCAACGTTCGAAAAAGTCGGAAATGGTGATTTTTATCCGAGCGGTACAAATAAGAACGCGGCTAGCTTCCGGTATAATACCGGGCGCTCAGGAATGAGGCCTTCATGCATTTCACCGAATTGACATCTCGCTGCCCATTAGATTGAGCTATTAAAAACAGATGATAATATATTGGAGCTATTTTTTTCTTGGAGGCTTTCCAAAGAGGCATCGGTGAGGCCTACTAATAAAAAACGCCTAAAAGCCTGAATAACTAAATAAAGCGAAAATAAATAACATGACCTGTCTGAAGAAACGGGCAGGTCATGACGGCCGGTATATTTTGTTAAGACTATGGTTTTATTTTCGGGGCTTTCCTGATATTTTTCCAGGAAATTTGTTCGGGTCTATTATTTTAGGTGCCCCACCAACCCCCGGGCCGCTAAAGGAAATTTTTTCCCCGTCGATAGTGGTCAGGGAAAATTCCGGCGTAAGTAACAACATCACAAACAGTAGCGGTTTATTTACCTTGCGGAACTCGAGCGGGCAATGCCAGGTACCTTTCGGGATATATACGATGGTGGGTTCCGTAATCGTGTATAATTCCTGCTCTTTACCGAAATGGAAATCAATTTCGGCATTAAAATTGCTGAAGGAGTCCGGTACATTACCGGCCAGAAAGCACAGGTATTCATCGCCGGCATGGACATGCGTTACCCTGTCGATAAAGTAGGGCTTGTAAATCACATTCCAACCGAAATTTGCGCATGCCCCTGGTATCTGGCGGGCGCCCCTGAAACCGAAAGTAGGGCCGGGTATTATATCGGGAGGCAATATCGAATCTTCTTTAATATCGGTGGTAAAATAACCAGCATATTTGCCTTTATACAATTTTCTTACTCCTTTAGCCTGGACTTATTTTCCCGGTAATTTCGCCTGCCACGTTTTATCCGCATCTTTAAATTTTCTATTATATTGCATCGTATTTACAAAGTCATAAAAGATAATCGGTCTGGTCACTTTTTTATATATGAGTGGGCAATGGAATAAACCGGCCGGGAGATACACAGTAGTATACTTTGTAAAAGTATGCACTTCTTTATTTATTCCATCTTCACTCATAGTAAATTCTATTTCTCCCCCGAGGTCTAACATGTTGGTTGGGTCACCCCCGAGGAATACCAGGTACTGGTCGAAATCATGTTTATGGGTCTCTAGTTCATCGACGTAAGGTTTTTCAATGCATTTCCAGTACATCCAGAAACCTTTATTTCCGTATTCCTCGTCGCTCCTTAAAACCGGAATAGGCGCCGTAACCTCAACATGGTAGGACGGCCGTGTCGTATTGGTCCTGATATATTTTGCCGTTTGAAGTTTCGTCATTGTCTTACCTCCTTGTAAGGTCGATGGTTTCTTCTTGTACCACTGTTTAGCTATAGATATTCGTAAAATCCGCTGCCGGTTTTACGGCCCAGATGACCGGCGGCCACCAGCTTTTTAAGCGTTTCCGGCGCGGCATACTGGCTGTCGCCCAACTTATCGTAAATACTATCGGCAATGGTAAGCAGGGTATCCAGGCCGATGAGGTCCGCTAGAGCGAGCGGCCCGATGGGGTGGTTTAAGCCCAGCATCATGGCGGTATCGATGTCCTCTTTAGCGGCAACGCCGGATTCCACAAGGCGTATAGCATTTAGAATCTGGGGCGCCATGAGGCGGTTGACGATAAAGCCCGGCGAGTCCTGAACGATAACGGCGGTTTTGCCGAGTGTTTTAGCGAACCCTTTGCCCGCTTGCATCGTTGCCTGGCTGGTAGTCGGGGCAGTGACGATTTCCATAAGTTTTAACGAGGGCACCGGATTAAAGAAATGAAGCCCGAGCACTTTATCCGGTCGTCCGGTAGCCGACGCTATGTCGGCTACAGAAAGACTGGAAGTGTTGGTAGCCAGCAGAGCATGAGCCGGGCAGATTCTATCCAGTTGCGTGAACAGGCGTTTCTTCAAATCCAATACTTCGCTGACCGCCTCGATAACCAGGTCGCATTCATGGAAGTCGGCGGCATCAGTGGTCCCGGTAATGCGGGCGAGCACCGCGTCTTTTTCCTGGCTGGTGATGTTCTGTTTTTTAACGCTTCTTTCCAGAGAGGCCGCGATACCGGCCAGCCCTTTTTGCAGCAGTTCCCGGGTGCTTTCGGATACCAGTATGGTATATCCCGCTTGAGCGCATACCTGGGCGATGCCGCCGCCCATCTGCCCGCAGCCGACGATGCCTACTTTTTGGATTTTCATGAGTGACGATTCTTTTTTGAGGACCATGGATGAGTTATTTTTAGCTTTGATAGACGACCTTGCCACCCACGATTGTCATCTCGACCTTGATGTTCCCGATTTTTTCACGAGGCACGCGATACGGGTCATCAGCCAGCACGACGAAATCCGCCAGCTTTCCGGGCTCGATATTGCCCTTGATATCTTCCTCGAACCCTATTTTGGCACCATTTATCGTGAATATTTCGATAGCTTCGTAAACATCGATGCGCTGTTCTTTGAGCGGGTGATTGACCAGAGCATAGATTCCCTTGAGAGGGCTCATCCTGGTGACCGGTGTATCGGACCCTCCGGAAACCAGTATTTCCTCGTTCAGAATCCAGCGGTAAGTATGCGCCCTTTTTACCCTCTCATCCCCTAATAACGACCGGTAATAGTCCAGGTTGGGTCCTTCGCAGACGGTGACAAACATGGGCTGCATGGCCAGGGCGACACCCAGCCTGGCCACTTTTTTAATCTGCCTGGGGGTGACGACCTCGAAATGCTCAATGCGATGGCGGTGGTCCTTCCTGGGGTATTTTCCCAGCACTTTTTCATAGGCCCAGAGTACCTGGTCGATGGCCCGCTCCGATTCTGCATGAATGGAAATCTGGCAGCCGGCTTTATGCACTTTTTCGACGAAGTCGTAAAACTCTTCATCGGTGTGATGTAGCATGCCCAGCGTGGTGGGGTCATCGGCATAAGGCTCGTACAGCGCGGCGGTGCGGCCTTCGACCGAGCCATCGGTTAAATTGCAGACAGTAATATGGTCGCCAAGGAATTTACTGTTGAGTACTTCTTCAAATGACGCGGCACCAAATCCAGGAAATACCATGGGGCGGATACGTACCGGTATTTTATTAACGTTTTTCATGATGAATGCGGCGTTTTCCAGGCTCTCTTTGGCAAAGAGGGTAGTGATGCCGACCGAAGCCGCTTCTTTGGTAACGAGCATCAAGGCTTCCATGGCCTCATTTTTATCAGAATAGTTATCCCCGTCGCTCAAGGGTCGGGCGGAGGCGGGGTCCTGGATCAACCCTGTAAGCTCCCCTCCGGCGTCCGTGATGACCCCTTCCATCCCCGCCTTAAGGTGGAGCAGCTCGATGGCCATGCTGTTGATCTGGGAAAAATGCCCATCATAATGTTGTATCCAGATAGGGTGCTTGGTGGAGATGGCATCGAGTTCTTTTTTGCTGGGATACCTTTTTTCAGTCACATGCTGCCGGTTAAATTCGGGGCAAAAGACCAGCTTGCCCGGCGGTGTTTTGGCTACCCTTTGTTTTATCTTTTCCAGCGCTTCCCTGACCGTTTTAACGGAAGACAGGTCCACGCCCAGCCGGTTCTTGCCGGTGCCCATGGGGTGGGCATGGCTATCAATGAAGCCGGGGAGGACGGTTTTACCTTTCAAGTCGAGGACGCGGGTAGCTTTTCCCACCCCTTGCTCGACCTCGCTGCCTGACCCGACGGAGATGATTTTCCCGCCTTTAACGCCGATAGCCTCCGCCCGCGGCTTTTGATTGACTACGGTAATGATGTTGCCTTTAATAATGAGATCAAGATTCGCTGCCATTTTAGCCTCCCTGACTCTGTCTTGGATATCTTTAGCTTAATGCTTTTAAAGTATTAGCCACCCGTCACCGCCGGAAAGACATCGATGATGTCTCCGTCATCGACCCAACTATCTATCATGACCTTCTTCCCGTTGATGGCATAGAAAGCTACCGCCTTCTCCGGAAGATTCACCGCCATTTTAGATAAAACTGTTTTTAGTCTGGCTCTCTTGCCCTCAATCGCTACCTGATAGGTATTGGCATTATCCCTGGCTAACAATCCGTTCAGCCGCAGCGTCACCATCGGCATTTAGCCCCTTACATTTTCAACTGCGCCAGCTTTTCCGGCGTCGGTATCCCTCTGGCATCCCAGCCACGCAGCCCGTAATATTCCTGCAACATGATATCAAACTGGTGGCGCGGCAGCACCCTGCCGGCGGTCACGCCGGTCTTTAAAGTGTCGTTGAAGATGCGCTTCGGCAGGGAGTCGTCGGCGATATTGAAACCCTCTCTGACGTTAAATAACCGCATGATATTCCAGATACGCTCCCCCGCGGTTTCTAGTTCCGCCGCGGTAACATCGCGGTTAAACAGGCAGGACATGATCTGGCTCATGGTATCCAGGCTTAAAGCCCAGAAATCGCACAAAATAAGGGAGAATTTGATGGCATTATAGTTCTGTCCGTTACTGACCAGGCGGGCTTTTCCCTCGATGGTGAACGGGTCGATTTTGCCGAAGGCTTCATCGGCCACCGGCCAGGCGCTCATGTGGCAGCCGCCGCGGCTGGCGGTAGCATAGGCCAGCCCCATGCCCCAGGAACCGCGCGGGTCGTAGCCTGGCAGTTCCAGTCCTTTTACCTGTAAGGCAAAATCCGCGCCGCCGTATTTTTGGGATAATCGTTTAACCCCCAGGCTCAACTCCCGCCCGATGCCTTCCCGGAGTGCCGCCAGCCGGGGAATCTCAAGGAAAGCGTTCACATTCCCGAATTTGACCCCGAAATTTTTAATCCCCTTCTCCGTCATCTCCATGGCGAAACCCAAAACGTTGCCTAAAGAAATCGTGTCCATACCCAGGTCATCACATGCTGCGTTGAACCTGGCGATCGCCTCAAGGCTATCTATCCCGCAGCTGGAACCGGCCAGTGCCAGGGTTTCGTATTCCGGCCCTTCCACGCCGCCGCCTTTAAAGCGTAAATAGTTGCCGCAGCCCAGGGCACAGGCAAAACACGCCTTTTTCTCCGGCTGGAGGTCCTGGACTTTGCCGGAGTTGATGCTGGAGGCGCCTTCGAACGTGCCGTCCTGGTAGTTCCTGGTTGGCAAAATGCCTGAAGCATTGCTCATGTCGACGATCATCGGTGTACCGGTAAGATACACCCATTGATTGGCGCTGGAAAGAGTATCCTCGGCGGTGATCTTTTTCACCAGCTCCAGAAACCGCGGCATGTCCGGAACGGACACATCATGACTACCCGAGCAGACGATGGCTTTAAGCTTTTTGGAGCCCATTACGGCGCCGATGCCGCCCCGCCCCGCCTGGCGGTTCTCGGAGCCGGCGCAGGCAAAAGGCAACAGATTTTCGCCGGCCGGGCCGATGCTTAGAATCGCCGCGCGGTCGCCGTATTTAGCCTTTAGAGCTTTTTCCGTGGCGTTAATGCCTTGCCCCCACAGATTTTCGGCCGGGAGAATTGCCACCTGGGCGTCAACAATTTTCAGGTATGCCGGCTGTTTGGCCTGGCCTTCGATGATTAAAAGGTCATAGCTCGCGTATTTAAGCTGCGAAGCAAATATACCGCCGATCGACGAATCGACGAGGGCTCCCGTAGCCGGTGACTTGCTGACCACCGCCAGTTTACCCGAGCAGGGGACAATCGTGCCGGTCAAAGGCCCGGTAGCCAGTATTATTTTATTTTCCGCTGAAAGCGCATCCACGCCCCCCGGGATTTCCTCATACAGGTACTTGGCGCCTAATCCCCGTCCCCCGAAATATTTCTCCGCCCACTCCTTTTTTAGCGGTTCCCTTGCCGCCTTTCCTGTGCTTAAATTAACGCGGAGGACTTTTCCCTGGTAGCTCATGCGGCGTCCTCCTCTTTAGTAATTGCCTGATGCGGGCACCATGCGACACAGGAAGGAGCGCCCTGGCAAAAATCCGGTACGGCTGCCTTGTCACGGTTCATGTAAATTACACTTTGCGGGCAAGCTTCAACGCAATTGGCGCAACCGGTGCACAAGTCTCCTTCAACAGTAAGCCATTTACCGTTAAAAGATATCGCCCCCTGGGGGCAACTATTAACGCAATCAAGACATAAAATACAGGACTTCAGTTTTTTCTCCTGGTGGGTATCCGTGCCGGTATTGATGATTTTTAAGTGAGATTTCACAGGGTTGAACACACCCTGGTGCCTGGCCGAACACGCAAGCTCACATATTTTGCATCCGGTACATTTCTCGGGATTCAATACCAGCTTCATGACCTTTAAACCTCATTAGCAAGTTGCGTGTGACCGGGGATATCCCCGCAATATGTATTTTTATACTCTAATACAGGCTACCATGTGGTTGGGTGTTATTTCACGCAACAGCGGCAGCGCTTGACTGCACTCCGGTATCGCCATCCAGCAGCGGGGATGGAAGGGGCATCCGACGGGGGGATTAAGCGGGCTGGGCACGTCTCCCTTGAGAATGATGCGTTCGCGCTTTCTTTCCACGCGCGGGTCCGGGATGGGCACGGCGGAAAGCAGTGCCTGGGTATAAGGCATCAGGGGGTTTTCATAGAGCTCTTTCCAATCAGTGAGTTCTACGATATGCCCCAGATACATCACGGCGATGATATCGCTGACATGTCTGACTACGGACAGGTCGTGGGCGATGAGGAGGTAGGTCAACCCCAGTTTTTTCTGCAGCTCCTGCAGCAGGTTGATAATCTGGGCCTGGATAGAAACGTCCAGGGCGGATATCGGTTCATCACACACGACGAACGAAGGATTGCAGGACAAGGCGCGCGCTATCCCGATACGCTGCCTTTGCCCGCCGCTGAATTCGTGAGGATAGCGGTTGGTCATTTCCGGGTCCAGCCCCACCAGCGTGAAGAGCTCTTCAATCCTTTGTTTATACTCCTGCTGGCTGGTGGTGAGATGATGGACTTTTAATGCTTCGCCGACGATACTGCCGGCGCTCTGCCGTGGGTCAAGCGAGCCGTACGGGTCCTGGAAGACAAGCTGGATTTTCTGGCGGAGCCGGCGGACTTCATTCCATGACAATCGGGTGATGTCCCGGTTCTCAAAAATTATCTGCCCCGAGGTGGGCTGGTAGACGCGTAAAATACAACGGCCCACGGTAGTCTTGCCGCAGCCGCTTTCGCCCACCAGGCCGACCGTCTCTCCCCGCCTGATTTTAAAGGATATATCGTCCACCGCTTTCACATCGCCAACCTTGCGCCGGAAAATTCCCTGCGTGACAGGGAAGTACATTTTAAGGTTATTCACTTCCAGGATGTTATCTGCCGCGGGTAATGTCACTAGGTTATCCTCCAATATCCAGATGACAGCGGGCAAAATGATTTTCCCCCACCCGTATCAAGCCTGGATCGGTTTCATCGGTGCATTGCTGCGCTAGAGGGCAGCGGGGCTTAAAGGCGCAGACGGGAGGCATATCGATCAGGTTCGGCGGTAAACCGGTGATGGGCACCAGCTGCCGGCCGCGTTCCTCGTCGAGGCGCGGCACCGACTTTAACAGCGCGATGGTATACGGGTGCCTCGGGCTGCTGAAGACATCATCGGCCGCGCCGGATTCGACGATGCGCCCGGCATACATTACGTAAATCCTTTGTGCGTGACGCGCCACGATGCCCAGATTATGGGTGACGATTACCAGCGAGTTCTGGAATTTGGACGTCATTTCCATCATCACCTCAAGCACCTGCGCCTGAGTGGTCACATCCAGAGCCGTGGTGGGTTCATCGGCGATAACCAGTTTGGGATGACAGGAAAGTGCCATGGCAATCATCGCGCGCTGCCGCATGCCGCCGCTAAACTGGTAGGGATAGTTCTTGACGCGGATCCCGGCATCCGGGATGCCCACCTGTTCCAGCAGCTCGATAGCGCGCTGCCTGGCGTCCTGGCGGTTAAGCTTGAGGTGCAGCATCAGCGATTCCATGATCTGCTCGCCGATGGAAAAAACCGGGTTGAAAGAGGTCATCGGCTCCTGAAAAACCATGGCGATTTTACCGCCCCTGATAGCGCGCATCTGGCTGCTATCGGGCTTGTTCTTTAAAACATCCTCGCCCTCGAAGATGACTTCGCCGCCCACGATTTCACCGGGGGGAGACGCGATTATCTGGGTCACCGCCATCTGGCTGACCGATTTGCCGCAGCCGCTTTCCCCGACCAGCCCGATTACTTCGCCTTCGTCAAGGTAATAGGACATGCCGTCCACGGCTTTGACCACGCCGGCGGTAGTGTTAAAAATTACTTTTAAGTTCTTTACTTCCAGCAGACGCGCCATGTAAAGTCCTTATATTTATCACCGGTTAAATTCTGCCTCTAAGCCTGGGGTCGAGAGCGTCCCGCAAGCCGTCGCCAACCAGGTTGAAAGCGAGTACCACCAGGACGATAGCCACGCCGGGAACGATGGATAAAAGCGGGTTCGTAAGCAAATAATGCTGGCCGCCGTTAATCATCGCGCCCCAGGTGGCCGTGGGCGGGTTGATGCCAATTCCCAGAAAGCTTAACGATGCCTCCGCCAGGATAGCAAAGCCCAGGTCCAGCGTAATATTTACAAACAAGGGCGGAAAAACGTTTGGCAAAAGATGGCGGAACATAATACGTAAATGGCTATCCCCGATAACGTTAGCCGCCATTATATAGTCATTTTCTTTGGCGGAAAGGACTTCACCGCACATCAACCGGCAATAAGTGGGCATGAAGCCTACCGCCAGCGCGATGAATATTTTAAGCATGCCGGAGCCCAGCATTACGGCGATTGCCAGCATGAGTATCAATGGCGGCAGTGACATCAGGGCGTCCATGAACCGCATGATAATCGTCTGCGTCCAGCCGCCGAAGTACCCGGCCAGCAGCCCCAGCAGCATGCCGATGGCCCCGGCCAGCGTTACCACCACGAACCCGACGAGCACCGCTATGCGGGAGCCGTAAATTATTCTGGTTAACACGTCGCGGCCCATCTCATCGGTGCCCAGCAAATGATGCCATGAGGGCTGCTGCATCGATTCCGGCAGGTTCACTTTGTAGGGGCTATAGGGAGATATTAGCGGAGCGAATATCGCCGCAAAGATGAGAAGGAAAATAATGACCATGCCGAAGATGACCAGCCGGCGGCTAAGCATCACCCGGAAAAAACGCCGGGATTCGTTGATGTGGGCCTTGGATACTCCGGTCGGTGTTAAAGCTGCACTGGTTCCAACCATAAACTAGCCTTTTTGAATACTTTTTATTTATACCTTATCCTGGGGTCAATCCACCCGTAGGCAATATCCACCAGCAGGTTCGTAAGGCAAACAGCGGTCCCGATAACCAGGACGCCGGCCTGCACGATTAAATAGTCCTTATCCAGAGAGGCGCGGACCAGCAGCCGCCCGACCCCGGGGATATTGAACACAGTTTCGACCATGACTTCCCCGGCGAGCAGGAAGGCCAGGGCCATGCCGACCAGCGTCACCACCGGGATAAGGGCGTTCCTTAAAGCATGTTTATAAAGCACGATGCTCTGCCGCAGCCCTTTGGATGTCGCCGTCCGGACGTAATCCTGTCGGATTGTCTCCAGCATACTGGACCTTGTCTGGCGCACGAGGACGGCGATATTCGGCACCGTCAGGGCGAACACCGGCATGATAAGCTGCCTGGTGCTTTGCACAAAATCAGTGAACGGCGAGGTCCATCCCTCGATGGGGAGCCAGCCCAGCTTTAAGCCGATGATATAAATCCCCACGATGCCCAGCCAGAAGGTGGGAATGGCGACGGCAGTATTGGCGAACAGGCTGATCAGGGAATCCAGCCAGCTGCCCCGCTTGACAGCGCTGATGACGCCCAAGATTATACCCAGGGCCGTGCTCAAAATGAGGGCGATCAGGCTTAAATAAGCGGTAATGGGAAATCTTTCCTTTAGGAGCCTGGCCACGTTCTCATGGTAAATGATCGATTTACCCATGTCGCCGTGGAAAACACCACCTATCCAGTGCAAATACTGCATGATCACCGGCCGGTCGAGGCCCAGCTCGTGCCGCAGGACAGCCTGCTGCGCGGGGGTGGCGTGTGAGCCGAGTATCTGAATGACGGGGTCTCCCGGCACGATCTGCAGTAATAAGAAGGAGATAACCGTGACCAGGAAAATCACGATTAAAGCCTGTATGAACCTGCGGATGATATAGCTAATCAACTCAAGTATCTTTCCTGCCCGGAGCGGCGGTCATGATTCTCCAGGCGGCCTCTATTAATCAATCATTTTATCACACAAAGATGCGCCGGTACTGTCGGAGGAGTCACGATTTCCCGGCGCCCTTCGCTTTCAGCCTACCACTAAGCTTGTTGGTAGACAAATTGTATCTTCAAATCAAAACAAGTGTCCTGGGTTATTTTTCCTTCCACGATTCTGTGTAGGTCCATCCCTGCGTGATGTATGGGTCATGCACCTTGATAGAAAAGGCGGTTAACGGGGCGGAGGTCAACAAGGGAGTGACCATGCAATATTTATCGATGGCCAGGGAGTCCAGCAGCCAGGCGCTGGCCTTTTTATCATCATTATTGGTCGCCGTCATCATATTATTGATGGCTGCCTCGACCTCATCGGGATGGATGATGGAATTGGAGAAACCGATACCGGCCGCTTTGGAGAAGAAGAAACGCCCGACGACGCCCATCTCGGGATCACCCACCATGCCGCCAATGAACATACCGTTGGTCCAGCCGGTACCGAAGAACATCTGCCCGTATTGTCCCGTGTTCAGTACCTGAAGGTCCATTTTGATGCCAACGTCAGCCAGGTTGCTCTGTATCGCGGTGGCCATATCTTTGTAATACTTTTCCGGCCGGCAATACAGCGTTGCTTGGAATCCTCCGGAATATCCGGCATCGCCGAGCAGGACTCTGGCTTTGTCAGGGGAAAAGCTGTAGCCAACCACATTCGGGTTATAAGTCCAGCATTGGGGGCTGTTGAGGCCGTTAGTCACCTCGGCATAATCGTAGTAAACATATTTTTTAATCGCCTCGCGGTCAATGGCATAGCTGACGGCCTGCCTGACCGCAAGCTTGGCGAAAGGAGAATCGGCATTAGCGCTATCGCCGGCGAGGCAGATGTAAGTGCCATTGGCTGCTTCCGCCTGTTGGACTACCAGGCCGGCGTTTTCCTTAACGGTCTTCGCGTCGGTAGGATTCAGGCCGCCGAGGACATCATTTTCACCTTTGAGCAGTGAAGCCAGCTGTACCGTGGGGTCGGCGATAATATTGATGACGATGCCATCCAGATACGGCTTGCCTTTTTGCCAGTAGCCGTCCCATTTCTGGAATTCCTTTTTAACATCGCGCTGGAAAGTGACCAGTTTAAAGGGCCCGGTGCCGCAGGGATTGGTGCGCGCCCAGTCCAGACCGTTTTTATCATAGGCGGAGGGTGATATCACGGCCGAATCCCAGCACATCTCCCGTAAGAATGAGTTGTCCCAGACGCTAAAGCTGACTTTAACGGTGAGACTATCGATAACGTCTATGGAAGAAACATCAACGAAATCCGGAGCCGTGTTGGGTGCCTTGACTTCCTGGTCCAGGTTCCATTTGATGGCCTGGGCATCGCAGACCGTACCATCCTGGAAATTGACGCCGCTGCGTAGTTTGAAAGTAACAGTTTTGCCGGCGGAGTCTTCAATAGCCGATTCTGCCAGGAAGGGTACCGGCTGCTGTTTTATCGGATCATAGCGCACCAGCGTCTCGATGGACGGCGTACGCTGGACCATATCTTCAGGGCTGTACATTTCCCCGACCATGAATGACGTTACTTCAGCGCCGGAGATAACTCGCAGCGTTCCCCCCGTTTGCGGAGTAAGCGTGCTCGGGGCCGGCGTGGTAGTTGCTGGGGTAGTAGCCGGTGTGGTGGTACCCGGTGTAGTAGTACCGGGTGAGGTGGATGTGGGCGGTATGGTTGTTGAGGTGGGCGGTACCGCCGTGGTGGTTTCCTTGGTTTTAGAACATCCGGTTAGCAATATTCCGGAGGCGAGAACAGCAACGAGGAGCAGCAGCAAGATTTTTTTTAACATTATTGGGTCTTCCTCCTTATTTATTTGAAAAACTGCTATTTATCATTCTTTTTTAGTTTCGAACAACGTTAACAATCGGCCTTAAATTACAATGCGGCGTTTACCAGCCTAACACCATTGCAGGTGCCCTTTCTTATTTATTGAGATATATTTTCTGCTGGGGCGATGAGTTCCTTGAGCCGTTTGGCACTCACTTCAAAAGTAAAATATCCCATATTCAAAGTCAATACTTTAAATGAGTTACTGGCCTCCTGTAATTAATGGCCGGTTTTTAACTCATAAGTGCCGCCTCTGACCACGGAAAAGTGGAAAATCGGCCTGTCCGCACGCCGGATAATTAGCGGGCAGTGGTACATGCCGGCCGGAGCAAAAAGCATTGTGCTCTTGGTGAGGAGGAACTTCTGGTCTTCCAGCCACATCTCCACCTCGGCATTTAGATTGTAAGGGTCAGCAGCATCACCACCGAAGAAGCCGATGATTTCATCGAAGTCATGTTTGTGCGGCACGGGCGCGTGGTTTTGTGGTTTACAGTACCAGGAAACGTTCATCTGGAAGGCCCCTGGCAAGACATTTTTATCCATCCAGAGCACGCGCACAGCGAACTTTTTATAAGCCTCCACGAACTCCGGGCGGAAGGCGGGGGCTTTAAGCTCCGTGACGATGTACTTACCGAGGTCGGCCTCCTTTTTATGCGTTTCCTTTAGCGAGTTCGTGTTCCAGCGGCCGCTGGTCACCACGGAGAAATGGAACATAGGCCTATCGACATGCCGTAAGATAAGAGGACAATGCTTTAAGCCGGCCGGGATAAAGACCATCGCGGTTTTATCGATGATAAATTTCTGGTCGCCCAGCCAGAATTCTACTTCCCCATGCAGGTTGTAGGGATCGTCGGGGTCATTACCGAAGAACCCGATGATTTCATTAACGTCATGAGTATGGGGCGGGGGGCTTTTTTCGTTAGACTTATAGTACAGGGAGCAGTTCATCTGAAAGGCTCCCGGCACGACATCTTCATCAATCCAGAGGAGGCGCCTGGCAAAGGTATTATACCGGGCAACTACCTTCGGGGGAAACGGGGCCTTCAGTTCCTGGACGACGTATTTATCGTATTTTCCTTTAGGCATCGCTTGCTGTTCTCCTTTACCTGGTTTGTTGGTAAGTACTGCCGGTAACGACAGAAAAATGGAAAATCGGCCTATCCGCACGCCGGATAATTAGCGGGCAATGGTTCATGCCCGCGGGTATGAAAACCATCGCGCTTTTTGTAATCAGGAATTTCTCATCTTCCAGCCAGAACTCAATTTCGCCGCCCAGTTCATTGGGATTCTTTAGGTCGTTGCTGAAGAACCCGAGGATTTCATCCGCTTCATGTTTATGCGCTTTTCCTTCGTGGGTGGCCGGGTTAACGTACCAGGAGCAGTTCATCTGGAACGCGCCGGGCACGACGTTTTTGTCCATCCAGAGGATGCGTTTGGCGTATTTCTCATAGGCCTCGGCGAACCCGGAGCGGAAGACAGGCGTCTTTAGCTCAGTGACAACATATTGGCTGTATTTTGACAGATTATTCTCCTTATTGCTATTACTGTGCCGTCTCTAAAGGACACGCATTTTCCCCAGCTCTTTATTTAGTTGCTCGCGAAAATCCGGGTGGGCGATGGCGATCAGCTGTTTTGCCCTCTCGCTGACACTCTTACCGCGCAAGTTGGCTATCCCGTGTTCGGTGACGACGTAATGGACGTCGCTCCGGGAAGTCGTTACGGCGGCGCCCGGGTCCAGCCGCGGCACGATCCGGGAATACTTGCCGCCGCCGGCGGTGGATGGGAAAGCCAGTATCGACCTGCCTTCCTTAGACCTGGAGGCGCCTCTGACAAAATCGACCTGGCCGCCGACGCCGCTGAACTGCAAAGGTCCGATGGTATCCGAGGCCACCTGGCCGAGGAAATCGACCTGGAGGCAGGAGTTAATCGCTACCACCCGGTCGTTCTGGCCGATGATGTACGGGTCGTTGGTATAATCTACCGGATGCATCTCTACTGCCGGATTTTCATCGACAAATTCGTACAGTTTGGTCGTGCCCATCAGGAAGTTAGCCACCAGCTTACCCCGGTTGATTTTTTTCCGGGTTCCATTGATCACGCCCTTTTGTACGAGGTCCACCACGCCATCGGAGAACATCTCGGTGTGGATACCCAGGTCATTTTTCTCTTCCAGAAACGGCAGCACCGCGTCCGGGATAGCGCCGATACCCAGTTGGAGACATGCGCCGTCCTCGATAAGCTCCGCGCAATAATGGCCGATGTCCATTTCCGCGGTGATCCTGGCCACATACTGCTCCTTTTCGGTTCCGGTGTTGCCGGTCTTTTCCCGTCCGAGCTCCAGAAGCGGCTCATTGTACTCGACGATATACTCGAGCCTGGACACGTGAATCATTGCGTCCCCGCGGGTCCTCGGCATACGCTCGTTTATCTGGGCGATGACTATCTTAGCTGCTTCCGCCGCGGGCTTGGTATAGTCCACGGAAATACCGAAACTGCAATAGCCCGCCTCGTCCGGGGGCGATAGCTGGCACAGGGCCACGTCCACCGGGAGAATGCCGCTGGTAAATAGCCGCGGAATCTCGTGGAAAAAGCATGGCGTGTATTTTGCCCATCCCCCGTTGACGGCCTCCCGGCTATTGACGCCGACGAAAAAGGAGTTATGGATAAAGTGTTTTTGCATGTCCTGGCGGCAGTAGGGGGCCGGGCTCAACGACACCATGTGCACGATTTCGACGTTTTCATAAGCGTCTTTATTATCGATCATCGCTTTAACCAGTTGCTGTGGCTGACCGTAGGCATGGCCGACCACCACCCGGTCGCCAGATTTTATGGATTTAACGGCCTGGTCGGCGGTAGTCAGCTTTTGTTTATATTCTTCTTGCCAATTCACGTTAATAGTGCCTCAATAATATTTTGAACACTAGGAGTTAATACCACATAGTCTTTTCGCCGCGCTCTTCATCCGGCCCAGGTTGCTCTCCCGGGTGATCATGATTTTTTGTGCCTCAGGTGAGCCGGCCCCGTGCAGCGATTCGGTTAAATAACAGACCGCCCCGGTTCCCATGGTGATATTTTCGATCAGCCTTAAGGCCCGGATACGGTCCTCCGCCTTTACGCCTGCGACGCCCTGGAGATATTTACTGACGAATTTGCCGATTCGTGGGTCTTTCAAATCTTTTTCCGACGGCATGGTGACCAGCGAACCCCCGGCTATCTCCTGCGCCAGCCGACTGATCTCATAAGGGAACCTGGTAACGTTCAATTTAGCCACGTTGGCCCATAACGTGTTGACAAAATACGTTCCGGACGGCTCCTGATGGCCTTCGTGGGCACAGGCCAAGCTGCAGCACATCAAGGTCTCGTTGAGATGGATCATCTCCGTGATTTTACTGCGGACATGGGTAGCCCCGGCGATGCCTTGGCATTCGGCCACCAGCTGGCTGGCCCCGATCAACACATCGCCGATGCCGGATTTGCAGGCATAGCTCTGCCGATGATAAGCCGCGAACTTCTCCACGAAATCTGCCGCAAATTCATATTCCTTGTACATAAATACCCGTTCCCAGGGAACGAACACATCATCGAAAATGACCATGCATTCCTGGCCGCTGTAAAGAATATTGCCGGTGTCTAAATCGCCGCCCTCGGATTTTCTGGTATCACAGGACTGGCGGCCATAAATGTAGATAATGCCCTGGGTGTCGCCGGGCAGGGCGAAGGAAATAGCATAGTCCTTGTCTTCCTCCCGCATTGCCCTGGTCGGCATGCAGATAATCTCGTGCGAATTTACCGCTCCTGTCTGGTGCAGCTTGTTGCCGCGGACGATAATCCCGTCCTTTCGCTCTTTAACGACGTGGAGATACTGGTCCGGGTCCGCCTGTTCCGCCGGGCGCAGGCTCCTATCGCCTTTGGCGTCCGTCATCGCCCCGCAGCAGGTCAGGTCTTCATCCTGAACATATTGCAGGTACTTTAAAAATCGCTGGTAATATTCGGTTTTACATTTCTGGTCGATGTTGTAGGTGATGATCGATAACGCGTTCAGGGCATCCATGCCGACACAGCGCTGGAAGCAGGAGCCGGTATAAGCCCCCAGCCACCGCCCCATTTTTGATTTATTGACCAGGTCGTCGTTGCTGCGGTGGATGTGGCAGAAACGGTTGATCATTTTCCCGGTCAGGTGGGATTTGGCCGTCATGATTTCACGGTATTCCGGTCTTTCCGCCACTTCATAGGTAGCCGCTACACATTCTATCGAGGGGCGGATAATGGGGTGGTCCACGAAATTCCCCACCCGCTCGCCAAAGACATATAGCTCGGGGTTGAGCTTGCGGAGGCTGGCGATATATTCCTGTTTTGTTTTCATCCTGATACTTCCTGCGCTTACCAGGCGTCCTGCCAGATGCCGCGCACGTCATCCAGCGTCAGCGCCTTGGGATTATTCGCCAGCAGTCTGGTGACGTCCATGGTCGCCACGGCCATACCCTCCAGCGCGTCCTGGGGAACTTTCAAATCCCTGAGGCGGGAGGGGAGGCCGATATCCTCGATGAGTTTTTGCACCGCCTTTACTCCCAGGGTGGCTGCTTCGAGCGGCGCCAGCCCCTGCGTCCGCTGGCCCAGAACTTCCGCGATAAAAGCGTACCGGGCCGGGCTGGCCGGTAAATTGCATTTCATTACGTGGGGCAGCAGCAGCCCGTTGGCCGTCCCGTGACTGACGTGGAAACGGGCGCCCAGCGGGTAAGCCAGCGCGTGCACCGCGGCGACTCCGGAGTTGCCGAAGGCAATGCCAGCCAGCATCGCTCCCTCCGCCATGGCATTCCGGGCGTTTTTGTTCGCGCCGTCGATAACCGCGGCTTTCAGGTTGCCGGAGATAAGCTGCATGGCTTTAATGGCGAGCGCGTCTGTGAAACTGTTGGCTTTTAACGAGGTATAGCATTCGATGGTATGCACCAGGGCATCGATGCCGGAAGCGGCGGTGACACCGCGGGGACAGCCGTAAGTGAGGACAGGATCCACCAGCGCCAGCCGGGCGAACAAATGATTGCTGATCATGCCTACTTTAAGCTCTTTTTCCGTATCGCTGAAGATGGCGATGTTGGTCGTCTCGCTGCCGGTTCCGGCCGTGGTTGGTATCGCGATAACGCTAATGCCCGGCCCCGGGATTTTATCGGTCCCGATGTAGTCCTGGCCGCAGCCGCCATGGGCCAGTAATACCGAAAGACCCTTGGCCGTATCGATGCTCGAGCCCCCGCCCACGCCGATAAGACAATCATAATTGCCTTTTTTCAATTGCTGCGCGGTATGATTAAGGCCGGAGAGCGACGGTTCCGGTTCCGCTTCGGAAAAGACGTCCGCCGCCACGGAGGCCAGAGATATCTGTTCCTTGACCGGCTGTACCAGACCGGACTGAAAAACACCGGGGTCGGTGATAATGAGGACTTTTTTCACTCTCATTTTTCCTAGTTCATTGTTAAGGGTGCTGAGGACTCCTGCTCCGCAGCGTATCGTCTGCGGCAGACTTACCTGGTAGGATAAGGCTTTTTCCGGCATGTTCATCTTTTACCTCCTATCTCCCAGTTTTGAGACTCGACGGGGTTACGGATAGATACCTCTGAACCGCAGGGCCGAATCGAGACGTTTCACGGCCACCATGTAGGCGGCTTCCCTCATGTTTACTTTTTTATTCTGGCTTAGCTTCATCACGTCACTAAAAGCGTTGGTCATCACTAATTCCAACTGATGATTCACCTGCTGTTCGCTCCAGAAGAAAGACTGGAGCCCCTGTACCCACTCGAAGTAAGAGACGATTACGCCCCCGGAGTTAGCCAGGATATCCGGGATAATGAATACGCCTTTTTCGTTCAGGATGGCATCCGCTTCGGACGTGGTGGGCGCGTTAGCACCCTCGACAATCATCCTGGCCCTGACATCGGCGGCATTATCCGCACGGATGGTGTTCTCCAGGGCGGCGGGGATCAGAATATCGCATTTCATGCTCAAAAGCTCGCGGTTAGTGATGGACTCGCTTCCCCGGAAATTGATCACAGAGCCGGACTCCTGCGTATGTTTCAGGAGCTTATCTATCTCCAGTCCCTTGGCGTGGTATACTCCTCCCATTACATCGCTGACGGCGATGATTTTACAGCCCTTTTCCGCCAGTATGCGTGCCACGTTGCCGCCGACGTTGCCGAAGCCCTGGACAGCTACCGTCGCCCCCTCGATGTTGATGCCGAGATGCTTGGCCGCCAGCAGGGTACAGATCATACAGCCACGCCCCGTGGCTTCAAAGCGGCCGAGGCTGCCGCCTACATCGACCGGTTTGCCGGTAACTACCCCGAGCACCGCATAACCCTTGTTCATGCTGTAAGTGTCCATAATCCAGACCATCACCCGCGGGTTGGTGCCGACGTCCGGCGCCGGTATGTCTCTTTCCGGCCCGATCAAACCAGATATTTCGCTGGCATAGCGGCGGGTCATACGTTCCAGCTCGTTATCGGATAGAGTTTTAGGGTCGCAGATGACCGCGCCCTTGGCCCCGCCGTAGGGGATATTGACGACCGCCGCTTTCAGGGTCATCAATCCGGCCAGGGTTCTTACTTCATCCAGATTGACGTCCTGATGAAAGCGAATCCCGCCTTTAAACGGCCCCCTGGTATCGTTGTGCTGCACGCGGTAGCCGGTAAATATCCTGACGGAATCATCATCCATCTTTACCGGGAAGTGGACGGTGTATTCGCGTTTGCATTCCTTAAGCATCAAGATGCACGCCTCGCGCACTTCCAGGCGGCAGGCTGTGGCATCGATCCGGTCCTGGAAGATTTTGAACTGGTTTTTCACTTCATTATTTGTCTGATTAACGGTAGCTTCAATCATCATTTACCTCACCCTGACAGCCCGAAAAGAACGTAATAAACGATAAAAGGGAAACTTTCGGGATATTGAATTTACACTCCCTTACATATAAAATATGTGTACTCTCGGCCAGATTAATCAATAGTTAAAATGGGCTATTAAAAATTGACAAAAATCAATTAAAATATATAAGGTATAATGTTGGGGATAATATATCATGTATAACTTGAGCCGCAGTGACCTGGAAGAAATACTGAAACTGGTCAATTTCTGCATGACCCATATCAAAACGGGGAATGTGGATCCTAAAGACCTGCTGACGGAGATGCTGCAAGTATTCCGTTCCTATGACGCCGAATTTTTCCCTTCCAACCAGAATTCGAACGGCGTGGATCTATCGAACTCTTTCAGCATCAGGGAAGACAGGGCGGATCAGGTAAAATACGTTAATCATTACTGGCGTTTTGACCCGCTTTATCAAGCCCAATTCAGCCTCAAGCCGGTCAACCGGGTCTTTAAAACGGATGACGTGATCTCTTACCCACAGTTGAGGAAGCTGGACTATTACCGGGAGTATCTCCAGCATATTAACTGGTTCGGCGAACTGGTCATCCGGTTGTGCACGGATAATGGATTCTGGGGGACGATGTCCATCTCCCGCTCCCCGAAGCAACCCTATTTTGATCACAGCGATGTCCAGAAAGCCGAATTCCTGCTGCCTTATCTGATCAACACCTTTGAAGCCACGATGTTTTTCTCCAAAATCAACGGGGAGCGCAAGGCATTCGAGCAGTGGCTGGAATCAAAGCCGGAAGGCGTCGTTCTTCTCGATACCAAATTACGCCCGATATTTTACAACAGCAAGGCCGTACAGATATGTCGCCCTCTCTCCGACCTGAAGATGGAATTGGTGCCCAAACAGAATACTGATATCACTCTGCCCCCGTCCATATTAGAAGATTGCCGGCACCTAGTAGATACGCACGATAGCAAATCCTGTTTTTCCCATAACCGGATCATCAACACCAAAGAAGGGGGCAAGTATTACATTAAATACACGCTGATTAACCAGCCCTGCAAAGATATCGTCCTGCCTTATTTCATTATTCACATCAATGACCTATCTAAAAACGAAGATGTGGGCGTGGTATTAATAAAGGACTATGGCTTAAGCGGACGCGAGGAAAAAATAGCGCAATATACGGGCATGGGGCTTACTAACAAGGAAATCGGGGAAAAACTTGGCATCAGCCAGTTTACCGTGCAGAGCCATTTAAGGAATATCTTCGAAAAGACTGGCATCAAGCGCCGCTCTCAGCTAGCCAACCTCATTAAATAACGCTGCATCCGGCATTTGACCGGAGAAAACTGTCACCGCGCTCATCCCTGTTTTAACCGGACATTTTGTCACGTTTCCTCGAGTACTTTTTCATGGGAACCCCCCTTTTTTCTTTCATTTTAGACGGCTAATCATCCAATTCAACTATTGATTTATTCACTCGTTGGCATTCTAATTTTATTGTTGGGGTATTTCATGAATGCTTGATGTGCAAGGAGGTATCGATCACGAATACTCGCAATGTTTATACTTCAGCAGTTGAACAATCGAGGAAATATCTGGAATTCATCGCTAAAGATGAGCTTACCGATGCGGAAAAAGACTGGGTGGTCAGTGAATCGGTCAAGGGCTTTACGGACAACGTGAATCCGGGTTTCCTTAAATACAGGAAATCCGTTTCCACCGATTATACGGCCGTGGAATGGAAGGACTCCGGCGCACAGTTCACCGACGTCTACGGCAAAGTCTTTATCGACTGCCTTGGCGGCTATGGTATTTTCAACGTCGGTCACCGCCACCCCAAGGTGGTGGAAGCGGTGCAGAACCAGCTGAAGCGGCAGGCCCTGCACAGCCAGGAGCTTTTGGACCCGCTGCGGGCGATGCTGGCCAAATTACTGGCGATGATTACCCCCGGGAATCTGCAATACTGCTTTTTCACGAACAGCGGTACGGAGTCGGTGGAAGGAGCTCTAAAGCTGGCGCGTCTCCACACGAAGCGCACCGGGATCATATCCACCATCGGCGCATTCCACGGTAAGTCCATGGGTTCCTTGAGCGCCACATCGAAGTCAATTTTCCGCGAGCCCTTCCTCCCTCTGGTGCCCGGCTTCCGCCACGTGCCTTATGGGGACGCCCGGGCCATAGAAGCGGAAATAACCAGCGCCAAGTTTACGGGTGATGATATCGCCGCGGTAATTCTGGAACCCATTCAGGGAGAAGGCGGCGTAATCATTCCCCCGGACGATTATTTCCCGCAGGTCAGGAATATTTGCACCCGCTATAACGTCCTTCTCATTGTCGATGAGGTACAGACCGGGCTGGGACGGACGGGCAAAATGTTCGGGATTGAGCATTACGGGGTCAAGCCGGACATCATGTGCCTGGCCAAGCCGCTGGGAGGCGGCGTGATGCCCATCGGCGCTTTCATCTCTACCAAAGAAATCTGGCAGGAAATGATACCGAACCCATTCATCCACACGACCACCTTCGGCGGCAACCCACTTGCCTGCGCGGCGGCCATCGCGGCCATCAATGTGACACTCGAGGAGAAATTGCCCGAGCAGGCCGCGGAAAAGGGCGCTTACTTTATCCCCAAGCTGCTCGATCTGATGAGCAAGTACAAGAACATTTGCTACGAAGGACGCGGGCGCGGCTTGATGATAGGTATGGAGTTCACTTCGAATGAAGCTGGTTACGAGGTGGCCAAGGGCTTATTTGAAAACGGCATACTGGTAGCCGGCACGCTAATCAATTCCAAGACGATACGCATCGAGCCCCCGCTGGTAATTTCTAAAACGGAACTCGATAAAGTGCTGGAAGTGCTGAACAAGGTCTTAGGCGAGGTCTCGAGGAAGTTCAGTGCCAAGCCGAACCATGCCAGGCGGGTAGAGGTACCGTGAATGAAATCCACGCTGCCCTGGGGGGCAACGTCCGCTCCGGCGAGCGAAGAAGCTGACATAATCATTTTGGGAATCCCTTTCGACGGAGCGGTCAGCGCGGCAAGGGGAGCGGCGGCCGCGCCGGACCGTCTGCGGGAGCTTTCCAGAATATTGCCCCTCGCCACCGAGGATGGGACACTTTTTACCGGACTAAAGATATGTGACGAAGGTGATATTCCACCCCATCTGAACTGGCAAAAATATCACAACGAAGTAAACCAGCGGGCTTATGAGGCTATCGGCAGGGAGAAATTCTGTCTTTTCCTGGGGGGCGATCACTCCGTTTTCATACCGCTCGTGGACGCCTTTGCGCGGGCCCATGCCGAAGAAAATGTTGGGATTATCCATCTGGATGCTCACTGCGACCTGGCGGATGAATACGACGGACACCGCTGGTCACACGCCTGCGCACTGCGCCGCGCCCTGGAACTGCCCAACGTAAAACCGGGCAATGTTACGTTAGCCGGCACCCGATCTTTCATGGAAGACGAGTTGGAATATCTACGCAAGCACCCGGAAATCCGCGTCATCAGCGCCCAGGAGA
>JBEKAC010000029.1:0-29724 GCA_050018395.1 Dehalococcoidales bacterium
TGGTCCAGTATCTTCAAAGTGAATTCCGGACTGTTATCTACTCTTATCGTTTTTCGGTAATCCGTTTTCCTGGACCACCTGCATCGGTACTTCCTCCAGACGTTGTCCGCCGAGGCGATCGGCGACTTCTATCGCCAGATTCTCCTGGGTTTGGCAGCGGCCCGTATCATGCGCCGGCAGGCGGAGACGTGCCGCCCAGGCCCATTCGACCTCATGGTCAGACCTTCTAATTTGCATAATCGGTATACTTGCTTGTAATTTATCTTCCAGCCTTCTCTCAACAGAAGTACGTGTATTCGACGGCAGCCGTAGCTGACCCTCGCCTGAGCTATGTCCTTAATACTCATTCTCAAAGCTGCCTGCTCATCTTTTCTACTTTTATAGTAGTATGCCTGGGAGGATTGCTCGAGTATCCGGTAAACCCTCCGTCCACTTACGCCGTAGCAAATCTGTAACCACTGCCCATATTCCCGGAACTGAGCAGGCTTTACCCTTTTTTCTTATCCATCCTGAAGCATCTGTTTATCCAAACTCAAGTCAGCTACCAGTTGCTTCAGTTTCCGGTTTTCTTCTTCCAGTACCTTCAACCGCCTGATTTCGGCAACACCCAGGCCAATATACTTTTTCTTCTAACGATATAATGTCTCCTCGACGATGCCCAGATTCCGGTAAATTTCAGCTACCGTAATACCCAATTCAGCTTGCCTCAGAGCAAACACAATCATTTCCGAGGTGTTTTGAAATATTTTTATCAATTTGCCCCTTCCGCAATATTTCAGCATCCTGAAAAATCTCTTCATTTTTGGCCTAGTTTTGGGGGAGCAGATCAACGGTCAGCTAAGATGTCTGTCAATCCCGCGAGGAAAAAACCATAACCACATTTTGACTGATGCCGAATTCTTACATTGTCTAAACCGAAATCCAACTTTACGCTAACATGATTTAAAGTGAAAAGTAAACGAGTAATATTTTGGAATTTAGGAAAAACTATGACGATTGAAGAAAATAGCCAGGGAAGAAATAATAGCTTGGATGAAAATAAAAAATATCAAAGATGCCATGATTGTGGAAAGCTACATGAGGTCGACCGATTATTAGTAGCAGAGCTCGAATACGTTTGCATCGATTGTCGTCAAATCAGAGTAAACGAAACTTTGCAGTATATTAAGGAATTGTTAAATGATAGTAACCTACGTCCCAAAAATTGAGCCAGTTTCATGTTATGACCTGCTCAAGATTGTGGTGTTCGCCTTTTAGATACAAAAATAAAGAGATACTTCCACGCTTTTATAGGGATAGATCGTTGTGGAGCATTCGAACAACTGGCCTACCCTCAGTACTCTTACTCCGTAGCAAATCTGTAACCACTATACCCTTATTCACGGAACTAAGCAGGCCTCAATCTTTTTTTCTTAATACATCCTGAAGTATCTGTTTATCCAAACTCAAGTCAGCCACCAGTTGTTTCAGCTTCCGGTTTTCTCCTTCTTGGATCTATAATCACCTTACCTGGGCAACACCCAGGCCGACATATTTCTTCTTTCTCCAGTAAAACGTCTACTCGACGATGCCCAGCTTCTGGCTTATTTCATCAACAGGTATACCTGATTCAGCCTGCCATAGAGCAAACACAATCTGTTCCGAGGTGTATTGAGATTTTTTTGTCAGGCTGCTCTTCCGCAGTATTTTAGCATCCTGAAAAAGATCTTCATTTTTGACCCAGTTTTGGGAGAGTGGATCAGTTTTCGGGGGAGAGGTCACTGAATTAATTTCTCCTGAAAGTAAGACACTTTTTTCTAACCCTTTTCTTACTGGTCACAAACAACGTTCTAACTGGCAACTTTTATGATGAAAAAAAAGAAATGTCAACGTATTTATGGTAAAAGAAAATAGACTGGCAGGTGATGCCTTTAAAATTCTGATGTTTTTGCAAATTAGTATATAGTGCCTCTGGCCCGGTGCTACATCTAACGAAAAGAGACAGAGAGAAATGAACGTTTCCGTCGAACTACTGAACAGGCTTCAATTAACCAATAAGATAAACAGCCTGATTGAAAAATCCAAAATATTCGCCATAGTTTATCTGAATATTGATTCTCCCGGTGTATTCGCCCACACAACTGAATACTCGCAGGATGAACAGATCCTCCAGCTGCTCGCAGACATCAGCCGCGAAGCGATGGCGCAGCACGGTAACCAGAGCGATTTCATCGGATATCCCGGCGGTAGAAATGTGATGGTGGTCACCACAGTCTCGAAAGTAAGAACCGTGTGCCGCCGTATTCTTGCCGAATTTGAATTACGTGCCGGGAGCTTGCATCATGCCAAAGGAGTCCCTTCACAGGAGAAAAATCTAGAAACAGTGGAGCAGGCTCCATCTGTGAAACTGAGGGCGGTAGTTATAACCAATGAGATTTACTCATTCCAGAATTTCGAGGAAGTCCTGAAAATCTCTGAAGCGCAGCTTGCCCGCCTGCGGAACTACCCGGGACTCCGGTCATTTTTCGATCTTAAGAAAAGCGATATCCCGCCGGATAATATCGGCTTCCCCATTAGCCTCGTTCCCGGCCCTCTGGAAGAAATTAAGGCCCTGCAAGGCATATCTGACTGGCTAGCGCGTCTGCTCAAAGACATCAAGAGCCCTCTTGCAACACTAGAAGATTCGTTAATAAATCTTGAAACGGAACCAAAGAACAAAAACAACGGTGGCCAGAAACTGGTCGATAATATCCGGGAAAGCGTCAACAAACTCGATAACGTTATAGGTATGACGGAGAGCATAATTCTACGCAATTATCCCCTGGTACACAGCATCCCGGGAGAAATAATTCTCAAAGACTATCTGGACTGGGTATGCGACCAGGTAAAGGGACAAACGGAAAATCGTAATATCGCCATCAAAATCCAGGGGGCGGAAGATGTGGAAAATATCCAGGTAGATGGCAAGAGCCTGGCACAGAGCCTGTTTTATCTTGTAGAAGGCGAAGTGCAGTCAAGCAATGACGGAGATTTGATACAGATTAAGACAGCCACCACCAGAGACCAAAGTATAAAAATCGCCATTACCAACGCCAATCATCATATCCCGCAACAAATGATCGACCAGCTCCTCCAGGGGCAGCTTATCCACGGCGCTTATGATACCCGGTGGAGCCGCATTTATCTGGCTAAAATCCTGATACAGGGTATGGACGGTACTCTGGAAATTACCAGCACGCCGGGGCAGGGTATAGCTTACATGATAGTGCTACCCCAGAGCTGGCAGGGTTCGATGCAGGAAGTCAATGCCCTAGTGCTGGCCACTGATATCAGCCGGAAACATACCCGGGCGGAAATTAAAAAGCTACAGCACCTTACTACTTCGCTTACCGGTGAACTGCCAGATAGTGTCATCAGCTGTTTCGATAACTTGCGCTACCGCATCCAGGAACTGGGCATATTGTGCAACCGCTCGCTTTATCTGGTTGAAGACTATTGCAGCCAGCTCGAGGCCTGTCAGGAACGCTGGCTTCAGCGTGAAATCGAGCAGGTGCACACCATAGAAACTCTGGTAAATATGTGCCAGGAAATAGCCCGGACGGTTAATACCTGTTATCTCTTCGACCTTGAAAGCGCCCGGCGTGTCGCCAGGAATGCTCTGGCCATTGCCACCGAACTAAAGGTGAACGCGGATGACCGACAAGCACTCTGGCATGCCGCGCTACTCAAGGATTTGGGGCTGGTGTTATCCCAAACCGATATGGTTGAACTGGAAATTGTTGCGTCTACCGAGATAGCTAATTCCCTGAAAACCCGCTTTAAACCTATCTGGAAAGCCTTATCAATTATCGATTTCCTGAAATCACCCCTCAATCTCATTTCTTATAGTTATGAAAAATACTGCAATAACGGCGGCGCATCCGGGACCAGGAAAGCAGAAATCCCGCTGGGAGCCAAGATATTGGCTGTTGTCCGCACTTATGAATATATGACATATAACCCAATTCCTGCTAAATCAAAGACACCCAGAGCGGCAGTGCAGGAGATCATCAAAGGCTCGGAAATAACCTTTGACCCAGAAGTCATCAATGCCTTTCTTCTTTATGGCAGAAACTCTTACCCTATTAAACCATCGCCGAACCAGGACAAGAAGAATATGCCTTAATCAATATAAGTGTCATCGGGGCAAATTACATCGACACGGTTCAGCCGTCGGCTTTGCTGAATTGGGGCATAAGATGAACCTGCTGGAGTTTCCCAAAGCTAAATTGAATGCCATGGGAAAAGACGAAATGCCCATCATGGAGCCAAGTCTAGAAGAACTCTGACGCGCCACCACCAGGAAACCAGGATAACTCTAACCAACAACCCGATACAGGCCCCACGGCGCTAAATTCGTTATTATCGCCGTGGGCATGCTTTCCACCCGCTCCGATAAGCCGGACGTCAGGGCGTTGCATTCCGCCGTCAAGATTATTGCAGAAACGGCCCGCAACTTATTGATCATTGTTATAAAAAGCACGGCTTTTGTTGGCACGGCCGAACTGGTGGCGGAAACACTCACTAGAAACGGCCATAATGGATACAGCTTCACGGTGGTTTCCAACCTGGAGTTCTTGCGGGAAGGCGCCGCAGTTTATGACTTTTTCAACCCGCCACGTGGTCGTCATCTCATCTGACGCCGCGGCTGTGGCCGAGCTTTATCAGTTGTTTAAATCGTTACCGGTCTCCTGTAATAGCCGGACAACTGAGCTGTCAAAGTTTTTTCGAACGTTTTCCTGCCGGCCAATGGGATTTTTATCAATGAATTAGCACTCCTCTGTGATGAATGTAACGTTGATATGGTTAAAATAGCCAAAATCATTGACTTGGACCCTCGTTTGGGTATCGCGTAACTGAATGCCTAAATGGGTTGGAGTGACTGTTATCAACTCAAAGATTTCAAAGGGCAGATTAATATTACTAAAAACGCGGCATTCGCCTACAAATGACGCGATTGCTAGCAAAAAGAAAAATCCTGAAACGTGAGTTTACATCGTCTACGCCGTCTTGCTGGTCCGTTGCCTCAATATCAAGATCAGGGCCAGTGAAATCAGGCCGGCGACTGCCCCGGCAATAAAAGCCTCCCGGTAGCTCTGCGTAGCATCGTAAATCTTGCCCGCCCCCCACGACCCTATTGCCCCACCAACGGTGATGACGAATGTGTTCAGCCCCACTAGCGTTGCCATCGACCTTGTTCCCCAGTATTTACCGACGAATAGCGGGATCTGGGGAATTTCCCCACCGTAGGGTATCCCGAAGAGCACCGCGAAAAGATAGAACGACCACACAGACCGCGTAAACAGCAGGAAAACAAAAGCGGCCACCAGGAAAATCCGGGTAAATATGAGCGTTTTATAAATCCCGGTCTTGTCCGTCCAGGCTCCGGTCAAGAGCCGCCCGCCGATGCTCACCACCCCGATAACGCTGATAAAAGTGGCCGCCACGAGGGCGCTGATATGGGAGTCCGTGGCGTAGCTGACCAGGTGCACCATCACTATCTGGATGCTTAAAAAGAACAGCAGCTGCGAGCCCATGAACAGTAGCATGCGCGGGTCTTTAACCGCCTGTTTAATGGACGTCTCTGCACCCTGTCCTTGGCTCGCATCACCGGGTTCGGTGTTGGCGAAGGGTTTTTTCTCCGCGGGAGCGCTTTGTGGGGCCGGGCGTAAAAGGAAAGATAGTGCTATCATCATCACGCCCGCCGCGATACCGCAAATGAGAAATGTCTCCGGCCATTTTACGGTGTTTATCAGCCGCTGGGCGCCCGGGACAATCAAGAGCGTGCCCAGGCCGGAGCCCGTGGAAACGATACCCAGGGCCAGCCCCCGGTTTTTCGTGAACCAGCGGGCGACCATCGCGGTGCCGATGCCGAAGGTACCGCTCAACCCTATCGCTTCGATGACGCCGTAGGTGAGGTAGAACTGCCACAGCGTATTAACGCGGCTGGAAAGGCCCAGACCCAACCCCAGCATCACGCCGCAAAAGGCCATGATTCGGGCGGCCCCGTATTTATCCGCCAGCCAGCCGACGCCTACCGAGACCGCTCCCCGCACGATAAAGGAAACGGAATATACGGCGGATAATGTCTCCCTGTCCCGGTGGAAAAACTCCGCCAGCGGCTTGAAGAAGACGCTGTAGCTGTATAGCAGGCCGTAGGTTATGGCTAACAGCAGGGTGCAGGCAGCCACGATCACCCAGCCGTAGTTGAACCGGCGGCGTTCTTCAGTCGCGTTCTCGGGCAGCACGGGTTAATTCTACCATCTTAAGTTCTCTATTTACTAAAGCCGGCTGCTTGAAATTTTCTAGAGCACTTAGCTTAACCCCCGCCCGCTTTTGATGTATAATAATCCTGACTAATGACTAGAGCTTAAATATACTCAAGTCGGTAAGAAGATGCTATGAACAACTCCAGAGTGATCGTCGCTATGCCCGCCTATAATGAGGAACGGTTCATCGGCACGCTGGTGCTTAAAGCCAGGAAATACGCCGCGAAGGTAATCGTGGTGGATGACGGCAGCACCGATGCCACCGCCGAGACCGCCCGGCTGGCCGGGGCCAGCGTCATCGTCCACCCGCAAAACCAGGGCAAAGGCGCCGCCATGCAGAGTATCTTCAGCGAAGCCAGGAACACTATGCCCGATGTGCTGGTAGTCCTGGACGCCGATAGCCAGCACAACCCCGACGAAATCCCGCGGCTGGTCCAGGCGGTGCTCGATGGCAACGACCTGGTAATAGGCTCCCGGCAGTCCGTCAAAAAGAGCATCCCCACCTACCGCCGCGCCGGGCAGAAGGTGCTGCGGTTTTCCAACCGTTTGCTGACCAGTACCAAAATAACCGACACCGAGTCTGGGTTCCGGGCCTTTTCGCCCAGGGCCATCGCCGAGCTGGATGTCAAGCAGAAGGGGTTCGCCGTCGAGCAGGAAATGATTGCCATCGCCGAGGAGAAAAACCTGAAAATGACCGAAGTCCCCATTACCGTGCAGTATAAGGGCAACACCTCGACCTTGAACCCCTGGCAGCACGGACTCGGCGTGCTGGCCCAGATACTGAACATGATCTCCGAGAGAAAACCCCTCTTCTTTTTCGGCATTGTCGGGAGCGCTTTAACCATGGGCGGCCTCATCGCCGGCATCAGGTCGGTACAACTGTTTACCGCCTCCAACCTCCTCCCCATCGGCACCGTGATGCTTTCCGTACTCTTTTTTATCATCGGCGTCCTGTGCCTCTTCACCGGAGTCATTCTGCATACTCTGGCACACAGAAAATGACCTGTTTTTAATGGCCTCCCTCCCTTTACCCTCCTTTCTGTTCTCTCAAATAATTCCTGTTGCCGAATAGCTTTATCCTCTTGACATTACCGCAAGCTAAAATTTACCATGGGTTAAAGGATTTTTTTATGTTTTATGGACTCCTGGGTTTCATGGTCTTCATGGCATTTATCCTCGCCCATTGGGAGATACAGATCGAAGGCAAGGACGGCTGGGCGGCCAAATCCCCCGGCTGGCGTATCGAAAAGGGCTGGCTGGTAAAAATCGCCGGCGGCCGCCCGCTCACCGGCTACCATGTTTTCATGACTGTTTTCATCATCGCGCTGGTGCACCTGCCGCTTTTCTTCGTTTCCTGGAGCTGGCGACGGGAATGCCTGCTGCTCGGCTTTTACGTCGGGATGGTGTTGCTCGAGGATTTCCTGTGGTTCGCCTTTAACCCGTACTTCGGGATAAAAAACTTCCGCCAGGGAAAAATCTGGTGGCATAAAACGTGGTGGGGTCCCGTGCCGTCTTTATACTGGTTCTTACTGGTGATAGCCGTTCTCCTGCTGTATTTCGTCCATTCTGCTATTTAGCCGCCACTCCTTGTCATCGTAAATGCCGCGTTCATCCCCTCTCCACCATACCCAAGGGCTTGACAATAGAACACTTGTTCTATATAATATATCTGCTAAGGTGTTCTATGAAAATTCTTTGCGTACTGCTGCCCCATTTTGCCTGGCGCTGCGAGCTCCGCCGGCATCCGGCGCTGGCCGGCCGGCCGTCTATCGTCACTTCTACGGAGGGCTCGCAGAAGCTGGTCACGGACTTTTCCCCGGACCTTACCGGGCTGCTGCCGGATATGCCCCTTCAGCAGGCGCTCGCCCTTCACGGCGAGGCCGGTCTGCTCCTCGCCGATACCCCCTATTACGCGGCGGTCTTTAACGAAGTACTGGACGCCCTGGAGCAGCTAAGCCCCCTGGTGGAAGGCGCCGACCCGGGCTGCATTTACCTCGGCGCGGACGGGCTCCAGTTGATTTACCCGGACGATAACGCCCTCGCCGCCGCCGTCAGGGGCGTCGTTAAAGACTTCGCCCCCCTGATGGGCATCGCCGCCAACAAGTTCCTGGCTTCCCTGGCGGCACGTTATAGCCCGCCGGACGGCTGCCAGGTATTGAGCGGTAACGTGGACATTTTCCTTAAAGACCTTTCCTGCGATATCCTGCCGGTATCGCTCAAAAGCCGGGGCAAGCTGCGGGACTTCGGGCTTAACACCCTCGGGCAGGTGGCCGCCCTGCCGCCCGGCCCCTTCCAGTCGCAGTTCGGACCGGAAGGCAAAAGGATATGGGAGCTTTCCCGCGGTAAAGACGCCACCCCCCTTTACCCCCGCTTCATGGAGGAAACCATCGAGGCGAGCGCCGCCCTACCTTCGGTCACCGTCTCCCTGGACGCCATACTGGTGGCGGTGGAATCGCTGCTGGGCAACATCTTTCACGGCCATGCCCTCAAGGGGCGGGGCATCCGCAGCCTTACTCTCTGGACGCGCAGCTGGAACGCGGAGCACTGGGAAAAGAACGCTAATTTTAAAGAGCCGGCCATGGAGGTCAAGAGCGCCGTCACCCGCCTCAAGCGCATCCTGGAGGAATATCCCCAGCCCGGCCCCGTCGAGCAGGCGGGCATTAAAATTACCGGCCTGGGCTACCCGCGCGGGCGGCAGAAGAGCCTCTTTTCCGATATCCGAGCGCAGGAGCACCTGGCGGAAGACATCAAGCAGCTGGAGCTCAAGCTGGGTAACCCGCAGGTCTATAAGGTAAAGGAGGTGGAGCCGTGGTCGAGAATACCGGAAAGACGCTACGCGCTGACGCCTACAAACCGGTAAACGCGCCGGAAGCTTTAAAGGTGGCAGAGGACGCCGCCGGCCTCCCTGTTGCCGTCAGGCTCAAGCAGCGGCAGGCTATCGCGTCCATCGAGGATAAATGGCGCATCGACGATGAGTGGTGGCGCGCCGCGCCGGTCTCCCGGCTCTACTATAATGTCCTGCTGGCCTCCTGGCAGCGCATGGTGCTCTATAAAGACCTCGTCAGCGGGAGCTGGTACGAGCAGGAATATTAAAGGGGAAAATCAAATCTCAAATCTCAAAAATCAAAAACACAAATAAAATAAAACCTATTATTCCTCTCCCTTGAGGGGAGAGGCTAGGTGAGGGTGAAGACACCAATTTAATCCAATGTTCCCCCTCATCTTAATCTTCTCCCCCGGCGGGGAGAAGAAACGGGAAAAGGGGCGGGGTAACTAACAGCTAACAGCTTAAAGCTATAAGCTATAAGTTTTAAAAGGAAAGAGGAGGATAAAATGGAAAAAATGATTGCCTACTGCGGACTGGTTTGCACGGACTGCGGCGCCTACATCGCCACGCACAAGAACGACAACAAAATGCGGCAGGAAGTCGCCGCGGAATGGACGCAAAAATACCATCACCAATTCAAGCCGGAAGATATTAACTGTGACGGCTGCCTGCCGGACACGGTAAAGACCATCGGCCAGCTCAATGTCTGCGCTATAAGAAAATGCGGGCAGGCAAAAGGCGTGAAAAACTGCGGCTGGTGCAGCGATTATTCCTGTGATAAAACGGATGCATTCTTTAAGATGGCGCCGGCCTGCAAAAAGACGCTGGATGCCGTCAAACAACGGTCGAAGTTCTAAGCATTATGTCATTCCGGCAGGGCGGGGAAAAGGGGCGGGGTAACTAACAGCTATAAGCTAAAAGCTTTAATTTGGTGCTTGTATCTTGTTTATTGGTTATTTAAACTATGTCTTACGCCGAGCTTCATTGCCACAGCTATTACTCCTTCCACGACGGTGCCTCGTCGCTGGAAGAGCTGATGCTGCGCGCCAAAGACCTCGGCTACCGCGCCCTGGCCGTCACCGACCACGATAACCTCTGCGGCGCAATGCGCTTCGCCCAGCTGGCCAAATCGTTAGAGATGCACGCCATCACCGGCGCGGAGATAACCATCGCCTCCTCCCCTGGATCCTTCGGTCGTAAGGACGAGGCGGAACTCCCTCAGGATGACAGCCCTTCAGGCTATCACTTAACCCTGCTGGCCCAGGATAGAAAAGGCTACAGCAACCTCTGCCGCCTGATTACCGCCGCCCAGAACTCCGGCGAGCGTAATGACCCCGCCCTGCCCCTCAAGTTGATTCCGGAGCACGCTGCCGGCCTGATCGCCCTCTCCGGCTGCCCCAGAGGAGAGCTGGCGCAGCTGGCAGCCAAATCCCGCTTGAGCGAAGCGCGCCGCCTCATCAAACAGTACCTCGACTGGTTTGGGGCAGAGAACTACTACATCGAGCTCCAGCAGAACCTGGCTTTCGGGGACACGGCGCGCAATATCGCCCTGCTCAAGCTGGCCAAAGAAACGGGGGCAAATGTCGTTGCAACCGGCAACGTCCACTACCACGTCCGGGAAAGGCACCAACTCCAAGACTGCCTGGTGGCGGTCAAGAACTGCCAGAGCCTGGAAGAGACACACCGGGAAAGGCGCCCCAACTCCGAGTATTATTTAAGGCCGGTGGAGGAGCTGGCAGCCCTCTTTAAAGACTGCCCGGAATCCCTGGAAAATACCGTGAAAATCGCCGAACGCTGCACTCTGGATTTGACCAAGGACTTGAGCTACATCTTCCCGGACTACCCCACCCCGGAGGGCTATACACCACAAACCTACCTGGAAAAGCTCTGCTACGAGGCCGCCGTCCGCCGCTACGGCTCCGTCACGCCCGCCGTACAAAAGCGCCTGGATGAAGAGTTCACCCTGATCAAGAAATACAGCCTGGCCGGCTTCCTCCTGATGTACCACGAGGTCATCAAGCTGGGGCGCGAGGTGATGATCGACCTGGGCTTGAGCGACCCTTCCCTGACGCTGGAGGAGAACCCGCCGGGGCGCGGCCGCGGCTCGTCCGTGGCTTTACTGGCGGGCTACCTCATCGGCCTTTCGCACATCGACCCGTTAAAGTACAGCCTTTCCCTGGAGCGCTTCCTTCCCGCCGACACCATGTCCAACGTGCCGGATATAGACCTCGATTTTCCCCGCTCCATCCGCGAGGAGCTTATCCTGCGCACGCATCAAAAGTGGGGCTGGCAGCACGCCGTCCTCACCGGCACCATCGCCACTTACCAGATTCGAGGCGCGGTGCGGGACCTGGGCAAGGCTTTAGGCCTGCCGGAGGTGGAAATCGGCCACCTGGCCAAGCAGGCGGACTGGGGCAGCGCCAGGAAGCTCGTCGGCAAGATGGAGCGGATGCCTAACTTTAAAGATAAGATTGACGCCCCGGTCTGGCGCGACCTGGTGCGGCTGGCGGCGGAGCTGGACGGTTTTCCCCGCTATGCCGGGCAGCACCCGGGCGGCATGATTCTTTCCTCCACGCCCCTCATCGATATCGTGCCCGTCCAGCGGGGCGCTATCGAGGGGCGCTACGTCTGCCAGTGGGACAAGGACAGCATCGACGACGCCGGCTTTGTGAAAATCGACTTCCTGGCTTTGGGCGCCCTTTCACAGCTCCAGGACGCCATCGAAATGATTAAAGCCCGCACCGGCGAGAGAATCGACATGTCCCGCATCGACTTCGAGGACGCTAAAGTTTACGATATGCTCTGTAGTGGTGATACCATCGGCATCTTCCAGGTGGAGTCTGCCGCGCAGATGCAGAACATCACCCGGCTCAAGCCGCGTAATCTCTTAGATATGGCACATGAGGTGGCAGCGGTCAGGCCGGGGGTGGGCGTGAACCACGGCGTGCAGGAGTACCTGGCGCGGCGCAGCAAAAGAAGGCCGGTCACTTACGACCACCCCCTGGAAAAACGGTCTTTAGAGCGTACGCTGGGTATTATTTTGTTCCAGGACCAGGTCAACCAGCTGGCGATAGATGTAGCCGGCTTTGCCCCCTCCGAGGCGGACCGCCTCCGCCGCGCTTTCGGGCGGCGGCATAACGAGGAGCTCATCGCGCAGTACCATCAAAAATTCCTCGCCGGGGCCCTGGAGCGCCATCCCGATGCCGCCGCCGCCGAGGAGGTCTTTAAAAAGTTCAACGGCCAGTACATGTTCCCGGAGTCGCACGCCTTCGCCTTCGGCGTCACCGCCTACCAGGCGTCCTGGCTCAAGTATTACTATCCCCTGGAGTTCTTCGTGGCCATCTTCAATCAGCAGCCGATGGGCTTTTACAATCTGGAAACGCTGAAAGAGGACGCCCGGCGCCACGGCATCACCGTGCTGAACCCGGACATCAATTTAAGCCGGTCCAAATGCACGATAGAGACCATTAACGGTTGTCATCAGGTCTGTCATCCTGAGCGCAGCGAAGGATCCGGGGGAGGATGTGCGGACAGCTTAATGTTCGCCCCACCCCGGGATTCTCACGGTCGTCCTGCCGCGGAAGGACTCCCTCAGAATGACAATTTGCGTCTCGGCTTCCTCAACGTCACCGGCCTGGGGGAAGCCTCCGCTAAAGCTATCGAAGCGGGGCGGCAAAAGGGCGGCGCTTTTAAGACCATCGGGGAGTTCCTGGAGCGCACCGGCGTGCTGGAGGAGGTCGCCCTCAACCTGGCCGGCGCCGGCGCCTTTGATAGCCTGGAGCCGAACCGCCGCAAGGTGAAATGGGAAATCGGCCTGCGCTACCGACCCATCAATTCTCAACTGCCCCTCCCCCTGCCCGTCGAGCAGGACATGGTGCCGCTGGCCAGACCGAGCGACTGGGAGAGCATGAAGGAAGAGTATGACGTTTTGAGCCTTTTCCCCGCCGGGCACGTCATGTCCCGCTTGCGCCCGCGCTTCAGCAAGGGCTACCGCACCAGCCGGGACATCGAAAAGCTGCGCGACGGCGCCCCGGTGACCGCCGCCGGGCTGGTCATCCGCCGCCAGCGGCCCCACGGCAAGGTGGTCTTTATCACACTGGAGGACGAGTTCGGGCACATACCGTGCATGGTCTTCGGGCAGGTCTACGAGCGCTACGAGCATACCTTCCGCTCGGCGTTTTTAATTATCCGGGGAAGGCTCACCCGCCGCGAGGGCACCTGCAACGTGGTCATTAACGAAGCGGAGGCCTTCACCGGCCTGGATAAAGCCCTGCCTTCTAAGGATTTTAGATAGACCGTTAGCTTTAAGCTATAAGCACTAAGCTATAAGCCTTAGCTTTGAGATTTGAGTTTGGAATTTTGATCTATTTTTCAATGGTATATTCCACGGAGTCGCATACCGGCTTAAACCCTATCTTCATGTAAATCGAGTTTGAAGTGGGATTTGCCAGGTCCGTATAAAGCGTGCAGAATTCCAGGCCGCTTTGCAGGATTTGTTGCGAAAGCTCCGCCACGCAGGATGTCGCGTAGCCTTTGCCCCTTAGCTCCGGCGGCGTATAGACCCCACCCACCGTTATCCCCTTCTCCGTGGGCCGGGTTTTCACCGCCATGGCAACCGGCCTGCCGCCATCCTCCCAGAAAAATACCCACCCCTGCTCCAACCCCGGAGTGGGATCGCCTTCCGCCGCATGTCTTACTTCCCCGCCCACGTCGATGTGAAACGCATGGGCCCACTTTATCACCAGCTCTTTGTCCGCCATGGTCGCCACGCGCAATCTGCCCGGCGCCAGGGGAACGTTATTTACCTTTACCAGTTTGTAAATCCTCTGCGCCTGGGTGTGAGTAATCCTGGCCCCGTACTTTTGGCACCACAGACCGGCGAAGATATCGCCCAGCTCTTTATCCGCCACCACCCCCGGAACAGCCTCAAAATCCTTAGCCACAGCGTGAACCAATTCTTCAGCGATAGCCTCAATATTACCGGAGAAATAAGCCAGTAAAACCATGTAAGGCGGCGTTCTTATCGCCGCGGCGTTGATATCCTTCCCCGTACCGACGGAACAGAACCACGGGTCAGCTGTGCCGTAGCGGTGGGGATTTATTGCCACCGCTTTGGCGATGCCGTTAATGAGCGCGTAGCGTGCCTCGTTACTGGCCAGGTATTTGCCCGCCGCCGCCAGAAAGTCCGCGGCATTTTTATAGCAGGTCGTTTTCACTTCTACATACCTTCCTTAATTTTCACTTATGTTTCCGGGCAAAACGGCAAAAATTTTATTATAATCTAAAAACCTTCCGTTGTGAAGCGGGACAGACTGAAAAACAACGGAAAATAATACGCAATTCAATATTTTCCATCATTATTCCCCTTGATGTTGTACGCAGGGCAAGCTATAATGGGTTGACTTTTTCCGCTTTGGAGTAAGTTTTCGCAAATCAATAATACAAGGAGGTAAGCATGGCGACACTGGAAGAGCTGCAAAAAAGGATACAGCGATTGGAAGACATTAAGCAGGTTGAACGGCTGCAGCGGATTTACGGCTATTACCGCGACTACGAGGAATGGGAAAAGGTGGTCGACCTTTTCAGCGATAATGCCGAGTCCGTCGAGGAATGCGACTACGGCGTCTACAAAGGCAAGGCCGGCGTCCGCCGCTATTACATCGACCTGCTTAAAGGCGGCAAAGACGCCAAACCCAGAATCGGCTACATGTCCATCGGCATGCAGATTCAGGGCGTCGTCACCGTCGAGCCGGACGGTAAGACCGCCAAGGGCCGCTGGTATGGCTTTTTCGTGGAAGCCCGCCCCACCCTGACCCTACACGAGGGAGACCTGCGGCAGCTCTGGGCACACGGCGTCTATGAGAACGAGTATGTCAAAGAGGACGGGAAGTGGAAAATCAAGAAGCTCCATTTCTTCCTCAATTTCCGCACACCTTACGAGGACGGCTGGCTCAAGACCCCCGTCGTGGGCCACAACGGCCCCAGCCGTGAGACCCCGCCGGATGCCCCACCCACCAACTGGCGCCCCTATCCCTCCGGCGTCCACTTCCCCGTGCATTTTAAGCACCCCGTCACAGGTAAATAAAGAAAAGGTAAAATTATGGACCTGAAAGAGCTGGAAAAGCAGGTAACATTGCTGGAAGATATCCAGGAAATTGAAAACCTGCAAAAAATCTATGGCTATTACTTCGATAACTGTATGTATCAGGAGGTCATCGACCTTTTCTCCGAGAACACCGAGTCCGTGGAAATTACCGACCACGGCGTGTTCCGGGGCAAGGCAGCGGTGCGGAAAATGTACGGCGGGATGGTAGGTATGCCCCGGCCCGGCTGGATATTCTTCGAGGTGATGCAATCGCAGGGCGTCATCGATGTCGCCCCGGACGGCAGGACGGCCACCGGCCGCTGGTACACCCCATCGTTCGAGTGCCGGCCCTTTGGCGGCACCAGGAAACAGACCTGGCAGTTCGGCGTTTACAATAACGAATATATCAAGGAAAACGGACACTGGTATTTCAAGAAGCTCCACTGGAACCTCATCTACTGGACCTCCTTCGAGCGCGGCTTCCTGAAAGTCCCCAAGCTTTCCGATACCCCTTTCCCCAACGCCGATGCCCCCGCCACCGCTTATCATCCCTACCCCTCCGGCTACCACGTCCCCTATCCTTTCAAACACCCGGTTACCGGTGCATAAATATGCTAAAAGGTGGTGAAAAATGAATCTGGAAGAGCTGGAAAAAGCAGTACAGTTGCAGGAGGACATTCAGGAGATCGAGCACCTGCAAAGAAAATACGGCTATTACTTCGATAATAACAAGTGGGCGGAAATCGTCGACCTGTTCTCGGAAAACGCGGAGTCAGTGGAAATCGTCGACCATGGCGTATTCTACGGTAAAAAGGGCATACGGCACATTTACTGGGATATGTTCCACGGCGGCGATAAAGGACGAATGACCCCGCCCTGGCAACAATATATTGTAATGCAAATCGGCGGCGTGATTGATGTGGCGTCCGATGGCAAAACGGCCAAAGGACGCTGGCAGACCTGGCTCTGCGAAGCCAAACCGGCCGGCGCTTACAACCGGCAGGAATGGCTCCACGGTTATTATGAGAACAAATACGTCAAGGAAGACAATAAGTGGAAAATGTCCCTGCTGCACTGGAACAACACCTTCTGTACTCCGTTCGAAGACGGCTGGCTGAAGTTCCCGCTGATGGGCTGGATGGGCTTACCGGACGCCGATGCCCCGCCCACCGCGTTCCACCCTTACCCCTACCACAAAGATAACGTGCCGTATCACTACAAACACCCCATCACGGGAAAATAAAAAACCATCTCCTGGCTTGCCGGAAAATAAAGAGGGGCGGCGCGTACGCGCCGCCCGTCCTTTTTTATTCGCAATAGAATCTTTACTAAGTTCCGAACAACAAGGGATTAGTTGCCGGATGCCAGTTTGATATAGCTGGCCGCCGCTACTGCCGCCGTGACCACCCGCAGCACCGTTTCCCCCAGTGAAACCGCGAGAAAACCGTTGTCCAGCGCCAGCTTCACTTCCGCCGGTGTAAAGTCCCCCTCCGGCCCGATCAGCACAATGATATTTTGCGGCCGGGCGGCGTTGATAACTTCCTTGAGAGTCCGGCGTTCGCCGGTAAGGTGGGGTATCAGCTTGAGGTCGTAGTTTTTAGAGTTATGGACAACGTCTGCCAACGACGTTACCGGAGCGATAGCGGTTATCCTGGCCTGCTGGCTCTGGCGGGCGGCGCTCTGGGCGATTTTCCGCCAGCGTTCTAACCTGGCATCCGCCCGCGCGTCATCGAGCTTAACCACCCCCCGCTCCGTCTGCATCGGGATGATACACTCGACTCCCAGCTGCGTCAGGTGGTCGATGGCCTCGTCCAGGCGGCTGCCTTTGGGAACGGCACAGGCCAGAGTCAGCTTTGGCGATGTTCCAGGCACCGGCAATTTTTTTTGCACTTTTATTTCCGCCTGCTTTTTCCCGATGGCCGTAATCACGCCGGTATAATCATTCCCGGCGGCATCGGAAACATTAACTTCGTCATCGACCTTCAGACGGATGACGTCTTTCAGATGATGCAGCTGGGCGGAATCCGTCAGTAAGGCTGTCTCCCCGTTAACCTGGTCGATATAAAAGCGGTGTATTTGAATCAGTGTTTATCCTTCTCGCCACCGTTCAATAGCGGTGCTTCCCCCTCGATTCCCAGCTCCTCCAGCGCCGCCTGGTACAATACCGTCAAACTTGCGCGCAATTGTTCCCGCTGGCCCGCGGACAGCTTCGATAGGAACTTATGGATAAGTTCCTGCCCCATCGCCTTGCGGCAGACTTCCCGCCCCTTTTCAGTGATGTTTATCCGGACGACATTACCCCGTTCCCGGTCCTTCTTTTTAGTGACCAGGCCTTTAAGCTGCATCCGGTTGATCAGCTCGGAGACGGTGTGCGGTTCGAGGAACAAACGGCGCGATAGAGCGGCCGGGGTTATTTGCCCGTCCAGCGACCAGATGGCGACCAGTGCCGCCGCCTGGTTGGGGTGAAGATACTGCCCAACCTTCTTGTGCCTTACTTTGAAGATTGCCGAGCGGGTCTGCGAAAGCAGCAGCCACAAACTATAATATTCGTCAAAAATCGGCTTATGGTTTTCAGGCATGTTCGGACGCTCCATTTTACTATCAGATGATATCCCTAAAGCTTTGCTCCGTCAACTGATATCTCGACATTTTCTCTTAAAATACTTATTGACAACTTCTCAAGGTCGATGGCATAATGGTTGATAATCGTAATACGATGTTGTTTTTCATTTCCCCGGTTTTAACAGGAAAGGAGGCGGCGAATGACGGCTCAAGAACTGGAAAAAATTGTTGGCGCCGGCAACGTCAATACCCGCCCGCAAGCCCTGGAAGAGTTCTCCGGCGATCTTTCTTTTTCCCCGCGCGCTAAACCGGCGGGCGTGGTGCGGCCGACCAATGCGGCCGAGGTGCAGGCCATCGTTAAGTGGGCGAACGATACCAGGACCCCGCTCATTCCCGTCAGCTCCGGCTCACCCCATTTCCGCGGCGACACCGTGCCGTGCAAGGACGGCGCGGTCATCGTTAACCTTTCCCGCATGAAGAAAATCGTCCGCGTCGATACGCGTAACAAGGTGGCCATGGTCGAGCCCGGCGTGACTTACGGCGAACTCCAGGCGGAGCTGGGTAAAAACGGCCTCTGTGCTTACCTGCCCCTCGCACCCCGCCAGAATAAATCGGTTATCGGCAGCGTGCTGGAAAGAGAACCCATCACCATGCCGTCCCACCACTGGGACAGCACCGACCCCCTGCTCTGCGCCGAGGTGGTCTTCGGGACCGGGGACAGGTTCCGCACCGGTGAGGCTTCCGGCCCGGAAACGGTCGAGGAGCAATGGGAAATGGGAAGGGTGCAGATGAACCCCTTCGGGCACAGCCACGTGGACTTCCAGCGGCTTATTTCCGGGGCGCAGGGCACGATAGGCATCGTTACCTGGGCGACACTAAAATGCTGCTACCTTTCCTCAAAGAGCCGGGCGCTTTTCGTGCCCGCGGACAAATTAGAGCCGCTTATCGACCTTATTTATCGCCCCTTAAAATTCCGGTTGGGCGGCAAGCTTTTTATCCTCAATAACCTGAATCTGGCCTGCCTGATGGCGAAAAACGCCGGAGAGATACAGGCGCTGAAAAAGTCCCTGCCGCCCTGGATACTTTGCATCAGCTTCGAGGGATACGGCGTCCTGCCTGATGATAAAATAGCTTACGAGGAAGCCGACTTTAAAGCGATGGCGCAATCTTTAAAACTTGCCCCGGTGGAAAAAATCGGCGGGGTAAGCACGGCCGAATTTTCAAGATTGCTGAACCAGCCCTCGCCCGAACCCTATTGGAAAACAAGGCTCAAGGGCGGGGTGGCGGAGGTCTTTTTCCTCACTACCCTCGATAAGACGCCGGGCTTTACCACCAGCATGAACGAGCTTGCCGCCGAGCAGAAATACCCGGCGGAAAACACCGGTGTTTACATCCAGCCCATCGTGCAGGGAACGAGCTGCCACTGTGAATTCGATATTTATTATAATCCCGCCCTGGAAGCCGCCGGCGCAGCCACGAAAAAATTCGTCGGTCTGGCCGGTGAAAGAATAGCCGGCGCGGGCGGCTTTTTCTCCCGCCCCTACAGCGCTTTTAAAGAAGCAGCCTACCGTAATGCTGAAGGCACAAGGAGTATGCAGCAGAAAATTAAAACTATTTTCGATCCTAACACGATACTTAATCCCGGGAAATTGGGGTTTTAAGGGGAGTAGACAGTAGACAGTAGAAAGTGGGCAGTAGACAGTTAACAGTAAACAGCTAACAACTTACAGCTTACAGCACCCCACCCCTTTCCCCGAAACTGCCAATTGTAGATTGTAAACTTAAAACTACCCGAGGAGGTACTCATGGCCTGGCAGGAATACGTACATGACATGCAGCGTTGCACGCGGTGCTCCTACTGCAAATGGATACCCTATCGCTACATGCGCAATATCGACTTCATCCAAGGCTGTCCTGCTCTCTCCCGGTACCTGTGGCACGCCTATTCCCCCAGCGGCAAGTTCAACATGGCTTATTCGCTATTACAAAATCGCATTGAGATCGACGAGACATTCCTGGAAGTGCTTTACCGGTGCCAGATGGACGGCTCCTGTGATATTTCCTGCAAGGTCCAGCAGGACTTAGAGCCCCTCCAGCTGATGCAGGAACTGCGCATCAAATGCGTCGAGGAAGGACAGCTTGTCCCCGCCCACATGATGGTCATCGAAGGACTGCGCAAAGAAGACAACATGATGCAGGCACTCAAAGCCGACCGGGGCAGGTGGGCGGAGGGACTGGACGTGAAAAATCTGACGGAAGAAAAAGCCGAAGTCGTTTTTCACGCCGGCTGCCGCTACGCCTTCGATAAAGAGCTGTGGCCGATAGCGCGAGGCGGGCTGGAGCTATTGCTTAAAGCGGGCGTCGACGTGGGCATCATGGGCGCCGACGAAGCCTGCTGCGGCGGCCGCGCTTATGAGCTGGGCTACGCCGGCGAGCTGACCAAGTACGCCGAGCACCAGATGGAAACTTTATCGACTGCAGGAATCAAGACTCTGGTAACCCCCTGCTCGGACTGCTACGCTGCTTTTAGTGTGCTTTATGATAAAATCGGCAAGAAGCTGGGCATCGAGGTCATCCATCTTGTCCCGTATTTAGACCGCCTGATTAAAAACGGACAACTTAAATTGACCAGGAAAGTGCCGTTGACCGTTACCTACCACGACCCCTGCCACCTCGGGCGTCTGGGTGAGCCATGGGTGCACTGGCAGGGCAAGGAAACCAAGGTGATGGGGCAGATGATCATTCATGACCCACCCAAGAAGTTCCGGCGCGGCGCCGGCGGTATTTACGATCCACCCCGGGATATCCTTAAAAGCATCCCCGGCCTGAAATTCATGGAGATGTACCGCATCAAGGAATACGCCTGGTGCTGCGGAGCGGGGGGCGGGGTCATCGATGCTTACCCGGAATTCGCGGCCTGGACGGGCAACGAAAGGCTCAAGGAGGCCGGGGCGGTGGGGGCGGAGGCCATTGTGAGCGCCTGCGGCTGGTGCAAGCGCAATTTCCTCGATGCGGCGAAGGAATCAGGCGACAAAACAAAAATCTATGACATCGTGGAACTGGTACAGATGGCGACCTAACCGTCATTGCGAGCCATTACCCGCAGGGAAGGCGAAGAAATCTCACTGATAGTAGAATGGTCAATTAACGGGAGAATAGTATGAAATTATCCAGTGAAGAATACCAAGCCCTTGAAGCGATAGTGGGGCCGGAATACATCAACCAGGAACCGGTCATCATGGATACCTATAACCAGGTCTGGGGCAACAAGTTCTTCTTCGATGAAAAGCATTCCGTCCGCCCCGCGGCCGTGCTCCTCCCGGCTAACACGGAAGAAATAGCGGCGGCGGTCAAGGTGTGCAATCAGTACGGCATTTTGTTTAAAGCCTTTTCCTCCGGCTTCGAGTACCTGTCTCTATCTCTGGTAAACAGCAAGGGCATCCTCTTCGACCTTAGAAGGATGAACCGCATTATCGAAATCGACGCCAAAAATATGCGGGCGGTGGTGGAACCTTATGTCTCCGTCTACAAGCTCCAGCTGGAGGCGGCTAAAAATGGCCTCTTTACCGGGCGGATCGGGGTGGGCTACAGCGCCGGGGTCATCGCCACGGAATGTTGCCACCACGGTTGCCAGCACACCATGGTCTTTACCAGCGGTTACGGGCGCAACGTCCTGGGCGTGGAGTGGGTGCTGCCCACTGGCGAGGTTTTAAGGATGGGGACGGGAGAAACCGGCGGCGATTTGTTCTCCGCGGACGGGCCCGGCTTCAGCCTGCGGGGTATTTTAAGAGGCCGGACGGGCGCCAATGGCGGCCACGGCGTCATCACCAGGGCCGCCATCAAGCTATATCCCTGGTATGGCCCTGCCAACTGGGAACAGAAAAAGCAGCCGGGTGAGGCGCCCTGCAAGGGACAGCTGGATGCCGTACCGGACGGCTATAAGGTTTTCGTCCCCTCGTTCCCCGACCTGGACAGGACCCTGGCTGCCTCCGAAGACCTGTGCCGCGCGGAAATCCTCTGCGCTTTCGGCATCGGTATTATCGGCACTACCCCATTTTCCGAAGGGAATGACGAGGAGTGGGCGGCCATGCAGGCGATGATGACCAACACCATCTCTGCCAAAGGGCCTTCCATGGCTAATTCCGTAGTGGCGGTCATCGGTGGGCAGTCCCGGCGCGAGCTGGAATACAAGGAAAAGTGCCTTAGATTAATCACGGAAAAATGGGGCGGTGAGTTTTCTCCCGCCTTTAACGAACCGAGGGCGCTGGCGCGGGCCTTCGCGGACATTATGTGGTCGAACGGCGTGAACCTGCGCGCCACCGGCGACTTTCTCCCCTCCTCCTCCAGCCCGGACGGCTCGCCGGCGATGCTTAAAGACCTGGCATTGAAAGAAGGTGAGGTCAAGAAGCGATACGAACAAGCCGGGATGTTCCTGGCGCTGGGCTCCGGCGCGAGAATGGTCTCCTGGCGGCCGGAGGAGAATCTGGCCATCGGGGCACAGGGCATCTCCACCGCCCAGTACGATCCTTACGACCCCGCTTCGCTCAAAGCCGCCCGCGATTTTATCAATGAGCTTTTCGACCCGCGCAGCCCTTTCAGCCATTATGGGGTGCCGTCGCGCGGCGGCTGTCTGCAAATCGAGCCGGTCACTCACGTCCACCAGAACTGGGGGCCGCTTTACGATAATTACGATAAATGGCTGCAACAGATAAAAAAGATGCTCGACCCCAACTCCGTGGCTGACTGGACGGCTTACATACCCCCGGAGTACCCCGAATACAAAAAAGACGGCGATTATGTGCTGCCATCTTATGGTAAAGACGAGAAACTCTAAAAACTTGCGGCGGCAGACCTAATGCCCAGGCATATCATTGACGTTATCCCACGGGGGACCGAACCGGGTCCCTTCTAAACCCCATTTCATGCTGGGATCGTAGTTCGGGTTCAAAGGATTGAGAATATCATTCCAGTAATCTAAGGTAAACGAGGTGGGATTCACGTTAGATGGTTCATCGGGCATAAAACCTGCAGCGGTGACAAACCCTTCGACGTAAAGTATCTTTTCCCGCTCCGGATCGACAACGATGTTCATGCCTGCATAGGCGTAGCTATCATGCTGCGTATGGAATAGCAGAAAAACTCCGGGATAGCATTTATCACCCAGGTATTCATCGAGTTTCTGGCTGATACCCTTCTTTTCCATGAACATATTGCTGACTTCTACAGCGTTAGTATTACTATAAGATTTCCAAAAATAATCCCGTTCGTCAACGCTTAATACGTTTTTGTTGCTTTGCGCCTGAACCACCGGGCTGAAATTCAAAGCTAACTGAAGAATTTTGGCTTTTTCGTTCTCGGATAAAACACGTGCCCTTGTTCCGCCAGCGGGAGGCACGGGAGGCAGCCAGGCGTTATTCTCCGTAATCAGATTGATTATTTCTTGAGCAACTGCCGTTCCATCGGCAATCCCCTGTTTAAGCTCGGCCCACGATATTGTTTTTTCCGTTGGCGGGCTGGTCGTTACTGTCGATGTTGGAGTTTTTGTCGTCGTAACGGCTGGCTGGCTGCAACCATAAAAAAATGACAATAATACAATCAGCAGTACAGAGACCGGTATAGCTAATCGTATCGTATCTACTTTCATACTAAAAACCATGTGTCCTCAGGTTTTTTCGAGTTTTGCCATTACTATACATCAAAAGTTATCTTTGAAGCCTTGCGTCCGGTCACCATGGATAAGTAATTTGCAGACGATATGCTAAAGTCATTATAATACCTTTAAATAGCCTTCTGCCGGGTCTGAAAACGAGTTAAAAGCATAATCTGTCCATCCTTTTATACAACGCTTTTTCGATTAATAAGATAGCCGGCCATACTTACTTTTTTAAACCAAGCCCACCAAAACATTATGTTAATTAATAAGTAGTACTTAGTATAACCAAGTATCAAAGGAGTTTCAAACCCCGTTGGAAAAAAGCAATGACCCGGACGGTCAGATAAAAGAAACGGACTCAGCCAAAAAACCTGAGAAAAAGCAAAGTCCTTTCGAGCGGGACTGGACCAAGGGCAGCATCAACAGCGCCCTTTTTTCCCTGGCCTGGCCGATGACCGTTAGCACCAGTATCATGATGATCGGCCCTATCATCGATATGATATGGATCGGCCGGCTGGGGCTGGCGGAAATGGCCGGGGTGGGCATTTCCGGCATCGTGGTCTCGCTGATAAACTCGCTGATTATGGGCTTATTCACCGGCGTCCGCGCCATGGTCTCCAGGTTCGTCGGCGCCGGTGATGATAAACAGGCCAACCACGTGGCCCAGCAGGCTTTCGTTATCGGCACGGTGCTTTCACTGGTGATGGCGGCTATCGGCCAGCTCTTCGCGAGGGACATCATGAAGCTCTGGAAGCTGGAGCCGGACGTCATCGCCGCCGGCGCCACTTACATGCGCATCGAACTCATCGGCACTTTCACGATGTCCTTCGGGCTCATGGCGCAGAGCATCATGCAGGCTTCCGGGGACGCGCAGACCCCGATGAAAATAAGCGTGGCCACCAGACTGATGCACATCGCGCTCTGCCCCTTCCTGATTTTCGGCTGGTCGATTTTCCCCAGGCTGGGCGTCAGCGGCGCGGCGCTGTCCGGCGTCATCACCCAGGGCATCGGCAGCGTGGTAGCGCTATGGGTGCTCTTCGGTGGGCGGACGCGGCTGCATATTTCGCTGCGTAATTTCAGCTTCGATAAAACCATCATCTGGCGCACGGTGAAAATCGGCATTCCTTCGGCCATCGGCGGCATCCACATGAACGTGGGGAGCATCGTTTTCATGTTCTTCATCGCCAAATACGGGACGCTCTCCATCGACGGCCACAACCTGGTATCACGGGTGGACATGTTCGTAATGATGCCGGCGTTGGGGCTGGGTTCGGCTTCGGGGATACTCGCGGGGCAAAACCTGGGGGCGCACCAGCCGGAACGCGCGGCCAGGACCGCCTGGATGGCCATCGGCTGGTTCACCGGCATCATGCTGCTTTTCTGCATTGTCATCTGGCTGTGGGCGGGGTATATCGTGCGCGTTTTTAACCCGCAGCCGGAGCTCATCGACATCGCTAGCAAATTCCTGAAAATCCAGACGGTCAGCTACATGGCCAACGGGCTGATGATGGTGATGATGAATGTGATGAATACCGTGGGCGACACGCTGATATCGTTCATTATCGACCTCACCACGATGTGGGGCATACGGGTGCCGCTGGCCATCATCCTGCCTCACGTGGCCAACCTGGGCGTCTACGGCGTGCGCTGGGCGCTGGTGGCGGACACGGTTTCCTCCGCCGTCGTTTTCATCATCTATTTCCAGTCCGGCCGGTGGAAAAGGAAAAAGATTTAGAGGTTGACCTTACCCCCAGCCCCTCTACGATGATTTCAAAAAAATAACGTGATCATCTATTCGTTTTGAATAACTCAATTTCACCGTTGATAATTTTGTCAATTGTCTCTACCAAGAAACTGTGTTCCCGTTCCAGCACCCGTTCTGAAAGGACTTCAACTGTATCACCGGGTAATACGGGCACTCGTGATTGTGCAATAATCGCACCATGATCGTAATCTTCATCTGTCAAGTGAATCGTGACGCCCGTCTCTTTTTCTCCAGATGCCAGTACCGCCTGATGCACCTTGAGCCCGTACATACCTTCGCCGCCGTGTTTGGGCAATAGTGCCGGGTGTATATTAATAACTCTTCCTTTGTAATATTTCAGAGTTTTAGTGCCGAGTCTGCACATATAACCTGCTAATATGACCAAATCAACCTGATTTGATACTAAAGCATTTAGTATTTCATTATCTAGTTGTTCTGGAACCGGGTGTGTTTTCCGGCTCAAATGATAATACGGAATACCTTCTCGTTTTGCTTTTAATAAAGCTCCGGAATCTCCATTGTTGCTAATCACCACAACAGGATTTGCTTTCAAAACGCCCTCTTTACACGCTTTTATAACCGCCTGCATGTTAGTTCCGTTGTGCGAAGCTATAAAGCCGATATTCATATAAATAACATAACTATTATAGTAAAACTCTTACTAATCCGCAAACACTAATATTGCAGCCATTTAGCTACAAGCTCAAATTTATGGAGATTGCCCCTGTCCCGCGGGAACAACTGATAAAAAAAGTCCCCTGATTTTCACCAGGGGACTCACTTTTTTCTGGAGGCAGAAATCCTTAAGCTACGGCCGGAGCTTGTCCAGCAGCTCGTTAAGGTTGCAGGTGGCGACTCCAATCACTTTATCGCCGCCGCCGTAGTAAAAATAGAGAGTATCTCCCATTACCACCGCCCCGCAGGAAAAGACCACGTTATTGACGATGCCGTTCTTCTCGTATTCGGCTTCCGGGTCCATGATCGTGGAATAGGTGCGCCCGATGACCGTTAAAGGATCGTTTAGACCCAGCAGCGCCGCTTTAACATCATAGTTAGCGCCCTTGACGGTCACCCCGTGGCAAAGCAGCAGCCAGCCGTACGGCGTTTCGATAGGCGGGCCGGCGATGCCGATTTTCCGGTGCACGCGGGGCATCGGCGTGGGCTCCATGAGGACCTGGCCGTAAATCCACTTGTTGCCGTCAAAGTTGAGGTCATCCACAAAATCCAGCCAAATGCTGTCTCCCAGGCGGTGCAAAATAGCGTATTTACCTTTTATCTTCCTGGGGAACAATGCCGCGTCCTTGTCCGGCATGTCCGGAGGAGAAATCAAGACCGGGTCCGACCAGTTCCACTGCTTGTTCAGAAAATCGTCCAGCTTAATGTGGGTGAGGGCGACCCGCGGCACGTTCCGGCCGTTATAGGCGGTATAGCACATGTATATCTCGTCGTCGATGCGCGTCAGGCGGGGGTCTTCACAGCCGGAGTTGCCGCCCGGCACCAGCTTGGCCTCAAAATCTTTGCGGGGTACGTAGATAGGGTTGGGGAGCCGTTCCGTAATGCGGGTGCCGTCCGCAGTGGAAGCATAGCCGATAACCGAGGTATTATCCATCGACATTGCCCGGTAGGCAAGATGAACCCTGCCGCCTTCGTAGAGAACGCCGGCATTGAAAACCGCCTGCGCTTCCCAGGCGTTCTGGGGGTTGGGAGAAAGGATGGGGTTATCAAAAAAGCGCTTTAGCCGGACGGCGTTGACTTCAATCCCCAGGATTTCCCGTATTAGTTGGTCGAAATCGATCGTCGCCAGAGCGCAAACCGTGTCCGCCGCTCCGTAATAGAGGCGCAGCTCTTTGCCTTTGACGATGGCGCCGGACGGGAAAACGACATTCGGCACGCGCCCGAATCTTTCGTATTCCTCGCGGGGGATAAGGAGGGGCTTTTTGGTGTGGCCGAGCACTTCGGTAGGGTTATTGTAGTTCAACAGAGCGGCTTCCACACCAAAGACTGCGGGGGGACAGTGGTAGTTCTGGATATAACTATAAAGCAGCAGCCAGCCGTATTTGGTCTTGAGGGGCGGGGCGCCGACCTCTATCTGGTCCTGCGGCGACCGCTCGAGGGTGATGGCATGAGAATTCAAAGCCTCATACCACTTTTGCCAGTGTGGTTCCGACCATAGCTGGGTTTCGTCATCAAAATAGGCGATGGAAATCCTCGCCGGGGGGCTATCGGTATTGGCAGTAAGAATCGCCGCGATTTTGCCGTTGATCCTTTCCGGGAACAGCGACATCGCTTTGGCATTGAAAGGGGTCACCGGATGTTTGGCTTCGATTGTTTTGAAATCACGCGTAATCGCCATACCCACCCTGATACCTTCCGCCCGGAAAGGGTATTTGGATAACGCCGTGTAAAAAATATAATATTTATCGTCCAGTTTGGTAACCCGCGGGTCTTCACAGCCGAACTGCTCCCAATCATTCTCCGGCCGGATAAACTGGTGGCGCTCGGAAAAATGGAGCCCGTCCTTGCTGGCGGCATAGCCGATGGAAGAGGTGACCCTTTTCCCGACACCCTCACCCGGAGAAACGGATTCGGCGCGGTAAAGGAGAATTGTTTTCCCCTTATACATAATCGAACAGCCGTTGAAAGTGGCTTCTCCTTCCCAGCTGTTATCAGGGTTGGGCAACAGCACCGGATTTTCGCCGGAACGCTTGAAGATGATCATGCCTTATTCCCTTTCTTCTTTTTACTCACGGTCTTTTTGACGGGCCGGGCATTCGCTAATAACTTGACTACCTTGCTCCCGCAGCGCGTACAAACACCCTCTACGGCGCGCCGCTTATTCTTCAGGACCCTCAAACAGGGGTACTTGATCAACTGGTGCTTGCGGCATTTCAAACAGTAAGCCTGGACCGCTTCCTCGAACTCCTCTTTTTCGGGCTCGGTGGCCGGGGCCGGGGAAGGTTCGGCGGAACTCACAGCGGCAGTTTCCTGATGGGCGGAAGTAAGCTGCTCGAGGAAGCCGTTGAGTTTTACCGAGGCAACACAGACCACCGTATCCGCGCCGCCGTAATAAACAAAAAGACGGTCCTTCACGATCGCGGCACCGCAAGGATACACGACACCGCCTTTCCAGCCGTTATTTTCATACCACGCCGCCGGTTCCAGGATCGGGTTTTTACTCCGGGCCAGCACTTTGGTGGGGTCTTTGATATCCAGCAGCATGGCGCCGATTTTATAATGGTAGCCGCCATTGACGCCGACCGAATGATAAATCAGCAGCCAGCCGTATTTGGTGCGCATCGGCGGGGCGCCGCAGCCGACCTTAAGATTATCCCAGGCCGAGTTCGAGGCCCGGACTGGTATTTCATATTGCCCTTTCAGCCACCTTGTTCTGCCATCGAAGTCAAGGTCATCGACAAAATCAATCAGGATATTGGGGAAAACGCGATGGAATATCACGTATTTGCCCTCGATTTTTTCCGGCAGAATGGCGGCGTTTTTATCCACGATATGGGGCGCGGAAATGAGCACCGGCTTCTTCCAGTTCCACTTTCTGGCCAGAAAATCATCGATGTGGATGGAGCTTAAAGCCACCCTGGGCTGGCTGCGCCCGTCATAAGCCACGTAGGTGAGATAGACCCGGTCATCGATCCTGGTTAACCGGGGGTCTTCACAACCCCCCATCGCCCCCCCGCCGGACATGTATAAGCCCGAAGGGGCAACCTGCGGCTGATAAGACGGATTAACGCCTTCAAAAGACTCCCTGGGGACATACGCCGGTTTGTCCAGCCTTTCCTGGATGTGCAGTCCGTCCAGGCTCGACGCATAACCCAGTACCGAGACATCGTCATCGCCGAGCGCCCGATAGAGAATATGGACCTTGCCGCCTTCATAAAGGGCGGCGGGATTGAATACCGCTTTTGATTCCCACGCATGTCCGGGGTCAGGATTCAAAATGGGGTTCTTCTCGAACCTTTCCAGCACCAAACGGATGTTCGGTACCTTATTTAGTACGCTCGCCCCGGTCATTTTTCCCTTTCGGCTATGTCTTATGTCACTCATGAAGCCACTCCGAGTATAGAAACATGCTTAAAGGCACACAATGGTATTAACCCTTATTCCCTCTAGGGCTATTCACCAACTCTTGTACTCTCATGATATTCCGACTCTAATCTACACTCACTCAAATTCTAGTCACCACACAATCAAGAAGTAATAAAATAGTGCTGAAAAGTATAACAATTTCATGACATTTGTCAAAGGGGAATTCTATTAACCGGAAAGGACTACAACAGACGCATTGCTGGAATTTAGAAGGCAGCAAATGGGTAAGCCGAGGTAAAAGACGCTATGCAGCATTAAAACGTGTAAATTGAGATCTTAGAGCTTACACGGATAGGAATTTAGACTGATTATTTATGGATAAACTAAGAGACAAGCGTAGTGGAGCCCGTCTGCGACGTCTCGTAGCCGCCTATCCCGTCCACGATCTTCTTGAACTCTTCACTGGCGATGATCTCCAGCATCGGCGCCAGACGCTTGCTCCGG
>JBEKAC010000030.1:0-29046 GCA_050018395.1 Dehalococcoidales bacterium
TTCCAGAGACAAAATCTCCTTCCTTTTTCCTTCGGAAACCTCTATACTATTCAAGGTTACTAATCTTGTCTTTTGTCTCCCTCTTTGCCAGCGGAGAGGGAGACCATGATGAAAAGGTCATCGTAAAAGACTGTTTTACATAATACAATTCAAAAACAAATCAGCTTCGCCTTGAGGCTGAGCCTTAACAAAAAAATATTTGAAAAAACAAAAAACAAATCCCTCGCCATAACCGTTAAGTTTGGCTGTCTCTCAAGACCTTGCCGGTGGCTTTGTCTTTCCAGTAGCCCCGCTGCTGTACCGGCCAGTTAAAGCTTATCGAGCCGGGGCGGGGGCAATCGTTAACGCAGCAGCCGCAGTACCAGCACTCGTCGGGGTGCAGAATGACCGGCGGCTTGCCTTTCTCCGGGTTGGGGATATAGACGTCCACCTGGCAGACTTCCACGCAGTGATTGCAGCCGTTGCAGACCTCCGGGTGGAAAATCACGTTGGTGTTCGGGGTGGTGATATTGGGTAAAGCGTATGTCTTTTTTTGAGCCATTGCCGTCTCCTTATTTCCCTTTGTAGATGCCGGAATAGTCTTTATTATGTGCCTCGTAACTCGCTTTCATGTCGCCATAGTAACGGAGCGGCATTTCTCCGGTTTTAACCTGGCCGTTCTCCATTTTAACCGTGAGGAACTTGTGCCATTCCGGTGGGTCTACCTTGGGATAGTCGATGCGGAAGTGGTTAAGCGCCATGCTGCTGGCTTTGCGCGCCAGTGCCGCGTTGATGATGACCTGCCCGTGGGTCAGCAGGTTGAGGTCTTCGATGCCGCGCATCAGTTTATGCGGGTCGAGGGCGTAAAGCCGCGGCACGTGAACTTCCTCGATTTCTTTTAAGGCGTCGAGACCCATTTTCAGCAAATGCTCGGTTTTATATTCGGTGCAGAAGTACTGCATGGCGCGGGCGATGCCCGCGTTCAGTTCTTTCCAGTCGATGCCCGCTGTGCGCTTGATCGGGGCGTAAATTCGGGCTTTTTCCAGCGTTACCTGGTCTTTAACGACATTGCCTTCATCGGTCTGTTTGGCGTAAGCCGCGGCTTTCCGGCCGGCGTACCGGCCCGTGGCTGCCGCATAAGAGTGGTCGCCGGCGGCAAACTGGTTCTCCCCGGCAACGTAAAGGCCGTCCAGTGTCGTCTTCAGGTCCCAGTCGATGACGGGCCCGCCGCCGCCCGCGTTGCGCCACTGCGAAGGGCTGTTGCCTTCGAGAAAGCTGTAATTCTGGAGGAGGTGTTTAGCGGGGTCGAACCCGGCCTTTTCATAGCTTTCTGTGATGATTTTAGTGGTGGATTCCTGCCCGAGCATTAGTTTCCAGGTGGCTCTCCGCTCGATTTCCGACATCCCCGGGAAATCCCCGTAGAAAGGCAGCGCGTATTCGCCGCTCTGGATGCCTTTGATGATTTTCTCCATGTCCGCCTGGGACGGCCGCATCGCGCCGCCGTCCGCCCAGCCCTGTGTCGGCCAGGGCAGCTTCTTGCCGTTGGCGTCGACGAGCTGGACGTTTTCATAGCTGGCATCGCCGGCGCCGCCGTACCAGGTGTGCTTGTAGCCGGTGCCCAGGCCCAGGATGCCGGTCCGCTCCATCAGCGTAAGCTCCGCGCCTGCCCGGAACGCCATCGCGTTGCCGTCGCCGGTCATCGTGCGGGAACGGAAGGTGTTATAGCCTGCCAGTTCTGTATTTATAAGGAAGAGTGAATAATCACCGGCGGTGGCCAGAACGGCGGCTTTGGATTTGAATACCATGAACTCACCGGTGCGGCCGTTGAGTCCCATCGCGCCGATGACCCGCCCGCCCTGCACGCCTTTTTCCGTGAGCAGGTTGGTCACCATCACGCGGTCGAAGACCTGCACGCCCAGCCGCTTGGCTTCCTTCTTTAAAGCGGGCTTGAAGGTGGTGCCCCATACCCGGATGGTCATGTTGTTCGGTTTATCTTCCGGATTGCTTTTGAAGTGCCGGCGGACCGCGGCGTCGCCGCCGAAACCGATATTACGGGTATAGCGGGGGGATATCATTAACTTGGTTTTGGGGTCGCGCCCCTCCGCACCTACATATTCATCTTTGGTATCGCGGATCTTGCCGCCCATCTGCTCCATTTCCGCCAGGGCGTCCCAGTCCTCGCGACACTGTATCTGGATGCCGATGCCGTTGCAGTAGGGGAACTCGGCCATCGCCGTGGCCCATTCATCCGGGTCTACCGCGGCGAGGGGGTTGGCGGGGGCATTGCACCAGTGGTCGCAGCCCGGGCCGCCGGCGCCGCTTCTAATTACATCGCCTTTTTCCACCAGCGCCACGCGGACGCCGGTCCTGGCAGCGCTAATGGCCGCCCAGCACCCTGCTATACCTCCGCCGATGATCAAGACATCGGTAGCTATTTCCTGCTGTTTGTCGTAGCTGACGGGGTAGGGCCAGTAGGGGGCTTTACCGTCTTTTTCCAGAAAATCATGCCATCTGGTCATATTGTTAACCTCCTTGTTTTACAACGCCAGCCGCGGCCGCAAGCGGAGTTACGGCTTGGCATTGATAGATTTTACTCCCTTGTGCCGGGACAAGCAAATAAAAAACAAGGGCAGGTGTTTTAAGCCTGCCCTCTAATTTCGCGAATAGACAGCCAGCTGTTTACGTTTCTTCCTTCGGCGGACGCACGCGGCTGGGTAGGATAATTAAAGTGACGATGGCGCTGGCGGCCATGATGATGCCGGCGACGATGAGCGCCCGCACGGTCCCGGAGGTAAAAGCCTGATGGGAGGTAGTGGTGATCATTTTGGAAAGCGGCGCCGGTAGCTGCGGGTTCTGCGCCACGATATTGGCCCCCTGGATGCTGCCCCGGATGGCGTTCAGTGCTGGAGCCGTCAGCTGCGGCGGCCATTGGACGGCATTGATATCCCGGATATAAATGGAGTTGAGGATGGTGCCCAGCACGGCTACGCCTAAAGCCCCGCCGACCTGCCGCATGGTGTTGTTCATGGCGGAACCGACGCCGGACTGGTCGACCGGTACCGAGCCCATGACGGAGTTCGTGGCCGGTGCCATCGTCAAGCCGATGCCCAGCGAGACGATGCACATGGCGATAACGAAGCGGGAATAAGGAACGTCCACCGCGGCGATAGCGGAGAAATAAAAGAACCCCACCGCCGCTATGGCGATGCCCAGTGCCACCGTGAACTTGGTACCGATGCCGCGGGCGACCAACGCGGAAATAGCGGCCGAGACGAAGGACACCCCGGCCATCGGCAGCAGCCGCACGCCGGCTTGCAGCGGCTCATAGCCCTGCACGGAAATAAGGAACTGCCCCAGGAAGAAGAAAGCGCCCATCAGCCCGAAGAATACCAGCGTCAGGGTGATGTTGGCGCCGGTAAAGGACATGTTCTTAAAGAAACGCATCGGCAGCATGGCGTCTTTATACTTCAGTTCCCAGACGATGAAACCGGCCAGTTGCACCGCCGCCGCGCCGAATGCCCAGAGCACCCCGGTGTTCGTCCAGCTTTTTTCCCCGGCCTGGATGATGGCGTAGACCAGCGTGAACAGGCTGGTGATGGAGAGGACCGTCCCCAGAATATCCCACTTGCGGGGTTTTTCCGTCTTGGAATTTTGGATGAAGAAATAGGCGCCGACCAGCCCCACGGCGATAATGGGGAGATTGATGTAGAACACCGAGCTCCAGCTAAAGTGGTCCAGGAGCAAACCGCCGACGAGCGGGCCGATGCCTGTCCCCAGCGAGAAGGTGGCCGCCCAGAAAGCGATGGCCTGGGCACGCTCTTTAGGCTCGCGGAAGGTAGCAGTGAGGATGGAAAGGGTGGCGGGAAGAATCGTGGCCGCGCCGATGCCCATCAGCGCCCGCATGGCAATTAACACGGCGTTGGAACGGGAGAGCGCCGCCCCCAGCGAAAATACCCCGAAGACGACCATGCCGAACATCAGCGCGGGCTTGCGCCCCAGCCGGTCGCCGAGGTAGCCCACGGTCAACAGCAGCCCGGCGATGGAAAGCACGTAGGCGTCCACGATCCACTGCAGCTGGCTGGTGCTGGAACCGAGCGACTTGGAAATTTCCGGCAAAGCCAGGTTCAGCACGGTGTTGTCCAGGGAAATAACGAGCAGGGCCACGCCCATGAAAATCAGCGCTATCCAGCGCTGGCGGTAGGCTTTTGATTGTTCCGGCATCGAAGTTTCCATCGGGTATTTATTAATCCTCCTCGTCTAAAACGTTTTCAATATGGCGGCCGGCTTCTGCAAGTATGGCTTGAATTTCGGCTAGCTTTTTCTTGTTCAGGTGCTGTGTCTTGCGGTAGACCAGTCGAACGATGTTCCGCAGTTCGTGATAAGCGTCGCGTAGCTCATCGCGGTCGCTTTCCCGCTGCCAGTGGTGCATGTGGGTGTTAATCCGGCTCACCACGTCTCTGCTTTCTACCAAAAAGCGCTCACCGGCGTCGGTGATGGCATACACTTTTTTACCGTCCCGCACGGAAGAGGAAACGTAACCCATATCCTCCAGCATTTGCAGGGTGGGGTAGACGCTGCCGGCGCTGGGGGAATAGGAGCCGTGGAAAGAATCTTCCATGGAGTGGATGATCTCGTAGCCGTGACTCGGCCCGTTTTTCAGTATGCCCAGGATGACATACTTGATTTCCCCCCTGGCGAAGAGGCGGGAATGAGGCTCGGGGTCACGCATGTGCTCGAAGAAATGCTTTAACATGCTGTTTCTAAATGATAGTATTACAATATATCGTAATACATTACAATGCTCTTGTCAAGATGGGTAATCAGTGCTATTTTTAGAAAACACCGGCTCAAGAAAGCAGGGCAGGCCTAACAGCCTGCCCTGTATGGTGATAGCATCTCCATAGTCGGAAAGTTCATTATCGCGCGGTCATGCTTGTATTTTAGTCGTGGCGATGACCCCGGTGGGCGGTAGCCAGCGGCGCCACGGCGAGCCAGAGAGTGATGGTCACCAGCATCGCGTTAATGTAGCTGAGCGTGTAGTTGGGGTTGATTCCCATGTGCGTCACAATCACCCCCCAGAGCACCATCAGGAGAAAGGAGCTGAGGAAAAATCCCGGAATAGCCGCCAGAATCCTGAAATAACCCATTTGTTCCCTCCTTAGCGTTTGTTGTATTTTGTTTTTCCATTATAGAGTAAGCCAATCAGGAATGCTACACCCTTTAGAACAGGTTATCCTGTACTTACGCACAGGATTTTATACTTGACACAGATTGAGTGGTGATGTAAATTTTTCTCGACTGGCCCATCACGGCCGGCGCAATATAAAGGAGGAAGAAATGCCTGGAGTGTTAAAGGATAGAGTGGCCATTATTACCGGAGGGGGGCGGGGGCTGGGTAAAGCTTTCGCGCTAAAGTATGCCGAAGAAGGGGCGAAATTATTCCTGCCGGATATCAGCCTGGAGCGCGCCCAGGAAACCGTTAAAGAGATAAAAGCTAAAGGCGGCCAGGCGGCGGCTATGCTGGCGGATATTTCCGATGAAGCTTCCACGAAAAAGATGGCCGATGAAGCCGTTAAGCTTTACGGCAAAATAGATATCCTGGTCAATAACGCCGCCATCTGGGCCGGCCTCAACATTACCCCCTGGGACGCCTGGAAGGTGGAGGACTGGGAAAAGATTTTCAAGGTCAACGTCATCGGCACGTGGCTGGTCTGCAAAGCCGTGGCGCCGGTTATGGCCAAAGCCAAGAAGGGCAAGATCATCAACATCGCTTCGAACGTGGCGCAGGTGCCGGCGGCACAGGTCTTCCTGCCTTATGCCTGCTCTAAGGGCACGATGTATACCTTTACCCACGCCATGGCGCGGGCGCTGGGCGGCTCCGGTATCAACGTCAACGCCATCGCCCCGGGATACACCACCACCCAGGCCAGCCTTGACCAGCGGGACAGCGAGGGGACCTTCAAATTAGCCACCGGCGAGCAGAGCTTCCAGCGGCGGGAAAACCCAGACGACCTGCTGGGGGCGGCGGTCTTTCTGGCTTCGGCCGTGTCCGACTTCATCACCGGGCAGGTGCTGTACGTCGACGGCGGCACGGTCATGCTTTAACTGCTAATTCTCTCTCCTGTCCCTCCTTACGAAGGAGGGAAGAAGATTGTATATAATCAGAATTTGTGGGACTTGTTTAGCCATCCTCTCCCCTTCGCAAGGGGAGAGGAAAAGTAAAAAATAAAAGAAGGGGGCGCCAGCCCCCCTCTTTTTTTGTGCTTTATTGGGTTTAATTTCTTGAGCTTATTTGTAGACGCCGTATTCTTTAGAGGCGTCGATGAAAGTCTTAACGTTGGCGCCGGGAATATCCTCGATGGTGGCGCCGGTCATCATAATATAGCCGCCGCCAGCTGCGCATTCATTCATGAGTTTCTTTACCGCAGCTTTAATTTCATCCTGCGTGCCCACGGAGAGTGTGGAGATAGGCATGTTGCCGCCGATGGGAAGACGCTTACCGAGGAGTTTCTTCACCCTGACCATATCTACCTTATCAAAGCCCCAGAAAACGCCTTCCGGGGAGTCTTTAATAACGTCGAGACGCGAATCGAAGCCGCCTTCCGCCCAGGGGAAGGGGATACAGCCTTCGGCAATCAGGCCTTCGAAAACGGCTTTCAGTGTCGGCCAGTAGAACTTCTTGAACTGGGCATCATTCATAAACCCGTCGGCGCCTTTATGTAGCGGCATGAAAACTACCGGGCAGCCGTTCATACGGGCTGAGGAAGCCCCCATTTTCACCATAATGGGGACGAACTGTTCCAGAGCGCGCTGCATCTTGGCCGGCTGGCGGTACATATCCAGTATCATGCCCTTGGTGCCGCGCAGCGTATCGCCGATAGTATCGAAGGGCGCCTTGCTGCCGCCCCCGAAGAAAGCCGGATAGCCCATCGCCACCATCTTGCCCGCGTAGGCGCCTGCCGTGCTGATCCACTTCAGGGTCTCGTTGCCGGCATCCATCAATGCCTTTAGCGCGGATTGAACCGGCGGCGTGCCGAAGGGCACCAGGGAGGCGGCGGTGAAACCGCCGTACATTTCCGTCATATTCGTGAAGGCGGAGAGCGTTTTCAGCCCGCCGAGGGAGCCCATGACGCGCGGCAGCCAGGTAGTGAGGAAATAGTTAGTGGGGTCCATGGTCAGGTCATCATATTCATTGGCTTTCATGTATTCGCCTTCCCTGGCCTGATAGGAAGCCTCCTTGGGTACGCCGTGGCCCGGCCAGTGGTAAAGCTTGTAGTCCAGGATTTCATGAACCCTGCCGGGAGGAGCGATCATGACGCCGCTCTGGGCATCCGGCTGCATATCCACGATGTACTTGACGAAAGCGGTCATCAGCTTATCATAGTCGTACATCATATCGTAGGGGGTCATCCCGGAATAGTAAGCGGCGAACAAACCGAACATGGGGAAAACCGGCACCCTGTCCGGTTTTTTCATATTCAGCGCGTCCAGAAAGCGTTGTACCCGGCCTTTGTAGGCTTTTTCTGCCGCGGGGCTGTCAAACTTGGTGCCCGGGGGGTTAAGCCACTTATCGCATAAGTCTGCGTGCTTTTCCGCCGGAGTCATTTCTTCCCAGGTTTTTGCCATATATTCCTCCTCATATCGTCCTTAAAGGACTTATTTTTTGCTGCCACGCAAGCTGTGGCGCGGAATTTTGGTCTGGATTCATCACATATTAGCTATTCAGACAGAAAAATGCAAGTGGCGCAGCGGCGTGAATCTCGACTGACGTTCACGTTTTGCGTAATGAACAAAGACAATCGCCCGTATATCAGGCATTGATTGCAGGGAAAATAGATGTATTACATGATAAATTTATCTATTCGACGGTCGTCGAGACGTTCTAAAACAGGATGAAAAAAGTGTCGGTGCGGGCTCCGGTGAGTTAGTTTCTATTGTGCTAGCTTCAGCGCTTCTCTTATATCCCCGGCAACCATGCTCCTTTTAGATTTCTCGATCAAGAAATTCTTGCCCGCTGGCGTGTATGATGGGAAGACCCTTTTATCTTTAAAGTAATACGGCTGGCCCCGGATTTTGTAGGTGGCGCCGGCCGGTATCACCCTTACGTCCGTTTGCTGCTTCCAGATGGCGTTCATCATCTTTATCGCCACGTCCCCGCCGAGGAGGAATACTTTAATGTTGGGGAATAGCGATATTTCCTTTTCCAGCAGGGCGGCGCAGTTTTTCAGGGCGGCGGGGGAGACGGCGTATTGCGTCTTGCCGCATTTTACCGCCGTGGTGATGTACACGCCGAGATTAATGATATCCTGCATGGAATTCACCTTTGCCCCGGCGTCTTTAAAAGCCTGGAGGGTGGTCTGGAGGTAAAAGGGGCTGCCTCCGGCGTAGAAATAGTCTGCTTTATCACTGGGTGGGGCTTCCGCGATCATGATGACTTTGATTTTGGCGGCGTCGATTTCCGACGGCGGAACCATATAGCTGTTTTTATCCACATCTTCGCAGGGGAAACCGGCGCATTTTACCTTATCGCTGATTTTCACAGGAATATCATACCCTTTTCTAAAGATGAATGACGAATTTACATTCGTCCGAGCTGGTGAGCGCTGTTTCTTTCACCTCCACCCGCACCGGCAGCCCCAGGGCGCCTTCCCAGTACTTTTCCACAAAACCCCGCGAGCATTGGCAGTAAGTAGGGGAGGCATTGATGCCTTCCGGCAGGGCCAACATCAAGCTGCAAAAACAGCGCCTGGGGGGTGAATAATCGCGGGGAGTGTAATACTGGACCATTGTTTTGCCGCGAAGCTCCAGGCGGGTGCCTTTGGCAGGTTTTTTCACTTCCGCTTGGAGGAAAGCTTCTTCGGTGGGATGTTTCTGACGCCGGGTTTTGAGCCCTTGTGCCAACCCCTTGTTATGGGCGATACAGGTGTGGCCGCAGGCAGTCATAATTTGCCGGCATTTTTCCGGCGTAGTCGCGGCGTCGAGGCGGTCGATAGCCTCTTTGACCCAAAGCGCGACTTGCCCTCTATCATTTGAAGCAGCGGCTTTTTCGCTGCCCGTCATCACCTTTTCGCGCACTTTTTCACCGGCAATAGCAGCGACATGCCCGCCGATTTCCTGGATTTGCCCCGCTGTTTTTTTAGTCATGCTTTTCCTTTTTTATTGCCTCTATCGGCAGCAATATCCCCACTACCGAGGCGGGGTCTTTATCGCCCTTATACCTATTATCATACACCTCTATGGAGAACTCTCTATTGCCGATTTTTCCCTGCCGATACCTCTTTTCGTTTTCCTGCAGCCATTGGTTCATGGGTGCGTTGCTGCTGCCGTAGCCTTTGGCCACCTGTATGTCGAACCCGGCATATTGGAAAGCAGGGACTGCCACTACCTTGTACTCCGACGGAACGCCGGCGTCCTTAACCGCTACGCCGACGTGTACTTCACCGGGGTCTTCATCGTTCCGGTACAGCCGGACTTCATAGCCTTCTTCACCTGCCTGGTTCTTGAGGGGGTTTAGTTTTACCAGTTTCATGAACGCCTGCCAGGCTTTGGCGGTCTCATCGCCGCTGCCGGTAACGCCTGCTATCAGGAACGCCTTTTTAGAGATTATTTTGGTTTCCATAAGATGACTCCTTAACGTGGATTGTGGGATTTCCGGCTATTTAGCTTCGAAGAAATTGCAGCTGCCTTTAGCGGATACCTCGTGCCCGAAGCACTTGCCCAGGCCGTCGCCCTCGCTCTGGAAGTGTTTGCAGTCCGCACAGGTCTTGCCCTGTTTACCTTTTTCCGTATATTTGACATCCATGTTGCTCACCTCCTTATTCATTCTGGATATATGCTACCAGATGAATGGGACAACTGTATGTCATATTAGGAAATTATTTCCGGTAGTAGTTCAGCGCTTTTTTCAGACGCTCTTTGATGATATCCCGGATACAGGGCGGTTCCAGCACTTCTACGTAGCTGCCGAAAGAGAGGATATAGCCGTAAACCCACTCGTCTTCCGGGAAAGTGACGGTGACGTCATAAGTGCCGTCCGGGTTTCGGGTAATGCGCTCCTCGTCATAGTCGTCATAAACGCGGTAGAGGTCCTGGGGCTGGAAGCGGAGCTTGAGGGTCACCTGTTGGAGCAGGGCGGGGGCGGGTTCCTCATCTTTGACGCTGTCCGGCGGCCGGCGCACGAAAGTTGTGTCGGTGACCGTAATGTTCCTGATGCGGGAGATACGGAAAGTTCGGAAATCGCGACGCATCTGGCAATACCCCCAGACGTACCACGCCCGGCTCTTAAAAAGCAGCAGCCTGGGCTCTACCCGGCGGTGGCTCAAAACGCCGTCCGCGTTGATATAATCGCAGGTGACCACCCGGCATTCGAGGATAGCGCGCTTGATATCGAGGAACTTGTTTTCCTCGTTGGGGCCGCTGCCCCAGGGCGAGAACTCGATCTGGACCCAGTCCGCGGCCGTGGTTTTCTTGAACACCGCCCCGATTTTCTCCAGAATCGCATCGATTTCCGGGTATTTGGTAGCCTGTAGCGTCTTCAGAGCAAGGAGGAGGCTATCACGCTCGTGTTCGGTCAGGAGCGCCTTGTTGATAGCATAATCATCCAGCAGGGAAATGCCGCCGCCGCTCCCTTTGCTGGAAAAAACCGGGACGCCCGCGGCAGAAAGCTCATCGATATCCCGGTAGATGGTCCGGCTGGAAACTCGGAACCTCTCCGCCAGTTCCCCGGCGGTGACGCTCTTTTTGTTCAGGAGGATCAGTGTTATTTCCAGAAGCCGGTTGATTTTCATCTGCTTTGCAGGCGCTAAATCCGCCCCAATTCCCGGAGCTTTAACGCCAGGTTGGCCCCCGCCTCTTCCGGCGTTTCGCCGGAGATTATCTCACAGTTGACTTTCTTTTCCGGGATAAAAAGCTTTTGCGCTTTACTCCGCCCCGGCGGCAGACTGATGCCGAGTTCAGCCACCTTCCAGACGGTAAATGGCTGTTTCTGCGCGGCCATCAAGCTTTTGACGTTGGCCTGGCGCAGCTCGCCGAGCTCGTGGCTGACACTGATAAAGCAGGGGAGGGGGGCTTCGATAACGTCATAACCATCTGCCTTGACGCGCTGCATGGTAACTTTACCGTCTTTGACCTCGATTTTCCTGGCATCGGTCAGGCAGGGGATGCCGAGCAGCTCCGCCATGCCCTGGCCCACCTGCCCGGCGTTGGTATCCGCCGCCATCCTGCCGGCGAGGACGATATCATAAGGCCCCGCCTTTTTCACCGCCGCCGCCAGAATAAAAGCCGCGGTATGACTATCCATTTCCTCGAGGGCCTCGTCCTCGATAAGTATCAAATTATCCGCGCCCACCGCTAGGCTCTTCTTAATAACGGCCATGGGGATGGACTTACCGGCGCTGATGACGGTGATTTTCGCCGCCTGTGATTCCTTGATTTTCAGGGCGGCCTCCAGAGCGTTTTCGTCATAAGGATTAAGCACCGGCGGCACGCCCTGGCCGGGGAGGACGCGCTTTCCGGCGGGGTCGATTTTAAAGGTAGAGGCGGGCGCTTCGGGGTCGGTGACTACTTTAACGCAGACGAAGATATTGAGCATGGGATTTCTTTCAGAGACGCTGATAGATGATATCTTGTTTAAGGCGAAAACGTCAATCTCAAAAGTTGAGAAGATGAAAAAGTGGCGAAGGCTTGATTTTAAACGGATTATTCCTTAGAATTTAGAGGCAATCTTCAAGCGGGCGGTTAGCTCAGCTGGTTAGAGCGTCAGTATCACACACTGGAGGTCACAGGTTCGAATCCTGTACCGCCCACCATCGAGGCTGGGAGATATTTCCAGACCCGATGTATGTTGTGAAAAGCACATAGGTGGTTGAATCTGAATAGACCACCTGATTGTATAAAACGGGGCGGGCTGCGCAATGAAAAATGGTTGTGTCTATAAGGTCACAAGCGCCTGCCAGCATGTCAGTTAATTCACTCGTCAAAGGTTTCATCCTCACACAACGAACAGACTATAAAAGCCCTCGTACAGTCGATTATTACGGTAGCAATCTCCGGCGCTTTCTGTGGTATGTGGCTTTGCAAAAATGGACTGATGATGTCCGTATGATTAGTGAGTGGAATATCAGGGAATTTTTAGAATATGTGGGCGGAGAAGGCCATAGGTGGGGACTAACAGGGAACGGATCGGAAACAAGTAGGAAAAAAGCTTCATATTGTACTGTCCATCACTATTACTGCGTTTTAAAATCGTTCTTCAATTGGTGCGTTAGAGAAGGCTTTATACATGAAAGTCCTCTTGTAAAAATCAAAATGAAAAATCCTAGGCTTAACGTAGTCCAACCATATTCCAGTCAAGATATTCTGAAGCTTATTGAAGTTTGTGATAACGACCGTAAAAATAACGCCCAGTTGACTGGAAGTCGTAATAAGGCGATCGTATTGATGCTTTTAGATACAGGGCTAAGGGTTAGTGAATTGGTAGGTATTAAGCTTGGTGAAATAGATTCAGAGCGAGGTTGGCTTAAGGTAAAGGGTAAAGGTGCGAAAGAAAGAGTGGTCAGGATAGGTACAACAACACAAAAAGCGTTATGGCGTTACCTTGTATTTCGAGAAAAGAATAAGTGCCAGGAACTATGGATAACAGAGGAAGGGAATCCGATGAAGGTAGGCGGCATTCAGATAATGATAAAAAGACTTAAGGAGCGTGCTGGAGTAACCAGCCAGGGAAATTGCCATAAATTCCGGCACACGTTTGCGCTGAATTTTCTAAGAAAGGATAGAAACCCTTTTAACCTGCAATATTTGTTGGGACACTCAGACTTGAGAATGGTTAAGCATTATGTATCCACGTTGGGCATGGAAGATGCCTTGAAAGCACATGAAAGTGCCAGTCCAGCGGACATGTTGGGGTTAAGGTAAATTTGATTATATTGCTAAGGTTTCCCCCTAGCCCCTTCCATTCGAGCCTTTGAACGATAAAAGTCGCTTAGCGAATGTTAATGAACATGCGATTTTTGAATTGTTAGGCGATGGTGGTTGGCGGTAGCCAGCCATTCATTTTCGTTTTCATTTTGATTTGCAAATTAAATTCGTTTCTTTTCGTTGGTGATGAACGAAATTCGCAAATTTTGAAATTAAAAAGGAGGATTGCATAATGGCTGGTCGTCGATACGAGCGGCTTGGCTACGCGCCAGAATGTCATAGCCTGATATAATATTATTAGTTAACTCTGAATGGGGGAGGTGAATTTTGGAAAAGAAAAGGAAATCAGATTCTACACATTTCGGAAGATTGAGAAAAATACCTGGAATGCCTCAAGCTTTTCTCCGAGTTTTCGAATATTCCGAATGGTATCATGCTGAACATAATAGAGAAAGTGGCATTGAAGAGAAGACAAGAGAAATAGCAACAAAGGGTGTAAGAAAAATCGCAGAATTATGGGAATTATCAGAAGCAGCGGAGGAATTACTACTAAAAAAATGGGTGGAAAGAAAACCTAGAAAAATGAAATCATTAAAACCTAAAATAGGTGAGGCATGGATGGAGAGTAAACCTAAAAAGCCAATGGTTACAGATACTACAAAGAGCCCACGGAAATCGCCGATGGAATTATTTAGTCCGGTTGAAAGAATAGATAAATCCAATGAATTAGGAGTAAATATTGTTATAGGTGAAGAAAGGAAATTGAAAGAACTTCAAAAAGTCTGTAACAGATTGAAGGAAATTAATGTAAATATACTTTCTAGTAAGGGAATAAGAAGAAATCATGTATATTTGGATGTTACTGAAATAGATTATAAAACGTTCACCAAGGCATACAAAACTATTATGCTGTGTCGTGAAAAATTAGGAGTTAATAATAAACGCGATCTTGGAAGAGGAGCGCCGGAGTCAATAGATGGAACTAAGGCGATAGTGCTTGCTATTGGAGAAGAACGTGGTGTTAGTCGAAAAAAATTAGCAGAGATTAAGGGCTTTAAAATATATCGAGAAGATAATCCTAGCGGTTCCTATCCTTTGGTACATAAATACCTAAAAATAGGAAGAGAGACTAATATTAAATTAGATATACTTGAAAAATATATGCAGTCAGTAACAGGATTGATTCTTAAAGAAAATTAGTTGAACAGCAAAATAGTCACGTAATTTATTCATAATTATGTGACTTAGACGAAATTTAAAAACTGTCTAATAATAATCCCTAGACGACAAAGTCTAGGGATTTTCTTTTATGGCGATAGCAACTTCAAGAGCAATAACCGTTATGGAAGCAGGGCGAAAGGGAGGACTATCTCTCCTTAATAAGCAGGGTCGAAGGCATTTTGTAGAAATAGGCAGAAAAGGTCAGGAATCTTTAAGAAAGAATTACCCCAATATGGCTTCTGTTTGGGGAAAGAAAGGGGGTCGACCAAGAAAAAATAATATTTAAAAAGCAGTGGGGGAAGTGAGGCAAATAATTAGAGAGAGGATTGCAGACCCGCCCTAATACTGTCTCATTTCCCCCGTGCATATTCTACACCTGTCTTTTAGGCGGGTAAATGTGCATAGTGGAAAATAAGAAATTATTTCCCTGTCCCCCTATACTTGATTCTAATACTGTAACTGGCCGGAAGCTAAATAGCAATTATAAACCCTGGTGGCTACTAACAGACGAAGATAAACGAGAAAGAAAATTTAAGCGAGCGTATCAGCGTTTTATGCTGGGGGTTGGTATGCCTGGGGAATATCGTCTGTTAACACTAACAACTCCTCTCGAATTTGATGGCAATTTGAATTCTGCTTGGCGGAAGTTTGTAAAACGCATGAGGAGGCGTGGGTTGATTCGTGAATACTACGCTGTCAAGGAGTGGAACAAAGCTCATACGTGTCAACACCTGCACGTAGTCTTGCGCCTTGATTACATCGGTTATCAAGTAGCCCGCCAGCAATGGGAGGAGGTAACGGGGGCGCTCTGGATTCACGTTGATAAGGTTCATTCGGTGAAAGGAATGGCTAGTTATCTTGGTAAATATCTTAACAAAGCTTATGATGATGAACCTGGCAAGCGGTCTTACTGGTACGCCTATGAATGGATATATCCAAAATGGGGCGGTTTCAGTAAGACGATGTTTAAACTCGGTGAATCAGTAACAGCAATGGAACACGAACTAATTCATGGGCTTAATGATCAAAAACAAAGGGTTGATTATATGAATTGGCGACTTATTGGGGCAACGTTGAAAGCGGTGAGGGAGGGATTGCCTGTAAAAGAACTAGTACAGTTTTAGGAGTAGGGAATTATTATTCAACATTAAGTTGGATAGAGTAAAGTCCTCTTTCAATTCTTTTGAAAATACTGGGATTATTAGCAAATATCCTGACAATTTGATTTCGTGAAGTGGTCAACTCTGGAAAATCACGTAATAGAATTTTTTCGACAACATCAATATGAAGCTTATTATTATTTTCTTTAAGAATAGATATCAAAATATTTACAATCTTACCTTCTAATTCTATATTTATTGTGCCATAAATACGATGGATTTTTTCGACTTCATCAATAAGCAGGCTTTTTGCTTCATTATCTAAACAAATAATACAACCAGGGTCGAAAATTTCACATGTATGATCGCAAATAGTGAAATCATTAGTCAAACAAGGAGGTAAAAGTTCAGGAGAATGGATGGCGAGATCCAGTATTTTCATTTCCAAAGCTCTGAAAGACATTTTTTCGGCTATTGATATAATTTCAGAATTTATATTCGACTAAACGTTTATACTCGAGAGAATTTGCAAAACTTCTTCTTCGGAAACCTCTGGTTCAACTCCTAATTCAGCTTTTTTCCTACAAGATTCTAAAACTAAACCCAAGCGGTTTATTATTTCGCGCGGATTTATTTTTTTTTGTTTCTTCTTGATATCTGAAACAATTACATCAATGCAATTAGGTTTTAGTGGGTATAACAATGATGGAGGTTTATTGTCTGTTCGATAAATTTGGAAAAGAGACATAACAAAAAATGTTACTTCAAGAGGACTCATTTCAGGAATAGATATTGATATAGGATCTTCTCTTGATTGCAACTCTCCTGATAATCTCAAATAGACATCTTTCTTTTTTGAAAATGAAAAAGATAGAATAATACTGAAATTATTCGACACAGAATCATATAACTTATGGAGACCACTGTTTATTTTGCTTTCGATAGAATCTGATTTTTGATGCAATAGTTGATATTCATCGAGCATGATTAACAACCTTGCATATTTCCCACATTTTATTATTAGTTTTGAAATATATTCTAGTACCTGGATTCCATCTTCATTTGTTTTTAAATTATCAAATGCACCTATTGTTCTTAACTCAGCAGTGCTTATTCTTTCGCCACATAACCAACGCTTGGAAATTGACTTATTTTCGGCAGTACCAAGCGTAGATTGAAAAACATTGAAAAATTTATCATTACCAGAAAATATTTTATCTAGTAAATATTCTTCTCCTTTAGTGCCAATCAAATTACGATACATTTCGAATAATTGAGGGAAATTGATCGATTTTACTATAGTCTTATATACTTCTGTAAAACCTTTCGCATTATCTGGCATTCTAGCATAAAGTGGGAAAATCGTTTGGTATTTAGTTAAACAAAGATGTTCCATATAACGTAGCGTATGGGATTTTCCGCATCCCCAATCAGCCCAAAATAGATGAAGCGTAGTTGAATTGTTATTTGACAAATAATCAAGCAAATTTATTACTTGCTTGTGTAGGGAGTCCCGGTCTGCCCAAAAACTGACTGGTTCATCTAAAGACACTCTTTGACAAGGCCATTCTTTAAAAAATAGTTTTGGGTATTTTTCATTATTTTCCATTTTCCCTCACTATCGTAGTATAGTTTATTAGGCAAATAACTTAATAAACAACATGTTTACAGCCTGCGAAAGCTAATAAACTTAAGATTTCCCCATCTATCAATATTGAAATGTATATCATGTGGGTTTTTCTTTTGAGCATCTTTTAATACTAATATCGAATCACGAATCTCAAGTAACGCATTTGAAGAGTGTAATAGATTCATTGAAGCTAAAAGCGCTGTATCGGTAATATCTGAATAACCGATATTGTTAGCTAGAATTCGGTTAGCTTCCTTAAGTGAGGTTAGAATTTGAACAGGGTCAGTTGCAGGAGAAACCTGTATACCGAATAATTGTGATGAGGCACTAATAAATTTGTCTTTTAAGAAGGTATCTATTGTCTGCCCAGGGGGAAAATACGAGAAAAAGCCTCTTCCATTTTCCGAAAAAGCGTATTTGTAGGCAAACTTGTCAGTTTTTTTGAGTAACCCCATATCAACGAATGGTTCAAGCCTTAAGGTTGCCCATTCATCTCGTATACCCAAGCCTTTATATTTCTTATTATTCCAACTCTTTATTTTCACAGCAGTTTTCTTCAGCTTATAAATTTCATTCTTGTCTTTAATACTTGATACTGATTTTTCAAGCTGTATCAAAAAATCGGCTAACTGTTCCCCTATAATGTCACCTATATCATAATCGGTAAACTCATCACGTTTATTGAGAATAGCAGGGTATAACATGTTAATGAGATCACCATCAGCTTCAAGAAAAGAAAACAAAAGAACCATTGTTTGTCTAGGTGATATTACTAAAGGATTAATATCTGATAAGCGATTGAAAGCTTTTATTTCATTTGGTAAAACTGTATGTGAAAATAATCTACCTCGAGATGTTAAAATGAACGTTTCAGGGGTTAACAAACCTAAACTGACAGCTAGTGTTGGGAATACATATATGTCCTTCTCTTTTTCTGAGATAATCCGGCCTCGGTGAGATGGGAGGATATCTTGAGATAAATAAATATCCTGTAGTTCTAGTTCTATTTGACCTGAAGACTGCTGGAATTCAGCTTTCTGAATTTGAGATCTCAAAGCGCTATAATGCTGTTCAGAAAAAACGAGATCGCAATATTTCTTGATATTAGGGTTCAAGTTCGAGGGGAATTTATGACTTACTGCATTTAATAAAGCTCGACCGATAGTTATTGCAGAACTTGGACGTTGTGAAGATGTGGACGCAACTAGATATTTTAAAAAACCAAAACGTTGCATTCTTCGTGCGGTGCTATTTATTATCCTTAGCATTCAAATGCTAAAACCTCCGTGTACTGAAACTCTCGGTCTAATATCAACTAAATATGCTCGATCAGAATCGACATGCGAAACCAAAGCTTGACCCGTATCAAGCGATCTGATTACTTCGGGAAAAGATAGTATTCGCCCACCAAAACTTACTTCATCAGGTAAGATGGATTTCAAATTTTTTGCGACATATTCTATGTCTGATTGAACTGACAGTTTGTGCACTATTAGTAAATCAACTTGAGCCATGATCCTTTGGTCTATCGAAGAAGGTTGTTGAGTGGTTACTACGAAGGAAATTCCATAGTTCCTTCCTTCACGAACAAGACGAACGAGACTATCAGTAGCGGAAGTTTTCCTTTCTGAAGGAAGTATGTTTTGTGCTTCATCTATTTCAACCCAACATGGAGGGACAATCGGTATTTCGGGGTGGCTTGACTTATTGTTGGTTTCTGCTGATATTAATCGTTGCTTTGTAAATTCAGAAGCTTCAATACGTGATTTCATGATAGCTCGGATTAATGCGGTTAGGATAGCGAGTCTAATTGAGTCAGCTAATTTGTTCATTACCAGGATACTAAGTTGGTTGTTCACAAGAAGTTGTGTTAAGTTTGTTCCTCCTTGGTTAAAAATACCTAACCTTGAAATTGCTAACAGTTGCTGAGATAAAGCTCTCCTGGTTTCAGGAGCATACAGGCTTAATATCTCAGTATCAGAGTTTATACAACTACTGATAATATTTAAAACATTTTCTCCGGTTGGCTTATACGTTTTTGATCCATCATACCAACCATCTTGTGTAACCTTAATGAAAGAATCAGAAAGTAATTGCCCCATTCTTTCACTAGTTATGTCTAAACCAAGCAAATAGCTCCAATCTTCTAGTGACATCAGGCTCTCAGATAAGGCAAAGTCTTTATGAGTAGTTGGAGTCCATTCTGCACGATTACCTTTGGGTACATATACCTCAGTATTCAACTCTTCATTTTTAAGAGCCCAACCTCTATGGGCGAGAGCCTGTAAACGTATGGTTTCAGAAGGACTATTAGAAGTTACTTGAGTACCCATCCATTGAAAAATACCTAGAGTGTCGAATAAGAGTTGTGCTTGTCCTACCTTTCGTTGTCCTAGCGATGAAGTATTGTTTTTTGTGCAAAGTGATTCAACGATAGAACCCAAAGTGTAAGACTTACCGGAGCCTCTTTTGCCAACGATCGCCGCAACCAATGGTTTATCGGTAGATAGATGAACTGGAATAATGGCTCCTGATTCAGCTAATCTTCCTAATTCGATGTAGCCACCATCGTGGTCATTACCTGTATTGCCGAGTGTGATAGCCTTTTCAATCGGTTTTGGTTTACATGAAAACTTTTTCATATAACTTACTCAAATACTAAGGGAGCGATTCCATTAACGATATCACTATTGATGATTCGTTTTTGTTCATCCCAAGCAGTAATAGCACATTCATTTATCGCATTGATAATACTTCGCGGGATGGTTTTATAAGAGTCTTGGGAAGCATACTCGCATAATAAATCAAATGAATCCGTATCGAATGGGTATGTCGCTAAAGGTATTCCTAAACTATTGTCCTTAATATTTTTGTCAGCTTGGCTCTGGTCAATAATTTCAGATAGCATTTGTGTAATGAAAGACTTAACGTCGTCCAACGATGGAATTGGTGGAATAATTACAACATTTTGTTTCCCCATCCTTGTGAGTACTGAATCCGAATGGAGAAAAGGCGCAGTATCTTCGAGATTTGATGCTGTGCCAGCAACAAAGAAGCCGATTGTATCATTCCTGTTTTCAGAGAGTTCTCTGAAGTAATCTTCCAAAGCATTAAGGGCATCGATATTTTGTACACTTAAAAATCGTTCGGCTTCATCAATTAAGAAAATTATCTTTTCACCCAAAAGCTCAGCGAAACGTCCTATACCCACCAATTCGTCAACCATCGCCCCAGATCCAATTTGCCCGAGATTCCGTGTTACGCAAAGTTGTTCAAGTTCCTTGTTGGAGAGATCTTGACCTGTTAGCCATCTCCAGGCAATATAGTCCATTCCACCAACGATTAATTTTATTAATGCTTGGACAATGTTCTCATCGCTAAATATCTTGCGTAGCTCTTCTTCAAGAACTAAACCTTTCTTTGAAATACTTCTTACCCACTCAGTTACTACACCTTTTCCAATTCCCTCCATTAATTGGAGATGCAAATCTTGGTGATTGGATTTGCTTTTCATTTCTATGGCTAACATAACAACCCTTGGTTTCAACTTTAAAGTTGATGGTGGTTGATTTAGAAGAAGATATCGAATATAGAATAACATTTGCGTCTTTCCCGACCCATATTGTCCAATCAATAACATTTTAGGAACATTTCCAACAAACGAATATCTTAGCTGTCGTGTGATCTTTTGTTTAATGTTATCCCTTCCGAAGTAATATTTTGCGTCAGTTTCATTAATTTTGGGATCGATGATAAAGGACTCGCGGTTATTAAGACAAAACCATTCACGGAATTCCATGAATACCTCCTATTTGTGTATATTTACCCATCGGTTTAGCCATTTTTGACCGTACACGTAGATTGTTTTTTATCCAATACCCTAATTCATCAATTAACGATTGCCCTTGAGAAGAATATTTTATCATGACGCCGACCTCGATATTATTGGTAATCGATGTCTGAGTCATATTTCCAGACCCAATTACACCAAAACTGCTTTGCCTATCACTACACATACATAAATAAACTTTAGCATGTAGAAAATCGTTATATCTTATTTCTAGATCGTTAATTTTGCCTAACGTAACTAATGCTGGTATATGCCCGGGCGCTCCTCTTGTTAATTCATCTCCGGGGTGTCTAGTTATTAGATAAGTTCGAATTTTGTGTGAATGTATGACATGACGGAGGCGCTCAACAGTCATCCGAGTACCTTCAAGTGTTCCTAGAACAGGGCTTACAATTAGTAATTCTGCTGCACAATGACTAACAACATCCAGGCGAATAAAGAATTGTTCGACAACTCGCTCTTTAAGAATTATAGCGTAATTTGGATGCTGTGGATGAGTCTCGTTAATTGCCATGAATATCCAACGCTCCAGTTCTTGTGTAAATATACTCCTATATAATTTTTGAGTCAATTACATAATATCGTTGTTTTTTCTATAAGCATGAGATGATTAAATCACTAACTAATATCGATGAGAAAGAGGATTAATTTTTTTATCACCAGAGAACGAAGTTAGGCTGCCTTTTTGAGCTTCAACCTAAGTGAGTGAACTGGGGAACGCCCACTAGGGCGTAAATTGCATACATAGTACGATGAACGCCATTACAGAAAATGACAATTGGATAGTATTAATATTCTTAAGAATTTTGTGTAAAAAAGAGAATCTTGATAATTGAAGCTTTTCGTTTTATACTTAGTTAATTTACAATTTATCTCATATATATGATTAACTAAAATAAGGCATATTATGTTATTAGTTTATAATATACTATTTAGCTCTTGACTATATATAAGAAATAACTTATAATATGGGTATTGAATATACTTTTTACGACTATCTCGATGCTGATAATGGTGGTGTAAATTCCATAAATGATTGGCTTAATGGGGAGGGGAAATCAGCTAAAGCACATTTTAACCAATTAATAATATACCTTGAAGCATCTCCCCCACCTGGTTCAAAGGATTCCGTTTGGCATGATCCGTTTACATGGCCAATGAAAGGGGATTGGAAGGGTTTCATAGAATTACGAAAAAGGGGAAGAATTCAGTATCGTCTAATAGCTAAAATAGAAAATAGAGATGTATTCTTAGTAGCAACGGGGTTCCACAAAGGAAGTTATGAAACAGATATAACACCTGGTGAAGGTAAAGAGAGAGTAGAGCTGATGAAAAAGAACCCTGCAAAATACAGGAGGAAGCATGACTTTAGATAACGAGCGAGAGCAAATGTGGCAGAGTCTAAACGACCCTGAATATAGAGAGCAATTTGTAGAAGAAGGGATAAATGTTGGTATTGCTTTCCAAATACGCTCTTTAAGGAATAGACAAGATTTGACACAAGAAGGTCTTGCTAAAAAAATAAATATTAAACAGCCTCTTGTTTCATCTTGGGAAAATCCAAACTATGGCAAATATAATTTAAAAACACTGAAAGAATTGGCTAAAGCATTTGATGTTGCTTTAATAGTTAAATTCATATCTTTCGGCGAGATGGTTAAGGATGCGGTCAATTTAACGCCTGATCGTCTGTGCCCACCTAGTTTTAACGAAGAAAAAATCGCTGCAATAACAGGAATAAGTGCAATACCTTGGTATCAAGGAGTTCCGCAAAATATAGTAAGTTTTATAAACAGTCTTCCACCTACACCGTCAACTATTAGCAATGCAATCTCTGTTAAGCAAGGAAGAGAAACTGTCACACCTATGAATAAGGAAAAGGAGATGATTTATGCGGCTTCAGGAAATATCTAAAAACCACCTTGCGAAAGAATACCGATTCGCTGTGACAAGAATGCAACAAGAAACACAGCCAACAAGGAAGTTGTACTATTTTAGCGTATTTGCTGGAGAAGCATCGCGCGTGCTTAATTCGGAATGGGATCTTGACCTTGTGCTTCTGTATACAGTTACACAACAAGTATACACTTTCATCAATGCTCAAATTCCTTTACTTGGATCAACTATTCCGATTGATGCGTCAATGATTTATGAACAGCTAACCAAACATTCGGCAGAGCTTGCTAATTATTTTGAGAAAGCATGGGATAAAAATTCAAATAGCGAACTGTATCAAATTTTAGGGCGATTATCAGAAGTCGGTTATCTGTCTGGTGGGAATGGCGCATACCTATTTGAAAAAGGGCTTATCAAGTTTTAGATTACAATATTGGGGTATTAAATTCTTGTTACGCCAATATAACTCCTAAACAAGTATTTGCCACAGGAAAAGGGTATTATTATAATTAGGTAAAAAGGAGGCAAGCGGCCTCCGCCTTTTAACAAGAGTGCATCACACACTGGAGGTCACAGGTTCGAATCCTGTACCGCCCACCATCGGGACTCAATCTTTTTTCCCATCCCAAGTTACATTAAAAAAGGTACAAATCCTTTGACTTTTTTTAAGAGTTGGGACATAATACGGCATAACATACAAATCGTACAGAATGTCGCTAAACATAAAAATCGTTATCGCTAGTAAAAAAGGGCCTTAAACGTGAGCCACATATTCATTGCTCATGTCGAAGAAGACGCCGTAATCGCGCTAAAAATTGCCCTCGCCCTGGAAGAAGCGGCCTATAAGACATGGTGCTATGAAATAGATACGATTCCAGGCCAGTCTTATATCTTGAGGACCGGAGAATCGGTTGCTCAATCGGAGGCGGTGGTGGTTATTATATCACCGCATTCGCTCGGCTCGTCCCAGGTAACCAAGGAAGTTGTGCGTGCCCACGAAAGCTCAAAAAGCTTTATCCCGATTTTAGTGGATATCTCCCATGCCGAATTTCAGCTACGCCAACCGGAATGGCAGGAAGCCATCGGTTCCGCTGCTTCGATACGCATCCCCCAGGAAGGCGTCGAGGCAATAATTCCGCTGATCACTGAAGGGGTAAGTCTTTTAGGTATAAAACCGGGCCCGAAAGTCGATGATGCGCGGGTTAACCGCATACAAAAAACCCTCGATGAATTAAACGCTTCGCCAACCGGGACGAGGGTGAAAACAGCTCCCGTGGTTGCACCGGCCCCCAAAAGAGCCAAGTCTGGAAAACCGCTGATAATCTCACTGGCATCAGTAGCCGTTATCATCATTTTGCTGGCGGTTTTACTTCCTCGTTTAAATAAAAGTGGCAACCAATCTCCTCCTCCCTCCACCTCATCCACGACACCATTCGTCTCATCCAATACGCCCACGACCACAGCACCGACTACGCCTTCTGCTACGACGCCGAAAGCGCCGGTTTCCAGCACCACCCCACCGTCTTCCGCTACCACTCCGGTAGTAACCACTCCCGCCCCGAAGCCGGACCTCGTTATTCAGGATATAACCTGGACGCCCAAAAGCCCCAACCTAGGAAGTGATGTTACTTTTACCATTGTTGTTGTTAATAAAGGGATGGGAGAGTCCGCAGCGTCGCATGTCGCTTATTACATCGATGATACTTTTATAGATACCCTGGTAGTCAACTTCCTGGACTCCGGATCGACCGGCAAAGTTCCTTTTACCTGGAAAACCGAATCCGGCACACACAAAATAAAAGCCGTTGCGGATTTTAATAACTCGGTAAACGAAAGTGATGAGACGAACAATGAAAAGGAAATAAATTTATCCGGAGTAACTGCCCCAGACCTTATTATTCAGGACATTACCGTAACCCCAACGAACCCTTTAATAAGTAAGGATTTTCTTTTCACGGTAACTGTAAAAAACCAGGGCAATGGCGCGGCCGGTAAGTTTTCCATTTACTTTTATATAAATGGTTCTGAATGTTCATCCTTTGACATATCAGCATTATATGCCGGGCAAACCACTACGGCTGTTTTGCAGTGTGTCGGCTATGGTTGGAGTTGGAGCCCCGGGGGAACCTGGCGTTCTGATAAGGGAACATATATTCTCCAAGCAACCACTGACGGTGGCAACTCGGTGATGGAAAGCGACGAAACAAACAATTCAAAATCCTTGACTTTTACTGTGTCCGGATAGAGGCAGACATACATATAAGGTCAAAACTCAAGGTTAACTACGCAGTGAGTTACGAAGTTCCTAAAAGGATTTAAAAGTCTTTCATCTTGTATGTTGATTGCCATACTCGCACAACGATAAATATAGGTTCTGAAAAGGAGGCAAGCGGCCTCCGTCTTTTAGCAAAAGTGCATGACACCGGAGGTCATCCCGGTGGAATCGGGATACCGCCCACCATTAAGTTAAAATTTTTCATCCCGACCTGATATCAAAACACCCGGCTGCACGTGTAAAAGAAGAATGTTAAAATATATAAATGGAAAGCCAGTATCAAACCGTTGACGAGTACATTAAGGCATTCCCGGAGGACGTTCAGGCGATTCTCCGGAAAATGAGGCAGACCATCCGCCTGGCCGCGCCGGAGGCTAAGGAAATGATTTCCTACCGCATGCCGGCTTACAAGCTGAACGGCGTTTTAGTATATTTTGCCGCATACAAAAGCCATCTGGGTTTTTACCCTACAGCTTCCGGAATTGAGGCTTTTAAGAAGGAACTGGCGCCTTACAAAACCTCAAAAGGGGCGGTGCAGTTTCCTTTGGATAGCCCTGTTCCTTATGCTCTGGTGACCAGGATCGTCAAATTCAAGGTCCAGGAAAACCTGGCGAAATAGACCTGAGTTCTTCTTCAAACCATTTGTAAAATATTTTGTTTGGAATTGACCGTCCATAATAAATCACGATTAAGATTATATTAATACCCCGGACTTGACTGGGGCGGTATTTCTGGCGCGATGTTGTACATATAGAGGGTGATACCCGGCTTGGGGACATCGCCAACATATTTCACTTTGGCCGTCACCACGTCGCCCGCTTTGTAAGCGGTCATATCAACATCGGTCTTGACGGTTACCACCTTGCCCACGCTATCTTTGGTCGGGTTCGGCAGGGTGCCGACGTCCACCGAGCTCTGGACCAGTATGTCTATTTCCCAGGGGTATCCGGTGGTCTGCGGACGTATCGCCTGTATCTTGGCGGTAATGACGCTATCGCTGTTTACTATAGCTTCACCGCCCGGTCCCGTCCCAGTCGGCGGGGTGGTTGTAGTGGTATTGTTGCTGCAGGCCGCCAGCCCCAAAAGTGCCCCCGCAAGTATCACCCCCAGGAACATCAATAGCGGCGGTTTATGACGAAACATATAAAATCCTCCCCTTTGATATTTGATGTTTTCACGCCATCTCTTTTTATCATTTTAGGCAATAAAAGTTGGCTTAGTAATAAAAACGGAAAAGAAAAAATAACAAAAGTGTAACATTTATTGAGGCGTTTTCATGGCAAAAAAAGTCGGGTGATTTCTATTTTTCCGAAAAATCACCCGACCAAAATTAACCCGGATATTGGCTCTTCAGAATTTAGTTGTTCTTTCCCCGGTTGATGTTATTGTTTATTTTTCCGCTGCCGAGGCCATTGCCAGGTACTGGTTTGGCCCAAAGCGCATTGGTAGAAATCTTTAAAGCTTTCATGGTAGCTACTTCGTAGTTAACTTCTACCTTCTGGCCTGCTTTTAAATCAGAGAAGGTGCCCACCCCTTTTCCCCCGACGCGGATCATGGTGTCCGCCGTGACCAGTATAGTGATATCACCGCGAAATAGAGTGGTAATGGTGAGGGTGCTATTGTTGGAATACACCGTTTTAATCGTGCCCACGGCGCTGGCCTGGGCTATCTGAAAGTCCACTTTAATAGTTATGGCTTTCAGGCTGACTTTTTCGTACGTGGCTTCCACTTTTTGGCCCACCGTCAGATCTGCCAGCGTCCCCTTGCCGGTGCTCTTGGTGATGATCAGCGTTTGCGGCGTAACCTGCAGCGTGATATCGCCTTGATGTTCGGTGGTGATGGTAATATTGTCCGTCCCTATAGCTTTGATCGTGCCGGCGGCGCATGCATTCGGTAACTGCGGGAGCTTGATGTTTCCGTGCTTATAAATTTGCAGGGTAACATTATCGCCGATATTGAAGCGGAGATTGCCTTGAGAGTCAAGAATGCTGGCCGGGTTGATGTCCGCAAAACTGTAGTTGAAGGTACTGCCGTCTTTTAACGTCAGTGTTAAATTGCCGGAAACAGTATCGACGTTTTTAAGAATACCCTGAAGCGATTGAATGTCCTGGGCCGAACATGCGGTCAGTCCTAACAGGAGCACTACTGATACGAGGGCTGCTAATCCGATAAGTTTTAGCTTCATAGTTTTATACCTCCGGAATTTTCCGTCTAAAATATAAAACGATGTATCCGGCAAAAGGTTAGTAATCAGCCCATTATTTTAGTAATATGCTAAGCGGTACGTTTAAGCGTTAAAGAAGCCAGTCCCAGAAAGCCCACCGCAAAAGCCGCCAGGATGCCGATGTCCTTGCCGATGTTCAACAGGTTTTGCCCCTGGAGCATCAGCGCTTTAATCCCCTCCACCCCGTAAGTCAGCGGTAAAAATTTGGAAATCCATTGCAGGACGGACGGCAACTGGCTCACCGGTATGAAAAGCCCGCTAAGGAATATCTGGGGTACGATGATCAGGGGAATAAACTGTATCATCTGGAACTCGTTCCGGGCGAAGGCGGAAAAGAAAGTCCCCAGGCATACCGCGTTGATGCCCATTAATACCTGGAAAACGAGGATTTCCCACAGCTCTCCCCGGTAGTTGATATTCAGTACATAGACCATGTAAAAGAACATGATCAGCGTTTGCATGAGCGCGAAGAGCAGCAGCCCGAGCAGATATCCGGCCACGATGTCCGTGCGGGAGATGGGCGAAGCCATCAGGCGCTCCAGCGTGCCCTGGGTGCGCTCTCTTAAAAAACTGATGCCGGTAATTAAAAACCCGAAGAACAGCGTCAGCGTGGCCAGTATGCCCGGCGAGGCGCCGTCCAGCACTTTTTTATCGGCAATGCTGAAGCCGGCCACGGTGGCGATGATCAGCGGCGCGACGATTATCAGCGCGATGGTACGGCGGTCACGGACGACCTGGAGCATTACACGGCGGGCGATCGTCAACGTGTTACTCGGCATTTTGCTTCACCTCACCCTGTTTGATACTGAAAAGAAAGGCATCTTCCAGCGTGGCGTCTTTTTTACCGGTCGCGGCGCGGAGCTCCGCCGGAGTTCCCCGGGCAACGACTTTGCCCAGGCGCAGGAAGGCCAGCTGCTGGCAGTGCGCCGCATCATCAAAAGTATGGGAGGAAATGATCAGTGTTTTGCCGCTCCCGGTCAGGTTTTCAAAGTATTCCCAGAAATGCACCCGGAGCTCCGGGTCGAGGCCGACCGTCGGCTCGTCCAGGAAAATCAGCGGCGGCTGGTGCACGATGGCGCAGGCCAGGCTGACGCGCTGTTTCATGCCGCCGGAAAGATTGATGATCTGAGTTTTGCGCTTCGGCCAGAGGTCGACTATTTTAATGGTGTCTGCCACGCGCGCCGACCTTGTTTGCCGGTCTTTGATGCCGTAAATGTGCGCAAAAAAGTCGATGTTCTGCTCCACGGAAAGCTCCGCGTAAAGCGCGGGCAACTGCGGCATATAGCCGATGAGCCGGGCGTTACGGCGGGTCGGCGCCTCGCCCAGGCACCTGATATTGCCGGAGGAAGGCTTGAGCAGCCCCACCATCAGCCGGATGAGCGTGGTCTTGCCTGCCCCGTTCGGCCCCAGCAGCCCGTAGCTGGTGCCCGGCTGGATTTGCATGGACATTTCGTCGATTACTTTCAGTTTGCCGTAGTTAAACGACAGGTTATTGACGGAAATCGCGGCATCTGTCATAGCGCACCATCCTTGGCAGACTTTCTTACGTCTTCACCGCTGAGCAGGCCGTGCAACACGAAGTTCACCATGTCGTCGATCACTTTATCCTCCGGGATTTGGCTCAGGGGGCTGTTTTCGCCCTCCACCAGTTTCAACATCAAGAAGCCGATGAACATGCCGCCTATCACGCGGACGGTCACCGCCGGCTCCATGCGGCGGAGTTTGCCTGAAGCGGACATCATGCGGTAACCCGTCTCAATCCGCCCCAGGAACGGGTGAAGGAAATCTTTCAGCCAGAGGGCTTTAAGAGCGGGGTCGCGCTGAATTTCCCCTATCAGCGACGGGATCTGCGAGAACGCCGGGCTCTTGATGAGGTTAAACCTTTCACGCAGGATATGTTTGAAAATAACATCGATATTTCCCTGCGGGATCTTATCGATGAGGTTGAGGAGG
>JBEKAC010000031.1:0-28912 GCA_050018395.1 Dehalococcoidales bacterium
CGGAAGAGTCCAGGCCTGCCCAGAGCGGAGCCAAAAGGGAAAAGCTGGGAAATGTCATTATGAGGAGCGCATTCACTCCGTTCAGTGTAAACTCCGCGATGAAACAATCCCTCTGATAATGTTAGATTTGGACCATTCCGGCCTGGTCACGGCCGCCATTTTTTTAAAGGTCCCTTCAGGCAACAGCAGCCAGTCCGAGTTGCGTTCAAAGCCGAGGATTTCTTTAACGTAGCAGGTCCTCGCGGTCTTGCCAGCCTGTAAAACTAACGCCGTGGCTTTCCCCGCCAGGCACAGCACCCGCTCGCCTTCCGGAATGAGGCCGTGTTTCACCGCCAGCACCAGGCACCCCACGCAGACGCGGAACCCCTGACTTAATATCAGCAAAAGCGATAGGTCCATCCCGGCATCCATGCTCAAGGGGTCGATATGGGCGGGGACCCAAGGCAATAGCATGTCTCTCATCCGCTTTTGCTGCGGGTCCGGGGACATCGGCTCCCCGAGTTGAAAATCGTCGTTAAGATAGCAAACTTTGATGCCTTTTTTCTCCAATTCCTGCCGCGTGGCATCATCGATGGAGACCTTACGCTTGCCGATGGTCCCGCCCTTAGGATTCGTCACCACGGCGATGTTGAGCTTTGGCTTGAGGTTCTTTGTAGCTTCGAGGAATTTCTTCAGAGTATAGCCGCTGGACCAGGCTATCATGACGTGTTTCACGTTCAGCGTTTTTATCTTTTTGGCCACAAACTCAATCATCGGGTCGATGTTTTGCATGCCCGGTTTTTCAAAATACATTATCTCTTTGATTTCAATGTTGCCCATCTTTTTTACAGCCATACCGCTATCCTTTACCATCGCCCGGTTTTTATCCCAATAACCTGATTATTTCCGCGGCATCGGGCAATTTTTCCAGCTTGCCCACCATTTCGATTACTTTTTCCACGGTTTCTGCCGGCAGCGGCTTGATGGCACAGGCGGCGCATTCCCGGAATTTCCGGGTAATGTCTGCCAGCGTCATCGGCCGCTTGACACTGCCCAGGCAATTCTCTATCTCCTGGGTGTATTCCGTGCCGTTTTTAGTTTTCAGTGTAACGCCCCCCGGCTCCACCCCATGCCGGTTCATCGCCGGCTCCAGCCGGGTATTTATCATTTGCGCCATCTTGAGAATTTCCGGGCGCTTGATGGCTTCCACCGTAAAGTCGTCCACGGTGACTTTACCGTTGACGAGCGCGACGGCGACCACGTACGGCACGCTGAACTGCGCGTCGATAATCGTGCGGGGGGCTTTCTTGATTTCCGGCGGCTGCGATAGGCCGTAAACGGACTGCCCGCCGTACGCCGTGACAGCTTTCAGTTCTTCAGGTTTGAAGTTATGTTTAGCTTTAAGGGCTAAAGCGGCATCGATACAGGCGTGGGTCAGCCCGCAGCATGGGTACGGCTTATCGCCGATATTTACCCCCTCGAAGCGCTTACCCAGCCCGGCGGTCAATATTTTGGGGTCGTAGTCCCCGCCCATATAGGTCTTGTATAGCCCCGATTTCCCCTCCAGCGGGTCGCGCTCGCCGGTGATGCCCCTTTCCGCCATCATCGCGGATGTAATACCGGCTTTAGCCGCGAAGCCCGGCCCCATTCTTTTAGCTAAAGCGCCGTCCGCCACGCCGGAACCGGCGCCGCCGCATTGGTGGTAAGCCAGACCGATGGCATTTATCATTTTTTCCGCGTCCAGCCGCATAATTTTGCCGGCGATGGCGGCGCTACCCAGGAAACCGAACAGCGTGGTCGGGTGCCAGCCGGAAGCCAAGGCGCTCGACCCCGGCTTGCTGGCCAGTCCCAGCCGGGCCATGAAGTCGCCGCCGAGCGCGATAGCCGTGATGAACTCCTTGCCGCTGACTTTGCCCATCCGCTCCGCCGTGGCAAAAGCGGTGGAAACCGCCACGCACCCGATGTGTACCAGGGCCACCTGGTGGCCGTCGTCATAGTCCAGGGCGTGAATCATCGTGCCATTGACCTGGGCGGCGTTAGGGGCGGGGCACTTGAAGCCGTAAGCAATGACCGTGCTCTGCTGCGTGCCGCCCCACTCCTTGATCATGTCCACCAGTTCCCCCACCCCCGCCTTGGATGAACCCCCTAAAGCGGTGGCCAGGCTGTCCAGCACCTCTTTTTTGGCCGCCTGCACTGCGGCGGCGGGCAAGTCTTCGTATTTAAGACGGGTAAAGTGCTTCACAAATTCATTGATGGCCGGCATATATTTAATTCCCTTTTTCCCTGAATAATAAATACAAATTACTAATTACTTATTAGGTCGCCCCGCCGCTTAAAGCGATGACCTCGCCGGTGATATAAGCCGATAAATCTGAAACCAGGAAATATGCCAGGTCAGCAGCTTCTTCCGGCGTGCCGAGCCTGCCCCACGGGATGCGGGTGGCCAGCGCGCCCTGGTCTTTCTTGCGGGCTTCTTCCCAGGTAATACCATCGGCTTCCGCCATTTTCTGGAAAGCCTCGTCACGCAGGTTGGTCACAATCATGCCCGGGTTGATGCCGTTAACGTTGATCTGGTATTTCGCCAGCTCCAGCGCCAGGCTCTTGGTGAGGCCGATGGTGCCATATTTTGCAGCGGCGTAGGCGGCGCTGCCCGGGACGCCGTGAGTGCCCGCCTGCGAGCAGAAAATGACGATCCTGCCCCCTTTTCCCCCCGCCACCATCGCTTTGGCTGCCGCTTTGCAGACGAGGAACGAACCCACCAGGTCCACATCGATGACCGCCCGGATATCTTTCTCCGCCAGGTCGACCACGTTCACGCCGACCGGCCCGCGGATGGCCGCGGCATGTACCAGGATATCTAACTTCCCGAACTGCTTCAGGACTTTTTCCATCGCGGTGTCGATATCCTTACTGACATTGATGTCCACCGTCAACGCGAGGCCTTTCTTGCCCAAAGTCTTGATTTCTTTAACGACTTCATCCAGACCGCCCCAGTTTTCATCGCCGGGGAACTTGCTTTGAGGTGCGGCAAACTTATCCGCGATAATGACATCCGCCCCTTCACTGGCGAGTTTCAGGGCGATGGCATGCCCCATGCCCCGCTTACTGGCGGCTCCGGTTACCATGGCAACTTTTCCTTTTAAACTGCTCATGTAAATTATTGCTCCTTCTCACTAATATCTAATGACTGTTCCGTTATTATACAATATTATCGCATTTTAGATAACTTTTTAAGTCTTATTGTAATCCCGGGGGACAATCGGTTATATTAGTGTTTGAAACCGATACACAGCGAACAACTACAGGAGGCTGAAATGCTGCTTAAGGATAGAGTGGCCATCGTGACCGGGGGGGCTAAAGGCATCGGGAGAGGTATTTGCCTTAAATTTGCGGAGGAAGGCTGCGATGTGGTCGTTAACGCCCGGCACATCGAGGGTGCGCAAAATGTTGCGGACGAAATCAAGGCTCTCGGTCGTAAATCTCTGGCGATTGCGGCTGACGTTTCCCAGACCGCCGAGGTGAACGATATGGTGGCGCAGACGATTAAGAAATTCGGGAAAATCGATATCCTGGTGAATAACGCCGGCGGAGTCTCCGGCGACGCAAAAATAGAGGAGACGACCGATGAGGAATGGGCGAGGGTTATCGGCACAAACCTGACAGGTCAATTTTTATGCTGCCGGGCGGTAATCCCCTACATGAAAAAAAACGGGTACGGGAAAATCATTAACGTATCATCGATGGGGGCCATCCATCCGCCGGCTCCCATTGTCCATTATCATGCTGCCAAGGGCGGGGTACTGGGGCTAACGAACAACCTGGCACTGGAACTGGCGCGCCAGAATATCACCGTCAATGCCATTCTCCCGGGCCCGATACATACCGAATTTTTCACCGAGATGCAAAAGGGAATGTCCCCGAAACAAAAAAAGGATTTCTTTGAATTCCTCGATAGCAAAACACCGATGCACCGGATGGGCACGCCGGAAGAAGTAGCCGGAGTAGCGCTGTTTTTAGCTTCCGACCTTTCTTCTTATGTTACCGGCGAAGCCATCAACGTCGGCGGCGGTTTACCGCTATCACCGCTGGACGAAGGAAAACTTTAGACCTCTCCTTCTAACCACCTCTCCGTCGACGGAGAGGCCTGCCTGCGCGCAGCCGCTTCAGCGAAGGCAGGGGGAACGCAAGGGGGTGAGGTAAGTCCGTTACTGTTTATTTCCCTAAATATTTAAGTGCGTTCCTGCCCGCAATGCGTCCTGAATTTAACGCAAAAGCTGATGACAGGCCGGAGGAATAGCGGATGGCATAGCTGTCCCCGTACATGCCGCCAGCATCAAAACCCGCCGCATACAGGCCGGGAATAACCGTATCTTTTTTATCTATAACTTCGGCTTTCTCGTTGATTTTTATGCCACCCATCGTCCCCAGAAAGACCGTCCGGGCTTTTACGGCGTAATACTTCGGGCCTCTAATCGGCCAGAGGAACTTGGGGTCCTTGGCAAAAAGGTCGTCATGGTGTTTATCGCAGAAGGCGTTATATTCATCGATAGTGGCTTTAAGCACCGCCAGGTTTACATTCATTTTGGAAGCCAGTTCTTCCACGGAATCCGCCACGAATATTTCTGTAGTCTTTCTTGCCAGCGCGCCGTTTAATTCCCGATAAAAATCGGTAGGCTTACTGCCTGGAGGCACGCCGATAACCACGTTTTTATCGATGCCTCTTTCGAGCATCCGCTGCACTACCGCATCGTTAAAGATACTATAGCTGTAGCCTTCTTTAAATTTAGCATTAGCGTTCCCTACCGAGGCATCGTAAAAACCGACGCTTTCATCGCAGAAGCGCTCGCCCCGCGGACTAACCCAGAGGCCAGGCTGGACAGCCACCCACTCTAATTGGCCGCCCATGGCGAAATCCGGCCCCATCGGACCCACGCGGTAAAGCTCCAGCACGTTTTTCCCTTCGTCCGCGGCGCCGACTTCCCAGGCCATCCTGATGCCGTCGCCCATCTTGTCGACGTTGCCGACGGGCACCAGATTGACACCCAGATCAAACCCGTTGTACTTTTTTATCCACTCTTTGTTGTTGGCATAGCCGCCGCTGGCGATAACAATCGCTTTGGTGCTCACCGGAACGTCCTCGCCGTCCACATCCGCGACCACGCCGGCAACGCGGTCGCCCTGCTTGATGACTTTTTTAACTGAAGCCGCGAGGCGTAATTCCACCCCTTTTTCCCGGGCTTTTAAGGTCAACGCCTTGACCAGGGCCTCCCCTTTGCCCTTGATCACATGGTAGGTGCGCGGGGAATCCGGCATGTTGATGGTGGCATCGGTAAAGACGACGCCCTGCCGCTGCAGCCAGCCGATCGTGCCGCCGGACTCGTTGACGATAGCCCGGACCAGCCGCGGGTTGGCCACCCAGTGGCTGTATTCCATGATATTCTTGAAAGCTTCATCCTTGCTGTAGGTGATGTACCTTTCCCGCTGCATATCGCTTTCCACGGCGAAGGTACCTTCAAAAAAGTTGGAGGTGCCGCCCGGGGAGCGCTCTTTTTCAAAGATAATGACTTTAGCGCCATCCTCCGCCGCGGTTAAAGCCGCCGCCAGACCCGCCGCCCCGGAACCCACGACCACAACTTCAGTCTGCAAAGGCAAATTTGGCATGACAACACCTCCCGCTATTTGATGGGCTAAACACTAATATTGACTCCAGAACTTGATTGGAGTAATTTTAAGCCTTAGGTCGCACTGGAGGCAACGTTCCGCTTCACACACGGCGGTTTTTTCATCGATGCCCGGCGCTACCGGGCAGAAGCTCTTAATTCTTTCTTCAACAGGGACGAAGGCCTCACCGCAGCGTTGGCGGGCGGCAAATCCGTCCTCCTTACCGATGTTTTCAGGCAGCTCCTGCGGCGGCGCCAGCTTTACGTCTATATTACCACCGCCGCCCAGGAAAGCGTCCACGGCGACGGCCGTCTTCCTGCCGGAGGCGATGCCCTTAATGACGGAAGAGGAGCCGTTAACCGCGTCCCCGGCGGCAAAAACACCTTCCCGGCCGGCGCTGAAAGTGAACGGGTCGACCTCGATAAGGCGGCGGGGGGTAGTGGAAATGTTAAAGCCATCCGGGATTTCCGGCTGCTGGCCGATGGCGAAAATGACCGTGTCCGCCGTGATAATATGCGCGGATTTTTCTTTGATTTCTATCTGCGGGTTTTTATCCTCGTCAAAAGATAAGGACGCCACCTCCAGGCAGGCCACGCCGGTGACTTTGCCGTCAGCCGTTTCTACCCGGGTAAAGGTGCGGGCGGGGAAGATGCTGATGCCTTCCTCTTCTCCCTGCTCGATTTCTTCGCGCGCTGCCGGCATCGTCTCCCGCGATTCAAGGCAGGCTACTTTAACTTCCACAGCGCCTAAACGCCGCGTCGCCCGGGCGCAGTCGAAAGCGACATTGCCGCCGCCCAGCACCAGGACACTTTTACCCATTTCGACCTTCTTCCCGAGGTTGATATCCCGCAAGAAATCCACGCCGACTAAAACACCGGGACTGTCCGCGCCAGGGATACGGAGTTTCTGGCCGCGGTGCGTCCCCACGCTTACGACGACGGCGTCAAAACCTTCTTCGAAAAATTTGTCCAGTGATTCCACGCAAGCATTAGTCATAATGGTCACGCCCGTTTGCTCGATGAATTGTATCTCTTTGGCCAATACGTCGCGGGGAAGGCGGTAAGCGGGGATGCCATAGCGCAGCATGCCGCCGGCCTCCGGCAACGCCTCATAAACGGTGACAGCATGCCCCTGCAAGGCTAAATAATAAGCCGCCGTGAGGCCCGCTGGGCCGGAACCGATGACGGCCGCTTTTTTGCCGGTGGCGGGCTTTTTATCGATATTTTTTTGCCATTTCTCTGAAAAATCGTTTTCCGCCGCGAAGCGCTTGAGCTCGCGGATAGAAACCGGCTGGTTTACCTGCCCGCGGCGGCAGACGTCTTCACAGGGGCGGTCGCAGACATAACCCAATACCATGGGGAAGGGCACTTTTTCCCTGATTAATACGGCGGCGGCGGGGTAATTCTTTTCCCTGATGAACCGGAGGTAGCCGGGGACATCGATTTCCGCCGGGCAGGTATTTTTACAGGGTAGCAGGGCGACCTTGCGGCTTTTCCCCTTGGTCAGCTCTTCTTTATCCATGACGGCGCCGGAGGGGCAGACCTCGGCGCAGGCGCCGCAAAAGCGGCAGCCGGCGTCCGCCAGCTTCAGGCCGGTTTCTGTCCCGATGTACTTCTGCCCGTCTTTCTCTTTAACGGTGAGGATGCCTACCCCGCGCAGGTCTTTACAGGCCCGTACACAGCGCGTACACAGGACGCATTTATTGGCATCGCGGACAAAGAGGGGATTATCGAAATCCACGGCGAAGAGGCGCGCCCGCCCCCGGGGCTTGTACTCCTCCTCGCTGATATACTGTTTGAGGGACTGGAGCTCACAGTTGAGGTACTTGATGCAGGTGCCGCAGTCGGCGGGATGGCCTTCCAGGATTTTTTCCATTGCTTCCCGGCGGGCGGCGGCGAGGCGGGGTGACTTTGTTTTAACCACCATGCCGGGAGCGGCGGGCGTCGTGCAGGAAATCGCCAAATCATCTCTGCCCTCAATTTCCACGAGGCACAGGCCGCAATCGCCGGTGGGCGGCAGGTCCGGGTGATAGCACAGGAAGGGAACATAGATGCCCACGTCCAGGGCGGCTTCCAGGACGCTTTTGCCTGGGCGGGCGGCGACGTCCCGCCCGTCGATATGCAGTTTGATGGTCTCCAAAAAACCCTCTTTCAAGAAAGACGGGAGGATTCTGGCGAATCCGGGGCTACTAAAAATTATAGCCTATGAGATAAGAGGGAGCAAATAAGCGACCATGTCGTTGCCGAAACTGCGCATTTATGTGGTATATGGCAACCCGGACAGCGTTTCATGCCCCGGTATAGAAATCCGCACCGACGAAAGTCGGTGTCCAGGCAGGCGATAAAGTACTATCTCCCCGTAAATAGGCCAGTTCCGTTTCACTGGATCCCGATTTGCATCGGGATGGTCTGGAAACTGTCATCGTGAGAAAGCGGTGCCGACTGCTTATACAGGCCAGCCTTGTGACAAATAAAGTGAATTGTTGTCCCCGCCGCCCTTCCACTTCACCCTTTTAATGGACTTAAGCTTCTGCGGCCAGTCGCTGAAGCGCCTGGCGGTTAACGATAATCCGGTTGCGGTCGATCCTGATGGCGCCTTCATCCCGGATCGATTTTAAAGACATGTGGACGGTGTACCAGTCCGTACCCGTTTTTAAGGCGATATCCCGCTGTGCCAGCCCCGGCTTGCCGCTGCTGCTGTCCGCGGCATGTTCCAGTAAAACCCTGGCTACCGCCCCCCTGGTTTGCGTGAACGATAAATTATCCGGTTCTAACGTCATTGTGGTATCCTCTCGTACTAACACAATGACATTTTATTCGTACGGCGCTGGCAAAGTCATAAAATAGAGAAGGGATTTGTAACAAAACTATGACAATTTGGTCAGGAAAAAGCGGCTATCGAGCTTGCAGTACGCTTTTCAGGCGGGGGGCTGGTTGATCATATAGCCTGTCTTGGGTACGGTGCGGATCATGACTTCATCGCCTTTTTCTATCTTGTGGCGTAGACGGCTGATCCAGGTCCGCAGTATCTGGACGTCATTGCGGTATTCCGGGCCCCAGACTCTGGTGAGTAAATCCCCGTACAGCATCAGCTTGCCGGCATTGCGTACCAGCTCGCTTAACAGCAGCCACTCGATGCGGGTAAGCTGGATTTCTTTGCCGTCCACGATGACGACATGATTCTTCTGGTTCAGGGTAACGTGCCCCAGCGTAATCGTGTCCACCATCTTGCGGTTTTCGGCGGGGACCATACGGCGCCGGACCGCCTCGATCCGGGCTACCAGCTCATCGGGGTTGAAGGGTTTAACGAGATAGTCATCGGCGCCCAGCTTCAGCCCCTTAATCCTATCCATGTTGCCTTCCACCGCGCTGAGGATGATCACCGGCACCGCAGATAACGCCCTGATCTGCTTGAGGGTTTCAAAGCCGTCCATGCCGGGCATGATGACATCGAGGACGATAAGGTCCGGCTCCTGGGTCTGTGCCACGGCCAGAGCTTCGGGCCCGTTGCTGGCCGTAAGCACCTCGTACCCGGAGGCCTTGAGTTTGACATCAAGGAATTTGATAATACGCAACTCGTCATCGACGACTAGGACGCGAAACTGCTTCACCGTGCCACCTTAAAAAGGAATACGTATCCAAATAATAGGTGCAGGACGGGGGAAATGTCAAATATTTCCTGAATTACCCGTCCTGCACAGAGTAACTACCTTTAGCAGTTTGAAGCGGTTATGAGGTGGGGCGCACGCCCAGGGTGACGGAAACGTCCATCTGTTTGCCATCACGCAATATCGTTAAGGTAACCTTATCCCCGGCTGTCCCCGAGCGGGCCAGGAAGGTAATCAGGTCATCGGAGCTCTTCACCGCCTGCCCGTTATAGGCGATCACCACATCACCGCCGATGGATATCTGCTGGCTGTTAATTGTCAAAGGGGTTTTGCCCCCCAACAGGCCGGCCTTGTCCGCGGGGCCGCCCGCCGTGACTGCCTCGATTAAAGCGCCGCGCTGGTTCGCCGGCAGGTTCATGGCGCCGGCAATGGCCGGAGTCATGGTTAGTATCGTCGTGCCGAGATAAGGATGGTCATAATGACCTTTGCTGATTAAATCCGGAACCACCTTCTGCACGATGTCCGAAGGGATGGCAAAGCCCACGCCCTGCGAACCGCCGGTCGTCGTATCGATGGAGTTGGTCACGCCGATCAGCTTGCCGGTATCGTCCAGCAACACGCCGCCCGAGTTCCCGGGATTGATGGCGGCATCCGTCTGAATAATGTCCGGAATGCTATATGAAGGCCCCGTGGCGTTCTGGTTGGCCGCGATGACCCGCCCCACGCTGCTGACAAAACCGACCGTCATCGAGCCCTGGAGACCGAATGGGTTGCCGATGGCGACGGCCAGCTGACCCACCTTTAGCTGGGCGGAGTCCGCCACCTGCACCGGCTGTATCTGGAGATCCGGCATGGTCACCTTGACCACCGCCAGATCGCTATCGCTATCGGCGCCGATAACTTTACCCGGAACCGCCGTCCCGTCGTAAAAAGTAACGGTGATGTTATCCGCGTTGTCGATAACATGGTTATTGGTGACGATGTCGCCATTATTATCCCAGAGGAAGCCGGAACCCAGCACCTGGGAGGCCCCCGGGCTGGAAAACGGTGAGTTGAATGGATTACTTTGCTTTTGCAGGACGCCGATATTAACCACCGCCGGATTGAGCTGTGTATAGATATTTTCCAGTGTACTTTCCAGGCCCGCCACCGACGTTATGGAATTGGTCACAACCGGAACCTGACTGGAAGATGGCGTGGCTGACGCCGGAGCGGTAGTACTGGCAACACTGCAACCCGCCAGCACCAGTAGAGATGCTAAAAGAACCGTAATGAAGATAACGTATATCCGTTTCATCGTGTGCTCCTTTTTAAATATTTACGGAGAAGATAAAACTGAACCCCGCTTTTATTGACCACCTTTTTTAAAGAATACTGCCTTACCTTTATATTTTTATACATAAATTATTAAGCAATTATTAATTTTTTGCCAATTTTGTGAGCCGAAACCAGCGCGGTTACATCGTCATCAATTTACTGGTGATAAGCGGTAAATTCATAGCTGGACAGGGGCTATCCGGGGGGAAAAGGGGCGGGGTATTTCACTAATCATCAGGCTGGAAAATAAACGCACCGGTACCATTTGTAATAATAATGTAATATTTTTCGGCCGATTTGTTATGACGAATATATATTAACTGATGCATAATAATGGCGGAAAGAATGATAATAAAGTATTTCATATTTAATAAACATGACCAAGCCGGAAAAGAAAAAACGTGTCCTTGTGGTGGATGACCAGCCCAAGGTACTGAAGTTCATTGAAATAGACCTGAAGTTGCGCGGTTTTGAGGTTTTTTGCGCCAGCTCCGGTGAACAGGCCGTAGAACTGATTAAGACTGCCAAACCGGATATCATGCTGCTGGACATGATTATGCCGGGTAAAGACGGCTTTGAGGTGCTGCGGGAGCTGCGGGGGTCTTTTTCCGTAATGCCGGTGATTGCATTTAGCGCCAGCCCCGGCAACCAGGAACCAGCCTTCGAGGCCGGCGCTACCGAGTTCATGCACAAGCCGTTCGACCCGGAAGAAATGGCCAAAAAAATCAACGCCCTGTTGCACGCCCGGGCATAAACGGCAAAACTATGTTTTCTGGCGTACAGGCATTGTGAAGTAGAAGGTAGAACCCTTGCCCACCGCAGACTCCACCCAGATACTCCCGCCCTGCGCTTCCACCAGGCGTTTGCAGACTACCAGCCCCAGGCCAAGTCCCTTTGACCTTGTTCCCCTCCCCAACCGCTCAAAAAGCTCGAAAAGCCGGCCCTGGTCTTCGTAAGAGATGCCGGTACCTTTATCCACCACACCGGTGATAATCATCTGGTCTTCCCGGCGGACGGACACTTTAATCTCGGTGGTTTCCGGGGAATACTTGGCGGCGTTTTCCAGCAAATTATAGAGTATTCTCTCCACCCGGATCGGGTCGGCGTCGGCCGGCGGCAGGCCATCGGGAAAGTCCGTTAAGAAAACCCGGCCGACGTTCTGAACCTGCAATTTAACGATAACGTCACGGGCAATGTCCGGTATATTTACCGGCTGCTTGTGAAGCTGTAGACGGCCGGTCTGGTACCGGGAAAGCTCCAGCAGATTTTCCAGAATGGCGGAAAGCGCCTCCGCGCCCTCGATGGCGTTTTGCAGCAGCAAATTCTTATCCGCCGGCGATATCCCGGGGGTGGTGGCTGTCCTCAGCGAACCGTTAATGACCGTCATCGGCGTGCGGAGCTCGTGGGAAACGAGGCTGATAAACTCATCTTTCATTTGCTCCACTTTTTTACGCTCGGTAATGTCCCGGACGATATGCACCGAACCGGTAAGCTCACCGTCACGGTCAAAAACGGGCGATGTGGTAACCTCACAATAAATGCCGAGCCTGGGCTCGAAGATCTCCCGGGTCACCGTCTTGCGGGTGGCCACCGTTTCGCGGTGGGGGCAGTCTTCGATGGGGCATTCCAGGCCATGGATGACGGCGTAGCAGGGTTTGCCCTGTAACTCCTGCTGGCTCATTCCCACGGCATCAGCGTAAGCCCGGTTCACCCTGACCAGTTTGAAATCCCTATCCTGAATCGAGACCAGGTCGGCAATAGAGTCAAAGGTCGTTTGCCATTCGCGGGCTGCCTGCCTTTCCCTTTCCTCGGATTCCTTGCGTTCGGTGATATCCTGCCCCTGCGCAATAGTAGCGATAACCGTCCCGCCATCCGGGCTGTACATATTAGCCGAATTCCAGAGCAGGATACGTATGGTCCCGTCTTTATGCTTGATGGGAATTTCCACAACCTCCCACCGTTCGCCGGAGGTGGCCTCATGAATATGTTCCATGGACTCGTCATGGCTATCGGCCGCGAAAAGGATATCCAGTTTTTTGCCCATCACCTCGGCCGCGGTGTAGCCCGTGAGCCGTTCAAAAGCGTGGTTGAAGCGTGTAATCTCGAACTCCGGGTTCCAGACGATGATGGGCGCATTAGCATAGTTAAACAGGTTATCCAGGTAGTCCCGTGTCTCCCGCAGCTCCCTGGTACGCTCCTCAACACGCATTTCCAGCTCGGCGTGGGCTTTGTGCAGCTCTGCCTGCGCCCGCTTTTGCCCGGTGATATCGATGCCCACCTCCATGATCAGCGGCGAGCCATCAACATCGGTAAAAGGAAAATCGGAAATATCGTAATTACGGTTATCCGGGCCGGTCCATTCCCAGTGGTGGGGGGCATTGGTCTTCAGGACTTTAAACGTTTCGCAATTCTCACAGGGGGTGGTACGGTTAAACAGGTATTCGTAGCAACGCTTGCCCTGAGACTGGCCAAAGCGCTCCCGGAAGAAGCGATTAGCGAAAGGCACATGATAATCCGGCGCTAAGAGAACGACATAAACCGGCAGCGATTCCAGCACATCATCAAAGCGCTGCCTTTCGGCATTCAGCGCCCGGTTGACTTTACCCAGCTCCCTGGTGCGCTCCTGGACGCGCATTTCCAGCTCATCGCGGGCTTTCTGCAACTCCAATTCTGCCTGTTTGCGCCTGGTGATATCCTGCCCCTGGGCGATGGTGGCGATAACCGTACTGCCGTCCTTACCGTAGATATTGGCTGAGTTCCAGAGTAGAATATATACCTGCCCGTCTTTGTGCTTAATAGGTATTTCCACAACTTCCCACCGCTCGCCGGAGGTAGCGCTACGAATATGCTCCATGGATTCGTCATGGCTATCAGCGGGGAATAAAATATCCAGTTTTTTCCCCACCACCTCCTCAGCGGATTGTCCCGTGAGCCTTTCAAAGGCATGATTAAAGCGGGTAATGCGCAAATCGGTGTCCCAGACGATGATGGGGGCATTGGTGTAGGTGATGAGATTGTCAAGATAATCGCGCGTCTCACGGAGTTTTTCTTCGGCCCCGCGGCGCTCTATTCTCTCACGCAAAGCATTGACGCCGAATGCCACGTCCCCGACGAGTTCCTCCAGCAGGTCCACTTCCTTCGGGTTGAAGCCGTTAGGCTGTCCGGCATACAAGCCGAATACCGCGAAAACGTTCCCGGTAGCATCCTTGAGTGGGATAGCGATGCTGGAACGGTAGCCGCGGGCGAGAGCCGCCTCACGCCACGGGGCCGCCTTCAGTTCCGAGGCGAAATCCTGGAAAAAGCTGAGTTTACCCGTTCTGATGGCAATACCGGTGGGGCCTTGCCCGCGGGGTGTATCCGACCAGGTAATATTAGCCGTGGTCAGGTATCCGTCCTCAAAACCACCCCATGCTACCGGGCGCACGGTCCTGGCAGCATCATGTTCCACCAGTCCGATCCATGCCATGCGATAACCCACAGCCTCACACATGATGCGGCACACTTCAGTCAAAAGCGCCGACTCATCCGTCGCGCGGACAATAGCCTGGTTGCAATCGCTGATGGCGCGCAGTTCCCGGTTGAGACGGCCTAGCTGTTCTTCGGCCTTTTTTTGTTCGGTAATCTCGACGATAGTAAGCACGGCCCCGGTTATTTCGCCGTTTTCCGCCAGGATGGGAGAGCCATCCCCCAACATCCAGCGTATCTCCCCGCTTTCCGCGTGCATACGAAATATGTAATTGCGTACTATTTCACCTCTCAAAGCCCGTGCAGGGATGGATCCTTCCGGGGGTATCGGCTTACCATCCGGATTCTCCGCTCTGATTTTAGTTATCCTCTCCCCTATCGATATGTCCAGATCAGATTGGGAGTAGCCAAGTATCTCCCGGCCGATAGTGTTTAAACTCAACAGCTTGCCGCTACGGTCATAGATGCCAACGCCGACAACCAATGAAGCTAAGATGGCAGAATTCCTGGCGGTTTGCTCTTTAACAAGCTCCTCAAGGTGTTCGCGGTAAGATATAAGCTCCGCTTCCTTCTGCTTGCGGATGGCAACCTCTTTTTTAGCTTCATCAGTCTTTTCCCGGAGGCTGGCGGACAAATAGCTGATGATGATGCTGACGACCAGAAATACCAGTGTAATTGGGACCTGGTCTATGCTTACAGTTAAAGTATGTACCGGAGGGATGAAAAAGAAGTTATAGGCTAAAAGGCTGAGTATCGAGCACAAAAGCGCCGGCCCCAGCCCGAAGAAGGTGGCGGTAAAAGAAATAGCCAGAATATAGAGAATGGGGATATTGGCGGGGATGATTTTGGGTTCCGCCAGGAGCTTGAGCCAGGTAGCCAGAGCTACCGTAGCTAAAGCGAAAACGTAGCCCTTCCAGCCTAAAAACTGTTCCTTATTGATCTTTAGGTTGATGCGCATGAGGTATATGTTAGCATTATCGGTAGCGGTGATACAAATTAGTGCCGCGCGTCAGCCATGCCGCCGGAAATAGTCCACTCTAAAAACGCCGGACCGCTTTGCTTATTTGGGCCTGATGAGCAGCAGCGGCACGCTACCGCCGTGCATGACTTTATCCGCAATGCTGCCGTGGTCCCAGCGCCCGAAACCGGAGTGCCCGTAGGTGGACATGATTACCATGTCCGCGCCGGTCTCTTTCTCCGCCGCAATAATCTCCTGGCCGGCGGCGCCCACCCGTATCTCATAGCCGGTGGTAATCCCTTCGGAGGCGAGCTTTTGATTAACTTCTTTAATGTATTTTTCCGCGGTTTCTACGGAGGGCTTCATTTCTTCTTCCGTATAAGGTATCTTGATAACGCCGGCGCCGCCAAAGTACCCGATTGTCTCCGCGGCGGGATAGATGTGGTAGAGCGTTTCCACGACGGTAAGCAGGGTAACCTTAGCTTTAAGACGGGGCACCAACCACTCAATATGCGACAGCACCGCCTCAGCCTGCTTGGAGCCATCCAGGGTAACCAGCATTTTTTCCAGGTGCGATGGCCGCGGTAAAGAGGCGCCGGCCCTGACCAGCAGCACCGGGCACTTAGAAACGCTGGCAACCTTATTAGCGGTGCTGCCCAGCGCCCAGCGGCTGATGCCGGAGCGCCCGTGGGAGGCGATGATAATCAGGCTGATGCTCTCCTTTTCCGCGTAGTCCACGATCTGCTCGGCGGGGTGCTTCACCGGGCCGGTAGAGCCGATGATAGCGGACATTACCTTGATTTTTTCTCCCCTTTTTAGATGGGGAGATTTTAAAACTTTCTCCTCCGTAGTGGCGGTTATTTTGCTGATATAGGCGCGGTGCTCGGGCTTATCCGGGTCTTCCGACGGCATCCGGACATTGAGGATGACCACCTCGGCGCCGAGCAAGGGCGCCAGCTCTTCCGCATAGGGCAAGGATTTTTCCGCCAGCTCGGAACCATCCAGCGGGACCAATATTCTCTTATACAATGCACTGCCTCCTTAAAAACGTATCGTCCGTTGTAGCCTTCAAGTTTAAATTATAGAACAGTTAGGTAAGAAAATCATAAAATAGTGGCAAAAAAAGTTACGAAACTATGACATTTGGGTATAAACCACCTATCGGCTCAATGGCACTTATGTTAAAATATAACGACATGAACCGGGAGGACGCAGCATGGCTATGTTAAATAAAGGCTCGGACAGGAAACCGGCGAACGTAAAATCGATTACCTCCGGCGACCTTACCTGGGTGGACATTGTCGAGCCCAACAAGGAAGATATCGCCTATCTTACCGAGCATTACGATTTCAACCCCATGGACCTTGACGATAGCATCAGCCAGCGGCAGCTCTCCAAAATCGAGGAGTACCCGCAATATATCTTCGTTATTTTCCACCTGCCGGTATACGATAAGGAAAAGCGCGTCAGCAACGTCCAGCAGTGGTCGGCTTTCTTAGGTGAAGGATTTATCGTGACGCTGCGGCCCGGCGTCCTCGTAACTATCAACGAGGTATTCCGGGAATGTGAGCTCAACGAGAAAGTCCGCAGCGCGTATTTCAGCCAGGGTGCCAGCTTTATCCTGTACAGCCTGCTCGATACCGCCACGGACTATTATTTCACCGTCCTGGATAAGATCCTGGCTTTGATGGACAACATCGAGGACAACGTCTTCGATGAGATAGTAGAAGAGCCCAAGGAATTGAGCATTTTAAGAAGGGACATTATCACGCAGCGCCGCGTAATGTTTCCGGCCCGCGCTACCATCGTGGAGTTAGAAGGCAAGCTGAAGCGCTTCAGCAAAACGGACCTGTCCGTCCAGTTCAGCGACCTCAACGACCATATGAACAAGATCTGTGAAACGCTGGACGAATGCCGGGAATTGATTGAAGTCTTTAAAGACGCCGATTACCTGTTGAGCGGCTACCGCTCCAACCGCGTAATCCGCTGGCTGGCGGTTTTCGTGGCCATCGGTCTGCCGTTTATGATTGTTTCCGGCCTTTATAGCATGCGTGTCGCCCTGCCGGGCGACGTCGATACGGGTAGCACCGGCACTTTCCTGATTCTGCTGGCGATTATCGTGGTGCTCGTCGGGGCGCTGTTATATTTCTTCCGCCGCAAGCGGATAATTTAGCCATATCCCGGCGGTTAAACCCTCATCAGTTCAAGCAGTAAAAGCCCTGAAATCTCTGGCGTCTAAAACCCGCCCTTGCCGGCGAACCTCTTGTAGAACCAGATTTTTACTGTTTCCACCAGCCCCAGGTAGGTTACTACGAACACCGCCAGAATCAGGATGAACTTCCAGGGCAGCGCCGTGAAGCTGAAAAGGTGACTTAAAGGCGTAAAAGGCAATATCAACGCCAGTGTCAGCACGATGGCGATGTTGATTATCAGCAGCTTGCTGGCCGTGCTCTTAAAGAACGGCGTCTTGCGCGTCCGGATGGCGAAGATAACCAGCGTCTGGGTGAACAGCGACTCGATGAACCAGGCGGTCTGGAAAAGCGGCTCCGATGCTTTAAAGCCCCAGATTAAGACAAAAAACGTGAGAAAATCGAAGATAGAGCTGATCGGCCCGAAAGACAGCATGAAGTTGCGGATAAAGGACGTCTGCAACCGCTGCGGCTGCTGGATAAAGGTCTGGTCGACGTTATCCGTAGGCAGCGTGAGCTGGGCAAAGTCGTAAAGCAGGTTGTTCAACAGGATCTGTATCGGCAGCATGGGCAGGAATTTCAAGAAAAGCGACGCCCCCGCCGCGCTGAACATGTTGCCGAAGTTGGAACTCACGGACATCATAATATACTTCATCGTGTTGCCGAAGGTTTTGCGGCCCTCTATGACACCGTCGCTGATAACCTTGAGGTCGTTTTGCAGCAGGATGATATCCGCCGTCTCCTTGGCGATGTCCACGGCGTTGGTCACCGAGATGCTCACGTCCGCGACCTTCATCGAAGGCGTATCATTGATGCCGTCGCCGATAAAGCCGACGACGTGGCCGTTGGCCTTTAAAGCGTTCATGATGCGGTTCTTCTGCGCCGGAGTGACCCGGGTAAAAACATCGATTCTCTCGACGACCCTGGTCAGGGCGTCATCGTTCATCTCCTCGATCTCACTGCTGCGCATGATATTCATCGGCTCGGCTTCCACGGTGCGCGTCATGCGCCCTAAAGCGACGTCATAGCTGCGCCCGCGCCGGTGACGGACCACCTGGAAACCCAGCTGCTGGCAGATCTTAGCGGCGACAATCTCGTTATCGCCGGTAAGCACCTTGAGTTTGACCCCGGCCTGCCTCAAAAGTTCCAGCGATTCGCCGGCCGTCTCCTTGAGGGGGTCCATGAAGGCGATGAAACCCAGGAAAACCATGTCCTTTTCATCTACCACGGCGTAAGCTGGCTTTTCATCTTTAACTTTGAGATAAGCCACGCTGAGCACGCGGTAGCCCTGGGAGCTCAAGTCGTTGTAACGTTGCTCCATCTTGCGGCTGATGTCATCGGTAAGCTCATAAACCTGACCTTTGACCTCATAATGCGTAATAATTTTAGCGACTTCCTCCGGCGCCCCTTTGGTGACGACATAGCTTGCCTGGTTTTCCTTGACCACCACCGAAAGGCGCTTACGGACAAAATCGAAAGGAATTTCATCCAGCCGCTGGTAGGCATCGGTATTGACTTCCTTATATTTAAGGATAGCCTCGTCCAGTGGACTTTTAAGGCCGGTCTGGTAGCGGCTGTTGAGCAACGAGTAGAGATAGACTTTATCGGAATCGGTGCCTTCCATGTCAACGTGCAGTATCACGGTGACGCGGTTCTCTGTTAACGTGCCGGTCTTGTCCGCGCAAAGGACATCCATGCTGCCGAAGTTCTGGATGGCTGCCAGGCGCTTGACGATGACGCCTTTTTTGGACATGGCGGTGGCGCCGCGGGCGAGGTTGATGGAGAGAATCATCGGCAGGAGCTCAGGCGTCAGGCCTACCGCCAGGGCCACGGAAAACAGCAGCGAGTCCAGCACGGGGCGCTTAAAAGAGGCGTTAATGGCAAATACGGCGACAACCAGGACAAAGGTGACCTGCATGATGAGAAAACCGAACCGGCGCAATCCGCGCTCGAACTCGGTTTCCGGCTTTTTCTCGGCGTTCTTCTTGGCGATTTCGCCGTACTCGGTATCGCTCCCCGTCCGGGTAATGACGGCCGTGGCCGTGCCGTTGGTCACGGACGTGCCCATGAACATATAGTTGTTCCATTTACTTGTGTCCGCGATACTGCTGGGAGGCAAGGAATCGGCGGTTTTTTCCACGGGGAAAGATTCGCCGGTCAAAGCGGATTGGTCGACGAAAAAGTCCTTGGCGGTGTTAACCCTGGCATCGGCCGGGACAACGTCGCCGGCGGTCAGGCCCACGATATCGCCGGGGACAAGGCCCGCTACCTCGATATCCTTCTTGGCGCCGTCCCGGAAAACGGTAGCGGTGGTCGCCACTCTTTTACGCAGCGCCTCGGCGGCCTTGCCGGCGCGGTACTCCTGGGTAAAATCCAGAATCACGCTGACCAGCACGATACATAAGATAATAATGGCATCGGTAAGCTCACCGAGCGTGCTGGAGACAATGGCCGCGATAACCAGGATAATGACCAGCGGGCTTTTAAAGTGGGAAGCAAATTCCAGGATGACGGAACCGTGTTCCCGCCTGGCCACCTCGTTGGAGCCATAAGTTTCCAGGCGTGCCGTCGCCTCTTCGGTGGTAAGCCCGGCAGCGGAAGTGCCCAGCCGGTTCATCAGAACATCGGCCGGCAAAGATACCATTTCATCCGGGGTGACCCGTACCGCGGCGCCGGCTGGGTTTTTCGTAGTTCGGTCGATCATGCCCAACGTACCGGAAATTATTCTTCACTAACAATTAACTTTAATCAGTTTACTATTTATTGACACATTGATACAACATTTTTAACAATCCTGTGAGTACCCGGAAAAGATATATCGTGATATAATGATAAATAGAGAAAATTTACTATGAATTTTGCCATCGAGACTATCGACGTGGTTCTGTTACGAAACAATACGAACGCGCAGGCGGTGATATAACCTATGATGAGAGGCAGCCGGAGTCTCTTACACCCAAGCAATGCCCCCGATGAAAAACCAAAAATCACCTGGGGGTTGATGAAACGCGTCTGGAGCTACGCACGGCCATACCGCTGGTGGATCCTTGGAATGCTGGCCATGACTTTGGCTACTACCGGATTCGGACTGCTAACTCCGCTCATCTTGCGGAACCTGATAGACAAGACTTTGCCTGAACACAATTTACACCGTTTGTTATGGTTAACAATTGCCCTTGTTGCCATACCGCTCATCACAGGGACACTAAATGTGCTTAATCGGCAGTTCAACGCCCGGGTAGGAGAAGGCGTCACCTATGACTTGAGGGTTGATTTATTTTCCTATTTGCAGCGTATGTCGCTGGGGTTCTTTACCCACACTAAAATCGGCGAGCTGATGAGCCGACTCAACAATGACGTAGTGGGCGCACAGAGTGCCATCAGCAACACCTTTGTAAACATCGTTACCAGCATGATTCAAGCCGTCGTGGTAGCGTCCGTCATGTTCGCTCTAGAATGGCGCCTGACGCTCATCAGTATCGCCGTTCTTCCGTTACTTCTTTTCGCCGCCCGCAGCATAGGGAATCGTATGCGTAATATTGCCCGCCAGCAACTCGATATTATTGCCAAGATGAACGCCGTAATGCAAGAGATGCTAAACATAAGCGGGGCGCTGCTCGTAAAACTCTTTGGTCGTACGGTGGAGGAGGATAGTCATTTCAAGCAGCGTGCCAAAGATGTGCGTGATATTAACGTGCGGCGGGCCGTGACTGGCGGACTTTTCTTCGTCAGCCTTGGCCTTTTAGGTTCCATCGGTACTGCGATAGTATACGGTTTTGGCGGGTATCTGGTGATCAAACAGTCGCTTACAATAGGAACCATCGTAGCGTTAACGGTTTACCTGGGAACCCTCTATAACGCATTACAAGTCCTGACTAATGCGCCAGTGGATTTCGCCACTTCTATTGTCAGTTTCGAGCGTGTGTTTGAGGTCCTCGATCTGCCTCAGGAAATTATCGAGAAACCTGATGCTCATGTGTTAAATAATGTGCGCGGCGTAATTGAATTCGAGGATGTAAGTTTCCATTACATCAAAGAAGGCAAAGGGCTTCTTAAAGACATTCGCCGTTTCGGGCTACTACAAGATACACAGACAGCGTTGCCCGGGAATGGTACTGAGGAAAAAAATAACGGTAAAAGCGAGCAAGACGACGAGAAAACCACCATCAGCCAGTCCCGTGAAGAAGTATTAGACCATATCTCTTTCCGTGTCCAACCAGGCCAATTAGTAGCGTTGGTAGGACCTAGCGGTGCCGGCAAAACGACCGTAACTTATCTAATTCCACGCTTTTATGATCCAACCGCGGGGCGTATAACGATTGATGGTCACGACTTACGAGATGTGGCGCTGACCTCGCTTAGCGGACAGATAGGGATGGTCACCCAGGAAACATATCTCTTTAATGACACCATACGCACCAACCTTCTCTACGGAAAATTGGATGCAACACAGGCAGAAATCGAAGAAGCGGCGCGGGCGGCTAATATTCACGACTTCATCATGGGATTGCCTTTACAGTATCAGACAATCGTCGGTGAGCGTGGTTATCGGCTAAGCGGGGGTGAAAAACAGCGCCTGGCGCTGGGGCGTGTCATACTAAAGAACCCGCGCATTCTTGTACTGGACGAAGCCACCAGTTCTCTTGACAGCCAATCAGAAGCTCTGATTCAAGAAGCTCTCGGCCGTGTAATGGTAGGTCGCACTAATATTGTTATCGCCCATCGGCTAAGCACCATTCTGGCCGCGGATTTGATCCTGGTTTTGGACTATGGCCGTATCGTCGAACGTGGCACGCATGGTGAACTTCTGGCAAAAGGCGGACTTTATGCTAATCTATATGAAACTCAATTCCGCCGTAAGGTAAAATAGTGACCCCCTGGCTGTTATTGCCAGCCGATAGCCGCAAGAAATCAATAAAGCCCGTGGCGCTTTTTAACTCCATCGATGAGCTCTTTGACACCATAGGGGCGGATATCATTGGGCGGGGGGCCGAGGGGATCATCGAAGATTTTTTCGCCCAGCCAGAGATTGAACGTGGCGTTCACCGCGCAGGATAAAACCTTGAGGTTATACCCGCCTTCCAGGCAATAGATCGTCCGCCCGCCGCAGAGGTCATCGGCCAGCTGCTGGATAACGCGGGTGATATAGTAATAGCCTTCCAGCGACATGCGCATATTGCTCTGTCCGTCCGCCCAGTGGGCGTCATAGCCGGCGGACACCATAATCAGCTCCGGTTTAAAACGGCGGCTAGTCGGTACAACGATTTCTTCGAAGACCTGTTTGAATTCGGCATCGCCGCAGCCGGCCGGCAACGGAATGTTGATCGCCGTCCCCTTTCCTATACCCTTCCCCCCTTCATCAATATTGCCGGTGCCGGGGAAAAGCAAAGACTGGTGCGTGGAAATATAGAGGACATAGGGATTATGCGCGAAGGCCTCCTGCGTGCCGTTGCCGTGGTGGACATCAAAATCGATGATCAGCACGCGCTCCAGGCGGAACTCTTTAAGCGCGGCGCTGGCCGCCACGGCGACGTTATTGAAGAGGCAAAAGCCCATGGCGTTATTACGGGTGGCGTGGTGGCCGGGCGGCCGGACCAGGGCGTAAGCGCTGGAGACTTTGTTTTTAACAACGGCTTCCATGGCCGCGATGGACCCACCGGCGGCATAAAGCGCCGCTTTATAAGAGCCGGGGGACATGACGGTATCGGCGTCCCACGAGCCACCGCCGTTGCGGCAGTAAGTTTCTACGCGTGAGATATACTCTGCATCATGTATCGCCGTCAGCTCTTCCAGTGTGGCGGCGCGGGCCGGTATCAAGGTAAGCTGCTGGCGGATAAACTTCCAGTCCAGCCCGGTGATGACCTCCTGCAAACGGCGGGCGCTCTCCGGGTGGCCGCCGGTATCGTGTTCCAGGTAAACGGGGTCGTAAACATAGCCGGGGGCGGCGGAACCTGCCGGCGGGCCTTTACTTGAGCTGGATTCTGGCATCGATGACCCGATACCCTTCTCCCTTAGGCATAACGTTCACCGGATTAAGGTCAAGCTCGGCGATTTCCGGTATATCTTCAATCATGGCGGACACTCTTAACAGGAGGTTTTCAATGGACTTGGTGTCCCGCGGCGGGGCGCCGCGATAGCCCTCGAACAGCTTGCTCATTTTAAGTGAGGTAATCATCTCGGCCGCATCGAGGTCGGTGATGGGATGGATCTTCATGGTAACGTCCTTGATAAGCTCGGCATAGACACCGCCGGAGCCGAACATCATCAGCGGGCCAAAGGAGGGGTCCTGCGTAACGCCGACGATAGTTTCAACGCCGGCCGCGGCCATCTGCTGGACAGCAACGCCGGTCATTTCCTTTTCCCGGCCGATTTTTTCCAGGTTCTTGCGGATAGTGTGGTAGGCTTCTTCCACCTCGGTCTTGTTTTTCACGTTCAAGACCACGCCGCCGACGTCCGTCTTGTGGGTAATCGTCGGCGATTCGAGCTTGACCGCCACCGGGAAACCCAGTTGGGCGGCGGCTTCCTGCGCCTCGGTGATGTTTCTGGCCACCAGTATCCGGGCATATTTTATCCCGTAACAGGAAAGCAGTTCCGTGATTTCCGCGGGTGAGAGCCATACCTCCCTGGATTTGGCGTTTTTAATGGCCTGGTCGATCATTGCATGGGCTTTATCTTTTTTAATATCTTTAAAGACGGGGATTTTACCCTGCGGCTTGTTGCGCATTTCGCCGTATTCCGTGGCGCGCCGCAGCGCCACCATGGCTTCTTCCGGGAAGGTGAAGAGCGGTATAAAATGTCCCTGCGTCCCCAGCTGGGCGCTTAAACCTTTCTGCCCGATAAAGCAGCCGAGAATCGGTTTTTTGCGGCGCCAGAAGACCGGCGCCACGCGGCGGAGGGCTTCTTCCATGTCGCTGGTCTCGATAACGATGGGCGGGGCGAAGATCGCCAGGACCATGTCCACGCTGTCATCATCCGCCAGCACGCGCAGGATGCCTTCGTATTCATCGGAGGTAGCGCCGGCGGTGGTATCGATAGGATTGCCGATGTTGATGCCGCGTTTCATAAATGGCCTGATTTTAGCGCAGGTTGCCTCGGACAACTCATCGACCACCAGGTTATTGCTGGCGGCGGCATCGGCGGCGATAATACCCGGACCGCCGCCGTTGGTCACGATGACCAGCTTTCTGCCTTTGGGCAGCGGCTGGGTGGATAGCATCGTTGCCATGTTGAAAAGCTCCTCCACCGTATTGACGCGGATGATGCCGGCGTTTTTAAAGAGGATGCTCGAAGCGACGTCCGAAGACGCCAGCGCGCCGGTATGTGAAGAAGCCGCCCGGGCGCCGGCGGTAGTCGTGCCGCTTTTAACGGCGACGATGGGCTTCTTGGCGGAAACACGGCGGGCGATGCGGGCAAACTTATTCGGGTCGCCGAAAGATTCCAGATAAAGCAGGATGACTTTGGTCGCCGGGTCCTGCTCCCAGTACTGCAAACAGTCGCCGTAGGAGACATCGGCACGGTTGCCGACACTCACGAATGACGAAAGGCCCATGTTCAGGGTCTTGACGTGTTCCAGAATGGTCAGGCCCATGGCGCCGCTCTGGGACAGGAAAGCCACGTTCCCGGCATTGGGATAGACCTGGGAAAACGTCGCGTTGAGGTTGATTTCCGGAGCGGTATTAATGACACCCATGCAGTTGGGGCCTACCAGCCGCATGCCGTAGCTAAGGGTGATGCTGCGCAGCTCTTCCTCGCGGGAAGCGCCCTCCGGGTTTCTTTCCTTAAAACCATCGGAGATAACGATCAAAGCGCGGACGCCCTTTTTGCCACATTCGTCGGCGACTTTGTTGACGACGGCCGCCGGCACGGCGATGATGGCCATGTCCACCTTGCCGGGGATATCCAGCACCGAGGGATAGGACTTGACGGAAAGCACCGCATCGGTATTGGGGTTGACCGGATAAACGATGCCGGAATAGCCGCTCTGCAAGATACAGCGCATCAGCAGGTTGCCGATGGTGCCGACGTTACGGGCCGCCCCGATGATGGCCACCGATTTGGGATTGACGATAGGCTGGAGGGAGGCGACAATCGCCGTGCGGTCGCGGAAGGCTTCCTTTTTGTCCACCTTCGGCGTCTGTTTGATGGGGAAGGTAACGTGATAGACGCCGTCCTGCAACTCACTGGAGACGTGAAAACCGTAGTCCCGGAAAGCGATCATCATCTGCTGATTTTCACCGAGGACATCGGCTTCAAAGACCTCGATTTCATGTTCCCGGGCGACGGACACCAGCGCCTCGATCATTTTGGTGCCCAGACCGATGCTCTGATAGGCATCTTCGGTAGCGAAAGCGACTTCCGCGGAACGCTTGTTGGGCAGGCGGTAGTAGCGGGAAATGGCGATAATCTTGCGTTCGTCGCCCTTGCCGATTTCGGCCACATAAGCGTAAGAGTTGTTGTAGTCCACGGTGCAATAGCGTATGGCGTCTTCTTCCGTCATCTGCTTGGGGATGTAGTGAAAGCGGTAATAAAGGGTGTTGTTACTCAAACGTGAAATAAAGGCCAGCCACAAGGGAACATCGCTTCTCTCGATGGGACGGAGCAGGACACGGTAGCCATCGCGAAGGATTTCTTCACGGCGGTAAAGAGAAAGGTCAGTGTGTGTGGTTTCAGTGGTCATCAGGGACGATCCCCCTTTCAAACATGTTTAACCGATATCTTGTTGCGGAAACTGGTTACTCGTCTTGGATGAAGAAAAAGGATTATATCTCAAGAATACCCGCGAGGGAAATAAACATCTTTAGTAATGATACACCCCGTGACGGCTCGCCTTCAAGCGTAAAAACGGAAATAACGGGAAACTTTGGACCGTAAAATCGGGTTGCATGACAGGCGAATAAAGGCATGAGTTATTCTCGCTTTACGCCTATCCCCATGCCCCCTTTCCAGCCCCGGTACATTGGCGACTGTTAACAGATATTTTTGGCTGGAAAGGGGAGTAAAAAAGAGAGGGGGCTATGTGCCCCCTCTCTCAACTCTCCCCCTTTCAAACATTCAAAAACAGGACTCTGCATTACTTGAGTTTGAAAGGGGGACAAAGGGGGTAAGTATGCCTGATCAATAGATGGGAAGACCGTTTGAATCCTGCCTGTGATTAATGTCACTGACAATGATGGATTATGGCGCATAAAATATTATTGTACTAAAAAGCCAACAGAAAGGAATATCAAAATGCAAATCAGCGCAAGAAATGTCCTCAAGGGCAAGGTAAAAAAGGTGACGCCGGGCGCCGTGAACTCGGAAATCATCGTCGAAGTGGCGGGCGGGGTGGAGATGGTCTCGATTATCACCAAATCGTCCGCAGAGCGGCTGGGACTCAAACCCGGCAAAGATGTCTACGCCATCGTCAAGGCTTCCAGCGTGATGATCGGCATCGACTAGAACTTATTATACAGATAAAACTATCAGGGGCGGTGGGGGAAAATAACGCTAGCGGCCGGGGCCGGATTCATCTGTGGGCGTGGGCGTCACCGTTTTGGGTTCCGTGTAGCCGAATACCTGCTTAACCATCTCAATGAATTTTTTGATGATCGGGATCGGCACATCCGCGCGGGTGATCGCCTCCGCCGTGGTGTAGACGTATTCTTTCAGGGGCACGAGCTTGAGCCGTTTTTCCGCCAGCTCTTTCTGAATGTCTTTGGTTAAAGCAAAGCTTAGCCCTTTACCGTGTTCTACCAGGTTTTTGCACCATTCCACACTGCCGACCTCCGCCGCCAGCGACGGCTCCGGCAGGCCTTCACTTTTGAATTTACTAAAGATAATCCTTCTGATGACCGATGTATCCGGGCCCGATACCAGGGGATAATCAAGCAGGTTTTTCCATTCGAGCGGCTCCTGGGGTATGAACTGGTGAAAAGAAGCAAAGCAGACGATCTTTTCTGGGTGGGAAACCTGGATATGATTCAATCGCTCGCTAGTATAATCGAATTGAGGCACGATCGCCAGGTCAAGCTTGGCATCGACCACATCCTGCACCATTTCAAATGCATTGCCGCTTTTCACGGTGAGTTTTAGCTCCGGGTTTTCCGTTTCGAACATGGAGTTCAGCAGCGGGCCGATAAAAGTATCGTAAACACTGGCGATGCCGATGCGGATATGGGACTCCCGGATAGATTCGATGAACCGCTCGGCGTCAACCAGCTGGTGATAAATCTCCCCGGCGTACTTGAGCAGGTCTTTGCCGTGAGAGGTGAGGACAATCTGCCGCTTTTTAAACTCGACGAGTTTGACGCGGGTATATTCCTCCAGCGATTGAATGTGATAGGTAACGGCGGGCTGGGTGAGAAAAAGCTTTTCCGCCGCCGAGCTCAAGCTTTTTTCCTTAGCCACGACGTAAAAAATCACCAGATCATTGGGGTTGAGGTTGGGCACCATTAAGCTAATGTTACCTCCCGCGCTGGATATCGCGCTATCAATTTCTTAAGAATATTTTTATATATACATCAATATTTTAATGATACCACAGTTGTCCACAGTGTTGTATTAAGGCTCTTAATACATCTATCAATTATTTTGTATTGCGGCCCCGCTGCGCCCGTGTTAGTAATGAAAATAGGCGGCGACATCTTCGCAGGGAAATAAGCATAGAGGAGCGATGGCATGGCAGTACAACCATGGGATTTTATGACCAAGGATACGCCTTCCCGGGACTGGTCGGAAGGCATGGGGGCGCTAATCGGCATCGCGTTTTTCTGCGGGGGCGTGGCGGGCGGGCTCTACCTGCTCTCGCTGTATTTCAACAACGTCTGGGGGATGTTCATCGGCTGGGTCTTCGCGCTGGGCATGGGGCTGGCCGACATGGCGCACCTGGGCAATAAAGCGATCGTCTGGAGGATAGCGTTTCGTCCCGGCTCATCCTGGATATCCCGCGGCTTTCTACTGGTGATCCTGTTCATCGGCTCGGCCGGCATCCAGATGGCTTTAACCCACTGGGCGCCGGGAACCGTCCCGGAAACGATGTTTAAAGTTATCGCGGGGATAACGGCGCTGGGTGTGGCCGCTTACAGCGGCTTCGTGGTCAGCTATGTCAGCTGCATCAAATTCTGGCATTCCGCCGTGATGCCGGTGCTCTTTATCATCGCCGGCCTGGCGGGCGGCTCGGCACTTCTGGCGGTAATCAATTCGATTACCGGCTCTATCCCGTTCAGCACGCTGAAAACCGTTTATATTGCCGCGCTGCTGGCTTATATCGTCATCATCGCCATGCACCTGTGGGTGTCTACCTATAACAGCGCCACCGCCCACAACTCGGTGAAGACCATCGTCCGCGGCAGTTTAGCCGGCATTTTCTGGCCGGTAATCGTGCTGGCCGGTATCATTGTCCCCCTTGTACTGATAGCCATCGCCAAGGCGGACTCGAGCGTATTGTTGAGCGTTAGCGCGGCCGGCGTGCTGGCCGGCAACCTGGCTCTGCGTTACGTTATTCTGAAAGCCGGCATGTATCCGTCTTTGCTTCCGCTTTAAGCATCTTCAAAACCTTATATAATATAGGAAATTAAGCGGCGCGGAAATCCAGGCAGATGGAATGTGCCTGTAGTTGAAATAATATCACGGATACACTAAGAGACAAGCGTAGTGGAGCCCGTCTGCGACGTCTCGTAGCCGCCTATCCCGTCCACGATCTTCTTGAACTCTTCACTGGCGATGATCTCCAGCATCGGCGCCAGACGCTTGCTCCGG
>JBEKAC010000032.1:0-28602 GCA_050018395.1 Dehalococcoidales bacterium
CGTCGTCGAAAGCCTGTTGGCGACTACCGACGCACCGGTGAAAACTAAAGGAGAGGCGAATGCGGATCGGATTATCATTCGATCTTAAAGCCGTTTCCCCCTACGGGGCGGAGCATCATGCGGTCGATGATGCTTTTGAAGAATTCGACCCGCCGGAAACGGTAGATATTATCGCCGGCGCTATCGAGAAAAAAGGACACCGTGTCGTCCGGCTGGGCGGCGGTGTCCAGTTTTTAGATGCCGTCCGCCGCGAGAAAGTGGATATCGTCTACAACTGCGCCGAAGGGCACGGCAGCTACCGCAGCCGGGAAGCCCAGGTGCCTTCCGTCCTGGAAATGCTGGGGATTCCCTATACCGGCTCGGACCCGCTGACTCTGGCGGTCTGCCTGGATAAACCCATCACCAAAAAGCTTGTCGCCGCCGCCGGTGTCCCCACCCCCCAATGGCGGCTAATCGGCGATGAAAAAGAGCTGGCAAAAATGGACTGGACAGGCTGTTCTTTCCCCGCTATAATCAAGCCAGAATACGAAGGTTCCAGCAAGGGCATCCGCCTGACTTCTCTGGCGGAAAACCTTGTACAGGCGAAAAAAGAGATAGGCAGGATTATTAAAGAGTACAAGCAGCCGGCCATGGCCGAGGAATTCATCGATGGGGACGAGGTAACGGTGGGGGTCATCGGCAACGCGCCGGCCAAACTGGTAGGCATGATGCGTATTTTGCCCCGGAAAAAAGAAAAGCATTTCGTCTACTCCATCGAGGTCAAGCGCGATTACGTAAATCAGGTGGACTACGAAACACCTGTGCAGTTGCCCAAACCGGTACTGGACAAGCTGGGAAAATATAGTCTCGACTCTTTTAAAACGCTGGGCTGCCGTGATGTTTCCCGAGTGGATTTCCGCATCAGCCGGGACGGCACGCCTTATTTTATTGAAATAAATCCCTTGCCCGGCCTGGGGACATACAGCGACCTGATTATCATGGCGCAAAAAATGGGCTGGACGCATGACGAGGTGATTACCGCGGTACTGGACGCGGCGCTGAAGAGGTATCCGCAATGCCAAGACGCGTAGCCATCGTTTATAACGAGCCGCAGCCCTCCGGCTATGACGCGCGGGGGGAGGAAAAGGCGGTCTTGGGTGTCCTGGAGGCCGTCACGGCGGTAAATAGCGCCGCCCAGGAACTCGGTTACGCCGCCGAGGTATTGCCGCTGGTGCCGCCTTTTGAGGAGGCGCGGAAAAAGCTGGCTGCCTTAGGTACCGATGTCGTGTTTAACCTTTTCGAGGGGTTCTGCGGCGAGCCGGAGACGGAAGCGCTGGTGCCGGAAACGCTGACCGAGCTCGGCATCCCTTTTACCGGCTGCCAGGCTTCAGTCATCAGGCTCGCTCTGGATAAAGCCGGCCTGAAAAAGATTTTAAACGAACATAATATCCCCACTCCGGATTTCCAGGTCATCGGCCCGCAGACGCTGGATACCTTCCGCCTGAAATTCCCCTGCATCGTCAAGCCGCGGGCGGAAGACGCCAGCCACGGCATTTCCGCTGATAGCCTGGTCACGGACTTTGCCTCGCTGGAAAGGCAGGTCAAAGCCATTACCGCCACCTATCACAGCGGCTCGCTGGTAGAGCAGTTCCTCACCGGGCGTGAGTTTAACGCCACGGTCATGGGCAATGTGCGCTGTGTCGTGCTCCCGGTATCGGAAATAGTCTATGAGCTGCCTCCCGGCATGCCCCGTATCTTAACCTTCGCCGCCAAGTGGGAGCCGGAAAGCGATTATTTTAAGGGTACCAAGGTCATCTGCCCGGCGGAAGTCACCGCTGAAATCGGCAGATACATCGCGGAAACAGCGAAAAGGGGCTTCAAGGCCGTCGTCGGTCAGGGCTATGCCCGGATGGATATGCGCATGGATGCCGCCGGCAACCTTAATATCATGGAAATTAACCCTAACCCGGATATTTCGCCGGATACCGGCGCGGCCCGCCAGTCTAAAGCCGCCGGCATGACCTACGCCGAATTTATCGAGAAGATTGTGAACATGGCGCTGGAGAAGAATAAATATGGCCGTAAAAATCCACCCGATGCGCGCCGCCGACAAGCCGGCGTTGATGAAAATACTGGAAAATACGCCCGAATTTAAGCCGTTCGAGGTGGTGGTGGCGGAGGAGCTCATCGATTATTATCTCTCCGACGAGGTCAAGTCCGGCTATAACATCCTGATTGCGGAAGACGAAGGGGAGGTGGCGGGCTACGTTTGCTACGGCGAGACGCCATGCACCGTCGGCACCTGGGACCTTTACTGGATCGCCGTGGACCGCAGCCGGCGGGGCAAAGGTATCGGCAAACTGCTCACGGCAGATGTTGAGGCGGCCGTCCGTAAAAGGCACGGGAGACTGGTCTTTATCGAAACTTCCTCCATGCCGCTGTACGAAAATACCCGTCAGTTTTACCTTGCCCGCGGCTATGAGGTCGTCGCCAGGATACCGGATTTCTACATGCCCGGCGACGATAAGATTATCCTGCAAAAGCGAATGTAATATAATGTGGTTATGGGCTTATCGCCCCCGGGAAGGGCGGTAGGCGATGGAGGGGTCTCTGCACAACTTCGTCATGACCTTCGTGCCGCTTTTCATCGTCATCGATGCCTTCGGCAACATTCCCTTCATCGTGACGATGGGGCAGGATATGAACCGCCAGGAACAGCGCAAGATGGTCAATTACGCGGTTCTAACAGCCAGCGTGGTGGGGTTGCTTTTTCTCTTTTTCGGGCGTTTTATCCTGCATGTGATGAATATCTCGGTAGGGTCTTTCGCCATTGCCGGCGGCCTCATCCTGCTGGTGCTTTCCATCCGGTTCATGACCACTGGGCACATGGTCACCGCCAGCAAAAACGAGATGACCGCGATTGTGCCCATCGGCACGCCGCTCACGGTAGGCCCCGCCACGATCACCACTCTGCTGCTGCTGGCGCTCCAGTACCCGCTCTACATGGTGCTCGTGTCGTTCGCCGCAAACATGGTTATTGCCTGGATCCTTTTCTTTTTAAGCCAGAGGATCGCCAGGTTCATGGGCCACGGCGGGCTTACCGCTATTTCCCGGGTTTTCAGCTTGCTGCTGGCCGCTATCGGCGTCAGCATGATGATCACCGGGCTGACGCAACTGAATATCATCCATCCTATCTGATAACCTGGATTCAATAATAAACTCATGATATCGCTGATAACCCTCGGCATCGTCTTTGTCCTTATCGCCGTCAGGCACGTGGGACGCATTAAGTTGCGTATCTGGCAGATCATGCTGGCGGGGGCTTTAGTCGTCCTCGTGACGCGGCAGATATCGCCTCACAACGCCCTGAAAGCCATCAACACGGACGTGATTCTTTTCCTTTTCGGCGTATTTACCATCGGGGAGGCGCTGGAAGAAAGCGGCTATTTGAGCCACCTGGCGCATAAGCTGTTCCAGCGGGCGCATTCGATGCAGACCCTGGTGCTTTTCATCCTGCTGGCCATCGGACTGCTGGCGGCGCTATTGTTGAACGATACTCTGGCAGTCATCGGCACGCCGGTGGTGCTGTCACTGGCCAGCCGCAATAAAATACAGCCGAAAGTCCTGCTGCTTTCCCTGGCTTTCGCAGTCACTATCGGCAGCGTGATGAGCCCCATCGGCAACCCCCAGAACCTGCTTATCGCTCTCAACGGCAACGTGCCCAACGCTTTTGTAACTTTCCTAAAGTATTTGCTGGCGCCCACGGTGGTGAACCTGTTGGTCGCCTATCTTTTCTTGAGGCTATATTACCGCAAAGAGTTCGATGACCGCCAGCTAGATAATTGCAGCGATGAGATTAAAGACAGGAAACTGGCCAATTTATCCCGGATTTCTTTAACTTTGCTGGTTGTACTAATTATTGCGCGGGTGGTCATCGTGCTGGTGGGGTGGAATATCAATTTCCGCCTGACCTATATCGCCCTTATCGCCGCCGTGCCGGTGTTCATCTATATCCCCAGACGCCCCGGTATCCTTAAGCGACTGGACTGGTTTACGTTGATTTTCTTCGCGGCCATGTTCGTACTGATGCAGAGCGTGTGGGACTCCGGCTATTTCCAGAAAGCCATCGCGGCGGCGCATTTCGACCTTACGGCGACGGGGATGATCATGGTGGTGAGTATCGTCTTGAGCCAGGTGCTTTCCAACGTGCCGCTGGTAGCTCTTTACCTGCCGGTGCTAATGCAGGCGGGCGCGACCACGGCCGGCATGATGGCGCTGGCGGCGGGCAGCACGATTGCCGGGAACCTTACCATCCTCGGCGCGGCCAGCAATGTGATTATTATTCAGAACGCGGAAAAGAAAGACGGCCCGACGATTACTTTTCTGGAGTTTGTCAAAATCGGCGTGCCGCTTACGATTGTCAATACGGTAATCTACTGGCTTTTTCTGAAGTTGTTCTAATCGAGAATAGTGGTAGCGCATATGGGATTCGAACCCATGATCTCGTCCTTGAGAGGGACGCGTCCTAGGCCGCTAGACGAATGCGCCGTTTAAAATTATTGGCTGGCGAGCCAGGATTCGAACCTGGGCATAAGGATCCAAAGTCCTCTGTGCTACCACTACACCACTCGCCAGTGAACACTCGTAAGATTATAGCATTTAGCCGTGTCTGTGGCAAACCTAATTGAGCCTCAACCTGCAGCCTGATACAGGCACCCCCGCCCCGGTTTCATTATTTTCCCCCTATATATCTTTATGAATTCTTAAGGGATTGTTTATCCCCCGTTTATGGTCTTTATGCTGCTCTTAATAGCCGGGCGGTAGGATTATTGAGGATAAAAACAGCGGCGGCTAAAGAAATCGGAGAAAAATGCAGAACTTCGTACTCACGGGAAAAGCCAAGACGGTCTTCCGTCTCATCGAACTCAAGGCCAAACAGGAAGCCGAGGACAAGCGCAAGAAGCAGGAAGCGGGGAAGAAGAAATAGGCCGCCGCCCGCCTACTTTTCCCTTCTCATTTTATTTTCCAGGGCGTGAGCGGCCTGCATCCTGGCGAACTCTTCCTGGCTCAACGGCTCACAGTATATCAAAACATTATTCAGTATCTTCATTTTAAACAGCTCATGGCAACTCCCGCACCGGCGCGGCCCTTCATAGCTGTTATCCACGAAAGAAAACTTGCTTTCCGCCCCGCAACTGGGGCACTTCATACTAAACATTCGGTATAATTCCTTTTCCTTCACACTCTTCGAACGCTGCCGTTTTTTCTTGGCTGTTGCCTAGAATTTTAGCATTTTTCCAGATACAAAAAAACTTGCCCCCGTTAAACGTAGTTTGGCTTTTACGGCATGGGGAAGTAGCGGCTGAACAGCCAGAAAAGCACCGGTATGGATACGGCGGAAAGAATAAAGCTGGAAAAGACGAACTGGTTGGCGATGGCTTTATTCCCGTTACCCCTCTCCGCCAGGAGGGGGACGGTGGTGATGGGCGGGACGGCGCTTTGCAGGAACAGCAGCAGCGCGATGTTGTAGCCCGGCTTGATAATGACCAGCAGCCCCAGGCAGGCCAGCGGGAAAATGATGTTTTTGACCGCCAGGAATTTCATGATTTCCTTTAAATAAAACTTACCGCGCTGCTTGAAATCCAGGTAGAGGCTGCCTCCCAGGATGATCATAATCAGCGGCAGGGCCATCCCCCCCAGGATATTGAAAATGTCGTGGAGGAAGCCGGGCAGGCGAGTACCGACGTGCAATAGCTGGGCGGCCAGCGCCAGTACCGTGGCGACAAGCACCGGGTTGAATATCCGGTTCCAGGACACCTTTTTCTCCGGCATCGTGTCCCGGAAGAACAGCGGATACGTGCTGAAGAACATCACCGGGTGCAGCATGATGAAGATATAAAGCTGCGGTATATATGCCGACCCCGTCCCGAAGACGCCGCTGATGATGATTAGCGGCAGAAACAGTCCGTTCTGATAAAACAGGCTTATCGCGAACTCGCTCCGGGTCTCCTTCGCCGATAAGAACATCGTCACCAGCGTCAGTGCCAGTGAGAACGCCGCGAAGCCCGCCCACCACAGCGGCAACTGCCACCAGTCCGGCAGCGTGTCTGGCGTGAAAGTGGCCAGCATACTGGCAAACACCATGCACGGCAGCGCAATATCGATAGCCAGGCGCGATAAAAAGCTTAAGACGTTCTCCGGAACGATGCCGCGGCGCGCTATCCAGAAACCGATGAGGCCGATGCCCAGCAGCACCAGCACGGACTGTAGAACCACTGAGAAGATATGCATCGCTTTTTGATTATAGCATTACCCCGAAGATAGGAAAGAACTACTTTTGTCTCATTGAGGATGTTGAAGGAACACAGAAGTAGGCGACATTGCGGAAGAGGAGGGATAAGGAGAGGATATGGAGTCTGCTGGTGCCGAAGGCCGGACTCGAACCGGCACGAGAGTTGCCCCCCAACGGTTTTTGAGACCGCCGCGTCTGCCATTCCGCCACTTCGGCGCAGCTATACCATTCTAGGCTAAAAACGTCCTCAGCGCAAGCGTCCGGCTGGCTATTCCTATTAGCCGGGTTTGAGGGTTAAGTTTATGCACTTTTCAAGTCCATGCCCATTTACATCGCAGGCTATTATTGCTAAAATGACTTCAAGATGATTTAAAATAGGGGGGAGGTTGTTTTTATGAAAGCAAATGACATAATAATTAATTCCCTCGGGGAAAACGCAGGATATGTCCAAAACGCTATCAAGGGCCTTACCAGAGAGGAACTTACCTGGAGCCCGAAGCCCCACAGCAATACCATCATCTTTCTCATGTGGCATCTGGCACGTGTGGAAGACCTGTGGATAAACCGTGTTTTAAAGTCAGGTAAGGAACTCTACGAGGCTGACGGCTGGTATAAGAAGTTCGGTACGCCGGCGCAGGATAGCGGCTTCGGCTATGACGTGGCCAAGCTGAAAGCCTGGCCCGTTCCCGCTTTACAACTGGTTAAAGATTACGCCGCAGCCGTACGCCAAACCACCGTCACCCACATTTCGGCTTTAACGGAGAAACAGTTTGACGAGCCGCGGGATTTTGGCTGGTCGAAAGGCACGGTCGGCTCCGCCCTTTCGCACCTCATTTCCGAGGTCGGTGAGCATTCCGGCCAAATCGGCTATATCAAAGGCATTATGAAGGGCATCGAAAACCCGCCCCCACCCCCTAAAAAGTAACAGACATTTACGGTTTGAATGGAGAAATGGCATGGTAGCGAAGTATAACCCGCAGGAGATTGAAAAAAAGTGGCAGCAAAAGTGGGCCGACGACCGCCTTTACGAGGTCAAGGACAGTGACCAGCGGCCCAAGTGGTATGCCCTTACGATGTTTCCTTATACCTCCGGCGATCTCCACATCGGGCACTGGTACGCCATGGCACCGTCGGATGTCCTGGCGCGTTATAAGCGCATGCGCGGCAACAATGTGCTCTTCCCCATGGGTTTTGACGCCTTCGGTTTGCCGGCGGAAAACGCGGCCATCCAGCGGGGTATTCACCCCAATACCTGGACGATGCAGAACATCGATAACATGCGCCGGCAGCTAAAGAGCATGGGCGCTATCTTCGATTGGAGCCGTGAAGTCATCACCTGCGCCCCGGAATACTATAAATGGACGCAATGGTTCTTTATCAAGCTGTATGAAAAAGGGCTGGCCTACCGCGGCAAGGCCCCGGTCAACTGGTGCCCTAAATGCCAGGTCGTCCTTGCCAACGAGCAGGTCGTCGACGGGACGTGCTGGCGCTGCGAGTCCGAGGTAAGCAAACGCGACCTCGAGCAGTGGCTGCTGCGCATCACCCGCTACGCCGATGAGCTCCTTGAATTCGAGGACATCGACTGGCCGGAGCGCATCAAGATCATGCAGCGTAACTGGATCGGGAAGAGCCAGGGCACGGAGATTTCCTTCGGCCTGGACCACAACGGCGCTAAAGAAAAAGAAATCAGGATTTTCACCACACGCCCGGATACCGTTTTCGGCGTTACCTTTATGGTGCTGGCGCCGGAACACCCGCTGGTGGAGAAATTGACGACCAAACAGCAAAAGGCGGCGGTGGAAGAGTATGTCAAAAAGTCCCGCCGCCAGACGGAGATCGAGCGCCTGTCCGCGGAGAAAGAGAAAGACGGCGTTTTTACTGGGGCTTACTGTATAAACCGCCTCAACGGGGCCAAGGTGCCCATCTGGATTGCGGACTATGTTTTATCCAGCTACGGCACCGGCGCCGTGATGGCCGTGCCCGCCCACGATGAAAGGGATTTTGCCTTCGCGAAAAAGTATCAATTGCCGATACCCGTGGTCATCGCCCCGCCGGACTGGGACGGCGCCGAACTTCAAGCCGCCTACATCGAGCCGGGACGCATGGTGAATTCCGGGCGCTTTAATGATCTCAACAGCGAGGACGGCATCGAGGCGGTCTCCTCTTACCTCGAGGAAAAGGGGTGGGGCAAGCGTACCACCAGCTATAAACTACGCGATTGGCTGATTTCGCGCCAGCGCTATTGGGGCGCGCCCATACCGATGATCCACTGCCAGAAGTGCGGCATCGTGCCGGTGCCGGAAAAAGAGCTGCCCATATTGCTGCCGGAGGACGTGGATTTCAAGGTGACCGGCGAATCCCCGTTGAAATACAACGAGAAGTTCGTTAACACTATCTGCCCCAGGTGCAAGGCGCCGGCAAAACGCGAGACGGATACCATCGATGGTTTCCTATGCTCCTGCTGGTACATGCTGCGCTATACCAGCCCGCATCTGTCCAACGCGGCTTTCGACCGCAGCAAGGTGAAGTATTGGTTGCCGGTGGACTTTTATACCGGCGGCGCCGAGCACGCCGTCATGCACCTGCTGTATACCCGTTTCTTCACCAAAGCCATCCGGGATATGGGGATTATCGATTTCGACGAGCCGTTTTTAAGGTTGTTCAACCAGGGCATTATCATTTCTGGTCACCAGAAAATGAGCAAGTCCAAGGGCAACGTAGTCAACCCGGACGCTTACGTGGCGGAGCTCGGGGTGGATACCGTGCGCGCCTACATGATGTTCATCGCACCGTGGGAGCAGGGCGGCGAATGGGACGATAGCGGCATCAGCGGCATCAGCCGGTGGCTGAACCGTGTTTGGAACCTGGCGGCGGAAGAGTACGTGCCGTCCGGGCGGGGCAGGGACGGCGATAAAGAGCTGGCGCGCATGACGCACCAGACGATTAAGAAAGTTACCGAGGACATCGAGAAGATACGCCTGAACACAATGATCGCCGCGCTGATGGAATTCACCAATTATCTGGGCAAGGTTAAAGAAGCCGGCAACGTTACCGAGGAAATGTGGAACTCTTCCATCAAGGCGCTGCTGCTGCTACTGGCCCCCACGGCGCCTCACCTGGCCGAGGAACTCTGGGAGAACGTCGGGTACAAGTACAGCATTCATAACTTCACCTGGCCGCCGTGGGACGAGTCACTGGTGACCACCGAGGAGTTCACGCTGGTCGTCCAGGTGAACGGCAAAGTCCGCGACCGGCTGACGGTACCGGTGGATGTCGGCGAAGAAGAAGCCAAAAAGCTCGCCCTCCAGATGGAAAAGGTCAAACCCTACGTCGAGGGCCGGGAAGTGGCTAAGGTCATCTACGTCCCCGGCAAACTGGTCAATATCGTGGTGAAGTAACTTTACCCCTCTCCCTTGAGGGGAGAGGACCAAGGTGAGGGTGAAATACTCGGATTTCTCTCAATTTTTATCGGAAGTAAGGCTTAAAAATATGAAAATAGCGATTATTGGCGGCGGCAATATGGGCGAAGCTATTCTTAAGGCTCTGCTGGAGCAAAAAATGTGTCTCCCGGAAGATATCGCCGTCGGCGAGGTCAGCGAACCGCGCCGGCAGTACCTGCAAAAGCGCTATGGCGTCTCCGCCACCGCCGGTAACCGGGATGCCGTAAAAGGCAAGAGTCTGGTCGTGCTGGCGGTCAAGCCGCAGGAGTTCCCTGGCGTCCTGGCCGGCCTTAAAGGTTCACTTCAACCGGACCAGGTTGTCCTCTCCATTGCCGCCGGTGTAAGGATCGGCACAATTACGGGGGGGCTGGGCCACCGTAAAGTCGTACGCTCCATGCCCAACACGCCGGCGCAGATAGGTCTGGGCATCAGCGGCTGGATGGCCACGCCGGAGGTCACCGCGGAGCAGAAAGCCTGGGTACGGCTCCTGCTTTCGGCCATGGGTAAAGAGATCTACTTTGACGATGAAAAGTACCTGGACATGGTCACCGCGGTCAGCGGCAGCGGACCGGCTTATGTTTACCTCTTCTCGGAGTCGCTAATCGACGGGGCAATGGACCTGGGGATGAGCCGCCAGGATGCGCAGGCGCTGGTGCTACAAACGGTTTTAGGCGCGGCCCACCTGATGCTGCAATCGGAAAAAACGCCCGCCGAGCTGCGCCGGGACGTTACCTCCAAAGGCGGCACCACGGAACGCGCGCTCAAGGTCTTCGAGGAAAGCGACCTCGCGGGTATTGTCGCCAGGGCGTTGGCCGCGGCCTGCCGGCGCGCCCAGGAGCTTGGCGGCGGCTAGCCGCCTGTTTAACCCTCCGCACTAAGAAAATATTTCTGTGAATACTGTCTTATTTGACCTGGATGATACTCTTTTAGACTCGTTTAACGCCCGTATTCGGGCGCTGGAGTCCGTCTTTTCCCAGACGAAAGTCTCTAGAATCGGGGCGGTAGAATTTCTTAATAGTTTGCGCGGCTCCCAGCTTGTAGAGTCCCTGGAACGCCTGGCCCGGGAACAAAACATCCCAGACGACCTTTTTATATGCTACCGGCGCGCCTACTGGCTAGAAAAGCCGGGGCGCATGCGCCTTTACCCCGGTGTTAAAAAAATGCTGAACGGACTTAAATCTAAAGGATATAAACTGGGTATCGTGACCAACAAAGGCCGCTGTTTTGAATTTGAGGGGCAGATGGTCGGCTGTGTGAACGAGCTGGAAGATGTTGGTATCCTGCATTTGTTTGACACGATCGTCGGCTTTGAAGACGTTATTGACGAAAAACCGCATCCGGAGGGCATCAACCTGGCGCTGCGCAACCTGGGCACTAAACCGCGGGACGCTTTGATGGTAGGGGACAGCGCCGCGGACATCGCGGCGGCACAGGCCGCGGGCTGTGTCAGCTGCCGCGCCGCCTGGGGGGTTTGGCCGTGGACGTGGTGGAGGAAAAAGCCCCCGCGGCGGATTATGTGGCCGCCGCGCCGGGGGACGTTATCGGCATCCTCGATGGGCGGAAGTGATTTTGCCCATTGACGCCACGTAGCACGCATTGTAGAATAACGGGAAACAGGGCAGGGAGGCTTATATGAACTGGCTTGATATCGTCTTAATCGTCGTGCTGGCCGTTTTCACTTTTATGGGCGTCAAGGCGGGCATCATCAAGATATTATTTACCCTGGTGGGCGGCATCGTCGGCGTTGTTCTGGCCGGGCGTTTTTCGGACTCGCTGGGCAACAAGATGTCCTTTATTTCCAATAGCGATACCGCCAAAATCGTCGCGTTTATCATCATTCTGGTCGTGGTCATGATTATCGCGGTGATACTTGCGCTTATCTTTAAAAAAATTGCCGAGACGATATTGCTGGGGTGGGTCAACCGTATCGGCGGCGGTATCCTCGGTCTGCTAACGGGCGCTATCTTCTGCGGCGCGCTGATCGCCATGTGGGTCAAGTTCCACGGCGGCAGTGTTGCTATAACGGATTCGGCTATCGCCAGATTTTTGATTAAGGAATTCTGGGTAGTCCTGGGGCTGTTGCCCGGGAGCTTCAAATCGGTAAAGGATATTTTCCAATAGGGGAGATATATAGCTGGCGAGAAAAAAGCTGGTTAGCCTCACATTGTGGGACAAATGGGGCCATTCTAAAATAGGTAAATAGCGGGCAGGGCGGATATCAACGGGAAAGCCGCCGCCCGCTATATTTTATCATCCGGTTGGTATCTATTTCTTCCTGGGGTGGGCCGGGTCGGGTTTGGGTGCGTCCACCGGGCAGATTTCCGCGCACTTGGGTGAGTCGTTATACCCTACGCACTCGACGCATTTCTTCGGGTCGATGACGTAAGAAGACTCGCCCTCGCTGATGGCCTGCACGGGGCATTCAGATTCGCAAGCGCCGCAGCTGATGCACTCTTCGGTAATCTTGTAAGCCATTAAAATTCCCTCCTCAATATCCTTGAAAAAACCGGCTGACGAGAATCGGCCGGTAGTTTATTGACCGCCGAAGTATTTCTTTTTGAGCGCTACCGCAACATTCGGGGGGACAAATTGCCCGACGTCCCCGCCGAGGCAGGCGACTTCCCTGATGAGGCTGGCGGAAAGGAACTGGTATTCCTGGCTGGCCATGAAACAGACGGTCTCCAGGCCGGGGGCCAGCATCTGGTTCATCATCGCCATTTCGAATTCCCATTCAAAGTCGCCGATCATTCTCAGGCCGCGTACCAGTACGTTGGCGTTAATCGTTTTGGCGAAATCCACGGTGATATTGGTGTAGGGCATGACCTCCACGTTAGACAGGTGGGTGGTGGCTTCTTCAGCTAGGGCGATCCGCTCCTCAAAAGTGAAGGCGAGGTTTTTCGACGGAGTGGCAAAGATGCCGATGACGACTTTATCAAAGATGCGTGAAGCCCTGGTGGCGATATCGAGATGTCCGTAAGTTATCGGATCAAAGCTGCCGGGATAGAGCGCAGTGGTCAAGGTTCGGCCTCCTTGTTAAAGAATGATATACAGCTATCACCATGACGGTGTTCTTTAACGATCTTGAGCGCAGCGTAGTTCTGGTGCAGCGGGAGGCGCGAGGAGTGCGTGACCACAACCGTCGTTTTAGCGCCCACCAGCCGCGACGCGGCCAGCCGGGTGATAAAATCACCGGTGGACGGGTTGGCGTAGGGCGGGTCCAGCAAAATGATGTTGTACTCCTTATCCAGGAAAGACACCGCTTTTAAGGCGTTCCGGCAGTAAACGTGCGCCTGGGCGGCCAGTTTTGTCTTTTCCAGATTTTCTTTAATTATATCACAACACTTGGGTTCGCTTTCAACAAAGTCCGCCCAGCCCGCCCCGCGGCTAAGCGCTTCGATGCCCAGTGCCCCGCTGCCGGCGAACAGGTCCAGCACCAGCGACCAATCCTCCATCATGTTTTCCAGGATGGAAAATATCGCCCCGCGCACCAGGTCCGTTACCGGGCGGGTGCTGGTCCCGGCGGGGTACTTGAGGTGAAATCCCTTGGCTTTGCCGGTAATCACGCGCACAATTCAGGATAGCGATGCAGGGCGGAATTTGTCAAACTGAAGCGGCAGAAAGGGAGAAGGGGAAAGGGGAAAGGGAAAAGGGTTAGGGATATTGTATCCTGGGAATTGGTTTTTTTACGCCCCTCGTTTGCCGAGTCTGGCCCGGAGAAAAAGAAAGGCTGCGGGTGAGAAACAGCCGCAGCCTTTTCGGAAAGGGAATCGCTCCCCTTAACCTTTGTATTTAGGGGCGATGGCTCGCCCGGTAACGAAACGTTACCTTTTCTCCTAAGTCGAATTTATCTTTACATAAAGTGGCGCTGTTGCCTGGTCGGTTCTCTGTTGGCATACTGGTTCGGGGTCTCCGTGGTCTTCCTGTGGCTGAATAAAGGCCGGCGCAGGAAGGAAGGCATATCGAGCTCCTCTTCCGTCTTCATGTTCTTCAGGATTTTGGTCAGCTCTTCGTCTTCCTTGTTATCTTTGCCCATGCCCATCTTGGATTGGAACCCGGTGGCGATAAGGGTAATCCGGACTTCCTGGTCCATCCCCGGGTCATTGGCCACGCCGAAGATGATGTTGGCATCCGGGTCCACGGCGCCTTTGATGACGTCCGCCGCCTGGTTGACCTCGAAGAGTGTGAGCGTGCTGCCGCCGACGACGTTGAAGAGGACACCCTTGGAGCCCTGGATGGATACCTCGAGCAGCGGGCTGGCCAGCGCTTCCTTGGCCGCGTCGATGGCGCGGTTCTGTCCGGTGCCCTTGCCGATGGACATCCAGGCCGGGCCGGCGTCTTTCATAATGGCTTTCACGTCGGCGAAGTCCAGGTTGATCATGCCCGGGGTCGTGATGACCTCGGCGATGGCCTGCACGCCGTGCCGCAAAACATCGTCCGCCAGCTTAAAGGCGCTGTCCACCCCGGTCTTATGATCGCAAAGGGTCAGCAGACGGTCGTTCGGGATGATGATAAGGGTATCAACCTTATCGATAAGGTTCTCGATACCCTCTTCCGCCGTCTCCATGCGGTGCGCGCCTTCGAAGGCGAAGGGTTTGGTCACGACCGCGATGGTCAACGCCCCGCTTGTCTTGGCGACTTCCGCCACCACCGGTATCGAGCCGGTGCCGGTGCCGCCGCCCATGCCGGCGGTCAGGAACACCATGTCCGCTCCGCCGACGATATCCCGCAGCTCATCGCGGTTTTCTTCCGCGGCTTTGGCGCCCACATGATGGTCGCCGCCGGCGCCCAGACCTCGGGTCAGCTTCGGTCCCAGCTGTACGCAGACCGGGGCTTCGCAGACGGCCAGCGCCTGCGCATCGGTGTTCATCGCGATGAACTCGACGCCCTGGATATTTTCCCTAACCATACGGGTCACGGCATTGCTGCCACCGCCCCCCAGACCGATTACTTTGATTTTTGCCGGATTGGCAACAAAACTTGTTCTTGCCATATCCTCCTCCTTTTTTATTTTAAGTCGATATTTTTCCCGGTTATATTTTTAGCTGAACATCTTTTTCAGCTGCGACGCCAGACTTAGCAGGGCACCGCCGAATCCGCTGGATTTCCATTGCTTTTTGTGCACGCCTTGATACTTGGCGCCCCAGAGCACCAGGCCGACGCTCGTGGCGTAAGCCGGGTCCTGAAGGACATCGCCGATGCCATACATATTGCTGGGAACGCCTATCCTTACCGGCATGTTGAGGACTTCGTGTCCCAGGTTGGCCAGACCGGCCAGGTTGGAGCTGCCGCCGGTAAGGACCAGCCCCGCCGGCACCAGCTCTTCATAATTCGAGCTGGGCATTTCCAGCATAATGAGCTTGAGAATTTCTTCGATTCTGGCTTTGATGATGTCGCATAAATCCTGATAAGAAACGCCATGCCCGTCTTTGGAGATAGCCGGGGCGGTATCTCCCTGGCCCTCGTATACGGGCAATACGCTGCCGTACTTTTTCTTCATTTCCTCGGCGATTTCAAATGGCAAACCCAGACCGATAGCTACATCACGGGTGAGCTGATAACCGGCCACCGGCAGAATCGAGGTGTGATAGATGCTGCCCTCTTTGAAGATGGCTACATCCGTCGTGCCGCCGCCGATATCCGCCATGACCACGCCTACCTGCCGCTCGTCTTCCGAGAGAACGGCTTCACTGCTGGCCAGCGGTTCCAGGACCAGGTCCTCGATGTCAATTCCGAGGCTGCGGATGGTTTTTACCAGGTTCTGTATCGAGGTCACCGCAGCGGTAATCACGTGCGTCTCGACATCGAGACGGAAGCCGTGCATACCTACCGGGTTCATGACGCCTGCCTGGCCGTCTACTGTATAACTTCTGGGGATGACGTGAAGCAGCTTCCTGTCCGCGGCGGTCTTGACGCTTTGTGCTGAAGTCAACACACGCTTGAGGTCGTCCGGGCGGACAACGCGGTCATTGCGCGTAATTGCTACTACACCGTGGTTATTATTAGAGGTGACATGCCGACCGGTAACGCCGATATAGGCTGATTCCACTTTGTAGTTGCTGGTCTGTTCTGCTTTTCTCACCGAGTCGCGAATGGACTCCCTGGCTTCGTTGATGTTGACGACCAGCCCTTTATGCAGCCCTTTGGAAGGGGAAATGCCCACACCGACGACGCGCGGCGCGCCATCGGCTACATCCGCCAGGATCGTGCATATCTTGGTGGTGCCGACATCGATTGAAGCGATAACATTCCGTTTTTTCATCTACCCTCCTTAGAAACCGGATTTTGAATCGGCCTTATGTTACCGATCATGACATACCTAAACCCTCCTTTTTATTATTTGTTATTTAAGCGGCCAGAAAGGCCATGCGGATTTTCTCCAGTAAAGCGGAGCGGCGCCAGCCGTGGGCCCGCGTGATAGTCAAGATGTCATGGTCGTCAACAGTGACGTTAGAGTCCTCCTGGATGGAGATGCGCTCGGCGGCCCTTAGCTTGGCGCTCCGGCTGCGCGGATTGGTTCTGGTTTCCTCATCCGCCGGGATGATTACTTTTTTATTGACCAGTCTTAAGCGGGCGGTGTGGCCGCAGATGCAGACGGGCGTGCCGGGCGGGCAAACGCAGCCGATGGACTCCTTGTGCATGAACTGCTTGACGATGCGGTCTTCCAGCGAGTGGTAGCTGATAACTACCAGTCTTCCCTCGTATCCCAGGAGGTCTACGGCTTGCCTCAAGACCGATTCCAGGTATTCCAATTCGTGGTTGACCGCGATGCGGAGCGCCTGGAAAGTTTTCGTGGCGGGGTGGATTTTCCCGCGGCGGCCGATGGATTTTTCGATCAGTTCCGCCAGCTGCCGCGTCGTCCGAATGGGGCGCTCTTTGACGATTTCACGGGCGATACGGTGACTGTGGCCTTCCTCACCATAAGCGCGGATAATCTGGGCCAGCCTGGTCTCCGGGGTGGAATTGACGATATCGGCGGCGCTGACCTTTTGCCCCGGGCTGAAACGCATGTCCAGCGGAGAATCGTGCTGAAAGCTAAAGCCGCGGTCGCCGCCGTTCAGCTGTAACGAGGAAAGCCCCAGGTCCAACAGGATGCCGTGAACCGGGAAAAAGTCGTACTTAATGCAAATAGATTGCAGGTTGACAAAGTTGTCATTAACGAGCAGGGTGGACTCTTTATACGGCTGGAGCCTCTCTCTAGCCGTTTCCAGCGCAAAAGGGTCGGCATCGATGCCCAGCAGTTGCCCGCCGGGGGAAGAATGCTCGAGGATGGCTGCGGCATGTCCGCCGCCGCCGAGTGTACAATCAATATAGCGGCCGCCCGGCTGCACGGCAAGTGCCTTGAGTGCTTCCGCCAGCAGGACAGGGGTGTGGCTGGAGGCTGACCTGTTTCTCATCATCAGCTATTTGTTCTCCAGGCTTTCTATAATCTGCCAGGCCTGTTCCTGACTCGATGATTTTTCTTCCTCCCAGAGGGCTTTGTTCCAGATCTCCAGGTAAGTGTTGGCACCCGCCACGATGACATCGTCGGTAATCTGGGCGTGGTCGCGCAGCGGCGCGGGTATGGCGATGCGGCCCTGCGCATCGAGCCTGGTGCTGAAAGCTGTCGCGAAGAGCGCGCGGGAAAGCTTTCTCATCTTGCTGCGGGACAGCGGGCTATTGGTGAGGGAAGTGGAAAGCTTCCGCCATTCGGCGGCGGTGTAGACGGTAATGCAGTTTTCCGCGCCGGGGGTGAGGACGATGCCGTCTTTTACCAGGTTGCGGAACTTTGGCGGGATGGGGAGTCTGCCCTTGTCATCGATTTTGTAGTCGAATTCACCGTAAAACACTGTTCTCTACCTTACTCCCTTTTTCCCCCTATTTCACCACGATTTCCCATTTTATAACACATAGACACACCTTTGTCAAGTTTTTTTAAGAAATATTTTTACTTTTGGGGAATTTGTGACGATTCTGTGACGCCCGCCGGGGAAAAACACCGGGGCGGGTCCGGGGGAAATTACCTTAATATAGATTGAGAAACGGGGGAGTTAAACCGATGTTAAAACCTGGGGTGGGGAAAAAGGGGGAAGAATATCTCAAATATTAAAAATCAAACCTCAAAACCACAAATTAAAGATCAAATCTATTATTTACCTTTCAAAGAAAGGGTGTTACACGATGGGCTATTTTCGTTAAAGCTACCTACAAAATCTCAAATATTCTTTAATCATTTTAGGTTTAAAAAATGTATATCCAGTATCATTCACCCGCAGTAAACGGACTCCTGGTCCGTTAAAATTCATTCTCCCAGCCGTAACTCCTTGCTCACCAGCCGAACCGAATAGACAAGGTGTAACGTCTGAACGCATATTTTTAGTAACTTCAACTCTTCGTTTCCCCATTGGGATAATATCCATCTTTATCTTCCCTCTATTGAAAGTCTGTACAGTACATCTTTATCACGTTTTTTATTTTTGAGTTATGGTTTTGAGATTTGAGATTTGACTTTTGATTTATCATGATACAGCGTTTATTGGAGATATTATGAATATTTTAATGTTATTTCTCCATAGCTTTCCGCCTCAAATCTGCGGGCAGTCTTTCGATGGCGTAGCGCAGGGCAGTGCGGGGCATAGCCTGTTTATGCTTCATGACATATTCGAATATTTCGTCTTTGTGCTGGATAGCAGCGTCTTTCAACAGCCAGCCGTAGCCCTTTTGTACCAGGTCGTCCGGGTCGGTCAATAAAAAATCGGCTATCTCAAAGATGTCTTCCAGGAATTTTCCCCGCTTGGCAGGAATAATCAGCGTCACCGCGGCGGCCCGCCGGAACCAACGATTGGGGGACCTGGCCCATTGCTTCAGGTCTTTGAGGAACTGCGGATACATTTCCACGATAGCGCCGATGGTATGGTTGCAGAGAGTATCGCACTTGGCCCAGTTATTCACGTAGTTTTTCACCCACCCCTCGAAGGTATAGAAATCATCCGGCTCATACTGCTGATGGAAACGGTAGGACCAGTTACAGGCGATGAATGCCTCCTCGTTGTAGTCCGATTTCCAGAGCTCTTCACAGAGCCGGAACACGCCTTTTTTCCCCAGGTACCTGGCGTCCTGGAAATAGCGCCCGGCGATTTTATCCACCAGTGCATTATTGACGCCGTAAAAAGTGACATCTTCTTTAAAGAAACGGTGGTAGCCGGACTTAACTTTTTCATCGGCCTGTTGTAGCAGTTCCCGGCGCAGCGCGGTGATGATATCTATGGCCATATGGTTACCTCCAAACTGCCCCATTATAGCATTTATCGCTGTATGGGCACTTTCATCGTGAGGGTGGGATATGGTAGAATATAGTCTGTTTTGTGAAAGAGATTATGATTCAGGTCGGTATTCTCACCATCAGCGATAAGGGTTCCAGGGGCCAGCGCCAGGACAAAAGCGGCGAGGTCATGCGCGACGGCGTCGCCCGTATGCAGGGCACTGTGGCGAAGTATGAAATCGTCCCGGACGAGGCAGAAGTTATCGCCGATAAACTGGCGGAATGGGCGGACAGCGGCAAAATGGACTTAATATTAACCACCGGGGGGACGGGCTTAAGCCAAAGGGACGTGACGCCGGAAGCCACACTCTCTGTCATTGACAGGAGCATCCCCGGCATCGCCGAGGCCATGCGGGCTAAATCTCTGGAGAAAACGCCCACGGCCATGTTAAGCCGGGCGGTGGCCGGGCAGCGGGGGAATTGCCTCATCGTCAACATGCCGGGCAGCCCCAAGGCGGTGCAGGAGTGCCTGGAGGCGATACTTCCGGCCCTGCCGCACGCTGTGGAAATCATTAAGGGAGAGGTAACCGAGCATTCTTTAACGGATGCCGTGAAAAAGTAGTCAAATGCGTATCGATATTCTCACATTGTTCCCGCAGCTGTTCGAAGCGCCGTTCGGCTTCGGTATTTTCAAACGGGCTATCGATAACGGGCTGGTGACCATCAACCTGGTGAACATCCGTGATTTTACCCACGATAAGCACCATACCGCGGACGACTACCCTTACGGCGGGGGAGCCGGCATGGTCATGAAGCCGGAACCCGTCTTCGAAGCCGTGGAGTCAATCGAAAAGGAAGCCGGCACGCCCGTGATTCTGCTTTCCCCGCAGGGAAGGCTTTTCTCCCACAAGATAGCTAAAGAATTATCCGAACACCGGCACCTGATACTGATTTGCGGGCATTACGAGGGTGTGGACGAACGCGTCGCCGAACACCTGGCCACCGATGTTATCAGCATCGGCGATTACGTTTTAACCGGCGGGGAAATCCCTGCCATGGTCGTGGCGGACGCCGTGCTCCGGCTGATACCGGGGGTGCTCGGCTCCGAGGAATCGCCTCTCGATGATTCGCACGCCACCGGACTGCTTGAGTATCCGCAGTACACTCGCCCGCCGGAGTTCCGGGGCTGGGCAGTGCCGGAGATATTGATTTCCGGCAATCATGCCCGCATCGCCAAGTGGCGCCGGGAACAAATCATCAAACGGACGCTGGAGCACCGCCCGGAACTTTTAGATAAAGCCGAGCTCGGCAAAGAAGATAAGCGGTTGGTAGAGCGCATGACCAATACCGGATTAAAGATAAATAAAGATAGGGAGTCTTAACATGGATGTTTCATCGCTGGTGGAAGTAAAGAAGAACATGAAAATCCCGGCCATCGCCGCCGGCGATACGGTGCGGGTGAGCACCAAAATCGTCGAAGGCGATAAGGAACGCATTCAGGTATACCAGGGCGTCGTCATTAAGATCAAACGCGGCGGCAACGGCGCCGGCTATACGGTGCGGCACGTCGCCTTCGGCATCGGCGTGGAAAGGACCTTCCCGTTCAACTCCCCGATGGTGGATAAAGTAGAAATCATCCGGCAGGGCAAGGTACGCCGGTCGCGGCTTTATTACCTGCGCGGGCTTAGCGGCAAGGAAGCCCGCCGCAAGATCAAGCGCGTGGAGCGGAAACTCGAACAGGTAGGCGAAGAGCTGCTGCAACAGCAGCCGGAAGAAGAAATCGAGCCCATCATGGACGAGGCCGCGGTGGCCGCGGCTGCGGCAAAGGCCAAAGAGGCGGAACAGGTGGCGGCCAAAGCCCCTGAAGCTGCAAAAGAGGCCAAGAAAGAAGCCGCCGAAAAACCGGCAGCAGCAAAGGCCCCTGAAGCCGCTAAGGAAGCAAAGAAAGAAACCGTCGCGGAAAAGCCGGCGGAAAAAGCGCCTGTCGCGGAAAAGAAAGAAAAACCGGCAGCTGCTAGAGCTCCGGAAGCGGTAAAAGAAGTTAATAAAGAAGCCGCCGCAGAAAAGCCGGCGGAACCTGCTCAAGACCAGAAACCGGAACAAGCCTGACATCGATTTAACAAAGCTGGGTCTGAACCGTACCTCCTCTGGAGTCCGGGATGAAATACGCTGAAGTAAGTGTCAATTCACCGGTCGCCCAGCGCCGGACCTTCAGCTACTCTATCCCCGAGGCACTGGACGTCCGCGCCGGACAGGCCGTACTCGTGCCCTTCGGGGAAAAAGTGCTCCAGGGCATCGTGCTGGAAATCGTCCCCGTGCCGGCGGTAGAGGATACCCGGGAAATCCTCAGCGTCATTGATCCAGAGCCGGTCTTATCTCCTGCCCATATCGCTTTGGCCCGCTGGATTTCAGAGTATTACCTTTCACCATTGTTCGACGCCGTGGCCCTGATGCTGCCGCCGGGCTTCGAGCGCAACGCCATTGCCTACGTAAGCCGCGCCAATCCGGATGTTGATATTAGTTCCCTGGATGATTTGCAGAAAAAGATATTCGACCTTGTTCCTATGCAGGGGAGAGTCGAGCTCAAGAAAATTGAAAAAGCACTGGGCAAGAAAAAGGTCGATGCGGCCATTGCTCAAATGGTCCGCCAGGGATGGCTCAACCGGAGCTACGAGCTGGCGCCGCTAAGGGTGAAGCCTAAAAATGAACTTTACATAATGCTGATAACCGATAATACCGAAGGAAAGAAATTAACTCCCAAACAATCAGCTTTAATCGCCTTCCTGAAAGAGCAATCGCGGCCTGTAGCGCTGACAGCAGCCAGGCAAAAGACCGGCATCGCCAGATCCGTCGCCGATGCGCTGGCTAAGCGAGGGTTGGTCGCCATGGACATGGTCGAAGTGCGGCGGGAACCCATTGCTTATGACGGTGTCAATCTTTCTTTTCCCCTCACCTTTACGCCGGAACAGCAAAACGTTTTTAACGTCATTAAATCAACTCTGGGCAAGGCAAGTGTTTCGCCCCAAGTATTTCTATTACACGGCGTGACCGCCAGCGGTAAAACCGAAATTTATTTGCAGCTCCTGGCGGAGGCAGTGGGGCAGGGGAAAAAGGGCATCGTGCTGGTGCCGGAAATAGCACTAACCCCGCAAACTATCGAGCGCTTCGCGGCGCGTTTTCCGAGCCGGGTTGGAGTGCTGCACAGCAAATTATCACTGGGCGAGCAGTACGACGAATGGAGACGCATTAAAAAAGGCGAGTACGACGTCGTCGTCGGGTCAAGAAGCGCGGTTTTCGCCCCGCAACAAAACTTAGGCCTCATCGTTATCGATGAAGAGCACGAATGGACTTACAAGCAGGACAACTCGCCGCATTACCACGCCCGGGACGCGGCGATAAAGCTGGCGGAGCTGACGGGGGCGGTGGTCGTCCTGGGCAGCGCCACGCCGGACGTCGAAACATATTACCGGGCACATCAGGGGCAGTACCGCCTGCTGGAGCTGAAAGAACGGGTCGTCCCGGTGACGGCCATGCCGCAGGTAGAGGTAGTGGACATGAGGGAGGAACTGAAAGCCGGCAACCGCAGCCTGTTCAGCCGGGCGCTGGCGCAATCCATCAACCTGGCGGTCAGCGCGCAGCAGCAGGTGATACTTTTCCTGAACCGGCGGGGTGGGGAATACTATATCCAGTGCCGGCGCTGCGGCTATGTCTTACGCTGCCGCCGCTGTGATGTCCCGCTCGCCCACCATATTAAAGAAGATATCCTGGTCTGCCACCAGTGCAACTACAAGATGCCGGTGCCGTCGGCCTGTCCCAACTGCGGCAACCGACAGCTCAAGTTTTTAGGCGCCGGCACGCAGAAGCTTGAACAAGAGGTAAAATTCACCTTTCCGCGCGCCCGGCATCTGCGCTGGGACAGCGATGCCACTACCGGCAAGACCTCTAACGAAGATATCCTGCAGCAATTCCGCGGCCGGGAGGCGGACATATTAATAGGAACGCAGATGATCGCCAAGGGGCTCGACATCCCCTCGGTGACACTGGTAGGCGTGGTCAGCGCCGATACCAGCCTGAACCTGCCGGATTTCCGCGCCGGCGAGCGGACGTTCCAGTTGTTAAGCCAGGTGGCGGGCAGGGCGGGGCGGGGTCTTACTGCCGGTAAAGTGATCATCCAGACTTTTTCCCCGGAGAATTACGCCGTGCAGGCCGCCGCCGCCCACGATTACGCCGCGTTTTATGAGAACGAAATCGCTTACCGGCGGCAGCTCAACAACCCGCCTTTCACGCAACTCGCTCGCCTTTTATACCTGCACACCAACGGTGCTATCTGCCAGCGTGAAACGGAAAAGATGAAGAATGTGCTTTTAGCCGAAGCCGATGCGAAGGGGGTGGGTGGAATGGGTATCATCGGGCCGGCGCCGGCGTTTATCCACCGCCTGCGGAACCGGTACCGCTGGCAGCTTATCCTGCGCGGCCAGAACCTCCAGGCGTTTCTCGCCCTCGTGGATTTTCCCCGCGGCTGGGTCATCGATATTGACCCGCTGGGTATGATTCAGTAAACTTAAATTAGAAGCCCAAATTTCAGAGGAGATGCAATGGCCGTTTTGCCCATCAGGACGGTGCCCGATCCGATTTTAAGAAAGAAGACCAAGCGGGTCACCACCATCGATAAGTCCATCAAAAAGCTGGTCAAAGACATGCAGGAAACCCTCCACGCCGAGGGCGGCCGGGTGGGACTGGCGGCGCCGCAGGTTGGCGTTTCTTTGAGGATAACCGTCATCTGTTTACCGGAGGAAGACGCCGAGGATATCGTACTCATTAACGGGGAGATTGTCCGGCGCAAAGGGGAACGTATCATCAGCGAGGGGTGCTTGAGCATCCCGGGCTACATCGGGCAGGTAAAGCGCGCAGAATCCGTCACCGCCAAAGGAATAGACCTGAACGGCAAGGCAATCCGGGTTAAAGGGGAAGGGCTGCTATCGCAGGCGCTGGAACATGAAATCGACCACCTCGACGGCGTGTTATACTTTGACCATCTGGAAAGTCCTGATTCACTGCGCAAAATCGAACCCGAAGATATGGAAAATCCAACGGAGCCTGGCGATAACGCTACTCCGGCGGCTCAATAAGGTGCTGGACGATACGGTTATAACGGTGGGAAGGGTTAGACTCTACCAGTGTTCCTGAAGATTGCCCGGGCTGAAAATAAAACAGCTCGTCGAGCCGGCTTTCCGGGAAAGCCTTTTTCGCCCCGACGATAAATTTTTCGTTGATGCCCCGCTTACCTTCGCGGACGCGGTAAACCTGGCTTACGGAAAGGTCCATCGCCCTTGCCAGGTCTGAGAGGTTATGATATCTGCCGTTAGCCATTTCAAAGACACGTGTCATAATTCTCATAGCAGGTCCATCCTTATATAGCGTGCCAATTGGCGCTATTATAGGTAAAAAGTGTCCAAATGTCAAGTGAAAGATCTGCTTGAACAGTCAAATATTCTCCCGACGAGCTTTAGTTTTCAGGACAGCCCTACCTACTGTAGATAACTATTTCCCGTTTTGTGATAAAATATAGCAATACCCCGTGAAAAACTATGTCTGACAGCAGGAATCCCAAACCTGGTGATAAAATCTTTCGCCCCGGAAGAACCAAGAAATTTCACTTACGACGCGTCTTAGGTACAGCCGGATTATTCAGCGCGGCCTACGGTGACGTCGGCTCCTCCATCTATTATGCACTGGGCGTAGTAGCCATGTCCGCTCTGGGGCTGACGCCACCGGTGTTGATGATTTCCGGGCTCGTATTTCTGTTTACCGCTTTAACCTACGCCGAAGGTGCCACCATGCTGCCGGAAGCCGGCGGTTCCGGTGCTTTTGCCTACCGGGCTTTTAATCCGCTGGTGAGCTTTATTGCCAGCTGGGTGCTCATGCTTGACTACATTGTCACAATGTCGATTTCGGCGTTTTCCGCCGTCAACTATCTCGGGTATATTTTCCCGGCTCTAGGCCATTGGCCGGCCGATAGTATCGGCGGCATTGTAGTGGTAGTATTTCTGGCATATATCAACATCCGGGGACTTCAGGCATCTTCACGCCTTAATATAATCATGGTCATGGTGGATTTATTAACACAAATCACCATCGCTATTCTGGCTGCGCTGCTGGTCGTGAAAATCCCCACGCTGATACATAATATTCACTGGGGAGTTGCCCCTACCACCAATCAATTTCTTTTCGGGGTTTCAATTTCCATGGTAGCCTACACCGGTATCGAAACGGTCTCCAATTTAGGTAGTGAAGCCAAAGACCCGGGAAAAAGCATCCCCCGGGCAGTGATATTCGTGTTCATTACAGTATTCATTCTGTGGGCGGTATTATCGATGGCGGCTTTGAGCGCTTACCCGGTGCACCAGGCCGCGAATGGAACGTGGGTGACCGATTTAACACAAAAATACCTCCATGACCCAATCCTGGGTATCGCCTATGTCATGCCGGTCAGCATCCGTCATGTATTGAGTTTCTGGGTGGCTTTTTTAGCCGTGACGATTCTTATTATTGCTACTAATGCCGGCATGCTCGGTGCTTCGCGGTTGGCATATTTTATGGGCCAGCGTCAACAGCTGCCCGGTATTATCAGTAAAGTCAGCCGGCGGGCCCGTGTGCCGTTGAACGCGATTCTCGTGTTTTCCGTTATCGCCAGTGTCTTAATCGGTATCGGTCATATCGGACTGCTGGCGGACCTTTACGCCTTCGGCGCCGTGCTCGCTTATACCCTCGCGCATGCATCCATTATCGCCCTGCGTATCAAAGAACCCAGCCTGCCGAGGCCATTTAAAATCCCAGTTAATTTACATATCAAAGGCAAGGAAATCCCGGTATCATCGATCCTGGGAGGCCTGGCTACTTTCATCACCTGGTTTATCGTGGTATATACTCATGCGGTGGGGCGGGTTGTCGGCTTTAGCTGGCTGGCCATCGGTTTGCTAATATATTTTCTTTATCGCCGTCGTCGTGGGAAACAGCCATCTGACTGGACGGTCGAGCCCAAGAAAAAAAAGACCCAGGAAATGTTGTAGATTTCCAGCATTAGGATTATAATAGCCACTGTCAAAATAACGCGGGTATTGGAAGGTATTTGTGTTTAAAAAGATTCTGGTGCCGGTAGCCGGCAACAATGCCGATAACGAGACGATAAGACTGGCCTGCCGGCTGGCTAAAAAGGACAAGGGTAAGGTCTGGGCGGTATCGGTCGTAACTATCAAACGCGCCCTGCCGCTGGATGCGGAAATCGATTCGGAAATAAAAAAAGCCGAGGAGATATTGAACAACGTGGAAAACATCGCGGCGGAAGAAGCCTACGAGGTGGAGACGGATGTTCTCCAGGCCCGGGATGTGGGTCCGGCCATCGTGGACGAGGCGGTGGAGCGGGGTGTCAGCCTGATTTTAATGGGTGTGGCCTTAAAACAGCGCTTCGGGCAGTTTAGCCTGGGCAACGTGGTGCCTTACGTGTTGAAAAATTCTCCCTGCCCCGTTATACTTTATCAGCAGTAAGACATCAGTGGGCAAAGTCAGGATTTTTATGAAGATATTGATCATGGGCTGCGGACGGGTGGGCGCGAGGCTGGCTTCGTTGCTGGACGGGGACGGTCACCATGTAACGGTCCTGGATAATGATACTTATAGTTTCCGCCGGCTGCCGCCTTCTTTCGGCGGGACGGCTCTCTTCGGCAACGGCACGGACGAGGAGGCCTTAAAAAAAGCCGGCATCGAGGACGCGGACATTTTTGTCGCCGTGACGCAGGGCGATAACCGCAATGTCATGGCCTGCCAGATCGCCAAGCACATTTTCAAAGTGCCCCGCGCGGTCTGCCGTATTTATGACCCGCTGCGCGAGGAAATGTACAATTCCCTCGGGTTGGAGACCATCAGCCCCACCAAGATATTCGCCCAGCTGATGCGGGAAAAGATAGAGGGCGGGGGGAAATAGTCAATGTATATCATCGTTGTCGGCGGCGGACGCCTGGGTTATTACCTGTTGAAAGCCCTGCTTAACGAGGGGCACGAGGTGCTGGTGCTGGAAAAGGACGCCCGCATCTGTAAGACCATTACCGACGAGTTGGGCAGCGTCTGCTTCCGCGGCGACGGCTGTGAAGCGGCCACCCTGGCCGAGGTAGGCACGGGGCGGGCGGACATGTTCATCGCGGTTACCGGAGATGACGAGGATAACCTGGTCGCCTGCCAGGTGGCCAAGCACAAACATAACGTACCCCGTACCATCGCCCGACTGCGCAACCCCCGGAACGCCGGCCTCTTTAAAAAGTTGGGGGTGGACGTGACTGTCAGCTCAACGGATATCATCCTCGAGGCTATCGAAAGAGAAGTCCCGACGCACCCCGTAACCCAGCTCATGACTCTGGAGGAAAAGGGGCTGGTCATTGTCGATGTTAAGATTTCACCCGAGTCCTCCGTGGTGGGCAAGCTGGTCAAAGACCTCGACCTGCCCCATGAAAGCAAGCTGGCCCTGATCATTCCCAGCGAAGGCAGCGCCCACGTCCCCGTGGCCAGTACCGTACTCCGCGCCGGGGACCAGATCATCGCCGTCACGCCGCCGGAGACTAAAGAAGCCCTGCGGGCCGCCTTAGACAGTAAATAGCAGTCCGCCTGCAAGCGGCCAACCGGTAAATATACTTCCCTCCAATTTCACGGCGCTTCCCTTGTTATAAATTCGCCAAAAGGCGAACTATTAGCTATACTATGTAAAATGCACGGGACGTCAGGTACCGGTAAACACGTAAATGCCTGGATACTGGCGGCTTTGGTCCTTATTCTCGTTATCGTCGCCGGTGCCTTGGTCATCTGGCTAAAGAGCAGCCATAATCCAGACATTGAAATCAGCCTGGCGTTACCGCGGGCCGTGACGGGCAGCATCTACGTCGGCGGCGAGGTAAACAATCCCGGCTGGTATCCCCTCTTCAATAGTGATAATTTCACGGACATTATCCGGGCGGCGGGCGGGCTCAAGGATGGGGCGGATTTAAGCGAGGTCGAGCTGACAGTCGGTGGTGCCGGCAAGCAAGAGAACGTCCAGAAAATAGATATTAACCGCGCCGCAGCCTGGCTGCTGGAGGCGCTCCCCGACGTGGGTGAAGCGAAAGCCCAGGCCATCATCGACTACCGTCAGAAAAACGGCCCTTTCCGTGATATTTACGAGCTGGAAAAGGTGCCGGGCTTTGGGCCGGCCAGCCTGGAGAAACTAAAAGACCTGATTACCGTGAACGACTGATCAAGGGGGCGGGTTTTTGGGACTGATTTTTCTTAGCTGTGTCTGGGTGGCCGGGATCTTCCTCGGCTATAAGCTGGACCTGCCGCCACTGCTCTTGCTGCTGGGGCTTGTGCCGCTGACCTGGCTGTTTTTCAGCCGGCGTAACTGGAAGCGGATAATACTCGCCAGTCTTGGGATTTTCCTCTTTATTGCCGCGGCGCTTTATGCCTATTCAAGCCTTTATAGCGTTGACGCGGGCAAAATCCACTTCTATAACGATAGCGGCCCGGCCCAGATAAAAGGTATGGTAGCTACCGATCCTGACGTGCGGGATAAAAGCACGCGTTTAACTTTATCAGCCACGGCGATATCCGTGGATAATGTCTGGCGGCAAGTC
>JBEKAC010000033.1:0-28454 GCA_050018395.1 Dehalococcoidales bacterium
ACCGGCCGCACAGCTCATTGGGAGGGTTAAGTCCTTCAGAATATGTGCGTAGATATCAGCAGAATCTTAAACTAGAAGCATTAGTCACTTAACTCCTGGTACTAAAAATGGGGGCAGGTCACTTCGCCCCCTCTCGAAGCTCTCCCCCTTTCAAACAATAAAAACACCGCCACCCGGATAAATTCGAGTTTGAAAGGGGGATAAAGGGGATATGCGAGTATCGTCTTGCGAACGTAAAAAGAATCGACCATGCCCATTAATCAGTTTTTAACATTTGGCTGATATCTTTATAGGTAAAGCCATTGAAAGGAGATATTGCATATGTGGCGCAGTAAGAAATTTATCATCATCGCGCTGTTGACTCTGGTAGTCCTGGGAGGCACGCTGGGCGGTATCGCCATCGCACAGGCGAACGACCAGAGTAACACCACCACCATTGCGGCGGTGACGGGTAATAATACCCAGCTATCGGCGCTGCTGGATAAAATCGTTACCATTTACCAACAGAATACGGGCGTGACACTGGATGCCCAGCAGCTTCTCAAAGCCTTCCAGCAGGCGGTCAAGGAAAATAGTGACGCCGCACTCGACACCTACCTGAACAATCTGGTAACCAAGGGTAAAATCACTCAGGACCAGGCCAACCAGTTCAAGACCTGGCTGCAGTCCAGACCCGATTTCCTGGGCAATATGATGCCCTTTGGCGGCCTGCGGATGGGCCCCGGCATGATGGGCAAAGGTTTCCACGGGATGTTCGGAGGCAACAGCCAGAACAAGCCAAGCGGCACGACTAACTAAACAGTAAAAGCGAATTAACGATGCCACTATGGCCAGAGGGGAGGGGGAAATACCCCCTCCCCTCCTTTTTCACATTTTCTTAACAATTGTGTTATAACATAATGTGGAAATACTAAAAGGCAGAGAATCTATGATGTCCGGCAAAAAGGTACTGGTTGTCGATGATGACGTAAAGACCGTCGAGCTGGTCAAACTGTACCTGAACAGGGACGGCTACCGGGTCATCACCGCCTACAATGGCACCGACGCCCTCCAGATGGCCCGCGAGCACCACCCCGACCTTATCGTGCTGGACCTGATGCTGCCCGGCATGAACGGCCTCGAAGTGTGCCGCACTCTGCGGGAAGAATCCGAAGTCCCCATTATCATGCTGACGGCGCTAACGACCGATGACGACCGGCTGACCGGCCTTAACCTGGGCGCCGACGATTATGTCACCAAACCCTTCAGCCCCAGGGAACTGGCGGCCAGGGTGCGTGCCGTGCTGCGGCGCATACCGGGGGAACGGGGGCCGGAAAAAATCGAACACGGCGGGCTGACGGTCAATTTCCTCAAACACGAAGCATTCATGGATAACAAGCCGCTAAACCTCACTCCTATCGAATTTAAAGTGCTGGGCGCCCTCGTCAAAGAGCCGGGACGCGTCTTCAGCCGGGCGCAGATCATCGAAAAAGCGCTGGGGCACGACTTCGACAGCTTCGACCGCACGATAGACGTACATATCCTCAAGCTACGCCGCAAACTCGAGCCGGACCCGCACCATCCCAGGTTTATCAAGACTATTTACGGAGCCGGCTACAAACTGCTGGAGAACAACAGTGATTCATAATCTTAACCTGCGCCTCCTGGCAGCCTTCGCGCTGGTTATCGTCGTCATCTTCGGCTCCGTGTTTTTCTTTACTTACCGTACTACCCGCAATGAAATCAGCCAGGTGGGCGACCGCCTGGAAACGGCACAAGACCGGAGGGTTCAGACGGAGCTTTCCCGCTACTATCAGCTCACCGGTTCGTGGGACGGCGTCCAACCCTTGGTGGTACAATGGGGCAATCTCTATGACCGCCGCATCATCCTATCCGATAACCAGGGTACCGTTATCGCGGATTCCAATGAGGAGCTGGTAGGTAAAACCTATTCCACCAGCGCCATCAAACCGTCCGCGGTGATGGTCTCCGTCTCTCTATCCGACCAGCCGTTCGATGCCCTGGTGCCGTCACAGCCGGGGATGCCGACGGAACCGCTGACCAATACCAACGTCGTGGGCACGCTGCACATCGTCCACGGCGAGCTGCCGGACATCAACCGTTCGGCATTGCAGTTGACCTACAATACCATCGGTAGCAACTTCATCCGCACCGGCATTCTGGCCGGCGTCCTCGCCATACTGCTGACGTTTGTCATATCCCGACGCATCCTATCGCCGGTAAAAGCACTGACCAAAGCGACGCGGCAGTTCGGTAAAGGCGATTTTTCGCAGAGGGTGAAATACAAAGGCAAAGGCGAATTGGGGGAACTATCCAGCTCTTTCAATTCGATGGCCGATAACCTGGAACAAACTCAGCGACTGCGGCGTAATATGGTGGCCGACGTTGCCCACGAGCTGAGGACTCCCCTTTCCAACCTCAAGGGATACCTGGAAGCCATCAGTGACGGCGTGGTTCAGCCGGACGCCACCACGATCCACTCCCTGAATGAAGAAGCCGCGACGCTTTCACACCTCGTCGAAGACCTACAGGAGCTCAGCCTTTCGGACGCCGGCGAGCTGAAAATGAAGGCCCAGCCGGAAGATATCACACGGCTCATTAAAGAAACGATAACCGCCATCCAGCCCAAGGCCGCCGATAAAAATTTGTCCCTTACCAGCGACCTGCCGGAAACGCTGACCCCGGTGAATATCGATAGTCACCGTATCAAGCAGGTCCTCTACAACCTTTTAGATAACGCCATCGCACATACCGGCAGGGACGGCAGGATAACAGTAACCGCCCGTGAGCACGATAAACTGGTGGAGGTCAGCGTGGCCGATACCGGCGAAGGCATTCCCCCGGCCGACCTGCCGCTGATTTTCGAGCGTTTTTACCGCGTGGACAAGTCCCGCACCCGGGCCACCGGCGGCACCGGCCTGGGCCTGACCATCGCCAAGCGCCTGGTGGAGGCCCACGGTGGCACCATCAAAGTGGAAAGCAAGGTAGGCCAGGGGAGCACCTTTACTTTTTCCCTGCCGACTATTTAGTAAGTCACATCATGATTATTTAATTATTACTTAGCAATTATGTGTCATCATCAAGCTTAGTGAGATTAAACAAAGGGATAAGCCTGCCGGAAGGAACAAAATATTTAGGAGTATAGTATGAAATTTCTGAAAATCCTAGTTGCGATGCTTTTAGTCGGTGTCATCGTAGCAAGCGCAGCCAGCTGCGGCTCTTCCAAAAACACCGCCGCCAAGACCCAGGAATATACCGTGGCACCGGGGAACATCAGCGTGGATATTGCGGCCGCGGGCAACCTAGCGCTTTCCACCGTGCAGGACCTGACCTTCGACCTGTTTTATAAGCTAGGTACAATAAGCTCCGTTAATGTTACCGTCGGTGATACGGTCACCAAGGGAGAAGTCCTGGCCAGTCTTGATCCTACAGAATGGAATGGCCAGATACAGGTATTACAAGATGCCCTGACGTCAGCCCAGCGCGATGTTACCAACAAGGAGCAGACACTGGCTACTACGCAGCGGACAGTCGCCACCCAGACGCGCTTGATAGCGACAAAGCAGGAAGCCGTGGCTACTGCCCAGCGCCAGGTCACCGCATCGCAGCTGCAATTACAGCAGGCGCAAATTGATGTTCAATCAGCGAATAACACCCTCAACAAGATATCGAATGTAAAGACCATCCAGGATAGAATTGATCATGATAACTTTGTCATCCAGTATGCCACGCTCGGAGCGAACGGCGAGTTTGCCCGCGGAACACCAAACAACTCCCTCTACTGGACGGGTATCATTGGTGGGGCGCAAGCCGACCTGGCGCTGGCTCAACAAGACATGGTGGCCCTGTTAGGCGGCGCCAACCCTTACACCTCCGCCGACGTGGCCACACAGGTAGCGCAGGACTTGTTGCAAATACAGGTCAAACAGCTGGCACTCGTCACCGCGCAAGTTGCCGTGGGAGATACGCAAACAGCTGTGGATGACGCTAATACAGCGCTGGCCAATGCCCAGCAGGACCTGACTTTCGATCAACAGAGTGTTACTAACGCCCAACAGGATCTGACCATTTCCAACCAGAAAGAAACGGATGCTCAAAACTCACTGGCTGAAGCACAGGCGGCCAGCCCGGACATCGTCGCGCCTTTTAACGGCTTCGTGACCAAGGTAAATAATGCCGGCGGTGACCAGGTTTATGCCGGGGCCGTTATCATCGAAGTAGCCGACCCCAACAAGTTCGAAGCTAATATCTTGGTAAGTGAAATGGATATCTCCAAAGTAACAGTCGGCGGCAGTGCTACCGTCGCCGTAGACGCCACGTCAGGAACATATCCGGCTAAAGTCACCCAGATTGCACCCACCGCCACCATATCGTCCGGTGTGGTCAACTACAGTGTGGTTGTAACACTAACGTCCACGACCCCGATCAACCTGAACTCCAGTTTCCCGGCCGTTTCAGGTAACAACACCGCCCAGCTATCTCAACTATTGCAGAATGCGGTGAAAGCCGGCCGAATCACCCAGGCACAGGCGGATGAAACCCTGAAGAACGCGGCATCGGGGAACTTTACGCTGCCGCCGGGGTTATTCCCATCATCCGGCAACTTCACCCTGCCCAACGGGGCGGCATCGGGCAACGGGACGCTGCCCGGCGGGTTCTCCGGCTCTGCCGGCGGCACGCGAAGGAGCCAGACATCATCGGTAGCGGCGACCAATGCACAACTCCGCCAGGGAATGACGGTGACCGTGAGCGTCATCGTCGCCAGCCGGACCAACGTGCTGGTGGTGCCCAACGGGGCCATTACCACCGCGAACGGCCAGAATACCGTCGAAGTGGTGACGGCTAACACGACGCTCGAAAAACGCACCGTACAGACCGGCCTTAGCGACCTTTCCAATACCGAGATAACCAGCGGCTTGACGGCGGGTGAAAAAATCAGCATACCGCTGACGGCAAAATCAACGACGACATCAACATCGCAAACCCGGGGAGGGGTGGGGATTCCGTTTATCGGCCGATAAGGAGCAGCCTGCGATGATAAAATTTGAAAATATCACCAAAGTCTACCCCATGGGGAAAAGGGAACTGACCGTTCTTAAAGGAATCAATATCGACATCAAAAAAGGCGAACTGGTGGCGATAATGGGGCCTTCCGGCTCCGGCAAGTCTACCCTGCTTAACCTCATGGGGTGTCTGGATAAACCCACATCCGGCAGTTACCTCCTGGACGATAGAGAGGTCAGCCATCTTAGCGATGGCGAACTGGCCAATATACGGGGAAAGGAAATAGGTTTTATCTTTCAGACCTTCAATCTGCTTTCGCGGCTGACCGCCCTGGCTAATGTGGAACTGGGGATGACCTACGCCGGCGGCGTCGATAGGAAGAAAGCCATCGAGGCACTGACGAAAGTTGGCCTTTCCGAGCGTATTCACCACCGCCCCATCGAGCTATCCGGCGGCGAGCAACAAAGGGTAGCTATCGCCCGGGCGATTGTAAAAAATCCATCGCTATTCCTGGCTGACGAGCCTACCGGCCAGCTGGACAGCCATTCCGGCGAGGAGGTAATTTCCATCTTGACCTCGCTGCATGCCGAACACGGAATTACACTGGTGCTTGTGACGCACGATATCAACATCGCCAAACACTGCCAGCGGATTATCCAGCTTAAAGACGGTGAAATTCTCCGGGAGGAAACCCTATGAAAAAATGGACGAACTTCTTCTCTACCATCTGGATAGGGCTGATCACGCACAAGCTGCGCAGCTTTTTAACGATTTTAGGCGTCGTCATCGGTGTGGCTTCTGTAATCACGCTGATGTCCATCGGCAAGGGCTCGGAACAGCAGATTCTCAACAACATACAAAGTCTCGGATCCAACCTGATAACCATCCGCCCCGGGGCATCGATAGGCTTCGGGGGCATCAGGGGAGGTTTCGGCGGGACCAGGACACTGACCACGGAAGACGCCGATGCCATCGCGCAGCTGCCGGATGTCACGGCGGTTTCTCCCACTAACAGCAGTAGCTTGCAGCTCATCGTCGGCAATCAAAACACGAACGCGCAGGTCAATGGAGTGAATGCGGAATACTTCGGCATTAATAACCTCACGGTCGCCAGCGGCGTCTTGTTTTCCGATACCGAATACCAGAGCGGCGCCGAGGTAGCCGTACTGGGAAGCAATGTAGCGACAACTCTTTTCCCCAATAACGCTAATCCCATCGGGCAGCAGATGCGGATGGGCATGAACATCGTGCAAGTTACCGGCGTGCTGCAAAGTAAAGGCGCTTCCTTTGGCTCAGCCGATGATGCCATCTTCATCCCATTGACCACCATGGAGCAAACCGTCGCAGTGCAGCGGACTGCACAGGGAGGTCACGTGACCGGCTCCATTTCCCTGACTGTTTCCGATTCATCGCAGACGCAAAATGTTATTGACGCTGTTACCAACCTGCTGCGCAACCGTCATTTACTGTCAGCCTCCGCCGCCAGTGATTTTAATATCCAGTCTGTCGAGGAGATAGCCGCAACGCTTACACAAACAATCGGCACGCTGACCCTCCTACTGGGAGCCATAGCCGCCATTTCGCTGCTGGTGGGCGGTATCGGGGTTATGAACATCATGCTGGTCTCCGTGCTGGAGAGGACAAGGGAGATAGGCATCCGTAAAGCGCTCGGCGCCAGACAGCGGGACATCTGGAGCCAGTTCCTGTTCGAGGCCTCGCTGTTAACCTTCGCGGGGGGAATCATCGGCGTTTTCGTGGGGTGGGCCGTGTCTTACATCGTGTCTAAAGTGGGGACTTTTCATACCCTCGTCACCGCGGACGTGGTCTTTCTGGCGGTGGGGGTATCTATCGCCATCGGGATATTCTTCGGCTTTTACCCGGCCTGGAACGCCTCACGCCTCAATCCTATCGAGGCATTGCGGTCGGAGTAATCAACCGCAGACAATTTCAGGCGCAGCCGATGGCTTTGGGTATGCCGGCCCACTTGCAGGCGGAGTTGGCGGGGCCCTCCGGGAACAGGTCATAAAGCTGTTTCAGCGTGAACCCGGTATCTCTGGTCAGCTTCCTGACCATGGGGCACGTTTTGTTGGCAAGGTAATAGTCCCGGAGATAATGGATTATTTTCCAGTGGTCAGGCGTTAGCTCCTGGACGCCCTCTTTGGCGCCGTAAGCCCGGGCGATATCTTCAGTCCACTTTTTAGTTTCCTGCATAAAGCCGTGCTCATCAACTTCCAGCATCTGGCTGGCGAGCTCTATCCTGGACATAGCTTCAATTCCTTCCGGTTTAGCACCCCTATTTCATACTATCGATGATGAACCCCGCGGCCAGGCGGGAGCCGAGCCCCGGCGGCAGCCCGCACTTTTCAAAACCCTTGCTTTCCGCAAAGGACTGCATTGAAGCCTCGCTGTCCCCGGGGTTGAGCTTTTTGCCGATTATCAACGTCTCGATGATATCCGCGCAGTAAAGATGGCCGACGGCGTCCTCGAAATAAGCCATGAATTTTTGAGAAATCGCGATGGTCTTGTTCATCGCTTCGTAGTCCAGCCGGTTATCGCTACCGAAATAAAGCCCGAAGGCAATGAGGCTGCCGGTGATGCCGCCGCAGATTTCACCCGTGCCGCCGATGCCCGGAAACGGCGTGAGGGCTTTAATAACTTCCATGTTGCCCAGCCCGAACTCCTCCAAAAGCGCCATGGCGGTGCCCTGGGCGCAGTTTTTAAAGATAAAGTTATATTCCTCGGCGCGGCGCTGGACACGGTCGAGGATTGTAGCCCTGTTAGCTTTCATCTCTTTCGGGTCGAGCTTTTTCCGAGGTATCTCCTGCCGCATCAGCTTTTTTACCCTGCCTGCGATAGCCTCCGTGTCCCATTCCCGCACTGCCAACTCGGCCACTTTCTGTTTTAGAGCCGTATAGTCCGTCATAGGTCGAACGCCTCCTCACCGGCAATAATTATAGACGATTCGTCAAGAGATGAAAATAATCTATTGATTGATAGAAAACCTGTTGCTCTGGAAACTGTTCAAAAGAAAAAATACCCGGCTACTCCACCTTTTTTTCAAGATGGCTGGTATCAGGGCCGTGCTGGGAACGCAAAGGGATCTCTTTGAGAAAGAGGTTGACGATGAAAGCGGCCCCAATAATGATGAGCCCGTAGAAAAAGATATGGGCGATGGAAAGCGCCAGCGATTCCCGCAGCCCCTGAAGAACCTTTTGCATAAGTGACCCACTGGGGTCGCCAACTTTACTGACGATACCCTGAAGCTGGGCTTGTGCCTCGGGGCTCAGCAAGGCTTGAGGATTATGCAGCAAAGAGTTGAGCTGCGCCGGCGGTACAGCTTGAGCGACGCTGGCCGGAATCCTGGTGCTCATTTCCGAGGCGAAACTGTTGTTCAATACCGACCCGAAAATAGCCAGGCCAACCGAACCGCCGATGGAACGGAAAAAGGCGGCGGTGGAGGTGGCCACGCCGAGTATTTTATAAGGCACGGCGTTTTGTACCGCGATGGTATAAAGCGGCAAGGTGATACCCAATCCGAAGCCCATAATCATCATATTTCTGATCATCACGCCGTGGCTGGTATTGACGTTGATCAGAGTAAACAGCCACATACCCACCGCCATCAAGGCGATGCCTACAGCCCCCTGTATACGGTAACGCCCGCCGGCGCGGGAAAGGAGCTGCCCCGAAATAAAACTCCCCAAGACATTACCCAGCATCATCGGGGTAATATAGCTTCCGCTGGACGTGGCGCTGACGCCGAAGACGCCCTGGAAGAACAAGGGAATGAAGGTAATGGCGCCGAACATGCCGCCGCCGGTAAGCAATATCATTACCGAAGAAACAGCCACAATGCGGTTTTTAAAAAGGGAAAGCGGGATGAGCGGCTCCTTGCTGCGGTATTCGGCAAACAGGAAAAGCACCAGCGCTACGCCCGCCACGATAAACATGGCAATGATTTCCGGCGAGCCCCAGGCATATTCCACGCCCCCCCAGGAAAGCGCCAGCAGCAGCGGCACCACACATACGGTCAGCAATACCACGCCGGGATAATCGATGCTGTGTTTAAGATTATCCGGCTTGATATGGGGGAAGAAGATGAAAAACAACACGATGACGAGGATACCGAGCGGAACATTGACAAAAAATACCCAGTGCCAGGAAAATCGGTCGGTGATATAGCCGCCCAGTGTGGGCCCGATAATCGCGGAAAGGCCGAACACGCCACTCATTAGCCCCTGGTACTTGCCGCGGACAGCCGGGGGGAAAAGGTCGCCGATAACGGTGAAAGCGTTGGCCATCATTACGCCGGCGCCGATGCCCTGGACGCCGCGGAAGATGATAATCAGGTTCATCGTATTGCTCAAACCGCAGGCGATGGAAGCCAGGACGAAAATCACGATGCCGCCGATGTAGAAATACTTGCGGCCGTAAATATCGGTGAGTTTGCCGGTAATGGGGACGGCCACTGCCGAGGTAATAATATAGGCCGTGGTCACCCAGGTATATTTGCTGAACCCGCCTAGCTCGCTGATAATACGGGGCATGGCGGTACCGACGACGGTCTGGTCGAGGGAGCCTAAAAACATGGCCAGCATTACGCCAGCGAAGGTGATGATTACCTGTTTTCTGGGCAATGAGCGCAAGCCGAGGGGCTGTATCTGATTAAATTCTGTCACGGGAATTGGTGAAATATCTGGTGGAACTTATACCGATATATCAAAATATATTATATCACATTCAGCATTTAATTACCCGCGCTTTACCATAACCTTTGAGCCGGATATGCGTTATAATATACAGCGACCAAAAACAATGATAGAAAGGCGACGAATATGAAAAAAGCACTTCTCTTAGGTCTGCTCTCCATCCTGCTGCTGCCGCTGATACTTGCCGGCTGTAAAAAGACAGAGGCCGAGATAATAGCACCGGCGGATAACAGCGGCGCGAAAGCCAGAATAGTCGAGATTACCCTCGATGAGTTCACGGCGCAAAACAATATGGTTAAAGACATCCAACTTACCAGCCCCGATTCGCTGGTGGTAAAACTGGGAGCCAATCCTACGACCGGTTATGATTGGGAAGAAGCGGTAATCGGCGATACGGGGGTGATGACGCAGGCTTCCCGCGACTATATAGGACCGACAGATACTAACGTCGTCGGAGCGGGTGGGACTGACGCCTGGACATTCGAATCCAAAGCAACCGGCACAACGACGATAAAGTTCAGCTACAGCCGGCCCTGGGAAGGCGGAGAGAAAGGCACCTACACCCTGACGATCAATGTAACCGTCAAATAATAAAGTTTATCAAGCTACAAGCTAAAAACGAAGAGGGGAACCAAACAGCTCCCCTCTTTTATTTTTCGCAGTATTTTTAGAAATGGTTAGCCTGAAGCTTTGGGGCTGGAATCCATCGGGCCTCCCGGCTTCCAGCCGGTTAAATGATAGACCACAATGGCTTCCGCTTTACCCTTGAAAGCTTGGGGTTCCAGCGGGACTGCCTCGATGAGGTCTTTTATCTGGCGGTAGGTCTCCGGACCCAGCCACACCTCCGTGCCCAGCGTGGCACTGCAAATACGCGAGGCAAGATTAACGGCATCGCCGATGACGGTATATTCCGTGCGGCCGGAAGAGCCGACGTTGCCGGCCAGGACGCTGCCGGTGTTAATGCCGATGCCGAATTGCACACGCGGCAAAGACGGATCTTTAGCCTCCATCTCCATAATAGCGCGCTGGGCTTCCCAGGCCGCTTTGGCGGCTAACCTGGCGTGTTCCTTTTGCGGCTGCGGCGCGTTCCAGACCGCCATGATATTATCGCCAGCGAATTTGTTGACCATACCGCCGTTGGCCAGGACACGCTCGATAATTACGCCAAGATAGGTATTGAGCATGTTGACGATGGCTTCGGGAGTCATTTCCTCGCTTAGCCTGGTGAAGCCGCGGATATCGGCGAAGAGGGTCGTCGTCTCCCGCCGCTCGCCGCCTAGCTGGAGCGTGCCGGAATCCGCCAGATTGAGAATCTGGTCCGCTACCTGCGGCGAGACGTATCGGCCGAACAGGTCTTTAACGAAACGCTTATCCGACTGCGCAAAGACAGTCGTGGCAATAATGCTGGTGATATAAATCACGACGAGCAGCACCGGCGGATACAGCATATTGAGGACATGGCCGTGGTCAAAGAAATAAAAACTAAGCGCCAGGTAGCCGATGAACAGCACCCCTGTTAACAAACCGCCCCACTTGAGCTTGATGAAAGGCAGCGATAGACCGGTGACCAGCAAAAGCAGGAGCATGATCCAGAGCGTGGTGGCCGTGCCGGTATCGGTCAGGAACATGCTGCGGAGGATAGAATCCATGACAGCGGCGTGAATATAGACCCCGGGCACTTTAACCGAAGCCGTGGGAATACCCCAGGTATCGATATCCGCGCCGGCGGTCATACCGATGACGACGATTTTGTTTTTAACCAGCGCCGGGTCGAAATTGCCGCTGATGACATCGCCGTAAGAAATGAATGTCCGCTTGTTTCCGTCAACGGAGAAGTTGATACGTAACTGGTATTCTTTATCCACCGGCACGTTGCGCTTGAACAGATACAAGGACCCGTTCTGGCGGACGTAATCCTGGGGAAGGGGGATATTAAAGAGGGCGGACAGCATAGCCAGGCTGAAAGAGGGGTAAATATCGCCGGCCTGGTCCCGGACGATCAGCGGCAGGCGCCGCACTTTACCATCACGGTCGGGAATGATATTGGCGTGGCCGGTAGCGCGGAGACTTGCGAGGAAATCCGGCAGCGGCAGCAGGAAACTGCCATAGGTGACGGTATTATTTATCAGCGGCACTGCGGTGGAGCCGACTACCGGGAGGACGACGTTACCGGAATCGGCGATGGCGGCGGCCATCAATTCATCGCTTTTGGAGACATCACTGAAAAGGACATCGTAACCGATGACCTTGGCGCCGGCGTTTTTAAGATTGACGATAGCTTGAGCGTGGAGGTCGCGCGACCAGTCCGACCACTTGCCGTAGGTCTGCAGGGTGGCATCGTCAATACCCACGACCACGATATTCGGTGACGGAGGCCTTGACGTGATAAAAAGCTGGTCTGATAGCCACAACTGGACGCTGGTGAACGGCTGAACCAAGCTGGTAAAGAGGATAAACAACAAACCGACGGCGAAAAGCACCAGCGTATGTCTGCGCCACTTGCTCCACCGCCGGTTGACTGTTTTTTTTATTTCAGCAGGTTTATCGGGCATCCCGGGTTTAGCTTTCTAGTTATGTAGGCGTAGGCGTAGGCGTGATCGCAGGATTAATGATAATAGTGAATTCCTGGGTTGCTGAATCAGACAGGTCGTCAGTCACCTTCACGGTAAAAGTATATGTTCCGTCCGACTCCACACCCGGAGTGCCGGTGATAGTGCCATCATCTGCAAGTGTTAAACCGCTAGGTAGATTCCCACTCCCATCAACTATCGACCAGTTGTGTGACCCTTTGCCGCCAGAGGCGGTCAGCGTTTGTGAATAAGAGGTACCTACCTGGCCATCAGGCAGAGATTCAGTGGTAATCGCAAGGTGTGCGTAGACAGTTACACTGGCGGTATCGTAAGCGGTATATATATTCTCATCTACACCATAAATACCCTGTGCGGTAACGTTATCTGTCAGCGTGCCGATGTCCGTTACGCTAGTTGTATAAATCGCGTTATAAACCCAGACTTCAGTCAAATCAAGCAGGTGATTCTCATTGGTGTCACCGGAAACAAGCTGGCGTTCTCCAGTGAGATTATCGGTCAAGGTGATATTTGACAAAGGTACATTACCCGTATTGTTGACGTGATACGTATCGGTAACGTTATCGCCGGCATAAACCTCGGCCGGTGAGGCGTCTTTGGTAACCGCAATGGCCGGATTTACTGCGGTGACCGTGCCGGTTCCCGTATGCCAATCGATAAGTGCGCAATCCCACACCTGGTTATCATATAGCAATTTATGGAATTGGGCCACCAGATTATCGTTAATCCAAATCTTAACCGTAGCGGTGGTGGGGCCATTGCCATGGTCGGAATAATAATGGACGTCATACATGAAGGTGCCTGTCTCGTAGGGCGACTGAAGCGTGATATTTTCCGGGCCGTAGCCCCAGGTATTATCCTGGTCAAGCGTTGCATTATCGGTAGTAACTCCCGGGAGTCCCCAATCAGGAGTCTTATTCTCATAGAAACAATCATCAGGTATTTCACCAAACGAACCACCGGGGCGGATAAAGTGAGAATCGACATCGGTATCATTATCTGTCCAGGTCAATTCCACCCGTATCCCCAATATTGGAGTAGTGGCATGGATGGTTACCGTCTTGCTGGCTATCTGCCCAATTCCATTAGCGACGGTAACGGTTATCGTGTTCGTCCCGTTTCTGATATCCTCACTAGTGTTAAAGCTGCCTTCAGAGACAGCTATGGCATGGGTTTCACCGTTGATGGTTATGTTGCCAGAGGTAATGGTTGGATCGTTGACAGTGCCGGTTACCGTGATTGTCCTGGTAGTTACGGTGGCACCATCGGCGGGGCTGGTGATCGACACCGCCAGCCCCGAAGGTTGGGCGTTGACAACGGCATGATCGCGGATGATCGCGGTATTGCCGCTAATCGGCACCGTGACCGAGAAAGTAGCCGTATCGACCAGCGGTGAAGGGTCAGCGGCGCTTAGAACGTGACTGGCCGTAAATATCCAGGTCTCGCCCGGGTTGAAGTTATTGTCGTGGTTGGTGTCGCCGCTTTGCAGAGTCGCAACCCCGGCGACGTTATCTGTGACGGTGACGTTAAACAGCTCTACGCCGCCGTTATTGGTAATGAAATAATGGTAGGTGATAGTATCGCCGATATTGGCGCTCGTACGGTCAGCCTGGACGGAGGTGTTGACGATAGCGGCATACACCGGCTGCCCGGGACCGGGCGGTCCGGAGGTGGGGGTCGGCGTGGGGGTAGGTGTTTCTATCAATTCCGGCTGGCCGGGCGCCTGCCCGGGGACAATGGTGACTTTATAACCCACGGGGATGGTCACTTCAACGCCCTGGGCGGTAGCGCGAATATCGCCTTCGATGTTTTCCACAATGGTGGTGCCATCGGCCTGGACGATAACCTCCATGATGCTACCGCGGACGGCGGCTACGGCCGCCTGGCTTTCCACCTCAAAGGTCGAGGCCGAGTCGGTAAGTTTTTTCACCCGGCTCACGGTATCACCGAAAATTTGCTTCAGATGTATGGTCGTCGAGCCGGTATCGGAAAGGCTGATGTCAGTGAGGGATATCTGGGTGTCTCCCTTAAGCTCGATGGTACTGCCTTCAAAGAAGGTGACTTCGGCGGTGGCGCCCACTGCAGACCGTATGTAATCGCCGGGCTGGAGCGTCGTGCCTTCCGTAGCTAGAACCAACTCGGCGGTACCGGCACGCTGGATAAAGACATCACCGCCGGTCAATGATAGTATCGTTTGTGGCGTAGCGGGAGCTGCCGTGGTCGGCGGCGGAGTCGTGCTTGTCGGCGGGGGCGTGGTCGGCGTAAGAGTGACCGTCGGCGTGGTGACCGGCGGAGTAGTGGTAATCACGGGGGTGAACGGCGCGGAGGTTTCGGGCGGGGTGGTGGTAATCACCGGCGGCGTCGTTGTGGTTTTAGCCGTGCAGCCACCTAAAGCGATAATCATCATCACAGATATGATGAACAGCGCTGAAAATGCCTGTTTCGCGATAGACCAGTGAGCTTTTTCCATCTTTTTCTCCGTTCAACCCACTTTTCATGAGCCAGCCTAAACGCCGGCGTACAGATGAATAATCTTGCCTTTCCCGCCTGTTTCTGATATTCTTTTAGCCGATAGTAAAGTCCAGCTTTACGCAAGTATCACTTGAAACTCTTTTTAGGTTACGTTCCAGTATAATTCGGGGGAGATAAGTTGTCAACAGCGTTTGAAGCAGGGATAGCACCCGTAGTGCTGAATATGGACATTTGGCTTGCCGCGACTCATGAGTGGAAAGGACAGCCGTCTAAAATGAAGCCCCGGGGAACGATGGATGTATAAAAAATATATCTGGTGCTTAATCATCCTGGTGGCCATCGTCATTATCGGCTCCATCGGGTACTGGCTGATCAGCGGAGGCGGCTATTCGTTGGTCGATTATATCTATATGACCGTTATCACTATTACCACCATCGGATTCGGCGAAGTAATCGACCTTGCCGGTAACCCCGGTGGCAGAATATTTACCATGTTTATTGCCCTCGCCGGCATCGGGGTGCTGGCCTATGTTCTTACCAGCGCTACCGCCACCGTCGTCGAGGGGAACCTAACCAAGTCATTCAGGAGGCGCAGGATGGAGAAAATCGCCGAAAAAGCCAAAGGTCATTATATCGTCTGCGGCATGGACTGGGCCGGCCTCCATATCGTCCAGGAACTGCGGGAGACCAAACGACCTCATATCATCATCGAGATCAGCCAGAACAAGATCGAAAAGAGCCTGGAGACTTTCCCCAAATCGACATTCATCGAAGGAGACGCCACGGACAACGATACGCTGATCAAAGCCGGCATCGAGCGAGCCGCCGGGCTTTTCGCCGTGCTGGGAGACGATAACCAGAACCTGGTCATCTGTTTTTCCGCAAGGCATCTTAACCCCGGGTTGAGGATAGTAGCGCAGTGCACCGAGATGAGGAACCAGGACAAAATGAAACAGGCGGGAGCCGATTCTATCGTATCTCCGGGTTATATCAGCGGCATGAGAATGGCTTCCGAGATGATACGGCCGACCGTGGTCAGTTTCCTCGATAGAATGATGCGCGGCAGAGATGAAGCCCTGCGGGTTGAGGAAATTGCCATTCCCAAATCTTTAGCCGGGAAATCTTTTTCCTCCCTTAACCTTAAAAAGTACCCGCGGACCTTGATACTGGCTGTAAAAAAGGGGGATAACTGGATTTATAATCCTTCGCGTAATGAATGCACCATAGATTACGATGATAAAATAATCGTCATGACTACGCCGGAAGAGCGGCAAGAACTGGAGAAAGGCCTAGAAAATAGGTAGGAGATATTTTCTCCAGTCAGCCGAGCATAAGAAAAGGAGAAGACCGCACCGGTGAAAATCACTATCCTGGGAGCACACAACAACGAGACCAGCCAGGCTAGGTGTACTGCTTTCCTCATCGATAAGTCCCTGGCCGTCGATGCGGGCGCTTTGACGTCTTCGCTGACCATCGAGGAGCAGCAGAATATCAAGGCCATCCTGTTGACGCACGGGCACTTCGACCATATCAAGGACATTCCGCTGCTGGGTCTGAACCTTTTCCGCGCCAAGCGGCGTGTGGAAATTTACTCACACCAGGAGGTTTATAACACGATAAAAAAGCACCTGCTGAACGGCAACGTTTACCCGCCTTTTCACCGGCTGCCGGCAGAAAAACCAACCTTACACTTTCACCGCATTACAGTTTTTAAAGAACGGAAGATAGAGAACTGCCGGGTGCTGGCCATGCCGGTAAACCATACGGAGAGCACTCTGGGCTACCGCATCAGCGATGCCGAAGGCAAGGCCCTGTTCTATACTTCGGACACCGGGACGGGCTTCCACGAGAGCTGGCAGAAATTAGCCTTCCAGTTACTGATGGTGGAAACGACATTTCCCAACCGCGACGAGGACTTCGCCCGGCTTACCAAGCACCTGACGCCCAATATATTGTTGGCCGAACTTACTGCCCTTAAAAAAGTGCGGGGAGAGCTGCCGCGGATAGTGGTCATGCACCGGGACCCGCTGCTGGAACACGAAGTGAAAAATGAGCTCGCCGAGGTAGCAGCCAGTTTGAAGGCTGATATCACCATCGCCACTGAAGGGATGCAACTGCAAATATAAGTCTGCCGGCCATGATCCCCCGGAAAATAACATGACTAATAAACCGGGGGAAAAGGAGTAAAAAGATGTCCACCAACAATCTACCGATCGTGCTCCGAATTCTGGACAATGAGAACCACCTTAGTGAGCGCGCCGACACTAAATCAATATCGATGTTGTCTATCCTGGGTGTATTTATGGTCTTCTTCATCGCCTACTACCGGGTCATACCCATCAACATCTTTACCGGGGTGTGTATTATGTTATATTTCTTCTTTGCCTTGCTATCTATTGTCAACCTCATTATGGCGATAAAACCCAGATTACGTAAAGAACGTGTCCAAGGTGATGTTAAAAACAACGCCATTGTTTCCTGTGACCCCGCTTTTTTTACCGGAATCTGCACCTTTTCCAACGCTGCCGCTTACAAGACCGCGCTCGAGGCAATACTCCAGGACGAGGCCCAGATTGCTGAGGTCTATATTCGCCAAATTTTCAGCGTCGCGCGGATAAATTCGGAGAAATACAAACATGTCCAACGGGGGATGATAACAGTAGTTTGTTCTCTGACGATAGAGCTTTCATTAATTGTTTATCTTTACATGTATTATAAATCGGCGGGGAAAATGCCCACGCCTTGACGAAATAGTTATAGTCGTTAGAGCGTACGGATAGTTACCAAACAAGAGTTTTAAAGGGTGATACATCGTGGATGAAAAAAGCCTGGAAATGCTGGATTTCCCCAAGATAAGGGAAACACTGGCCGGTCATACCTCTTTTTCCGCCAGCCGTGAGCTGGCGATGGAGCTGCGGCCTTTAGACAGCTTTGAACAGATTTCACTGCTGCTGCGCCAGACGGCGGAAGCGCGGCAACTGCTCGGCTACAACCGGGGCTTTTCCATCGGCGGGGCGGCGGATATCCGCGCCAGGGCCAAGCTGGCCGCGCTGGAAGGCATCCTCGACCCGCCGAGCCTGCTGGAAGTAAAGCAAACGCTGTTCGCCCTCCACGAATTAAGGCGCTACCTAAAGAGCATCGCGGAAGAATTCCCGCTGCTCTGGCACATCGCCGAGGGCATCGCCGAGCTGCACCAGATTGAAAAGGACATCGACGAGTGCATCGACCCGGCCGGTGAAGTGCTGGACAGCGCCTCGCCGGAACTGGGCAGCATCCGCGCCCGGCTACGGGAGGCCCGCGGGCAAATACTGGAAAAGCTGGAGGACATCGTGAAGTCGCCGCGAGGCAGCAGGATACTCCAGGAAGATGTCATCACGGAGCGCGAAGGGCGCTATGTCATCCTGGTGAAAGTCGAGAACCGGCACGAGGTCGGGGGCATCGTCCACGATATTTCCAATACCGGCGCCACCGTGTTCATGGAACCGACGGCAACCGTTGGGCTGGGCAACGCGATACGGGAGCTGGTAGCCGAGGAAAGGCACGAGGTAGAGAAAGTCCTGCGGCTTTTAAGCGCCAAGGTAGGCGCCGCCGCCGACGATATCAACCGCAGCATCGAGTTGACCGCCGAACTCGACCTGATAATGGCCAAGGCGAGGTACGCGATGAGTATCAAAGCTGTCGAACCAGTCATGATCGACCCCGCCGGCAGCGACATTCAGTATAATAAAGGCTTTATCAAACTGGTGGACGCCCGGCACCCGCTCCTCGGTCAGAAAGCCGTGCCGTTTTCCGCCGAGCTGGGCAACGAATTTTCCGTAATGATCATCACCGGGCCGAATACCGGCGGCAAGACCGTCACCCTGAAGACCATCGGCCTTTTGAGCCTGATGGCACAGGCCGGCCTGCCGGTCCCGGCCGACGCGACCAGCCGTCTGCCGCTTTTCGACAGCGTTTTCGCAGATATCGGCGACGAGCAAAGCATCGAGCAGACGCTTTCCACGTTCAGCTGGCACATGGGCAACATCGTCCGCATTATCGCCCGGGCAACCCCGAAAAGCCTGGTGCTGCTCGACGAGCTGGGCACCAGCACCGACCCCGCCGAAGGCTCGGCGCTGGCAAGGGCCATCCTGCGCTATTTCCTGGCGCGCGGCACGCTGACGGCCGCCACCACGCACTTCAGCGACCTCAAGGCTTTCGCTCACACTACCAGTGGGATGGAAAACGCCTCGCTGGAGTTCGACCCGAAGACATTGACGCCCACTTACCACCTCACAGTGGGGCTGCCGGGGGGCAGCAACGCGATGGCCACCGCCGCCCGCCTGGGACTTTTACCGGAAATCATCAACGACGCCCGGAGTATGCTCTCCGGCAACAGCCAGGAGATGGAAGGGCTGCTGGGCAATCTGATGGAAGAAAAACAGAAAATCGGCGTTTTAGAGCGCAACCTGACCGCCGAACGCGAGGCTTTAGAGCGCCGCAACGCCGCGCTGGACAAAGAGATAAAGCGCCTCCAGACCGAGGAACGCCGCGCCGCCCAGCAGGCGCGGGATGAAATCGTCCGGGAGGCGGCCGAGCTGCATAAAGAGATACGCCAGGCCGCCGCCGACCTGCGCAAGGAAAAGTCCGCTGCCGGGCTGGAGAACGCGCGGCACGCTCTGGCGAAGGTTCAGGCGGAACTGCAAAGCGAGGTCTGGCAGCCGGCCGCCGGAGAAAACCCGGAAGAGGAATCCGGCATCATCAAGACCGGCGATACGGTCCTGGTCAAAGAGGCCGGGCTGACGGCCACCGTGCTGGCCATATCCGAAGAAGCGCAGGAAATCGAGGTACAGGCGGGGAGGACAAAAATGCGGTTAGCGCTAAGCGGCGTGGTCAAGATTACCCCATCCGGGCAAACCGTCCCCGCGCCGATAAAAATGCCGCCCGTCCGCCGCGCTCCGCTGGAACTGGACCTGCGTGGCAAGCGCGCCGACGAAGTGGAGCCTATATTAGACGCTTACCTCAACGATGCAGCGCAGTCCAACCTCATGGAGGCGCGCATCATCCACGGGCAGGCCACCGGCACGGTTAGAAGCATCGTACGGGAGTTCGTAAAGTCGCACCCGCTGGTAAAGTCTTTCCGCCCGGGCGAACGCCACGAAGGCGGCGACGGCGTGACCGTGGTGCGGTTCTAAAGCCTAATCGACCATGAAAAAGTACGTGTTAGGTCGCGCTAAAACACTGGCATTACTGGACTATTTGAAAGGCTCCGCCGGTAACACCGACCTGACGCTTTACCTGCCGCCCCACCCTGCCCCCGACGAACTGGAAAACCTGCTGCATAATCTCAAATCCTCACCGACAACCGCCGGTGAATTGGGCAAAATCATCACTACTTCTCCCCATGGTGCCGCGGTTTTCCGGGCGGAAGGGCAACTGCGGCTGGTAATACCGCCGTTCCCTCTAAAGGAAAAAGTCCTTTTCCAATCAATTGAAACGATGCCCCTGCGCACGATGCTGCAGCAAGAGTATACCATCGGTGTGGTGCTGGTGCGGCTGGGCTCTTACGGCATCAGTTTATGCCGGGGGGAAAAGCTGGTCAGCAGCAAGGTTGGTACGGGACTGATTCACGGGCGGCACCGGCAGGGCGGCTCGTCATCCCATCGCTTTGAAAGGCACCGCGACAAGCAGATAGAGCAGTTCCTCATACGGGTCGGAGAACGTATCCGCGAACAGTTCGAGCCTTACGAAAAAACGATCGATTTCCTGGTATTCGGCGGCGCCCGGACCACCATCATCATCTGTAAAAAGTACTGCCCGTGGCTGGAGAGAATCGCCAGGCCGGAACTGCCGCCGCTGCTGGATATCCCCGAACCCCGCCTGCCGGTCCTGAAAGAGGCCGTCAGCCGCATATGGTCAAGCACGGTTTACGAGTGGCCGGGAGGCTAGGCGGCTAACCTCTCCTCCTAACCCCCTCTCCGTCGACGGAGAGGGGGAACTAAAGGGGGTGAGGAAATGGAAAGCTGAAATTTTATTCGATTGGAACATCTCAAACGGGACCTTATATGTATTTGTTCATCAGTTTTTTCAGCTTTTCCACCGCGGGCGGCAGCACTTCGCCGATTTTCTCATTAAAACGCAGGTGTACTTCGGCGTCGTACGGGGTTTCGCCTTTGTTGATAATGACCAGTCTGGCCCCAACGTCCAAAGCGATACGGGGGATATCCGCCGCCGGATAGACTACCAGGCTCGAGCCGACAACGATAAAAAGGTCGCACATCTGCGCGTGCCGGTGGGATTCTTCCAGGTCTTTAACCGGCAGCGAATCGCCGAAGTTGACCACCGTTGATTTCAGTTTGCCGCCGCATAAAGGGCAGGTCCTTTCCCCCTCCACCCGGTCCATTTTAAAATCGCACGAGAGGCAGCGGACTTTGGTGAGATTGCCGTGAAGCTCCGCGAGGAGCTCCGGCCTGATGCCGGACTTGAGGTGCAGGTTGTCCACGTTCTGGGAGATCAGGAATTTCATCTTGCCCAGGTTCTGCAGCTCAACGATGGCGCGGTGACCGGCGTTGGGCGCGACCCCCGTCCAATCCTGCTCCGGGGTGGCGAGGCCTTTATCGCGCCGCGTCCAGAGCCCGTCCGGCCCGCGGAAATCACGGATGCCGGACTCCGTGCTGACGCCGGCGCCGGTGAACACCACGGTGTAGTCCGATTCGAATGTCCATTGGGCCAGTTTCTCGATTCTTTTGTTTAAATCAGCCATGAGTTACTCCCGGTTCCATATTATAGCGGCTATATTTAGATGTCAAAATCATACAGATTTCCTATTGACGCCGTTTGTTTTCCATGCTATTATTTAGGTGTACCTAAGATTTAGGCGCACCTAATAGGAGAACGAAATGAGCACAAGCACCGATGAATATCTGGAAGCTTTATATAATCTTACCCGCGAGAGCGAGCCGGTGAGCACCTCCGCCATTTCCCGGCGGCTGAACATCGCCCCGGCGAGCGTTACCGAGATGATGCACAAGCTCACCGCTGAAGGTTATGTCAACTACTCCCCTTATCAGGGCGTCACCCTGACGCGCAAAGGCTACCGCCTGGCGGAGAAGATGACGCGCAAGCACCGCCTGCTGGAAAAGTTCCTCCATGACGTGCTGAAAATCGGCAATGACAAGGTGCATAAAGAAGCCTGCGAGATGGAGCACGCCCTTTCCGACGAGACCGCCCGCGCCATGTGCCAGGCTCTGAAAGCGCCGGACAGCTGTCCCGACGACGGACAGCTTATCCCCCCCTGCGACCTCGGGTTTGCCAGCTGCGACGAGTGCCGCAAATGGGGGCAGGACAAACCGGAAAACATCAGCAAGCGGAAAGCCAGCATTATCTCGATGTCCAATTTGAAGGAGAACCAGGAAGGCAAGATAAGCTTTATCCGCGGTGATAATAAAGTACTGCGGCGCCTGCTGGACCTAGGGCTAACACCGGATACTAAAATCAAGGTCTGCCGCGTTTCATCGCTCAAAGGCCCGGTGGAAATCGCCTTACGTGGCTCGCGGCTGGCCCTCGGCGATGAAATCGCTCGCAACGTCTTCGTGGAAAAAGTGGCAACCTAAAAGATGGCCAATATCGCATCGTGTCACCCGGCACAGCCTAGAAAACCGAAGACCGGCCAGCATGAAAAACGCCTGACCATCGCCCTGGCCGGGAATGCCAATGTGGGTAAGTCGGTTATCTTTAACCAGCTGACCGGCTCGCACCAGACCATCGGCAACTGGCCGGGCAAGACCGTGGAAAGCGCCCAGGGCTTTTTGTCCTTCGAGGGCTACGACATCACCATCGTCGACCTGCCGGGAATTTACTCGCTGTCCACTTACTCGCTGGAAGAGATAGTGACCCGCGATTATATCGCCAAGGAAAAACCGGACGTCATCGTCAACGTCATCGGCGCGCCTGTACTCGAGCGAAACCTCTTTTTCACCCTCCAGCTGATGGAGATGGACACGCCGCTGGTGGTCTGCCTCAACCAGATGGACCTGGCCGAAGCGAAGGGCATCAACATCGACGCCAGGCAGCTATCGGAACGGCTGGGCGTGCCGGTGATACCGACCGTAGCCGCCCGGGGCGAAGGCATCCCCGAGTTGATTGAAAGCGCCATCACCGCCGCTACATGTCAGGAAAATACCCCACGCCAGAGCACCATCGCCTTCCGTAACGGGATAAATGAAGGCATTAACGAGCTTACCGCCTCGCTCCAAGCGGAAAAGCTGGATCTGGGATATCCTCCCCACTGGGTAGCCATTAAACTGCTCGAGGGGGACAGCAACATCAGCGAAACGGTCAACGCCAAATCTCCCGGTATCGTCAAGGCGGCACAGGCTTTAGGCCAAAGAGTTGAAGCCGTTTACCAGCAGCCGCGCTTCGCCGCCGTGGCTTCCGAAAGATACGCCCTCGCTAACCGGCTAGCCGCGGACGTCCAGAGCCAGGCCATTATCAAAACCACTTTCGCCGACCGCCTTGACCGACTGGCGACGCAAAAAGTATTCGGGTATGTCGTCTCGATTATCGTCATCGGCGGGCTGCTGCTCTGGACCTTCACCGTAGGCACGCTGCTTTCCAACGTACTGACTAAAGCCCTAGGCTTTTTCCACCCGGTCAACCCCCAGATAAGCGGCCATTTCTGGAGCATTATCTGGAATGGCTCCTTCGGGGGGTTCGTCGCCGGAGTCACGCTGGTACTGCCTTACGTCGTGCCTTTTTACCTGCTGCTGGCGATACTCGAAGACTCCGGCATCCTGACGCGGGTGGCCTTCATGCTGGACAGCGCGATGCACCAGATGGGACTGCACGGCAAGGCCATCATACCGCTGGTGCTCGGCTACGGGTGCAGCGTGCCAGCCATCGCCGCCACGAGGATACTGGGGACACGCCGGGAACGCCTGCTGGCATCGTTCGCCGTCACTTTTGCTCCCTGCACCGCCCGCACGATCGTCATTTTCGGGCTCGTTTCCAAATTCGTCGGTTTAGATTGGGCTCTAGCGCTTTACGCCATTGATTTACTGGTAATGTTTCTGGCGGTTAAAGTCGCCTTGAGGGTCGTCCCCGGGGAAACGGCGGGGCTGATCATGGAGATGCATTCCTTCAAATCTCCTTCGTTGTCCGTAGTGCTGAAACAGACCTGGGGACGGACGAAGTCGCTCATCTTCCTGGTCTTCCCGCTGTACATACTGGGCTCAGCAGGGGTACAGCTCTTTTACGCTTACGGTATCCTGCAACCGGTCAGCAATTTCATCTCGCCGCTCACCGTGCACTGGCTGGGACTGCCGGCTATTGCCGGGATACTTTTAATCTTCGGGTTCGTGCGCAAGGAGATGATCCTGCTCACGATGGCGGCCATTTTCGGCACGAACCTAGCGGCGGTGCTGACCCCGGCCCAAATGGTTACTCTGGCACTGGTGGGCATGCTATATATACCCTGCCTCTCCACCGTGAGCATGTTGGCCAGAGAGTTCGGCTGGAAGGCGGCGCTGGCGATGTCCGCGGCCAACCTGATGGTAGCGTTCCTGGTAGGCGGACTGGCTTCGATGGCGCTACGGCGCATTTTATAAAAATAAAAAGACCCCGATTAAAGATCGGGGTCTTTTGCTCTTTTCACCCTTGCCGGTTAAGAAGCCACTTCGGGGTCATCTTTCCGGGTTGACTTTTTTCCGGCCACGCGGTGCTGATAAACGACCGCGAGGTCTTTCACCAGGCCGCACTGGAGACACTCTTCGTACCAGCCGTTATAGTCCCTATCCAGGTAAAGGTTGCCGCCGCATTTGGGGCAGCGTCCCTGTGTAGTCAGTTTACCCATATTCCCTTCTTTCCCTTAGCCCCTCGTTCCTGTCCCGCGAAGCTAGTTTATAGCCACTTAGCAGTCTCCCTATCCGACTGCTAATAATATTTTAGCACTTCTATAGAGTTTGTCAATAGCTTTAGTGGGGAAAAAGTGAAATCATCCCTTTACCAATAGAGGATAGCCTCGTCCCCCTTGTCAAAGGGGGAGAAGAGGAGGATTTTTATCAATCTTCCTCTTTGCTTAAATCCGGGAGTTCTTACGGCTTCTTGGGAGAAGGCGCTTCGCTGCCGAAGGGGCGGATATCCGTAAGAATCATCGGTCGGTCCACCCGGGTAATGGTCAGGGGGCAATGCGGAAAGCCGCCGGGTATTACCACCGCGGTAGGCCGGGTAATCAGGTGCGTTTCTGCCTCTTTGCCTAAAGCTATCTCCGCCTCCCCGCCCAATGCACTCAAGTCGTTAAGGTCCGTGCCCATAAAGAACAGTATCTCCGGCTTGGGATGCACGTGCGGCTTATCCGGTATCGGCCCGAAGCGATAAGGCGCCCGCTTGAGGCTTTCACACATGATGAGGAAATCGAAAGCGGGGTCTTTACCACGGATGAAAGAGAGATAGCCGCCGGAATCGTCCCGGTTGCGGGGGCCGTAGCTCCAGGGGCCTTTGCGGGTAAAGGCCAGGCCGAGGATATTGTCCCGGTATTTGGCGTCCCAGAACATCACCGGGCCAGTGGACGCGGCCTGTTTTTTGGCCGGGACTTTTTTCATTTTAGTTTGGCCGGCGACGGATACTTCCATGTAGACGAAGCGCCTGTCCATCTTTATAATATTCGCCGGATAGTGCGGCAGACCTTTGGGCACCGCTACCGCCGTTGAGGAGGTAATCATGTGTTTCTCCCCCTCCTCCCCTAAAGACAGCTCCACCTCCGCCCCCAACTCGCCCATGTCATTGCCGTCCGACCCCAGCCACAACATCACCTGATGGTAGTCATGGACGTGCGCGGCCGGCGGTGTTTCTCCCATGTTCCCGGCCGCCCAGTAAGCGCCGTACTCCACGTGAAAATCAATACCGAAAGGCTTGCCGCTGACGCTGGCTACCTGCCGGTAAAAACCCGGTTTATCGTCCTTAAAATCCAATGGAACAACGTATTTACTGTATTTTTTTGCGGCCATGGCAGTTACCCCCTTTTTACTATCAGCTTTCTTACCATATCCCCGGCAGCAGCGCTTTACGCTCGGGGGGATAATCGGGGAAAGTGTTGCGGTACCAGGCGTGGTTGGCGCGGGCGCGGGGCAGCAGGTTGGCGAATGTCCAGAAAGCGAACGCGAGGCCAGCCCAGGACCAGGTGGCTAAAGCCCATCCCGACCAGATAGTTATCTCCCCGAGGTAGTTGGGGCTGGATACCCAGCGGTAAAACCGGCTGTAGGAAATTTTATAACCGGACTCGCCGGGCTTCCGCAGCTCGCGCAGCGCCAGGTCCGACTGGCGGTTGATAACATAGCCGGAGATAAACATGATAACACCGACGATAAAGCGGGGGTCGTGCAGCCAGCTGGTGGCGTATCCGCCGGAAAAACTAAAGATATAGCGCCCGTTGAGATAAGCGTTCATCAGGTTGAAAAAGAAACCGAAGCTTATCACCGAAAGCGGCATGCGCCGGGCGGCGCCGCGCAGCGTGAAAGGATAGATGAAAGCACGGTGAATATAGTGTGCTTCCCATAGCGCCAGGAGAACCAGCGAAACGGCGTTAAACCGGTAACTGCCGAGAAGCCAGAAAACAAAAAAGACAATCGGCGAGGCGGCCTCCATCAACACCCAGCCCAGCTTGTTCCCCACCGAATAGCCCCAGCCCTTGCGGGCGTGACGGCCGTAAGGGGCAGCGATGAAAAACAGTGCTACGAAAACCACGGCCCCCAGCGCGAACCAGGCAATCAGCAGGCTATTGAAAATGGTCGATTCTTTCACTTAGACTCCCCGAGTTTGATTTTTCCCGGCAGCTCCAGCATCCCATTTTCACTGAACCATTTTAGCGTGTCCTCGAGCGTGGTACGGAAAGGGCGGGGGTTATAGCCGAGCTCTTTAGTGGCCCGCTCGTGGCTGATATGCCGGTTGCTGTTCAGCGCCCGCAAAGACACGCCGGTATAAAGCGGCCGCTTACCGCTGATGCTGCTCGCGGCAACAATAAACGGCGCGCCGAGGCGCGCCAGCCACAGCGGGCAGACCATTTTATCCGTTGCCGTTCCGGTAATTTCACCGACCATCGCTGCAATGTCACACATGGATACCCAGTGCCCGGAAAGAAGGTAGCGGGAGCCGGCCGGGGCTTTGGTCGCCGCCAGCATGGCGCCCGCCACCACATCACGCACGTCCACCCAGTCGAACCCTCCCCTGACGAGCGCCGGCAGCCGGCCCTGCGCCATGCGGAGCAGCGCCTCGCCGAAAAACGAAGGCTCAAAATCATAAGGCCCGAACACCGCGGTGGGGTAAACAATCACGGCGTCAAGCCCTTGTTTCACGGCGTCCTGGACCTCTTTATCGGCAATGGCTTTGGAGCGGTCATACGGAGGACAGCGGCGGGACGTCACCAGCGGGCGTGTCTCGTCCACCGGTGTACCGAAAGGCACCTGCGTTAAAGCATGAATAGAGCTGAAATGCACCAGCCGCCGCACACCGGACCGCCGGCATGCCTCGATGACGTTACGTGTGCCGGTAACATTAATTTCCGCGACACGCGCCCAGTCCGCCATCGAAAGGGAAATGGTGGCCGCCAGGTGATAGACCACGTCCACGCCCTCAAAAGCGCGGCACAGAGACGCGACATCGCGGATATCTCCGTTGACTTTTGCGGCGTCCAGCCCTTCGATAGCCCGGCAGTTAACGTGCACCAGGCAGCGTGTAGATTGGCCGCTGGCGATAAGGGCGCGTACCAGGTTGGCCCCAACGTGACCGGAGGCGCCCGTGACTGCAATCGTCATTTGAGACCCATTATAACATAGACTAACTAGGTAACCAAACACGCCCGGAAATTGCCACACAAAAACGAAAAATGATAAAATTAATCAATTGCCTTTATTTCGCCAGCCTTCAGGCAGGGTCTTCCTGAAATAACCGGAGACCAGCCATCCCTCCGATTCGATGAACGAAAAACGCCGCCGATGATGTTTTGATATAAATGAAAAAGAAGCCCGGCCCCAACTACCGCTGGTATATCCTCACCCTCACGATGCTAACCTATGGCGTCATCGCCGGTGTTGAACGACTCTGCATGCCGGTGCTCTTCAAGCAAATCTCCGTCGACCTCCATTTGAGCGTCACGGCCGTGGGGACGATCTGGGGCATGGACCCGCTGGCCGGCATCTTCATCGGCCTGCCGGCGGGACTGCTGGCCGATAGGTTCGGCGTAAAACGCACCATCACAGTAGTCTGCATCCTGGCGGGGATATTCTGCGCGTTACGCGGCCTTTCCACGAACTTTTTCACCATGGCGCTGACGATGTTCCTCTTCGGCTTCCTTGCGGCATCCGCACCGAGTATCGTTCCCAAGGTAACCGCCGTGTGGTTCAGCGGTGAAAGGCTGGGCCTGGCTAATGGGCTGCTCAACGTGGCCTGGTCGCTCGGGTCTATGGTGGCAACGTTGACCAGTGCTACAATCTTATCTCCGTGGCTCGGCGGTTGGAGGAATGTGTTATTTTTCTTCGGTGCGCCGGCCGTGGTAATAGGTCTGCTCTGGCTGTTTACCGGTAAAGAACCGGAAAGAAGCGAAGTTCCGGGCACAGCGGCGGTAGAAATACCGTTCAAACAGGCCCTTTCACACGTCATCCGCATTAAAGAAGTCTGGATTATAGGCATTATCACGCTTTTTCTCTGGGGCGCC
>JBEKAC010000034.1:0-28313 GCA_050018395.1 Dehalococcoidales bacterium
TTCACCGGTGCGTCGGTAGTCGCCAACAGGCTTTCGACGACGCCGCTCACGGGAGCCGCCACAGCGGCTTCCTTCTCGTGTTGTTGCGAATTCGGATTACGATAACGGAAAACTCTACCCTCGTAGTTTTTCAGTAATAGTTCGTCCTCGTTCATGGAGAGGACATAGTTGGGCTGCAAAGGCACCTTGCCGCCGCCCTGCACTAGGTCGACGACGAAGTTGGGCACGGCCAAACCGGAGGTATGCCCGCGCATCCCTTCAATGATTTTTATGCCCACGTCCACGGAGGTGCGTAAATGCTCGGTGCCCTGAACCTCATCACACTGGAACAGATAGTAAGGACGTACTTTGGCTTTCAACAGGTTCTGACAAAGCTTCGTCTGAATTTCAACACTATCGTTGATGCCACGCATGAGCACGGTCTGGTTATTCACCGGTACGCCGGCCCGTAAAAGCTTATCACAGGCGGCGGCCGACTCGGCCGTCACCTCTTTGGGATGGTTGAAATGGGTGTTGAACCATATCGGGCCATACTTGGAAAGCATATCGCACAGCTCGGCATCGATACGCTGCGGCAGCACCACCGGGAACCGCGAGCCGATACGGATGATCTCGATATGTTTTATCGCCCTGATGCGGGAGATAATTGATTCCAGATGGCTGGTGGCCAGCGTCAGCGGGTCGCCGCCGGAAAGGATAACATCTCTCACCTCAGTATGCTGGCGCAGGTAGCCCAGCATCGCCTCAATTTCACTTTCCGTACGTACCCAGCCGCCGTGGCGCCACTCCCGCTTGCGGGTGCAGTGCCGGCAAAGCATGGGGCAGATATCCGTGAGCACCATCAAAACGCGGTCAGGATAGCGGTGTACCAGGCCGGGGACGACGGAATCTTCTTTTTCCGCCAGAGGGTCTTCCAGGCCCATACCGCTCATGGTGATTTCCAGGATGGAAGGCACCGCCTGCTTACGCACGGGGTCTTCGGGATCGGAGGGGTCAATCAGGGATAGATAGTACGGGGTGATCGATAAAGGATAGCGCCGCGTGACTGTCCTGATCTGGGCTTCTTCCTCGCTGGATAAGGACACCAGCTGTTTCAGCTGGTCAACGGAGACAATTCTATTGCGGAATTGCCATTTCCAATCTTTCCAGGAACTATCCGGGACGTTCCCGAAAAGGCGGCTTCTACCGGTGGCTGGACTACCAGGAGGCTCATCCTCCAAGCTTTTTACAATGACAGGTCTACTGGGGGGCTCCTCGTTTTCACTGCTGATGTAATTAATGGTAACGACTTTCTCGGGTCCGTGGCTGGGTTGATTTTTCGTGGCCACCGATGATGTTTTCACTTTTCCTTTTTCAACACTCCTTTGACGTTAATTATTTTTATTCCGTTTGATTCGTTAATTTCTTTTGATAACTTGACATTCCTGTTATAATATATAGGAATATTTATTCCTAAATTAATTATACATCCCTGCTACTAATTGTCAATAGTTTTCCGGGGTAATTATTAAGCGATAAAAGAAATTTTCCGGGTGATAAAAAGGGCAAGGAGGTAACTGCATGCCGGGATGGAAATTCCTCACCAACCATGCGCTGGTTTTGTGCCTCATCGCCCAGCAGCCGCGGATCACGGCCCGCGAAATTTCCTCCGCCGTGGGCATCACCGAAAAAGCCACCCGCAATATCATTAACGACCTCGAGGAAGACGGCTACGTCACTAAAAAACGAGAAGGCCGCCGCATCAAATACCGCGTTGACCCCGACCTCCCGCTCCGCAGTGAGACCAACCATGACAAAGCCGTGGGCGACCTGCTGGAAACGCTGGGGTGGAAAAGGCGCGGCAGCCCGGCTAAAAAAGCCCTGGCCGCCTGACCGATAGCTGCTAATCATTTTCCTTATTATAATAACACCTTTTTATTAGTCCCACCGCCCTGCCCGGCCGTTTACCCGCATATTCCTGACAAGTTTAAGCGTAAGTGCCGGCCTATTTTACTCGTTTTTTTCCGAAACATAAAAAATATTTGCCAAAAACGTGCCGCTGAACTTTTACACTACTTGACAACCAATGCCCAGTTATTATACAGTTTTGCGAACCACTTTAAAGTAGTGATAACGCAAAAAGTGTTGGCATCCCAAAAATCATTGATGTTTTCACAGCTAGGGCGGACATCCTGTAATAGGTCTAACCATCCGGTATTGTAACGCGTCCAAATTATCTATTAAGTTATGGAAAAGTTCGAAACAATAAAATAAAAAAATTAACCGGGGAGGTGATGTGTATTCGAAATACATTATCCGTGATTAGCTAGGTTCTTTTAGGGAAAATAGAGGAGGACAGCATATGCTGAAAAGAATAGCTAAATTTGCTTTGCCAATTGTCCTTTGCATGATTCTTATTATTCCGGCAATTGGTGGCTGTAGCTCTAGCGGCACGACCAAGACGGAAATCGTCATCGGCGCCTCCAGAGATATCACGGGCCCGCAAGCCGGCTTCCAATCGTTCGGCTTTGCCGCCATCTACAAGATGTGGATTAAAGACGTCAACGATGCCGGTGGCATTGCCGTGGGCGGGAAAAAACTGCCCGTAAGACTGATTGAATACGATGATGCCAGCGATACGTCCGTCTGCGTTAAGAACATCGAAAAACTATGCACGCAGGATCACGTTGACTTCCTTTTCGGGCCTACCGGCACCGCCATGCTTTTCGCTGCGGCGCCAATCGCCAACAAGTATAAGACGATGATGCTCTGCGGCGAAGGCGGCGCCACCACCCTGGAGCCGCAATTGGCGAAAATGCCTTATGTCTACGCGGTCTTGAACTACTCCAACCATTTCCAGCTGCCTATGTTCACTGACCTTTTAGTGAAGGCGGGCGCCAAGACGGTTTATATCTGCTTCATGAACGACCTGCATGGAGCTGAATACAACCTGACCATGCAGAGTGAGTGCGGCCTGAAGGGACTCCAGGTCCTGGATGCCAAGAGCATACCGATAAACATCGCGGATATGGACCCGATCGTCAAAGAAGCTAAAGACATGAATCCGGATGTTTTCTGCATGTTCGCTTATCCCACCCAGAACATTCTTTTCATGAACACCGCCATGTCACTCGGCTTCAACCCCAAGTGTATCATCGTCGGCCCGGGCTGCAACTTCGGGTTCTTCAACCTCACCTTCGGCGCAGCTCTTGAAGATGTCTGCGGCGAGGGCGCCTGGAATGCCAAGAGCTCGGCCTCGGCTGCCGCTTTCGCGGATAAAGTCCGGCCGGTGGTCGGCGGCGAGGGCAACATGGACTACTGGGGCGCTATCTTGTACTATTCCACTCTTCAGTACCTGGCGCAGGCCATCACCAAAGCCGGTACCACGGATACCACTAAAGTCATGTCGGTCTACAAGACCTCCCACTTCCAGACAGCATTAGGGGACTTCTATTGGGATATCCAGGGGAACGGTGCAGGCGGCGGTCTACTACCGCAGGCATGCTACCTTGGTCAGATAGGCCAGTGGCAGGGCGGGATTTTCCAGGTAGTCGACGACGACAAGAACAACACCGCGCCGTTTGTCTATCCCAAGCCACCGTGGCCCACTAAATAAACAACCAACCCAGAGCGTTAAAGAAATATACTACCAAGCAGTTGAACAACAAAATAGCAGGCTGTCTGGAGGTCATACCAGGGGTTCATCCCTGAAGGTATCCTCTAAAGATATCGGGGTGCGACCCACAGGCAGCCTGCTGGTGCAAAAAAGTAGCATAGGCTAATACCAGAGAGATTTTGAGACGGAATAATGGAACTATTTTTAAACGTATTAATCGGCGGGCTACTGATCGGCGGCGTTTATTCCCTGATTTCCATGGGGCTTACCCTCCAGTACGGCGTCGCCAAAGTATTTAACATCGCTCACGGCGAGTTCATGATGGTCGGGGCTTTCCTGACTTTCTGGCTGCGGGAAAACGGCATCGATCCGCTGCTCACCATCGTTATTACGGCCCCGGTCCTGTTTATCGTCGGGTTTATCCTTTACCGTACGGTTTTTACCACTTTGCGGGTAAAATCGCCTAACCCGGGGGTTTTTGAAAGCAACGGTATGCTGGCTGCCTTCGGGCTTTATTTCGTCGTCCAGAATATCGCGGTCCTTATCTGGCATTCCACGCCACGGAGCTACTCCTACTTAGGCGGCGTCGTTAATATCGGCGGCGCGCTGTTTATTGAGAACCGCATCGTGGCGGCGATATTCGCCGTCGTCATCGGCATCGTATTTTATTTGTTCCTGGCCGGCACGCGTACCGGTAAAGCCATCCGGGCGGCCGCCCAGGACCCCGCCACCGCCGGCCTGATGGGCGTAAACATTAATTTTGTTCTGGCGCTATGTTTCGCCTTCGGCGCGGCTATGGCGGGCATGGCCGGAACGCTAATAAGTATCTGCTATCCCATCTACACTACGATGGGCCTGGGATATACCGTTATCGCCACCGTGGTCATCACACTGGGCGGTCTGGGGAGCATCCCCGGCAGCTTTATCGGCGGATTTTTACTGGGCATCATCGGCACCGGCGTGGCTTACTGGCAGCCGGGCTTATCCACGGCTTCTTACTACGTAATATTCATTATCCTATTGCTGATACGACCAAAAGGCTTGATGGGGACTTAAGATGGATTTGAGCAAGATAAACCGGAAAAATCTGGGCGTAAATATAGGGATACCGCTGGCGCTACTGATAATCGTCGGCTTGTTGCCCTTATATGGCTGGGACTACGGCGTTACATTATTCTCCAACTTCCTGTTGTACATTATTCTTACCGTAAGCTGGGTGATTTTCTCCGGCGTCACCGGCTATATCTCGCTGGCAACGGCGGCCTTCTACGGCCTGGGTATTTATGCTGCGGCGATATATTTTCCGCTTAACGGGCATGCCCTGCCCTTGATTGTCATCATACTGATTGCGGCGGCGGTAAGCTTCGTCGTCGCCTTCATCGTGGGGGCGATTACGCTAAGACTGAGGGGCATATACTTCGCCATGTTCACGTTCGGCCTGGTGCTGCTGGTGAAGGAAGTCATCTATTACTGGGAAATCGTTATCCAGGGTACGCGCGGCCGGATGGTGGCCCTGGAAAGCAACAACGCTGTATTTTATTACTTGCTGGGGATTTGCGTCATCGCCATGCTGGTCTCCTATTTTATCCGAAGGTCGAAATACGGGCTGGCGCTGCAAAGCATCGGCGAGAATGAAGAAGCGGCGGCGCACATCGGCGTCAACGTTACCATGACCAAGATAGTCACGTTTGCCATCAGTACCGCATTCATGGGCGCGGCCGGCGTTATCATGGCGACGAAAAATACCTATGTGGATCCGGGCACGGCCTTCGACCCGATGATATCATTCAGTCCGGCTCTGATGGCTATCTTCGGCGGGACAGGGAACGTGTGGGGTCCGGCCATCGGGGCGGTTTTCTTCAGCTATGTCCAGGAATTACTGCAAACAGGTAGCCTGAAGGACTACTATAAGCTTATCTTTGGTGCCATGCTTATCGGGACGATACTTTATTTGCCCACAGGTTTAACAGGACTAATCCAGAAACTCTGGAAACGATTTAAGGGAGAAAAAAGTGCACCTATTAGAGGGTGAAAAATTAACCATAAACTTCGGTGGCTTGATAGCCGTCAATAACGTTGATTTTTACGTCGACGAGAAAGAGATTCTCGGTCTGATAGGCCCGAATGGCGCCGGGAAAACCACCCTTTTCAACCTGATTTCCGCCACGTTTAAGCCAAAATCCGGCACCATCAGGTTCAAGGGGAAGGATATCACAGGCATGAGCACTTACAAAGTCTGCCGGCTGGGCATCGCCCGGACTTTCCAGACGGTCAAGACTTTTTCCAACATGTCCGTGCTCAGCAACGTACGCCTGGCGGCGCTGTTCGGCGCTCCGGTGAAACTTTCCGAGGCCCAGGCCACCAAGGACGCGCTGGAGCTGCTGGAGTTCGTGGGGCTTTCCAAGAACGTTAACTCGCCGGCTAGAGACCTGACGCTGGGTAACCAGAAGCGCCTGGAAGTAGCGCGCGCCCTGGCTACCAGACCGGAACTACTACTGCTGGACGAGCTGATGGCCGGCCTCACCCACACGGAGGTGGCCGAGGCGATGGAAGACATCCTGCAAATTCGGTCGGAAATAGGCATCACCATCATTATGATCGAGCATGTCATGAAGGCCATCATGAATGTTTGTGATAGAATTATAGTATTGAACTACGGTAAAAAAATCGCCGAAGGCACGCCGGCGGAAATAGTGAACAGTCCGACGGTGATTGAAGTCTACCTGGGAGAACAGTCCAATGCTGGAAATAAATAGCGTCAGCGCGGCATACGGCGGCATCCAGGCCTTGTGGGATGTTTGCGTAAATGTTAAAGAGGGCGAAATCATGGCGCTGGTGGGCGCCAACGGTTCCGGCAAGACCACGCTGCTGCATACCATTTCCGGCATCATGCGGCCTTCTTCCGGCACCATTACTTTTCGCGGACAGCGTATCGACGGGATGGCGCCGCACGCCATCGTGGCGCTGGGCATTTCCCACATACCGGAGGGCAGGAAACTCTTCACCAACATGTCCATCCAGGAAAACCTGGACATGGGAGCCTATACCACCCGCGCCTGGAAAAAGCGAAAAGAGACACTGGAGCAGGTCTTCAAGCTCTTCCCCACGCTGAAGGAAAGGGCCAAGCAGCTTTCCAGCACCTTGAGCGGCGGTGAGCAGCAGATGCTGGCCATGGGGCGCGGCCTGATGTCATTGCCTGACCTGTGCATCATCGACGAGCCGTCTAACGGGTTGGCGCCGAAACTGGTGGCGGAGGTCTTTCAGATTATCAAATCCCTGCGTGAGCAGGGCAAGACCATATTACTGGTGGAGCAAAACGTCCGCCAGACCCTGGAAATTGCCGACCGCGCCTGCGTGCTGGAAAACGGCCGCCTGGCCCTCGAAGGAACCTGCGAAAGCCTGCTATTGAGTGACCACGTCCGAAAGGCCTACCTGGGCCTTTAGGTAAAAGTAAAAGCTCAAAGCTCAAGAGTCAAAACCACAACGTTAAAAGTAAAACCCGCTTTAGTTTTAAGCTTTAATTATCAGCTTTTTCGCTGCTCTCTCCAAACATTTTGCCCCCTAAACCTTCATAGTATATAATGATACCTGCGAATAGTATAAAAAGTATAGGAGGTCACCATGGATCTAGGTTTGAAAGGCAAGGTGGCGCTGGTAACCGGCGCGGGCAGCCAGATAGGCTTCGGGAAGCAGATTGCCCTGCTGCTGGCCAGGGAAGGCTGCGACGCCGTGGCGGTCACCGATATCCTGATCGATGATGCGAAACTGACGGCGGAAGAGATCAAGAAACTAGGGAAAAAGTCCATCGCCATAAAAGCTGATATCACCAACCAGGCCGATGTGGCGGCATTGATGAAAAAAGTCACCGACGAATATAAGAAGATAGATATTTTATGTAATGTAGCCGGGGGCATGGCCAACCGCGTGCCTTACGATAAAGCCAAGCCGGAAGACTGGGACAAGGATATCCACCTCAACCTTTTCAGCATCATGCTGACCTGCCAGGCGGTTTTGCCCTACATGCACGAAAAGAAAGGCGGCGTCATCGTCAATATCGGCTCCGGCAGTTCGCGCATGTACGCGCACGGTTCCGGCAACGTCTACGGTATTGCCAAGGGCGGGGTGGATACTTTCACCAAGCAGCTCGCCTTTAACGAGGCCAAGAACAATATCCGCGTCAACTGTGTCGCTCCCGGCCCGGCGCCGACCAACTTTATCCCTGGCCCGGACAAAAAAGCCGTGGTAGACATGATGGCCAAGACCATTCCCTTGGGCCGCGGCGCTACGCAGGCGGACATCGCCAACGCCACGATATTCTTCGCTTCAGATATGTCCAGCTACGTTACCGGGGCGGTTCTGCACGTCTCCGGCGGTTCGGTGCTGGATTAAGCGGTTTTTAAATCAAATTTTACATCAGGAGGAGAACATGGACCTGGGTTTTAAAGACAAAGTAGCACTGGTCACCGGCGCCGGTAGCCAGAAAGGCTTCGGTAAAGAGATTACGCTGACCCTGGCGCGGGAAGGCTGCGCCGCGGTGGCCGTCACCGATGTTATCGACGATGTTAACCTGACGGCGGCCGAAGTAAAGAAACTCGGCGCTAAATCAATGGCCATCAAAGCCGATATCACCAGGCAGACGGAAGCAGAAGCGATGGTCAAGAAAGTCCTCGACGAGTACGGGAAGGTAGACGTACTCTGCAACGTCGCCGGCGCCATTTTGCAAAAAGACTATATGCCGATTGACGAACAGAAGACCGAAATCTGGGCCAGACAAATGGAGCTCAACCTCTTCGGCATGATGTATATCTGCCGTGCGGTGGTGCCCTCGATGCGAGCCCGGAAATACGGTGCCATCGTCAATATAGGGTCGGGCAGCACGCACCAGTTCAAGATGGGCGTGCAGGTTTACGCTATCTCCAAGTACGCCATCGACCTGTTCACCAAGCAGCTCGCCTTTTTCGAGGGCAAGCATAACATCCGCTGCAATTGCATCGCCCCCGGCCCGGCGCCCACCAATTTCGGCGCGGTGCTGCGGGAAGGCATGCAGGGGCCGCCGCCCACGCCGGAGCAGATGGCCAGGATGCGCGAAGGCATGATGGCAGAATTCCCGCTGGGCCGCATGGGCACGCCCACGGACATCGCCAAAATGACGGTGCTGATGGCTTCCGAAGTCACCGGTTACGTGACCGGGCAGGTCATCCAGGTTTCCGGCGGCAACGTGATGGAGTAGTACTTTTCTCTCACCGGACTCTAACCGCCTAGATATTGACTTTAAGCATTTCCGGTGCTAGCATTTGACTGGAAGACCATGACACAGCCTGAATTATGCTTCGGGAGGTGCTTTATGAGACTTCATGAAGTACTCGGAGTCCGGCAGGTGGACTCGTAATGCCCTGCCTATCGGTGGGGCAAGCGGAAACCGGGCCCGGCTCGTAAAGTAAAAACTGGCGGCAGATCCCGATACAATCGGGACGCCCAGTACGGTAGTGATTACCGCAGGTGAGTGGGGTTCGGGAACTTGTTAGACATGTTGGTGGAGGTCGCAGGCAAAAGCGGCCTCCACTGTTTTTTAGCGGGAATGACCGTAGTTAGGCGGGAACGACCGTAGTCAGGCGTGAATTAAAGTGGCTAGTTGGTGACGGGGCTGGCATCCGTGAGGCCGGTCTTGGCCATGAGGCCCTGGTAAAAATCCGCGATATCTGGATCGGTGATTTTGCTTTGCGCCTTGATAAAGGGCTCCGTTAAAGCATCGTGGTATATCTTCTCGAAATTGGGCAGGATGTTGGTGAGGCCTGCGGTGGCGTTATCCGCGCCCGCGGGAACGGCGGTATCCGCCCGCGTGGGAATTGCCATCCTGACCCCGAAGATAATGAGGCAGCAGACGGCAATCCCGCTGATGAAGCTGATCGCCATTTTCATTTTGTTGTTCCCCAGCTTTTGCAGCCCTGTAACAGGAGGCTACATTATTATTCTGACACACGGGCGTTAATATCGGCATAAAAACCATAAATAATACATAAAACTGAGCTAAATATTGTGTAAAGAACAGGGCCGGTACGTTTGACATCAGGCGCTAATCCCGCCTAAAATAGCAGCGAAAAGAACCCCCATTCTGGCAAATCCTTAGTCGTTTTACCGGAGGAAATGTGACCAAACGCGTACGTGTTGTCCCCGCCATCCTTACCGACGACCCCGCCATGCTGGAGCAACTGGTGCACCAGGCGGAGACCTTTACCGATTATGCCCAGTTTGATGTTATGGACGGGAAATTCGTGCCGTCTTTCAGCGTCACCTGCGACCGCATCGCCGCTTTGAAAACGAAACTGAAATGGGAAGCGCACCTGATGGTGCTGCACCCGGAAGCGTGCCTGGCGGATTTTAAGCAGGCCGGGGCAAAAAAAATCGTTTTTCATTACGAAGCCACGCCCTCCCCCCAGGATATCATCAAAAATATCAAAAAACTGGGGATGGGGGTGGGGCTGGCCGTCAACCCGGCAACGCCGGTGAGCGCCTTCAGCCCGCTGGTGAAACAGCTGGACAGCGTACTTTTCCTCTCGGTAAACCCCGGCTTCTACGGCGCCAAATTCATCCCGGAAGTGCTGGAAAAAATCGGCGAATTACGGCGTTTATACCCCAAAATTGAAATCGGTATCGACGGGGGCATTAAGGAGAGCAATATCGCGCGGATCGCCCGCAGCGGCGTCGATGTCATCTACGTGGGCAGCGCCATTTTCCTGCAGCCGGACCCCGCGTCCAGCTATCGGCGGCTGACGGAGCTGGCGCAGAGCGCGGCTTAAGGAATTAAGCTATGTTCAAAGTAAAAGCAACGGTCGTCGGCTTCGACCAGGACGAGCAGCGGTTCCCCTGCCATTTCCGCTATAAAATCGGCGAGGAAATCACCTTCGACGGCGAAACGGTGACCGGCCGCATCTGCCCATCGGTTTTCGCCGTGCTGGGCCAGGCTTTTAACGACCTCCAGGCCTCCGGCGGTCGCCATCAGGAAGGCGAAAACCCTAAAAGCTATTACCCCTTCTGGCACTCGCCCTACAGCGCCATCGATCCGTCCCGCAAGAAATACGACGGCGTGGGCTTCCGCGCTACTCCGGAAAGACCGGAATTAAACTATAAATTCATCGCGGACGAGACTATATGGGGCACGCCCCCCGGCGGCCAATATATCATCGGGCAAGGCACGGCGAAACGGGATTTTTATGTGGTCTGTGAGGACAACCATACCGGCGTGCGCTTTAAAATAGAAGCCTATGACCTGGCGGATAAAGGCGATAGCGTCCCCTACTTCCGCCGGACGATGTCTATCCTGGATAAGATCGTGCGTCAACCGGGCATCGCCGTGAAGAAAATTTTAAGCGAGTTCACCAGGGAACAGATTAACGATATTTACCCCACGCTGGGGCAGAAAATGATTGCGGTGCTCGTCGGGGAACTGGAGCTTATGGGCTACGTAGAAGTATCAGACGGCAAAGTTACCGCTACCGCTAGCGGCAAGCAAAAATTGAAAGGTTATATCGCGGGGCTGACGGCGGAAGAGAAAAAAGCCCTGAAGCTTTAGGTGATTAACCCTGTCCCTGCCCCGGTTTTTCCTCGGAACCCCAGTCCAGCATCAGCTGTTTTAACTGCTGGGCAAGCTGCGGGCTGGCGCGGAGCCGCTGGATAAAGACGGGGCAGCCCTCCAGGAGCGAGTTCTGGGCGGCAATGGCCATGCTGGAAAGCAGGTTTTGCATGTTCGGGTCAATCGGTTGCGCGGCACCGGTACCCGGCCCGGTCTGCTCGATCTGGCGCCGGATATCCTCGCTGGTAAACTTCATCGGTACCACGCAAGCCTTGTACCAGGGACATTCTTTGCACTGGACTATCTCATAAGCTTGATTGATAATATCATCCATCGATAACTCCCCTGTGGCTACACTTTAATTATAGCACCTTCAACTGCGAAAGATACCACGGCGGCTTTTTCCGAGAAACTTTCGATGAACATTACTCTGGACAAAAACCCGTACCGCGGCCTATAATCCAGTTAGATAGCGCGCTATTCCGTTCCCGATACCACCACTCTGCCAATAGCTCAACCGGAGGAAGATTATCAGACCCCTTAGCTTTACCCAGATTTCGCTTTACCAGTCCTGTCCCCTCTCTTACAAACTCCAGTATATCGACGGGCTGAAGACCGCCGAACGCTGGTATTTCAGCTTCGGGACATCGATGCATGCCACCGTCGAGCGCTTTTTTAAGGTACGCACGCCGCACCCTCCTTCAATGGAAGAGCTGCTGCAGTTCTACGAACAAAGCTGGCTTTCCGCGGGTTATGCGTCGCCGGAGGAAGAGGCTAAATACAAGGACTACGGCAGACAAATACTGAAGAAATTCCATGATATCCACGCCCCCGATTTCCGCCTGCCGGTGGCCACCGAGCGCGGTTTTATGCTGGGCGTCAACGGTATTAAGCTGCGGGGTTTTATCGATAGAGTCGACAAGCTGGACAGCGGCGGCCTCTCCATCGTCGATTACAAGACGAACCAGGAGCTTTTTACCGCGGACTACGTGGAAAACGACCTCCAGCTGACGATATACCAGATGGCCGCCGAGCAGACATGGAAACTCCCCGTGGAAAAGCTCACCCTCTATCACCTGCGCTCGAACACGCCCTGTACCTGCCCGCCCCGGCCCCCTTCACAACTGGAAGATGCGCGCCGGCTGGTGCTCGATGTAGCGGAAAACATCACCAAAGGCAACTTCCCGGCCACGGAAAACCAGTATTGCCCCTGTGATTTTGCGGAACACTGCCCCTACCATAAACACCAGTATTTGATAGCCCAACCTCCCGCTAAAGCCCGCCAGGAACAGCTGCCCGGGCTGGTTGCGGCGGACGCCGTGGAAAAATACGCCAGCCTGCAGGCGCAGATAAAAGAGCTCCAGGCACAGCTCGACGAGGTAAAACAATCGATTATCGATTACTGTCAAACGGCAGGTTTGAACCGGGTCTTCGGCAGTACCTGCGAAATCACCTATAAAATGGTGGAGAAATCCGGCTACGCCGAGGACGAGGTCAAGGCTTTACTCCAGCCGGAAGGTCTCTGGGAAAAGGTGCTGGGGTTCGATGCCGCTCTGCTGAAGCAATTGCTGGCGGACAAGACGCTGCCGCCCGAGCTCAAGAAAAAGCTCGAAGCTTTAAAAAAGGTGACCACGGCCTATCCCCAGCTCTGGCTGCGGGCGCGTGCCGCTGAAGAGGAAGAATAAGGAGCGGACGATGCCTAAACTGCTTTTAATCCGGCATGGCAAGACCAAGCTGCACAAAGAAGACCGGTTCTGGGGCAGCACTAATATCGGTTTGAGCGAGGAAGGCACAAAGCAGGCAGAGCAGCTCGGGAACCGCCTGTCCAAAGAAAAAATATCCGCCGTTTATGCCAGCACGCTGGGCCGCGCCCGCGCTACCGCGGAAATTATCGCTGCCCCCCACCACCGCGAAGTCGTGGCCTGCCCGGAGCTTTGCGAATGCAACTTCGGCTATATCGAAGGGCTCACCTACGCCGAGATAAAAAAACTTTACCCCGCTCTGGCTGAGGAACTTGATAAGCGTACGGCGGTGGCTTTTCCCGGCGGTGAAAGACTCGAGCAGATGAACGGCCGGATACTTTCGTTTTTGAAGAAACTAGAAAAGCATAAACCGCAGGACACTATTATTATCGTGGCGCACGGCGGGCCGGTCCGCCTGATAATCTGCAATCTCTTAGGTCTGGAGATAAAACACTGGCAGCAGCTGCGTATCGACCTGGCTTCTCTAAGCATCGTGGACACCTATCCCGCGATATCGTATTTGAACCTGCTCAACGATACCTCACATCTTTTAAGTTAAAAGGAGAGCGATGCCTAAAGCTTTCACATCGTGGAGCGGCGGCAAAGACTGCTGCCTGGCGTTACACCGGGCCAAAAAAGCCGGCATGGACGTGCGTTACCTGGCCAACATGGTCACGGCGGACGGCAAACGCTCCTGCAGCCACGGGATAAGCGCCGCCGTCATTAAAAAGCAGGCGGAAGCCCTGGGGATTCCCATCGCCCAGCGCCGCACCACTTCCGAGAACTACGAAGCGCAATTTATCAAGCTTTTAAAAAAGTTTAGACGGGACGGTATTGAAAGCGGCGTCTTCGGGGATATCGATTTCGAGCCTCACCGCGAGTGGATTGAAAAGGTCTGCGCGGCCGCTAGCGTGACTCCACGCCTCCTCCTCTGGCAGGAAGACCAGGCGAAACTCATGGAGGAGTTCATCGGTGCCGGATTCAAGGCGGTGGTGGTGGCGGTTAAAGCCGACCTGCTCGGCAAGGAAACCCTCGGCAGGGTCATCGACCGGCAATTCCTGACTGATATCGCGGGGCTGAATAAAGGCATCACCCCCTGCGGCGAAGCCGGGGAATTCCATTCCATGGTCATCGACGGCCCGTTGTTCCAGAAAAGGCTGGAAATCCGGGAGAGTGAAAAGGTCTCCCGCGGTGAACACCATTTTCTGGAAATACTGGAAGTAGCATTGAAAGCTAAAGGACCGCGGGAAAAATAGAATCGAAAAAATAGCGTTTCTAGTAAGCCAGCGCCAGCGATATCAGCTCTTTGACGTTCCAGCCGATGATCCCGCATAAAAGCAGGATAGCGGGAATCAGCCACCGTCCCGGCACGAACAGGGCAATCAGCGCCGGTATAAAGAATTTCAGCAGCGCCATTTTAGACATCGAGTTCAGCGAACCCTGCATGATGGGATTAAGCTCCACCCAGCCGTAACGCGCCGCCAGCGCCGTCAAGATTAAATCCACCGACTGGAGCGAGAAAAAGACGATCCGGAGAATCGTATCCAGCCTGTCGCGCCGCCGGCTCCAGATAACGAAATAGGTCAGCGCCCCCATAATATGCTGCCTGGCGGACAGAGTTTTCTTTTCCTGCACGTTCCGATACCTCGTAAACACGAGCCTCATCTTCACCTTATGTCTCTAGCTAATAACGGGTGATAAATATTTGCATAGAAAAAGTGAACAATGTATAAAAACCAGGCCGCGTGTCATTCTGATCCTTCGGCAGAAGGAGAAGAATCTCGGGGAGGGTTCTTACCCGCTATTGCGAGATTCTTCTTCATTCAAATCCTCAGAATAACCAAATTTTTCTTCAAATTATCAGCTTAAAACTCGTTCTCCCCTGTGCTATACTTGATTAAGAATTTCATCGGGAGGACTCACACTTGGCCGGCAGCGAAGAAGCCCAAAATAAAATAGAAAAATTACGGGCGGCCATCAACCGCGCCAACTATCAATACTACGTCCTGGATGCCTCGGAAATTTCGGACGCCGAATACGACGCCCTGATGCGGGAGCTGCAGCGTTTGGAGGAGCAATACCCCCAATTCCTCACCCCGGATTCGCCCACCCAGCGCGTGGGGGCGGCCCCGCTGGAAGCCTTCGGCGTGGTGGACCACCCCCAGCCGCTGCTTTCACTGGCTAACGCCTTCTCGGATGAGGAGCTGATGGCCTGGTACACTCGTACGGTCAAGCTGCTGGGCGACGCAAAATTCGACTTCGTCTGCGAGCATAAAATCGATGGGCTGGCCGTGGCGCTGACCTATGTTGACGGGCAATTTACCACCGGCGCCACCCGCGGGGACGGCCTGCGCGGGGAGAACATCACGCAGAACCTGCGCACCATCCGTAGCATCCCCCTATCCGTCCCCAAAGACGCCCCGCCCCGCTTCGAGGTACGGGGGGAAGTCTACCTCCCCAAAACCGGCTTTTTAAAGCTCAACCAGGAGCGGGAAGCGGAGAGTCAGCCGCTCTTCGCCAACCCCCGCAACGCCGCCGCCGGCTCGGTACGGCAGCTGGATTCCCGCATCACGGCCAAGCGCCCCCTGGATATTTTTATCTACCAGCTGGGCTGGCCGGAGATCAAACCCACCCACTGGGAAACGATGCAACAACTACGGGCATGGGGTTTTAAAACGAACCCGAAAAATAAACGCTGCGCCACCATGGAACAGGTGAGGGAATACTTTCAAAAATGGAAAGACGAGCGCCCCAGCCTCCCCTATGAAGCGGACGGCGTCGTCATTAAGATAAACCAGATGAACCTGCATGAAGAGCTCGGCGACATCGGCCGCGAGCCGCGCTGGGCCATCGCTTACAAGCCCCCCGCCATCCAGGCCACCACTAAGCTTATCGATATCGGCATCAGCGTGGGGCGCACCGGCACGCTCAACCCCTATGCTATCCTGGAGCCGGTATTCGTGGGGGGCGTTACTATTAGGAACGCCGCCCTGCACAACGAGGACGATATCCGGCGTAAAGACATCCGCATCGGGGACACGGTGATTATCCAGCGCGCCGGCGAGGTCATCCCGGAGGTCGTCGGGCCGGTGGAGGGTAAGCACTCTGAAAACGCCCGGGAGTTCAACCTGCTGGAAAAGATTTACGATAAGGATAAAAACCGCCCCGCCTGCCCCGAATGCGGCGGAGAAGTGGTCAAGCCCGAGGGCGAGGTGATGTATTATTGCGTTAACGCCGCCTGCCCCGCCCAGGCGCAGCTGCGTATCGAGCACTTCGCCTCCAGGGGCGCCATGGATATCCGCGGCGTCGGCGAGAACATCAGCGCCACGCTCTTTACCAAAGGGCTGGTTAAAACCCCCGCCGATCTTTATTTTCTGACCACCCCTCAACTCGCGGAACTGGAAAAAATGGGCGAAAAAAGCGCGGCGAACATCATTAACTCTATCAACATCAGTAAGGAAAGGTCATTAGCCAGACTGATTTATGCGCTGGGCATCCGGCACGTGGGCGGGGAGATGGCGGAAACCCTGGCTAACGATTTCCGCAGCCTGGATGCTCTGGCTGCCGCCCCGCGGGAAAGGTTGATGGAAGTCAGCGCCGTCGGCCCCAAGATTGCGGACAGCATCCTGGCCTTTTTCCGCCAGGAGGACAATCAAAAGATAATCAAACGTCTGAAAGACGGCGGCGTTAAATCGGCCGTCACGGAAGAAGCCGCCGCGGTGAAAAAAGACCTCCCCCTTTCCGGTCAGGAGTTCGTCGTCACTGGGCGGCTGGATAGCCTTACCCGGCAGCAAGCGGAAGCCAAAATCAAAGAGCTGGGGGGGGCGGTTAAAGACAGCGTCACCCGCAAGACCGGATACGTCGTTTATGGCGCCGACCCCGGCTCCAAGCTGACCAGGGCCAGAGAGCTGGGCATCAAGACGATTGACGAAAAAGAATTCCTCGACCTGATAAAATAGCCGCTTTCCATACAGGAGGCAGATATGTCAACATCACCCAGGCGAGTGCTCCTGTCAGTGTTCCTGACGCTGGTTATCGTCGGGCTACTGGGCTACGGGTTTTTCGCGCATAATCAACTGAACGATACCAAAAAAGACCTGGCGGCGACCCGGACCGAGCTCACCACCACGCAGGCCGACCTGGCGAGCTCCCAGGTATCCCTGGCAAACACCGAAATAGAGCTGGCGAAAGCGCAAGGCGACCTCGCAAACTCCGAGTCCGAACTATCCGCGACACAAAACGATTTACAGAGCACCAATCAACAACTGGTTGATAAAAGTTCGCAACTGGTAAAGGCACAAGCGGACTATGTAATGCTCGAAAAAACACTGGACATCGAAAAGGAATCATTCAGCCAGCTCCAGAGCAATCTCCAAAATCTCCAGGCGAGCTACAATTCACTGACCACCGGCTACGGTTACGTTTTACGGGACCCCACCTACCAGGAGATGAAAACATTTATTGCGGCCGATAAAACAGATACCAATACTTATGTTGATCCCACTTATGTCTGTGAAGACTTCGCTTACGACGTAAGAGTACACGCCATGCAGCAAAAAATCCGCTGTGCTTTCGTCACCATACATTACCCTGATTCGGCACATGCCATCGTTGCATTTAATACCACTGATAAAGGCATCATCTATATCGAACCACAAAGCGATGAAGAAGTTAATTTACATGCCGGTTATCACTTTTATCAGTGCATTATCGCTGAGCCGGGTTATTACTATGCTCCACCTGGTTATGATGATACTATCGAAAGATTTAACGTTTTCTGGTAAAAAATAATAAAATAAAGAATGGTAAAAGCATGAAATTAGTCGTCGGCCTGGGCAATCCCGGTTTTCTCTACACCCGCAACCGGCATAACATCGGGTTTATGTGCGTCAATCACCTGGCCAAGCGCCTGCGCATCAAGTTCGATAGAAAGCAGGGGCAAGCCCGCACCGGTATCGGCAACATCGGCGGGAGTAGAATCGTGCTGGCCAAGCCGCAGACTTTTATGAACGCCAGCGGCGAATCGGTGGCAACGCTAATGAAAAAGCTTGACGTTAAGCCCGACGACCTCGTCGTCATCCACGACGACTTGGACCTGCCCGCCGGCAAAATCCGCCTCCGCCTGGGGGGCAGCTCCGGCGGGCACAAAGGCATCGAATCGATTATCGCCCGCACCGGGACACCGGATTTTTACCGCGTGCGGGTGGGCATCGGCCGGCCGGATAGCGATAAAGCCTCGGAAAGAGCCAGAGAGGAAGCCGTCATCTCCTATGTCTTGAGTGACTTTACCTCCGCCGAAAGAGACATCATGGAGAAGACGATTCCGCAGGTGAGCGAGGCGGTTATCTGCCTGCTGACCGAAGGCATTACGGCCACAATGAACAAATTCAACTGACGGGGATAGCTCAAAACTTATAGCTTATAACTTATAGCTTATAGCTAATAAACCGGCTCCCGGATTTTTTTCTAGTTTACCTTTTATTTTCGCTTTTGCTACCGTTCAGCACCGATGTTATAATAACAACAACATAAGAAAGGGTTGTACGATGAAAAATGATTTTGTTCTCATAGGGGTCATTGGCGGGAATGATGTTTCCCCGCAAGTAGCCGAGCTGGCGGAGGAAGTGGGGCGCGAGATCGCCCGGCGGGGCGCCATCCTGGTCTGCGGGGGGATGGGAGGGGTGATGGAAGCCGCCTGCCGCGGCGCCTGTGATGAGGGCGGAATGACCATCGGCATCTTGCCCGGCGAAAGCCGCAACGATGCCAACCCTTATGTACGCATACCCATTCTCACCGGCATCGGCTACGCGAGGAATATCGCCGTTGTTAAGTCCTCCCGGGCTATCATCGCCGTCGACGGCGCTTACGGCACGCTCACGGAAATCGGCTATGCCCTGCAGGGCGGCACTCCGGTCATTGGCCTCGACACCTGGTCGCTTGCCATTAAAGGCAAGACGGATAAAAATATCATCAACGCTAAAAACCCCAAAGACGCGGTGGATAAAGCTATTTCTCTGATAAAAAAGTCGTCGCTGTAAACTGAGGGAGTTAAAGATGTCTACGATTGAGAATGTGAGGGCCAGGGAAATACTGGACTCAAGGGGAAACCCTACTTTAGAGGTGGAGGTGGATCTTACCGGCGGGGCAAAGGGCTGGTTCGCTGTACCCTCCGGAGCCAGTACCGGCAAGTACGAGGCGCTGGAACTCCGCGATGGTGATAGCTCCCGCTATAACGGCAAGGGCGTCCTCAAGGCGGCAGCCAACGTTAACGAAACGATTGCCGCGGCAATTATCGGCATGTCCGCCACGGACCATAAGGAAATCGACTATACGCTCATCGAGTTGGACGGTACGCCGGACAAATCGAACTTAGGCGCTAATGCCATCCTGGGGACATCACTGGCGGTAGCCCACGCCGCTGCCAACTATCGGAAAATGCCCCTTTACCGGTACCTGGGTAAAACCAGCAACTATACTCTGCCGGTGCCGATGATGAACATCCTGAACGGAGGCAAGCACGCCGCCAACTCCACCGACCTGCAAGAGTTCATGGTACTGCCGGTAGGTGCCGAAAGTTTCCGTACAGCACTGCAAATGGGCGCCGAGGTCTATCACGCACTGAAAAAAGTCCTCAAGGACAAAAGACTGGATACCAACGTGGGCGACGAAGGCGGTTTCGCCCCCTCCCTGCCCTCGAATAAAGAGGCGGTGGAAGCCATCCTCGACGCCATCGAGGCAGCCGGTTACGTGCCCGGTAAAGACTGTTACATCGCCCTCGACCCCGCCGCCAGCGAATTTTATGAGGATGGCAAATACGTCCTGGTGCGTGAGGGTAAAACGCTCACTCCCGCCGAGATGGTCAATTATTATGTCAAGTGGTGCGCCGAATACCCTATCATCAGCATCGAAGACGGCATGGCCGAGGACGACTGGGAAGGTTGGCAGCTCATCACCAAACAATTGGGCGATAGAGTCCAGCTGGTGGGCGACGACCTTTACGTCACCAACGTGAACCGTCTTTCGCGCGGTATCGGCATTAAAGCCTCCAACTCCATCCTGATCAAGCTCAACCAGATAGGTACGCTGACGGAAACACTCGAGGCTATCAGGATGGCGCAGGAAGCTGGCTGGACGGCCATCGTCAGCCACCGTTCCGGAGAGACCGAGGACACCACCATCGCCGACCTTTGTGTGGGGTTGAGCACTGGACAGATAAAGACCGGCGCCCCCTGCCGCTCCGAACGCACTGCCAAGTACAACCGCCTGTTGCGCATCGAGGAAGAGCTAAAACTTAATGCGGAATACGCCGGGATGAAGGCGTTCTATAACATCCACAAATAGCCATGAGCGTAAAATTGCGCCAGTATCAAATTAAGCGGGACTTTGCCGCGGCGGGGGCCTTTCTGGCGGAAAATTATCTTCCCGGCAACCGGAATGGCAATTTTTTCCCGCCGGCCTGGGAGTATATGCACTACCATCCCATGCTGGATGAGAAATTATTGGATAATATCGGCGTGTGGGAGGATAAAGGAAGAATTGTCGGTTTCGTCCACCCGGAAATACACGCGGGCGAAGCTTTTTTTGAAATTAGTCCCCGCTACGCTTATTTAAAGCCGCAAATGCTAGACTACGCGGAAAGCCGCCTGGGCGGTAAAGCGCCGGACGGCAGGATGTGCCTGTTGGCCTTCGTTAATGACTTCGATAAGGACTTTGAATCGCTTGTCAGTTCGCGCGGCTTCGAGATGTTCCCCGAGCTCGCCCGCCCCATGACCGCACTCCCTGTACCTTACCCCTTCCCGCCCATCTTATTACCGGACGGTTTTGTTTTAAAAAGCCTGGCGGAAGAGAACGACTTGGCCAAATTAGACTGCTGTGTCTGGCGGGGTTTCAATCATGGCGACGAACCTCCCTTAATCGATTACGCCGGCCGGAAAAAGATGCAGTCGGCGCCGGGCTTCCGTAAAGACCTGAATAATATCGTTATCGCGCCGGACGGTAACTATGTGGCTTACGCCGGCCTGTGGTATGAACCGGAAAACAAATTCGCCTACGTGGAACCGGTCTGTACGGACCCGGCCTACCGCCGTCAAGGGCTGGGCACCGCGGCGGTCATGGCAGGGATACGCCGGTGCGGCGAACTCGGCGCGAAAGTAGCTTACGTCGGTTCCGTCCAGCCATTTTACCAGTCGATGGGGTTTAAAAAGCTGTTTACCTGCAACTGCTGGAGAAAATACCTGGACGGGGAACGGGGAAGTTAATATGTCTGAAGTTTTTCCCGGCGTTCACTGGCTGCAACTGCCCATCACCATGGAGCAGTCGAGCCTGGCTTACATCAACGTATATCTGGTGGAAGGCACCAGGGGTTACCTGCTGGTCGATTCCGGGTGGAACACCGACGAATCGTTCATCGCCCTGAAAAAAGGGCTGGCCAAGCTCGGGGCGGAGGTGAAAGATATCTCGCAAATCGTGGTCACGCACGTTCACCCGGACCATTACGGCATGGCGGGGCGCATTAAAAAGCTTTCCGGGGCGACCATCGCCATGCACCACATCGAAAAAGATTTCATCAAGCCCAGGTACATCGATATGGAGGAACTGCTCCGACAGACCGACCGCATACTGCTCGAAAACGGCGTGCCGCAGGCAGAGATGGAGCGCATGAGGGACGCCACGCTGGGACTGGAACAGTACATCATTCCCGTGATGCCGGACAGGATCCTCCACGAAGGCGAGGAAATTACTACCGGCAAATTCACTTTCCGCGTCATCTGGACGCCGGGCCATTCCTCCGGGCACATCTGCCTTTACGAGCCCGCGCAGAAAATACTCTTCTCCGGCGACCATATTCTGCCTAAAATCACGCCCAACATCAGCCTGCATCCGCAGTCGATAGAAAACCCGCTGGGCAGATATCTCAAGTCATTGCAGGATATGCGGCAGTTGGACGTTACATTAACGCTGCCCGGACACGACAAACCTTTTACCAATCTCCGGCTGCGCATCGACGAGATCATGCACCACCACGAGTTACGGAACCAGGCAATACTGGGAGTCTTAAGCATCAACCGGCGGACGGCTTACTACCTCGCCCGGGAAATCCCCTGGGGTGACAACGGCCGCTGGCGGGACCTGCCCGATTTCCACAAGCGCATGGCGGTCTTCGAGACGCTCGCCCACCTGGAAATGATGACCGCGGAAAACCTGCTGCATAAGCAGGCCGTTAAGGGCATCATTTCGTACAATCAGAAATGATATAATTAAGCCGGATGAAAAAAATCGGCATTACCACCACCGTGCCGTCGGAAATACTGCTGGCCGCAGGCTGCCAGCCCATCGACCTGAACAACATACTCGTTTCCTCCCCCAACCCTACCAGGTACATCACCATCGCGGAAAGGGCCGGTTTCCCGCTCAATTGCTGCGCCTGGATTAAGGGCATCTACGGCGTTTGCCTGGATGCGGGCCTCCAGGATGTGCTGTGTGTCACCAGCGGCGACTGTTCCAATACCGTGATGCTGATGGAGGTGCTCAAACTGAAAGGCATCAACGCCATGCCTTTCGCTTACCCGGAAAGGCCGGATTTAAAACTGATGCAGCACGCGCTGCAAAAGCTGGCCGGTACCTTCGGGACGACGCTCCGGGCGGCGGAAAAGGTGAGGGGCGAACTAAAACCGGCACGCGACCTCGCCCTGAAACTGGACGAGCTCACCTGGAAAGACAACCAGGCCAGCGGCTGGGAAAACCACCTCTGGCTGGTCTCCGCCTCTGATTTCAACGGGGACAGAATAAAATATCAGCAAGCATTACAATCACTGATAAATACTATCGAGAACCGTAAGCCCTACCCGGAAAATGAAATCCGGCTGGCGTACCTCGGGGTGCCGTCTGTTTATGCCAGAGAGCTTTACCCTTACGTGGAAAAACACGGCGCGCGCGTCGTTTATAACGAGGTGCAGCAGCAGTTCGCGATGCCCGAGCCGGGCGCATCGCTCGCCGAACAATATTCCAACTATACCTACCCGTATTCCTTGCAGGAAAGGCTAAAAGTTATCAGGGACGAAATAAGAAAACGACGCATCGACGGCGTGATACACTACGTGCAGGCTTTCTGTCACCGCGGCATCGGCGATATCGTTATCCGCGATGCGGTGGATTTGCCGCTGTTGACGCTCGAAGGCAACGCGGACTTTTACCTTAGCGGGCATCTCAAAACGCGGTTGGAAGCGTTCCTGGACATGATTCAGCGACGGCAGAAAGCATCCGGTGTAGGCGTTTGAGTACACGATAAAAATCTAGGTCTTTACCGCGGCGGATTTACAGGCTGCCCCTACTTCCTTCAAAGTCGGACTTAGTGTAAAATAGAGATAACTTCCCGCGATAATTCACCATAGGAGGCACACATGAAAACGAGAGTAGGCATCAACGGCTTCGGGCGCATCGGCAGGCTGACCTTGAGGACTATCAACCAGTACCACAAGGACCGGCTGGAGGTAGTCGCCCTGAACGATTTGACCGATACCAAGACCAACGCCCACCTGATGAAATGGGACAGCGTTTACGGCCGCTACCCCGGCGAGATCTCGTATAAAGACAAATCTATCGTCGTGGACGGGCAAGAAATACAGGTCTTCGCGGAAAAAGACCCCGGCGCCATTCCCTGGAAGAACACCGCCGTGGATATCGTCATCGAGTCCACTGGTCTCTTCACGGACAAGGAAAAGGCCATCGCGCATACCAAAGGCGGTGCTAAGAAAGTAGTCATTTCCGCCCCCGCCAAGAACGAGGACGCCACCATCGTGCTAGGGGTCAATGAAAAGACCTACGACCCCAAAAAACACACCGTGATTTCCAACGGTTCCTGCACCACCAATGGCATCGCACCGCCCGTCAAGGTGCTGAATGATACTTTCGGTATCGTCAAGGGGTTTATGACGACCGTGCACTCCTATACCAACGACCAGAAAATCATGGACACCGTCCACAAGGATATCCGCCGGGCGCGTGCCGCCGCCATCAACATCATCCCCACCACCACCGGCGCCGCCAAGGCGCTGGCGCTGGTTATTCCCTCCATCAAGGGTAAGCTCGACGGGATAGCTTTCCGCGTGCCTACCGCCTCCGTATCGGTTATCGACCTGGTGGTTGAAACCGCTAAAGACGTGACCAAAGAGGCGGTCAATGACGCTTTCAGAAAAGCCGCCGCCGGAGAACTCAAGGGCATCATGGAGTACTGCGAGGAAGAGCTGGTGAGCCTGGACTTTAAAGGCAACTCGCATAGCTCCATCATCGACGCCCCAAGCACGATGGTCGTCGGCGGGAACTTGGTAAAAATCCTGGCCTGGTACGATAACGAATGGGGTTACAGCTGCCGCCTGGGCGACCTTGTCTACTATATCGCATCCAAGGGGCTGTAGTAATTACCTGGACTTGCGGCAGCTACAGCCTCCCCGGAAGGAGGACGCAAGTTCATGTCATATGGATTTATCAACGCGTCAGAGTTTTCTTTCAACACCTTGCTGCTGATGGACCGGTGGCTGATCCGGCATATCTCTGGCAATAAAGACCCTGAGTTCCGCAGGCACTTCGGTATTGCGCTGGCTGGCAACCCCGCTGTTTATTGGTACGCGGTGAATGTCTGCCCGGAAGCCGAACCAGCCTACCGGCAACTGCTGGCAGCAGCCCCGAAAAAACTTTCCGCCGAGGAAATCCGCGCCAATGAGGTTTGGGTGCTCGACGCCATCGACTGGGCAGTGGTTTATGCGTACCCGGAGCTTACCGACAGCCTCCCTTACGTACGGGACTGGGACCCGGCGCGGCTGCTAGAATTGGCGGATTTCAAGGATAAGGCAGTACTGGACATCGGCAGCGGCACGGGACGACTGGCGCTGGCAGCAGCCCCGCTGGCCATGTACGTTTACGCCTCCGAGCCGACCGTACGCTTTAGAGAGTACCTGAAAGATAAACTCAAGAGATTAAACATCCAAAATGTATATGTCATCGATGGGACGATTGAATCCCTACCATTTCCAGATGGGTCCTTCGATATCGTCATGTCCGGGCACGTTATCGGGGACGACTATGAAGCAGAATGCCGGGAGATGGGCCGCGTGACGAAACCGGGCGGCTGGATAGTCGATTGCCCCGGCGAAGACGACCGCCCCAACACCGAAGGCATGTCCTCGGAAATGCGCGATCTCGGATTCAGCGGCTCACAATACAAGTCAAAAAACGGCGGGGATGTTTATCGCTACAGGAAGCAAAAACCACTGTAGCGTAAAAAGCTTGGCAAAACCGGCCCGCAATGAATTACATAAACATGCGAATTGACATCATGTCTGGAAACTCCGTAAAATTAACCATCGAACCTAAATAAGGATGGAAAATGAAACTTGTTGTTGTCGGATTCGGGCAATGCGGCGGCCGTATCGCCGATGAGTTTGCCCGTTTAAATAAAAGGGCCCACGGCCTGCGCGGGCTCGACATCATTACCGGCGCTTACGCCGTCAATACGGACATCGCGGACTTAAGCGGGTTGACCACGATAAAGGCGAACTACGACCACCGCATCCTCATCGGTACTAAGAAGACGCAGGGGCACGGCGTGGGCAAAATTAATGAGCTCGGCGCCGAAATAGCCCGCGAGGACGCGGACAAGGTCATCGAGACGATCAGGAACACCGAGCATTTTTCGGAAACCGATGCCTTCCTGTTGTGCGCCAGCGCCGGCGGGGGCACCGGCTCCGGGGCGGTATCCGTTATGACGCAGCAGATTAAAGAGCGCTACGTGGATAAACCGGTATATAACCTTATCGTGCTGCCCTTTGAGCATGAAGTCCTGACCGAGGAAAGGACCGTTTATAACGTGGCCACCTGCCTCAAGTCGAGCTACCTGGTGGCGGACGCCATTTTCCTGGTGGATAACCAGCGGTACGTCATGAAAGACGCTTCGCTGACCAATAACCTGGCCAAAATTAACCAGAACATCGTGCAGCCGTTTTTCAACCTGCTCTGCGCCGGGGAAGAAAAAAAACCGCAGTTCATCGGGGCCAAAATCCTCGACGCCGGGGACATCATCCAGACGCTGGTGGGCTGGACGGCGCTGGGTTACGGTGAATCGCCAAGTTCGTTCTTTAATCCATTCTTTAGAAAATCGCGCGATTTCCGGAACAAAGCCAAAGAAACCCAGAAAGGCATTTATGCCCTGGAGCATGCCTTGAGCGGGCTTTCCATCAAGTGTAACCCGCTGGATTCCAAGCGGGCGCTCTACCTCGTTTCCGCGCCGGCTAAAGAAATCAGCGTGGACCTGGTTAAAGAGCTTGGCATGAGCATTAAAAACATGGCGCCGGAAACGATCATCCGCAGTGGCGACTACCCCCGGGAAAAGGGCTCACTGGACGTGACGGTAATACTATCCGAGATGAGCGACGTGGAAAAAGTACGGAGCTACTTTGCCAAGACTATCAATCTTATCGCTGACCTGAAGAAACGGCAGGAAGGCCTGGTAAACACACAGCGAGGGATTGATATCACGATCAAAGATATTCCCTCGCTGTTATAGCTGTTTATTCGGTTATGCTTCTGCTTTTACGTTGGTACAGCCGGTTCTCCGCCGACTAAATCAAGACTCTCTCTAGAGTTAGTCCGGCACTACCTTTTTTGCCGATTAAAGCTGACTACCTGGCTATCTTGGAGTAAATCTGCCAGGCCTGCTCGATGGTCTCATCGCGGACCTGCCAGGCTCTTTCGATATTGCTATCGCGGGCAGCGGTAGCCTCGGTAACGGCGGCTTCGCAGGCGCCGTTAGCCAGTTGCTCGGCGGTTTTGTACGACTCCTCGGCCTGGGCGAGCGCTTCCTCACGGGCTTTGGCTGCCGCGGCGATAGCCTCATCGCGGTCTTTCATGGCCGCGTTCACCTTGGACTCGTAAGACCGGTAGGACTGGGCTTCCGCCCGCTTGTAAGCTTTGGCAACCTGCATTTCATTCTCATGGTAAGCCTTGGCGACCTGGCGCTCGGCGTCCATGTAGGCGGCATAAGCTCTTTCCGCCTGGCTCATTACCTCGTCCAGGGGATTGCCGCTGCGTTCTTCTATCGCTTCTGGGGCTTCAGTGGTTTCAACTTTTTCTTCTGCGGATGTTGTCTTTTTAGCTCGATCTTTCTGGGTTGGCACCAGGCACCTCCTTAAAAAATATATTGGTTTTCCGTTGGATAGTTTTTCCTAGAATTTGGGCAATTAGAAGGACACTACTTAGTGGAAAGTATATGGTGGAACGGTTAAAAAGTCAAGCTGATTTTATACCTGTCACGCTCGGACTTTAGTACTTTTTCTTGGCATCGTGCGGGGAGGAAAAACCGCTAGGCTTCAGGGTGTTCTTCTTCAGAGTTCTGGCTCCCGGCTTCATCACCGGTCTGCTGGTTCCGCTTGGCTTCATACATCTTGGCCAGCGATTCAAGACGCTCTTCCACCTTTTGCTTGGACTCTTTGGAGAGCTCCCGGGGTATCTCTTTAAGCGTTTCCCGGGCCTGCTTCATGGCTTTGTCCGCTTTTTCCGCCTTCCTGACCGCCTGGTTCAATGCATCCAACGGCGCCTGACCTGGTTCGCCCGGCTGTTCAACTTCCGGCTCGGCGGAATCTTCCGCAGCCTTTTTCAGCAGACTTTTCTCCAGATTTTCCTGGTAAATCCTCAACGACGTCTCGGCATTATCCCGGGCGACCTGCCCGGCGGCTTCCGCCCTTTCGACGGCGTCCTGGAAAGCGGCGATAGATAGTCCGGCTGCTTCCCGGGCCACCCTGGTAGACTCCTCCGTAGCTTCTCTGACGGCCTGGACAGTCCTCTCCGCCGATTCCCGGGCGGCCTGCATCAAGGCTTCCGTGACTTGCCTGGCCGTATTGGCCGCTGCCTCCGCCGCCTGCTTCGTCTCCCGGCTAATCTGCTGGGCGTGGGTGATGGCCGCCTGGATTTCTTCCGCCGAGACTTCGGCCATCTTCCTGGAGGTGGCGATGGCTTCCTCGATAGCTTCCTGGACCATTTTCAGGGATGTATCCGTGGTTTCGGTGGCGGCTTTGGCCAGTTCTTTGGCGGTGTTGACCGCTTTTTCCGATTCCTTACGGCTGGTCTCGATGGCCGCCCTGGCCAGCCTGGCGGACTCTTCCGCCGAAGCCTTGGCGGTCTCGTTGATTTCTTCAATCCTGGCGATGGCCTCGCGGAACTCGGTGACCGATGTCTCCGTCTTTTCCGTGGCTTCCTGGCTGAGTGCTTCGGCCCGGGAGATAGCATCTTTGGATGCCGTTAACGCCTTTTCCGTGGCTTCATGGCTGAGTGCTTCAGCTCGGGAGATAGCATCTTTAGATGCCGCTAACGCCTTTTCCGTGGCTTCCTGGCTGAGTGCTTCGGCCCGGGAGATAGC
>JBEKAC010000035.1:0-26520 GCA_050018395.1 Dehalococcoidales bacterium
AATATGCTCTGCCATCCCAGGTGCTCGGTCAGCACACCCCCGGCCAGCGGCCCCAGCGTGAGCCCCAGGTATGTCCCCGATTGGCTGATGCCGATGGCCTTAACTCTTTCCGCCCCCGGGAAAATGGAGACTACCATCGCCACGCTGTTGTTCGATGTTACCCCCGCGCCGATGCCCTGGAGAACGCGGCTGATTATCAGCAGCATTACCGAGCTGGCAAATCCTCCTAAAAACGAGGCGAAAGTGGCCAGTACGAGCCCCATCATGAACAGCTTTTTACGCCCGAAGATATCGGAAAGGCGGCCCAGGGGCACCTGGAGAATAGCTATCGCCAGGAAATAGGCCGTGCTAACCCAGCTCATCGTGACCGCCGGCATGTTGAAATGGCGACCGATTGTCGGCAGGGCCACGGTGACGGAAGATACCAGGAAAGGCAGGATGAAAGACGAAGCCGTCGCGATAACGAGTATCAGGTTTTTATTGACTTTGGGGGTGGAGTCGCCGGTCATATCGATAAATACTCCATTTAACTGGAGGATATCATCACGGGGAATAAAGGTCAAACGGGACTGAAGGAGGCGAAAATCTAAACGGCCGACCCGGCCTTCTTGACGTCGGTCGTCTGTTTCAGGCAGGCGGCGGGCGGGCGGGGCGACGGGGCTATCTGTGACCGGAAGCCGCACTGGAAGCACCGTTTACCCTCGGCCACGGCCCCGGCGTCGAGCAGGCCCGTCTCCACTTCCGTAAAGTTATGGATTACCTTTTCCGGCGGCAGGCTGGGCATCTTCACGCGGGTCTGTTTGGGGAAATCCGCGGCGGTGATGCCGGAGCAAATACCTATCTGGCGTTCTTTGGTCAGTTCTTCGCTGATGTCACCGCTGCCGCCCAGGTATTTATCGATGGAGCTGGCGGCCCTTCTGCCGGCTGCGATTGCCTCAATGACGGAGGCCGGGCCGGTCACGGCGTCGCCGCCCGCCCAGACTCCTTTACGGCTGGTCGCCATCGTTTTATCATGGGCTTGTATCGTGTTGCCGCGTCCCGTCTTTACCTTAAAGCCGGCGGGAATATCCGGCTGCTGTCCTATCGCGCCCACGATAACGTCGTACTCGACGTCGAACTCGCTGCCCTTGATTGGCATGGGGCGCCGCCTTCCGCTGGCATCCGGCTCGCCGAGCTCCATGCGGTTGCAGGTCAGCACGAGCTTGCCGTCTTTCCAGGTCACTTTCAGGTGCCCGGTCAGGAAATCGATGTGTATCTTTTCTTCTATAGCAGCTTCAACCTCTTCCGGGCTGGCGGGCATTTCGGCACGGGTGCGGCGGTAGATGATATGCACATCCGTCGCTCCCAGCCTCAAAGCCACCCGGGCGCCGTCGATGGCTACGTTGCCGCCGCCGATGACTGCCACCTTTTTCCCCACCTCCACCTTTTTCCCTAGGTTGACGTCTCTCAAGAACGACGCGCCGTCGTAAACCCCGGGCAGATTATCACCCTCCACCCCGAGGCTCTGGCCGCGGTGGGCTCCCGGCGCCAGGAATACCGCTTCGTATCCCTGGTCGAACAGCGCGTCCACGGACTCGATTTTGGTGTCCAGTTTTATCTCCACGCCGGCTTCTTTAATGGTATCTATTTCCCCGTCGAGTATTTCCGGCGGCAGGCGGTAGTCCGGTATCCCCACCCGCATCATCCCGCCGGCTTTGGAAAATTGCTCGAACACCATGACGGTATGGCCGGCTTTGGCCAGGTAATACCCGGCCGTGAGCCCGGCCGGCCCGGACCCGATAATCGCCACTTTCTTGCCGGTGGCGGGCAGCTTTTTTGAGTAATGCTTCCAGAAATGGTAGTCCCGGTCCGCCACAAAGCGTTTCAGGAACTTGATGGAAATGGGGTCGTTCATGGCGCCGCGGCGGCAGGCTTCTTCGCACGGGTGGATGCAGACGCGCCCCAGCGTGCCGGGGAAGGGGACTTTTTCTCTGATGATGGCCAGCGATTCCTGGTATTTTCCCTGGCCGATGAGATAGACGTAAAGCGGCACATCGATGCCGGCGGGGCAGGCATGCTGGCAGGGAACGGCAAATTCATGCCAGTATTTTTTAGGCTGGTAGGCTGCATCGGTATCCGTCAGCGCGCCGGTGGGGCAGACCTCGACACAGGCGCCGCAGAAGCGGCAGCCCGAGTCCTGGAGCGGCTTATCGAAGGCGGTGCCAACCACGGTATCAATACCGCGATTGATAAAGCTGTAAACCCCGATGCCGCGGACATCGGCACACATTTGCACGCAGCGCGCGCAAAGGATGCAGTAGTTGTAATCGCGCCGGATGAGCGGTTCCCGCGCAAAATCCGCGGGCATGTTGCGGTATTTGTAGGGCAGGGTCGTTTCCGTAATGCCGATGTAGTCCACCACCTCCTGGAGCTCGCACCGCTTGTTGTTGGGGCAGCTTACGCACCGCTCGTTGACGGAAACGTGGCGCAGGCAGATATCATAAGGGTCACAGCGCTCCCGCCGGTGGCAGGTGAGGCAGGCGTTGGGGTGCTCGGTCAGGATAAGCTGTAAAAAGGCGCGTCTTAGCTCCTGCAGGTGCGGTGTGTTGGTGGCCACTTTCATGCCTTCCGCAGCCGGCGTGGTGCAGGCGGTGGGGAGTCCGCGGATATTCTCGATCTCCACGATGCACAGCCGGCAGCCGCCGTAGGGCTGTAGATTGGGGTGGTAGCAGAGGGTGGGGATATAAATGCCGGCCACCTGGGCCGCTTGTAGCACCGTGACGCCCTTTTCCACGGTTATGTTTTTCCCGTCGATGGTGAGCTGAATATTATCCGGCATAGATATTAAAAAAGCTACCCTCGTTTATTCCGGGGATAGCTGGCTCCTGTTTGCATCTTCGTGATAGCGCTTGCCCGCATCGTCTCTACTTTAACATGATTCAAAAGACAATTCAAGTTACCGGAGGAGCTATACGACATCACATTCCGAACCTGTTTACGTTGACATCACTCACCTTTAAAAGCTAACATACTTAATGTTATGAACGAAAATTTGGACTCTAAAAAAATACAGCTGACGGACGACAAAGTGATGCTGCGGCCTTACCGTAAAAACGATTTCCGGGAGTCTTATCAGGCTATCCGCGATTCGCTCCCGGAAATATCGGTATGGCTGCCCTTCGCCCACGAATTCTATTCGCTGGACGAGAACAAAGACTGGATCAATCGCCGGCCGGCCGAGTGGAAAAAGGGCTCGGCTTATGAGTTCGCCGTCTTCGATGCTAAAGATGGTACGATGATTGGCGGCTGCGGTCTGAACTCCGTCGACACGATGAACCGCCGCGCCAATCTGGGCTATTGGGTCCGGACGAGCCATACGGGGCGAGGCGTAGCACCGGCGGCCGCTTTATTGCTGGCTAAATGGGGCTTTACGGCGCTTAAGCTCACCCGCATCGAGATTCTGGTGGCGGCCGGCAACCAGCGCAGCCTGCGGGTAGCGGAAAAGGTGGGGGCGAAGCGCGAGGGTATTTTGAGGAACCGCATCGTCATCCGTGATACGGCGCACGACGCGGTGATGCACTCGCTGGTGCCGGGAGATCTCACCTAGGCCGTCATGACTTATTGGCCATTAGCTTTGAAAAAAGAAAGAGCCCCTGAATAGAGGGGCTCTTAAAAATCCTTCTTAGGTTAAATCACTTAATGTAAGCGTGTCCCAGTTCAGCATTTCGCTGGGCTTGGGCGTGTTGGCCAGGGTCTCTTCCAGGGCATCTACTTTATCGGTGCAGTCCTTCATCAGGTCGTCGCTACGCTTGAGGTGCTCCTCGGCGGCTTTCTGGTGGCCGTTCTTTTCGTCTACGGTAAACCAGAGTTTCTCGGAATGCAGGATATGATAAATGTTGTTATCGTCTTCTTTTTCCTCCGGCGGCCGGTCCTGGAGCTTCTGGAGGTAGGCTTTCCAACGGGCTGAGTGAAACAAGGAGGTTCCCCTTTCGCAAACGCAACATTTACTCTTATTATAGTTGTTACGTTACCGCCTGTCAAGGTGACTTAGGAATCATGAATTGGTAATGCACGTATAAAAAAGTTGCTGATGTCCACCTAATATAACGTAACGTTATAGTTTAAGATAGGACCAAAAAGCGTTTCCACAGGATAAATAAAGACCTGCCGGAGTTCCTGACCAAAGCCGTTTAGTATTACTGCTCACACGCAACAAAGTGAGCGTTCGTCCCGGGCTGGCCGCAGGGACAGATGGGGATATCGGGGTGAGGGAGCCAACCCCTTTTCCCTGCTCCCCTTAAAAGGTCTTTTACACTAGTTTGTCCCGGTTCCTGGAGGTGCCGTCGGAAAGCCCTGTCCCTGCGGCCGTATGGAAATGGTGCCGGCGATAGTGTTCCCGCTGGCATCCTGTGTTTCCGTAATCATTAAAGTGTCTCCGGGCTGAAGGTCGGAGGTAGTCCCCGCGACTGTTTTATCGATAACTGTTGCATCCGTAACGGTAACGGTTATTTGATTTCCCTGTTGTGTGCTTAAAGTCAGGCTTTCCCCGTTAATTGCGTTAAGGGTCCCGGTCGTAAAATTCCCGAAACTGCCGCCAGCGGGCGGCGTCGCTGACGGGTTGGGCGTGCGGCGCGGTGTGAACGTGCCGCCGGGATTTCGCCCCGTAAAGCCTTGTCCCGCCGGCCGGACGGAAATCGTGTTAGCGGTGATATTGCCGTTGGCGTCCGCCGTCCCTGTAACTATCAGGTTATCGCCCTGTTGCAGGTCAGCCAGCGTGCCGGTTACGGTTTTCTGGATGGAGGTGGAAGAATCCAGGTTGACGGTCACCTGCGTCCCCTGCGCGTTAGTCAGGGTCAAGGTATTGCCGTCGATGCTTTGGAGGGTCCCCATGATGCCCTGCCTCTGCGGCTGGTTCGTTGCGGGCGCCGTTGCCGCCGGTGGGGTAGTTGTTGGGGTGGAAGTAGCCGCCGGCGTCGTTTTAGCCGCGGCGGAAGAACAGGCTGTTGCCGCGATAGCCGTTGCCGCGATGAGTATGGTCACTAATACATAACCGATATGGTGTTTTAAAATTGCTTTCATCAAAAACAACCTCCGCTCAAGCACTATCGATTTTATGATAGCCGCTGAATGTTAATACTCTATTAACATCCGAGCGTGAGGCTGTTTGACTCAAGCCCAACCCCTTTTTCCTGTTGTCATTGCGAGCCATCACGACCCAAGTCGGGAGGCGTGGCAATCTCTATCTCCGGTGAAAAAAGAACCTCACCCCCTGTGTCCCCCTCTCCAAACAGTGGATCCGGCTTTCGCCGGGATGGTTAAGGGGAAAAGGTAACCAGTTTGGAGAGGGGGATTTTTTTTAGAGAGGGGTTGGCGCCCCTCTCCGCAAGCTATTCCCTTGGAGTATTGACGTCTCCCTTTATTCGGTATAAGATATAAGAATAGTAAACGTGCATTAAGCTAACAAGAAATTTCAGCGAGGCTATTAATAATATATATAAATCTTGACAAATGGATTCATATTTTATATAATAAAGCAAATATCAAAATTGGAGGCGGAAAATGAGAAAAATAGATATCGATGATGAAATTTACGCGTACCTACAAAGCCAAGCAATTCCATTTGAGGAGCTATCACCAAATACCACACTTAGGCGTTTACTTAATCTCAATAGTAAGTCACTACTCTCAGATGAAACAAAACAACAAATCAAGCCTGATAACAAAAAACACAAGCAATTAAAAACTAATCTATTGCTTTTGATCAGGTCTGGGATTCTTAAGGAAGGGCAAAAACTATTTCTATATGACTATAGTGGAAATATAATCAATGGGTATGATGCAACAATATCAGGGAAAATGTTATTGAAACACGGTGAACGGTTTTCTATGAGCAAATTAGCAGAAATAGGACTTAAAGAAAACAAATTAATGAGTGATTCGGTGCAAGGCCCAGCGCGTTGGTTTACTGAAGATGGAATAAGTGTTTTCAAATTATGGAGTAATTATCTAAAGAAAGGAGACTAATGGGCAAAAAACTTACGCAAGTTAAGCGTAAACATCCACACAGGACTACATACAGGCGAAGAACTCCTAAACCACGATAAAAGCAAAAAGAACAACCGAAATCAATATTTGATATTTGAAAGACTATAGAACAAAAAAGGAGAAAGAAATATGTCTGAAATTGATGACTCACGTCTTGAAGAAGTTCTAAGAAACCAACAATACATTATCAAAATCTTTAAGCGAAACGAAATAAATTCTATTAAACGATGGAAAATGAGTTATGGTTTAGCCGCCATGCTTGCTTCGCTAGCGATTAATTCGCTCAGTCATTGGGTTGCAGTTGCAGTATTCATTTTGGGATTATTGTTTGTAATTCTTTCTCCTGTTACACTTAATAAAATAGACGATTTATTTCTTACCAATAATTGATGTGTTATTACATAATTAGTAAAACATGCCCCCTTCACTATCCCTATTTTTCACTTTTCTCTGTGTCTTTGACCCCATATCAAGTACGGGGCAAGTTTTTGACCTTTGATTTTTGAATTTGTTTAGAGCTTCGTGCTTAGAGTTTTTCCTCTACCCTTTACCCTCTCCCATTCGGCTTCGCTCAAGGCAGGCCTGTCCTCTCCCTCGGGTATGCGTCAAAACTCTGTTGCTTCCCGTCCCCTTTCGGTGTATTTTATATTAGAAATAAGGATTAGGCGATTTGCCGGTTTAACATAAATCAAATCCAAATCAATTCAGCTTCACCCTGAAGCTGAACCTCCTAAAAAATTTCTTTAAAAAACAAATAAACAAATCGCCACCTTTTCCCTTGCTGGGGAAGTCTCCCTTTGTAAAAGGGAGAGACAGAGGGATTTTGCTCCCGCTGGTAACTGATAACTAGTAACTGGCAACTAATTACTGTAAAATATCCTTACCATGAAAGAAGACGTCACCCCCATCCGCCGCCAGTATCTCCGCATCAAAAAGCAGTACCCCAACGCCATCGTGTTGTTCCGCCTGGGGGACTTTTACGAGACGTTTGACGAGGACGCGCGGATAACCTCCAGAGAGCTGGAAATCGTGCTCACCTCGCGGGAGATGGGCAAGGGCAACAAGATACCGCTGGCGGGCATTCCTTACCACGCGCTGGACGGCTACCTGGCCAGGCTCATCAACCGCGGCTACAAGGTTGCCATCGTCGAGCAATTGACCAGGCCGGGGGAGGTCAAGGGCCTGGTGGAGCGGGACGTCGTGCGGCTGGTCACGCCCGGCACCGTCGTCGAGCCCAATTTGCTCAACAGCAAGACCAACAATTATCTCGTGGCCGTGGCGGTGGGAGAAGGGGAGGTTGGCATTGCGTTGGTGGACATCACCACCAGCGAGTTCGCCGTGACGCAGCTGCCTTTAGCCCGGGCGAAAACCGAGCTGGAACGCCTCAACCCCTCCGAGGTCGTCGCCGCCGAGGGAGCGGATATCGCCGCATTAGGTGTTAAAGAGAATATCACCCGCATCGACGGCTACCGGTTCGACCTGGAGGTAGCGCGGCAGGCGCTTTTAGACCACTTCGGCGCGACGACATTGGAAGGCTACGGCTGTGCCCATCTGCCTTTAGCGATAAAAGCGGCGGGCGCCATCGTTTATTACCTCGGGGAGACGCAGAAAAGCGGGCTCGGCCAGCTCACCCATTTAGCCACATATTCCACGGAAAGCTACATGGCGCTGGACACGCAGACACAGCACAACCTGGAAATCTTCCAGGGGGCGCGTTCGGGCGGTACTGAAGGCTCGCTGCTTTCCGTTATCGATGCCACCAAAACCCCCATGGGCGGGCGGCTGTTGAGGAAGTGGCTCGGGCAGCCGCTTTTAGACCCCGCTGCCCTCAACCGGAGGCTGGATGCGATAACCTGGTTCACCGAAAATTCACTGGCGCGGCACCAGATAGCGGCCATGCTCAAGGACGTGGCGGACCTGGAGCGGCTGATTAACCGCGTCCGGGGCGAAATCGCTTTACCGCGGGAGATAGTGGCGCTCAAGCACAGCCTGGAAGCCGTACCCAAACTGGCAGAGTTACTACGTCAACCAGAACATGGCGAAAGGCCTCGTAATCCCTCCCCCTCTCTGCCAGCGGAGAGGGGGACAACAGGGGGTGAGGTCGGTAACGTCATCTCCAGCGTAGTCCTTGATTTGAAGCCCTGCCAGGAACCTATCGACCTCATCGCTAAAGCCATCGAGGAAGAACCGTCTTCCGTCGTGGGGGAGGGTGGTGTCATTAAGCACGGCTTCTCCGAGGAGCTGGACGCCCTGCGTGACGTCTCCGGTAGCGCCAAAAAGTACCTCGCCAACTTGGAGCTCAAGGAGCGCGAGCGTACCGGCATCAAGAACCTGAAGGTCGGCTTCAATAATGTCTTCGGCTATTATATTGAGGTGTCCAATGCCAGCCTCAAGCAGGTGCCGGCGGACTTTATCCGCAAGCAGACCCTCGTTAACGGCGAGCGGTTTTTCACGCCGGAGCTCAAAGAGTACGAATCCACCATCCTCAACGCGCGCGACCGCCTGGGCCAAATGGAAACCGACCTTTACCGGCGCGTTTGCCGGCAGGTGGCCCTGGACAGCGAGCGCATCCTGGCGCTGGGGGCGGCTTTAGCGCGCCTGGACGTTTATACCGCCCTGGCGGATGTGGCGGCGCGCCATAACTATGTCCGTCCTTCTCTGGATAACGGCAACATTATCGATATTAAAGAGGGACGCCACCCGGTCGTGGAAAGAAACCTCACCGACGGCTCTTTTGTGCCGAATGATATTTACCTGTCTAATGACGATGCCCAGCTTATCGTCCTCACCGGGCCTAACATGTCCGGCAAATCGACGTACTTACGGCAGGTGGCCCTTATCGTTTTGCTGGCGCAGATGGGCAGCTATGTGCCGGCGGCTTCGGCCAAAATCGGCATCGTCGACCGCATTTTTACGCGCATCGGGGCGCGGGACGACCTGGCGGCGGGGCAATCGACCTTCATGGTGGAGATGGTCGAGACGGCCAATATCCTCAACAACGCCACCTCGCGCTCGCTGTTAATCCTGGACGAAATCGGCCGCGGCACCAGCACTTATGACGGGCTGTCCATCGCCCGCGCCGTGGCGGAGTACATCCACAATCATAAAGGGCTGGGCGCGCGCACGGTCTTCGCCACGCATTACCACGAGATGGTGGCACTGGCGGGCTACCTGCCGCGGGTGAAGAATTTTAACGTGGCGGTCATCGAGGAAGCGGGCAAGGTGCTTTTCCTGCATAAAATTGTGCCGGGCGGGGTGGACAAGAGCTACGGCATCCACGTGGCGCAGCTGGCGGGGCTGCCCCGGCCGGTGCTCCATCGCGCCCGCGAAGTCCTGGACGAGCTGGAAAGCAACGGGCGTGAGGTAAAGCCGGCAAAAAAAGCCAGAGAGCCGGCGGCGCAGATGCCTTTGTTCGGGGGAAAAGGGGAGGTGGAAAAAGCCCTGGACGAGATTGATATTAACGCGCTGACGCCGCTGGAAGCTTTAAATAAACTTTATGAACTCAAAAAAAAGGCGGGGGAGGGATAAAAACCCGCCGTCATTGCGAGCCATTCCCGAAGGGAAGGCGTGGCAATCCCCGTGACTGATTTGACCTAAAGATTGAGATTGCCACGTCGCTACGCTCCTCGCAATGACAATAAGAAAAGGAGCATTAACATGAAAATCATAGGCGTATCCTGCAGTCCGAGGGCCAGCGGCAACACCGTCGCCATGTTGACCGAAGTGTTAAACGCCGCCAAAGCCGAAGGGGCGGAGGTCGAGCTATTCAGCATTGCCGGGAAGAACATCCAGCCCTGCGATGGCTGCTGGGGCTGCACCAAGACCGGTAAATGCCATATCAAGGACGACGTGGCGGTACTGCAGGACAAAATGATCGCCGCGGACGGCATTATCTTCGGCACGCCGGTGTATTTCTGGGGGATGACGGCGCAGGCTAAAGCCATCATGGACCGGACGATTGCGCTCAACAAGCCGGAAAGAAGCCTGGCGAACAAGGTCTGCGGCGTGGTGGCTTCCTGCGGCAGCCTGGGCATGGTCGACGTTTTAAAGGACTACAGCTACTACATCGTCCAGCGGCGGATGCTGCCCGCCAACCAGGTATCCGCTTATCTACATGAGCCGGCCGATCTGAAAACGATGCCCAAATGCCTCGAGGAGTTGAACAAACTCGGGAGGCAGATGGTAGCTTTAATAAAGATGAATTTCAAGTACCCGGACGAGTTTGCCCGGGGGCCGGGCGCTTTCGGTACGCACACGAGATAAAAAATTAGCTGTCATTGCGAGCCATCCCGACCGTGGCCGGGAGGCGTGGCAATCTCATGGAATGGACTTAGCGGATTGCCTAGCTCGCAATTACACCGGTGAAAAGGAGCAAAGCATGAAGATTCTGGGCATCTGCTGCAGTCCGCGAAAGAATGGCAACACGGAAATTCTTTTGAACGAGGCGCTGTTAACCGCGCAAAAGGCCGGCGCGGACACGGAACTGTTCACCGTGGCGGGCAAAGACATCCGGCCGTGCCTGGCCTGCGACGCCTGCCGCGAAAAGGGCATCTGCGCCCAGAAGGACGACATGCAGCCGCTTTACGAGAAGATGCTGGCGGTGGACGGCATTATCTTTGGGACGCCGGTATATTTTTATAACATGACCGCCCAGTGCAAGACGATCATGGACCGCTCCGTCGCTTTAAGCCACCCCGCCCGCAACCTGAACAACAAAGTGGGGGGAATCATCGTCGTAGCGGCGAGTTTCGGCAATATTGACGCCGTGAAGGACCTGGGCTTCTACCTCGTGTCCCGCAAGATGCTTTACGGCGGCTACATTTCCGCTTACGCCATGGCGCCCGGGGACGTCAAGCAGCTGGAGAAGTGCGTGGCCGCCACCCGCGACCTGGGCAAGGGGATGGTGAAGCTGGTGAAAATGGGCTTTAAGTACCCGCCGGAGCTGATGGGGATGTCCATTTCCTACGGCACGTGGGCGAAGTAGAAAAAAACTTAAGAGATATGTGAGGTGGAGAAGAATGGTGGATGAAGTATTAAAAGAGTGGGATGATTTACGTGAAGCTATCAATCAAAGTATAAAACATATTCAAAACCAAATACAAAGTATCAGTTCAAATGTATCTCTAATAACTACTATTGTAGCTTTGGGTGTTAGTATAGGTTTGAGTTCTATCGTTCAAAAGATTTTTATATTTTGGATCCCAACTTCGTTTCTATTAATGACTTTGTGGTCTTTATATTCTGGGATTAAAAGTTACCACATAATAACCAAAGTTAAACTTGAAGATATAGAAAAAACATATAAAAAATATGGTCAAAAAGCAATGAGTTATGGTTATACTTGGTATTTTGAAAATAGTAATTCGATATCAAATTCGGTTAGCATATTGTTTGTTATTACTCTAATAGGGCTAATATTGCTTAAAACAAGGTTTTTAGATAATGTTGGCAATATTAACATTGTATATCCTGTTATTGTATCTATATTCTATATTTTAACCTTGTTTCAATCTTCAAACTGGATAGCCTTTTCTCAAAAAGGCGGATTTTATACAAACTTCGTTGACATGAAATCAAAATTCAATCTCAAAACTCTACATAGGTTATCCCAAATCACAACAGCTATCTTGGTTTTGGCGTCAACAGCTATTCCATTGTTAGCTTTTCTATTTATAATTCCCACAATGATATCATTAAGTAATGCTATAATTTATTTTTTAGTTTCAATAATTCTGCAATTGTTTATGGCATGTATTTTTATGAGTTTTTTTAGTGCTAGGGCGGCTCGAAAGGTTTTAAATAATTCACTAACAAGTATCAAAATAATTGATGACCAGATAAATCAGGCAAAATTAGATCATGATTTTCCTAATCAAAAAATAATTGAACTAAAACAACAATACTACCGGACTGAACAGTATGATTTACGGATAGTTGATTTTAAAGTGATAAATTATTACTATCTATCAATGCGTAAACTAATATTAGAAAAACTTATAAATGATAAAATATAGTACGAATGTTATTTTTAGTTTTTTATTTGTGTCTTTGGTTTTTGCCCCTTAATTATTGAGGTAATTCCCGCATTATCACTTTCTTACTACTTGTTATTTAATCCCCTTTTGTTTGTCCCCCTTTGAAAAAGGGGGTTCACCCTTGAGGTTCTCCCTGAAGGGATTAAGGGGGATTTATCAACAATTTCCTCTCCCTCGAGGGGAGAGGACTAAGGTGAGGGTGAAAATTTTAGGCTATCCATTTTTTATCGTCTCAATATCTTATCTGCCGGTAATCCTGTTATAGATTACGTCGGCTGCCACTTCCGCGCCTGATTCAGAGTCCAGGACAATTCTGTCCGCCAGCGTCGGGGAGTAAGAGACAACACTTTTTTCATCGTATTCATGCAGTACGCCCAATAACGTTTTGGCGCTTAGATGCTCCCGGGTCGCCAGGCCTTCCTGCTCGGTCTGCGGCCACAGTTTGTAAAAAAAGTTCTGGCTCAATATCAGCACCCCGTATCGGCTTTGTGCCATCCCCCGCTCTATTTCGCGCTGGAGCCAGTCTCCGGACTGGACCACGAAGTCGGTAAAAGCGACTTTCAGCCCTTTGCTTTTTAAAGCTAACGCCAGCGGGGCGGCGAATTCTTCGTCCTCGGCGGCGTGCAGGATAAACACGTCATATTGCTTTCGAGGTAAAGCGCCGGAGCCTGCCGCGCGGGCGGCCTCGCCGTGTTGCTGGGATATCGCCACCATGGCGTTCACGATTTTTTCCGAATCCACCGGGGAAAAAGTTTTAGCGAGGAGGCTTTCCAGCTGTTCGTAAGTGGCGACGCGCAGCATGGCGTCCAGTATTTTAGTGCACTCCGCCGGGGAAAAAGTGGCGGCGTGCAGCTTTTCCAGCTCCTCAAACGTGCCGAGGGGCAGCATCGTTTCCAGGATTTTTTCGCTCTCCGCCGCGGAAAAAGCCCTGGCGCGCTGCCTGGCCAGCTTTTCAAACCGGCTTTCCATTTTAGGTTTTTCCCCCTTAACTTAATCCTCTCTCACGAGGGAGAGGAAACTTTTCCTTTACACAAATTATACTCCCTCGGTCAATGCCGGCGATATGGATTTTCTACCTGTTCCCGGCTTGTCCATTTATCGCTTTTGGAGTACACTGGAGTGAACATAAATGGAGGTGATTCATGAAAGTATTGATCGTTTACGATTCCCTTTACGGCAGCACGGAGAAAATCGCCAGAGCCATGGGGGAGGCGTTGGGGGGAGATGCTAAAGTCGTTAAAGTAACCGAGGTCAAACCCGAGGCTATCGCCGCCAGCAACCTGCTCATCGTCGGCTCGCCGACACAGGGCGGGCGCACCACCCCCGCCATGAAAACGTTCCTGGATGGCCTCACGGCGGAATCCCTGGCGGGCAAACGCGTGGCCGCTTTCGATACCCGCATGAAAGGCTTTTTCGTCAAAATGTTCGGCTGGGCGGCCAACCGCATCGAAGCCTCTTTCAAAGAAAAAAAAGCCAACAGCACTGCCCAGCCGCAGGGGTTCTTCGTCAAGGGAGGTAAAGGCCAGCTGGTGGACGGGGAGGTTGAGCGGGCCGCTACTTGGGCTAAATCTGTTGTAGCCGGCGTACCCACCAGCCAGATGCCGGGAGAATACCAGCAAAAGCAAAAGGAATAAACCGGTAAAAAACTAGCGAAGCAAAACATTAACCGGCTCGCGGCGGGCGACCGTAGATTACATAATGTACTGCCTGAATATTTATTTAATGGAGGGAAGATGAGCAAAACAGCGGTAATCACCGGGGCAACCTCGGGAATCGGGGCAGTCTACGCTAAAAGACTTTCGGCGCAGGGGTATGACTTGATCATTACCGGGCGCAAGAAGGAAATTATCCAGAAGCTCGCCGATGAACTGGGCAAACAATACAACGTCAAGGTCAACGTTATTATCGCGGAGCTATCGAATGACGCCGATGTGCAAAAACTGCTCGATGCCGTGAAAGCCAAAGACGATATCGAAATGCTTATCAATAACGCCGGGTACAGCGGCTACCTTAAACACTTTAATGAAGTTGATATTTCGGAACACTTAAAGATGGTCAAGGTACACAACATGGTGCCCTTAATGCTGGTGTCGGCTATCGTTCCGCAAATGATCCAGCGGGGCAGGGGCGATATCATTAACGTTTCTTCCTTGGCCGCTTTCATGCCCCTGCCAACCGGTACTGTCTACTGCGGCACCAAGGCTTTCCTCAAGATATATTCTCAATCCCTGTATTATGAGCTCAAAGATAAAGGCATCAGGGTGCAAGTGCTCTGCCCGGGGGGTACAAGCACCAACTTTTCCAAAGATTATTGGTCCAAAGAAGAGTATGAGCAGATGATGAGCAAAGGGAAAAGGATGATGAGTAGTCCGGAGAAAGTGGTTGATTATTCTCTCAAAAGCCTCAAGAAAAATAAAATCGTTTGTATGCCCGGCATGATGAACCGGGTCATGGCGCGGTTTTTCCCCATGCTTCCCAAGCGCATGTATTACTGGCTGCTGTTACGAATGACAACCTTTAAGTAATCCGCCTTGATTTGGAGCGAAACATGCCGCTGGAAATTAAAACCATCAAATTCGGGGGCGTTAACGCCTATCTGCTAAAAAACGGCGATAGTTTCCTGCTCATCGACGCCGGCTATCCCGCCAGGCGCGCTTTTCTGGAGAAAGAGCTGACTGGTGCCGGCTGCCGGCCCGGCAATCTCAAGCTGGTTATCCTGACCCACGGCGATATTGACCATATCGGCAACTGCGTCTGGCTGTTGCAAAAATACGGCGCGAAAATCGCGATGCACCAGGGTGATATCGGCATGGCGGAAAGCGGCGATATGAACTGGAACCGTAAAACTAAATCGGACAAATACTCCTTAATGTTCCGGATGATGTCCAACATGACGGTTTTCTTTAAGCCGGGCAAATTCGAGGTATTCACACCGGACTTAACGATTGACGAAAGCTTCGAGCTCGCTGCCTACGGGTTCGACGCACGGGTTCTCTACCTGCCGGGGCACTCCAAGGGGTCGCTGGGCGTGCTGACCGGCGGGGGAGACCTCTTCTGCGGCGACCTGATATACAATTTCTTCGGCCTGCCGGGTTTCATTTGCTATATCAATGAGGCGGCGGACCATAACGCCAGCATCGAGAAGCTAAAGAAGCTGAATATACGTACCGTTTATCCCGGGCACGGTGGCCCCTTTTCCATGGAACAGTTTATGAAGAAATACCGCCCCCTGGCTTGACGCGCTTTTCTGATTGCTTTATTCTTTAGGGAAACATCACATTAAGGAGGCTTTTCATGGCAGTTAAAGTACCCAAAGGCTGGTATGACATTTCCATTCCGCTCAAGCAGGGGATGCTCTATTTCCCCACCGACCCCGTCCCGCCCAAGATTTACCGCATGACGGACCGCAACCTGGGCGCTCCGGTCATGATGTCCATGCTGGAAATTATTTCACACACCGGCACGCATGTTGATTCGCCGCTGCACTTTATTCCGGAAGGTTCGACGATAAGCGATATGCCGCTGGACGCCACCATCGGGCCGTGCCGGGTGATTGAAATTAAGGATAAGGAAAGCATTAAAGCCGCCGAACTGAAGACCAAGAATATCAAGAAAGGCGACCGGGTGCTTTTCAAGACGCGCAACTCTGCCGGTTCCCCGCCGGCCTATGCCGCCGCCAAGTTCAGCGATGATTATTGCTATCTCGATGACGACGCATCGGACTATCTTAAGGAAGCAGGCGTAAAGCTGGTCGGTATCGATTTTATTACCATCGGCTCTTACAAACGGCAGGAAAACATCATGAAGACTCACACGACTTTGCTGGGCGCCGGCATTTATGTGCTGGAAGATTGCGCGCTGGCTGACGTGCCTCCCGGCGAATATGAATTGCTCTTCCTGCCTCTCCTCATGTACAACGGCGATGCCGGGCCCGGCCGCGCTATCCTGAGACCGCTGTCAAAATAGAAACCTTCATCTTCGTTCTTGACCCTAAAAGAGGGGCGAAAGCCCCTCTTTTTTTGTCCAAATATTTTTGGATATCGAGACTTTTTTAACGGGTTCTTAACATCGCCCGGGTTAAACTTAAAAAAGGGAGTATCCGAAAATACTGGGTTCAACCACCATAAAGTACCGTGCGGAAGTATTGTTTCAACGCCGCGCCGATTGAATACTATATAGGCGATATATACCAGTAACCAAACATCGCGGATTTTCGTTATATATAGTGAGGGTAATATTTTTGTGAGGATTTTGTGATAGCCCGCCAGGTTTTTGAGACAAGGATGTAGCTTTTCGATTGTAAGATTAGAAACGATTATGACGTTTTATCTATACCTGGTAAATATCATAGCCGCTTTAAACTTAAGATAAATAATTAAAGGAATTTGATATGACCAGCGTACAGAGCAAGACAATTAAAGTTGACGGACGGGATGTCCTCTATTACACCGCGGGGCAGGGCGAGCCGCTGGTGGTGATACACGGTGGCGGCGGCGATGCCAAAACGTGGTGGAACAACATCGGAGAACTGGCGGAAAAATACACGGTCTATGCCCCGGACCTTCCCGGTTACGGCGGTAGCCAGCCGCTGGACGGCGACTATTATATCCCGGAGTTGACCGACTTCGTGGATAAGTTCGCCAAAAGCCTGGGATTGGAAAAATTCTACATCATCGGGCACTCGCTGGGGGGCGGTATCGCCCTGGATTACACGCTTAAGTTCCCGCAAAAAATCAAAAAACTGGTGCTGGTGAGCAGCCTCTGCCTGGGGCGGGAAATCGCTTTCTGGGTCAGGCTCTTTACCCTGCCGGCACTGATCAATTCCTTCGGCGCCTTAATGGATTTCGTTTTCAAGAGTATCGTTTGGGTGGCCAAGCTGCTCAACCCGGCGAAACTAGTTAAACCGCTTTCGCCGGTCAGCATGACGGTGGGCGGCAACATTACTTCTTTCCGCGAGCAGACCCTGGTGCTCGAGCCGCGGCTCCCCGAGATAAAGATGCCGACGCTGCTGGTATGGGGCGCGCGGGACCCGGTGGTGCCGGTGAAGCAGGCATACCGGGCGGCTAAAGCGATACCGGACTGCCGCATCGAGGTCTTTAAAAAGCGCGGCCACAATGTCCACCGCGATGAGTTGAAAAAGTTCTCCAGCCTGATCACCAGCTTTCTGGGGTAGGGTTAAGTAGCTGCCGCTCATGGTGAGCCGAAAGTTTACCCTGAGTCAACCGAAGGGAACCAGAGCGGGATAAAAAAACTCACCCTTCGACAAGCTCAGGGTGAGCGGGTTAACAATAAATACTTAACTAATCATCGTGCTGGTGGGCCGCCACATATTCCCGGAACTCCTGGACGATGTCTTTTTGCCGCACCAGTGCTTCCCCGATCTTATATTGTTTGGCAAGGCGCAGCGGCACGCAGCAGCAGGAGCAGCAGCTGCATATCGCGTAATAATCCCCGCGGCATTTCAGAATAGTCAAAACCAGGCCCCGTTTATGGCTGTCGTGGATGATTTCCAGGGCTTTTGCCCGACTGATTTCCGTGGCTTCACGGGGCAATGTTTCCAACAGGACGTGGCGTGACGGCGCCAGCAGAACCTCGTTATCCCTGGGGTTATCGCATTTTTTATAAAGGGTGCGGCAGGTACAGGGTGCCGAAGCTATGCCCCCCGCCCCGGCGATGAGTTCTTCCGCCTCCGCCGGAGAGAGCAGGTGGGCGTTGTGCTGGCTGCGCCCGTAGGCATTGGCGGTTTTTCGCACCAGGCGGCCCAGTAAAGGGACCCCCGTGCAGGCAGCGAAGAACATGTAAAACCGCAGGATGTAGGGCCGGTTGGCGTTATAGAACTTGAGCGTGTGGTGCATGTTGTCCTAGCCTTAAAGACGCGGCTTACAGATGATTTCTTTAACCCTTAAATTGAAGTAGCGGTGCGAATAGCTGGGCTGGAGGACGACGGCCGTATCCGCCCCTCTTCCTGTCCCGCCGATGGAAATAATCTCTTCGTCGACCCGTACGGCGCCGGCGTCCGCCGCCATCGCGGCGCATTCGCAGACTACTTTCATGCCTTGCCCGAAAGTCCGTAGCGTGTTAGCCATAATGTCTCCCATGGCGCTGGTGGGTATTGGCGGGCTCCCGGTGGCTCCCAGCGAGCGGTGCAGAGCTCCGAATACATGGGCGGCGGTGACTATGATACCGCCTTTCTGCTCTACGATTTTACGGTTTTCCTCGGTAAATTCCTGGGTGTTAGGTTCGCGCATACCGGCAACGTGAGTGACAATGATAACTTTATACCCTTTAAAGACATCCACGGCTTTAACGGCGGTGCCGCCGGCCGTAGATGCCACCACGACGGTCCTGATGCCCAGTTCTTCCGCGCGCGCTTTGGCTAAACCGAGGGTCTGGACGGTGTTTTCCTCACCGCCGGGTTTCTCAAAATAAACGATTTTCTGTTCCATCATGCTCCTTTGTTAAAGATTCCTGGTCTTTTTAATGTTAACAGTTGGGTAATGGCGATAACCAGCACCACAACCCCCAATAAAGCAAGTATAAAGGTCATATAAACGGCATATGTCCCGGAGGGTTCCAATGGGCTGAATATCCGCAGCGGCAGGTTATTGTTTACTGCTGTCCGGGAAACGAATTCGGTCGGGAACCCCCAGAGACCGATAAAAAAAGCCAGGGCTATTGTCAGCGCTCCGGCGGCCAATTGGGCTACCGCTAGTTTCTTAACGCGTTCGGGGGCTTTCCCGGTCTGCAAAAAACCGGTGACCGCTACTATTATACCTAGGCATAAAAGTAATACGGAGCCGTACCTGGCGGCGTTAGCCAGCGCTTCGTGTTCCGGGGCAAGGGATACCCATCCACTGCCACCGGGCATGGGAGCTTCCATCTGGAAGGAAGCATTGAACAGCATCCACCACGTGATGTAGCCGCCGGCCAAAACAATGAGGACTCCGAGGGCTATTTGTATATATGAAAGCTTCATTAATAACTATTCCGGTTTGACCACGTAGTTTCTTAGCGTCCCGATGCCCTCGATATTTACCTCCACCGTGTCCCCGGGCTGCATGGGGCCGATGCCGCCGGGCGTGCCCGTGGCAATGACGTCGCCGGGGAGGAGGGTCATGACCTGGGAGATAAAGCTCACCAGTTCATAAACCGGGAAGATAAGCTGGGAGGTGCGGGTCTGCTGTTTGACTGCCCCGTTCAGGCGGGTCTCCAGCGCCAGGTCATAAGGTGATAGCTCCGTCTCGATGCAGGGGCCGAGGGGGCAAAAGGTATCGAAGCCCTTGGCGCGTGTCCACTGCTTGTCTTTGGCCTGGAGGTCGCGGGCGGTCACGTCATTCACGCAGGTATAGCCCAGGATATAATTCCTGGCTTTTTCCTTGGATACCTGCCTCGCCACTGCTTTGATGACTACCCCCAGCTCGCCCTCGTAGTCCACTCTCATCGAAGAGGGCGGGTAAACGATGCTTTCCTCCGTCCCGATGACGGCCGAAGCCGGCTTGATAAATATCAGGGGTTCGTCCGGCGGAGGGTGGTTCATCTCGTCGCTGTGGGAGTGGTAGTTGACTCCCAGCGCCACGATTTTGGAAGGCTGGCATGGCGCCAGCAGCTTTAAATCGGCCAGCCGGTAATGCTGGTGGGTTTCTCTGATGTCTGCAAAGGGAGAGCCTTCGATGCTCATCACGGCGTCTTCGTATAATACGCCGTATTCTTCCTTACCGCCGTGGGCAAAGCGTACGATTTTCATCTCGACCTCCCCCTTTTTATTAAACGGATGCTATTTGGTTAAATCGCGGCTGGAAACCGTTTTGAGCCAGCCTTTGGGCCCCGTGGGGCAATAGGCCAGGCATTTGCCGCAGTGGTACGCCGGCGAACCGCCGATGACCTCCATCCGTTGCCGCGGGTCTATTTGCTTGCGGGCTTCTTCCAGGTCCTCCCGGGTGGGGTTGTCCGGTACGGTGATATCTTTGAGCGCGAGATTTTTCTTCGTCAAACCTTCCGTGCCGACCTGGCAGGCATTGAAATCCAGATAATTGTAAGTGAACTCGCGCCCGCCCATGGTCACGGTTTTGGTGCGGGTAGCGCTGATAGCGTGGGTGGGGCAGACCCGGATGCAGATGCCGCACTTCTGGGGATTACAGATTTCCGGCCCGCTGTACATCGGGTCGGGCTCGATTTCTGCCCGGGTGATGACGCTGACGATTCTTATCCGCGGCCCGTAGTCCGGTGCGATGACGATGCTCGACCAGCCGAACACGCCGATGCCGGCCGCTACCGCCGCATGACGGTTGGAAAAAGGCGCGCCGGCGCTGCCCGGCCCTGAAGGCATCGGCGTGGACATATGACCTCGCTTTTCCAGGAACCGCGCCAGGCTGTAGGCGGCGAACTTTAAATAGTAGTTGGGGAAAAGGGAATAGCCGTACGAGCCGTAAATAGACATGGCCTCTCTCAAGCCATCTTCGTGCGCCCGGAATATTGTCTGCACGACTCCCTGGCTTAGTTTGACCGCCATTACCACCACCGATTTGGCGCCGGGCAGCAGGTCGGTCGGCCGGTGCCCTTCCGGCGCCCCCGCCAGCCGGTCGACGCCGGTAATCCCGCAGTAGTCCATGTCCAGCCGCTCGACGGCGTATAGCTTGATATCGTCTTTTAAGCTCAAGATTTACCTCCCGGATAATTGATAGTTGCTAGCTTGAGTTTAACACCCGCACTGGGTAGTTTCAAGCAAGCTTTCACGATTAACATAATTGCCTGTAGAGCCTGAATATGCTATATTAAAGTAATGAAAACGGAAGCGGATTTGGTCCCCTCCGGTGGAATTACCTCCCCCGGAGGGTTTCTGGCCGGAGCCGTGCATGCCAGCATCAAGTACCCCGATCCCCAACGCCTCGATTTAGGGATACTGTTTTCCAAAACGCCCTGTACGGCGGCGGCGGTCTTTACCACCAACAAGGTCAAGGCGGCGCCGGTACTGCTGGACCAGCAGCGGCTGAAAAATGGCAAAGTTTCGGCCGTGGTAATGAACAGCGGCTGCGCTAACGCCTGCACCGGCCCACAGGGTATGGTGGACGCTTTAGAGATGACGGAACTGGCGGCGAAGAACGCCGGTGTCAAAGCGGAGAGCGTCCTGGCGGCCAGCACCGGCGTCATCGGTATGAACCTGCCGATGGCACGCATCCGCACAGCCATACCTAAAATCAAGCTGACGGTAGTCGGGGGGCATGACCTTGCCCGGGCGATCATGACCACGGACAGGGTGCCCAAGGAAGTGGCAGTCAAGGCGGACGGCTTTACCATAGGGGGGATGCTCAAGGGCTCGGGGATGATAGCTCCTAATATGGCAACTTTGCTTTGTTTTTTAACTACCGACGCTTCCGTTGATGAAGATTTCCTCAAGAAAGCGCTCCGGAAAGCCGTTGATATTTCCTTAAATATGGTGTCCGTAGATGGTGATGCCAGCACCAACGACACGGTATTATTGATGGCAAACGGCGCAGCCGGGGGCGAGCGAATGATCTCGGGAAGCCGTAAAGCCAGAGTTTTCCAGCAGGCACTTAATGAAGTCTGTGTTTACCTGGCGAGGGAGACTGCCCGCGACGGCGAGGGAGCAACCAAACTGATTGAAGTGAAAGTGCAAGGAGCAGCGAGCCTAAAAGACGCGCGGCTGGCTGCTAAGACGATAGTAAGCTCATCGCTGGTGAAAACGGCGGTGTATGGCAGCGACCCCAACTGGGGGCGAGTGATGGCGGCGGTGGGGCGGAGCGGGGTGGCTTTAGAAGAAAGTAAAACGGAGCTTGACATCGGCCCTACATGCGTGGTTAAAGACGGCACGCCGGTAGCTTTCGATAAAAAAGCAGTCGTAAAATACTTGGGTGGCAAAGAGGTAGTATTCACCCTTGACCTGCACCTCGGTAAAGGAGAGGCTACCGCCTGGGGCTGCGACCTTACCGAGGAATATGTGAAAATAAACGCCGAGTACACGACGTAGGAAAATCAAAAATAAAATCTCAAAAATCAAAAACAAAGATTAAAGATAAAAAATGAAAGACCTTACCGTTATCAAGATAGGCGGCTCCACTTTTAACAGCGGGGACACGACCATTGAAGACATTCTAGCGCTGCAAAAGCAGGGCAAACCGCTGGTAGTGGTACACGGCGGCGGCAACACCGTGACGGACTGGCTTAAACGGCTGGGTATCGATACGAAATTTGTTCGCGGCGAGCGCGTGACGGATTTGCCTTCGCTGGAGGTAGTGACGGCGGTGTTGTCTGGCCTGGTCAATAAAGAAATCACCGCCGCGATAAATACACGGGGCGGTAAAGCCGTCGGCATCAGCGGCGCGGACGGTTCGCTCATCGAGAGCCGGGTGAAAGATAAAGACATGGGCTTGGTCGGGACCGTGGAAAAAGTGAATCCGGCCGTGCTGGGAGCACTGCTCAAGGGCGGCTTTGTGCCCGTTGTCTCGCCGGTCAGCCTTTATACGTTGGAAAGACCGGCGGATGCCCTGGCACTGATTAACGTCAACGGCGACCCCATCGCCGGAGAAATCGCGGCGGCGCTGGGCGCCAAAACGCTGCTTTTCCTGACGGACGTGGATGGGATTAAAGATAAATCCGGCCGTATTCTGGCCACGATATCAAAAGCGGCAGCGGAAGGGTTGGTTGCATCAGGCGTGATCTCCGGGGGCATGATTCCCAAGATCAACGCCTGCTTGCGGGCTTTAAACGCCGGCACGGTTGCCCGTATAATAGATGGTAGGACTCCTCACGCTTTATGGCTGGCGCTGGAGGGCAAAGGCGGAGGAACAGCCATAATTAAGTAGCAAATATCAAGTAGCAAGTAACAACGGATGAGGGATTGAAACCTTCCGGCTATTACGTGCCGCATTATAGAAGGAAAAAAATGAATAATTGGATGGAACTTGAAAAGAAATACTATATGCGCACTTTTGAAAAGGTGCGCCTTCCGGTGGTTTTGGAACACGGCAAAGGGGCGCGTGTCTGGGACGATAATGGTAAGGAATACCTGGATTTCGTCGGCGGCTGGGCTGTAAATTGCCTGGGGCACGCTCACCCCGTGGTGATCAAAGCGTTAAACGCACAGGCGAAAAAGCTGCTACATACCTCGAACCAGTTTTATACCATACCCCAGATACAGCTGGCCGAACTTCTTGTAAAAAATAGCTGTCTGGACAGGGTATTTTTCGGCAACAGCGGCCTGGAAGCTAACGAAGGCGCCATTAAGCTGGCCCGCCGCTACGGCAAGTTGAAGCTGAACGGCGCTTATGAGGTTATTACGACGATTGGGTCCTTCCACGGGCGCTCCCTAGCCCTGACCGCTGCCACCGGCCAGGAATCTTTCCATACGCCCTATGAACCCATGCCGGCGGGCTTTATTAACGTTAAATATAACGACATCGAGGCGATTAAAGCGGCCACGACCGCTAAAACTGCCGCCGTAATGCTGGAGCTGATCGAGGCGGAAATCGGTGTCAACATACCGGATGAAGGATATCTGAAGCAGGTCCGGCAGTGGTGCGACCAGAAGGGTATCCTGCTGATGCTGGACGAAATCCAGACCGGGATAGGCCGCTTGGGCGCACTCTTCGGCTACCAGCTGTATGGTATCGAGCCGGATGTCATGACGCTGGCCAAGGGACTGGCGGGCGGTGTGCCCATCGGGGCGGTTTTGGCCAAGGAACATGCTTCGGTCTTTGCGCCGGGCGACCACGGCGGCACTTTCGGGGGTAACCCGCTGGCCTGCGCCGTCGGCTTCGCCACGATGCAGTATCTCATCGAAAAAGATATCGCCGGTAATGCGAAAAAGGTCGGCGAATACCTGATGACGAGGCTGGCGGAGCTGAAGAAAAAATACTCCTTGATCACGGAAGTCCGGGGGCGCGGCCTGCTGGTGGCCGTGGAGTTCGGTAGCGAGATTGGGCAGGACGTGCTGATGGCGTGCCTGGCAAACGGACTGCTGGTCAACAGGGTCAAACCCAATGCCATCCGCCTGATGCCGCCATTAATCATTAATAACAAAGATGTTGATGAGGCTATCGGCAAACTGGATAAGGTCCTGGCTGGATTGGTGAAGTAATGCAGAGGTCGCAAAACATCGGGATCCAGGAACCCAACATGGCGGCTCTGGACTACTCCACCATACCGCGGGAAGTTATCGATAGCGCCAACCGGCTGGCGAAGAAAGCCGTCGGTAGCCAGCGGCAGAGGCTTAAAGCCTACGCCGACGAGCTGCTGGTGACCTACATCGCCGCCCGGGAAAAAGATGTCGTTATCTTCTTTAACTCGGGGGGCATGGGGTGGAACCTGACTAAAGATACCCCCGGCTGGGAAAGCATCCTCAACGGCATTAAGTCGCAACTGGAGAAACTGGGATACCATCCGCTGGTACTGAATTACCGCCGGACAGGCAGCGGGCTGGCGAGCAGTATTAAAGAATTTTTTGAGGCGGCTTATCGTTATCCGCATAAGGCTAAAGACCTGGCCAGGAGGGTGGAATTCCTTATCGATAACCTGCCGGCACGGAAAGTAATAATCGCCGGCGAAAGCACCGGCACGGTTTTTTCAGACAGGGTAATGCGCATCCTGAGAGATAAACAGAACCTGTTCAGCATCCAAACGGGCATGCCGTTCTGGCACAAGCCGGTCGTTCGGGAAAGAACTTTGAGTATGAACAGCAACGGAAGCTATGTAGACACCTTCAGCGACGGCAAGGTACGCGCTATATTGTGGGCGACATTTAAAAGCTGGATGGGGCGGAAAAATAAACCAGGCACTATTTTAAGCTGGCTCAAGGCGCCGGGGCATGACTATTCCTGGCAGTACCCGGGCGTGAGCTCGGCGGTAATAAAATTTTTAGAAGGGAACTTCGCGGCAAAGCATTGACCGCGAGCAATGGAGGCATCCGGTGAAAGACAAAGTTGTCCTCGCTTACAGCGGGGGAGTGGATACATCGGTAGCCATCAAGTGGCTCCAGGAAAAATATAACGTTGATGTTATTGCCGTCACTATCGACGTTGGCAACGAAAAGGATTTTTCCGCGGTGCGGCAGAAGGCTTTAAAAGTAGGCGCCATCAAGGCGCTGGTCATCGACGGCAAAGAGCTGTTCGTCAAGTATTTTGTTTTCCCCGCCCTCCAGGCCAACGCGCTTTACGAGGGGCAGTACCCGCTGGCCACGGCGCTTTCAAGGCCGCTGATGGTTAAGCTGCTGGTGGACGCGGCCGTGGCCGAAGGCGCGGCGGCCATCGCCCACGGCTGCACGGGCAAGGGCAATGACCAGGTGCGCTTTGAAGTCGGCATTAACTCTCTGGCGCCGCAGATGAAAATCATCGCTCCGGCCCGCGAATGGGGCATGACGCGCGAACAGACCATTAAATACGCGCAGGACCACGACATACCCATCCCCGTCACCAAAAAGAGCCCCTATTCCATCGACGAAAACCTGTGGGGCAAGAGTATTGAATGCGGCGCGCTGGAAGACCCGTGGATGGAACCTCCGGCGGACGTTTATTCCTGGACCAAATCCCCGGATGAAGCTCCGGATAAGCCGCAGTATGTGGAGATAAGCTTTGAAAAGGGAGTCCCGACGGCTATCGATGGCCAGGCGATGGCGGGCATTGCCCTGGTTCAAAAGATGAATGAAATCGCCGGAAAACACGGTATCGGCCGGATCGACCACATCGAGAACCGGGTGGTGGGCATCAAGTCCCGCGAGATTTACGAGGCGCCGGCCGCCGTCCTTTTGATTCAGGCTCACCAGGCGTTAGAAGCCATGACCATGTCCAGGGACCAGCTGCGCTTCAAACAATACGTGGCCACGCAGTTGGCCGACCTGATATATAACGGCCTCTGGTTCAGTCAGCTTAACCGGGACTTATCGGCTTACATCTTGAGCTCGCAGCGCTATGTCTCCGGCACGGTCCGGGTCAAGCTTTTCAAGGCACATGCCACTGTGGTCGGGCGCAAGTCCCCGTGGTCGCTTTACAACTTAAGCCTGGCGACCTATGATAAGGGAGATAAGTTCAACCAGAAAGCCGCCGAGGGCTTTATTCACCTGTGGGGCCTGGCGGTTAAAACGCAGGCGCAGGTGCAGCTCCTGGCGGACAAGGAAGGGCCGCTAAGCATTATGGCCCCGGACGAGGAAAAGAAGTAAAAAACTCCCTTTATCCCTCTTTACGAAAGAGGGAGACTGATTTTCTCCCTTTCATAAAGGGAGAGATAGAGAGGGTTTTTATAAGTCTTTCCTGTTGCCATTGTGGGAGAGGAATAAGGTGAGGGGAAAAGGAAGTTTATAAATAGATGAGTCATATCAGGGGCCGCTTCACCAAGCCCGCGGATAAACTCGCGGCGCAATATACCGCCTCACTTTCCTTCGATAGACGGCTTTACCAGCAGGACATCGCCGGCAGCATCGCCCACGCCAAGATGCTCGCCAGGCAGGGCATTA
>JBEKAC010000036.1:0-24422 GCA_050018395.1 Dehalococcoidales bacterium
GGGTAGAGTACGATAAAGCGAGAGACGCATATATGTCAGGTTTGGGACTAAAAATAATGAGATTTAGTAATACCGACGTATTAACAAATATCGATGGCGTTTTCGGGAGTATAGAGAATGCGATTGGGACGAAAATCCCCCTTAATCCCCGGACGAAAATCCCCCTTAATCCCCCTTTTTCAAAGTGGGAGACGGGAAAGGGAAGGGAGTAGCGGCTACTTTCTTTCGGTTAGCATAGAACCTGAACCTGGCCGGGAGGAGAAAAGGGGCAAGAGGATAGCTTCTCTCTTTAGCAAAGAGAGATTGAGAGGGATTTAAGGGGGCTTGCCCTGAGCGCAGCCGAGGGGGTGAGGTAAAGAAGATGGATAAAGAACAAGTAACACTGGTAATTAGTATAGTAGGCGGGTTATTAGGTGTTATAATCGGTTTTTTTCTAAACTTTTGGAATAGTAACAGGATTGAAAAGAAAAAGGAAAATAGGGATAGTTTAAAAGAGCATTTTAGTGATTTACTAGAAGGTGCTTTAATTCCAATTTATAAGTTACTAACTAATATTGGTGTTAGAAATGTCTATATAACGGGTCATTGGGAAGAGTTAGAAAATGTACAAAAGGAACAATTCACGTGCTTAAAAGCGCATTATCCTTTACTTACAGAAAAATGGAATATCAATCTCGGTGAATTGACAAATAAAAATAACCTCTCAGGGGGTAAATTCCAGAAGCAAAACGAAGCAGCTAGAAAATTTGAGGAAAAAATATCAAGTTATACCAAAGAGCGACTAAATGAAGCTCGCATCAACCTACCCATTAGGCCACTTTCTGGTCAAGAGGAAATTAATGATGCCGTTATACATGCTATTACAACCAGCATTTATTCACAAATTGAAAATACAGAAATTAAGCATGATTTCAATAAATCAGAAATATCTGATGATGGTTATGGATATTTTGTTCTCGCGACAGGTGAAGCTATGTTCGCCAGAGCAAAAAACCGCGATATCCTTGAAACCTGCAAATCAATTTTTGCGAAAGCTCAAAATGAACCAACTCTTAAAAGTGAAGCCACCGAAATATTATCTTCTGCCAAACAAATTAAGAATGACTTTGAATTTCTTAAAATTGAATTGGAGAGAATACAGAAACGCGGCCTTATCAGCAAGAATAAAAGTTACAAATTTAGGCCTAATAAACAGTGCGACATTTGTAAAGAGTTATTCTTTACCAATTAAGGAGTCACATCTTGACCTATAAACCCTCTAAAGTCTTAATCATCGGCAGCGGGAATGTCATTCTGGAGGGAACGCCCTGCTCGCCGTACAAGACTTTGGCAGGCGAGAGTGACCGAAGAATCCGGAGGGGAGGCTATAAAAACCCCACCCCACCAGATGCTTTGTCCCGATTGCATCGGGACTCCAGCATGACAATGAAAGTAACAAAGGAGCATAAATTTTGACCTATAAACCTTCTAAAGTCTTAATCATCGGCAGCGGGCCTATCATCATCGGGCAGGCGGCGGAGTTCGACTACGCCGGCACGCAGGCGTGCAAGGCCATGCGGGAGGAGGGCGTTACCTCCGTCCTGGTGAACTCCAACCCGGCCACCATCATGACGGATGAAGAAGTCGCCGATGTGGTCTACATCGAGCCGCTGACCGTGGAAATACTCTCCCGCATTATCGATAGAGAGCGCCCGGACGGGCTGTTGCCCACCCTCGGCGGGCAGACCGGCCTCACGCTGGCCCACGAGCTGGCGGAAGCGGGCGTGCTGGATAAATATAACGTGCGCTCGCTGGGCACGTCCATCGAAACCATCCGCAACGCCTCAAACCGCGAGCTTTTCAAGAACCTCATGGCGAGCATCGGGGAGCCGATGCTGGATAGCATTACCGCCAGCACGGTGGCGGAAGCCAGGCGCGCCTGCAAGCAGCTCGGCCTGCCGCTTATCATCCGTCCCTCCTTTACTCTGGGAGGCACCGGGGGCGGGGTAGCCTATACCCAGCCGGAGCTCGACGAGAAAGCGGCGGTAGGCCTGGCGTCCAGTCCCATCCATCAAATCCTGCTGGAGCAGTGGGTGGGGGGCTGGAAAGAAATCGAATACGAGGTCATGCGGGACGCCGCGGACAACTGCATCACCGTGTGCAACATGGAAAACTTCGACCCCATGGGCGTGCACACCGGGGACAGCATCGTCGTGGCGCCCAGCCAGACTTTAACGGATAACGAATACCAGATGCTGCGGAGCGCCAGCCTGAACATCATCCGCGCCCTGAAAATAGAAGGCGGCTGCAACGTCCAGCTCGCCCTCGACCCCAAAAGCGAAAAGTACTACGTCATTGAGGTCAACCCCAGGGTCAGCCGCTCTTCCGCCCTCGCCTCCAAAGCCACCGGCTACCCCATCGCGCGCGTAGCCGCCAAGATCGCCGCCGGCAAGACGCTCGACCAGATTAAGAACGCGGTTACCGGCAAGACGATGGCATCCTTCGAACCGGCGCTGGACTACTGCGTCGTGAAAATACCGCGTTGGCCCTTCGATAAATTCGCCTCCGGCGACCGCGTCATCGGGACGCAGATGAAAGCCACCGGCGAGGTCATGGCCATCGACCGCACCTTCGAGGCGGCGCTGCAAAAAGCCGTCCGCTCCCTGGAGTTCGGCAAGAAAAGCCTGCTCTGGGAAGACCCCAAGTGGGAGCGCGGCACGGACATGAAAACCTATCCCCTTATGCCCGCCAACGACCTGCGCCTGTGGGGCATCATGGCGGCGCTAAGGCGGGGTATCACGCCACAAAACATCGCGGACTATACGAAGATAGACCTCTGGTTCCTGGAAAAGCTCCAGAACATTATCAATATGGAAAAAACCCTGCTGGCCGAAGACCTGACGCCGGAGCTGATGTGGCGCGCCAAGCGCGTGGGCTTTTCCGACGAGCAGATCGGCACCCTGGGGGACAAGCTCCCGGAGCAGGTGCGGCAGCTGCGCTATACCTGGCGCGTCCGCCCGGTCTATAAGATGGTGGACACCTGCGCCGCCGAGTTCGACGCCGCCACGCCGTATTTCTACTCCACTTACGAGCAGGAAAACGAGGCCTTACCGGAGGACGTCAACAAAGCGGTGGTCATCGGCAGCGGGCCGATACGCATCGGGCAGGGTATTGAGTTCGACTACTGCTCGGTGCATTCCGCCTGGGCCCTGCAGGACGCCGGCTATAAAAGCATTATGATCAACTCCAATCCGGAGACCGTTTCCACGGACTTCGATACATCTAACCGGCTCTACTTCGAGGCGCTGGACGAGGAAAGCGTGCGGGACATCCTGGAAAACGAAAGCAGCAGCACGCGTAACTCCAGCTTTATCACGCCGCCGCCATCGATCGTACAGTTCGGGGGGCAGACGGCAGTCAACCTTTCGCAGCCCCTCTCCCGCGCCGGCATGCCCATTATCGGCTCCAGCGCGGATGCTATCGACCTGGCCAGCGACCGCCGCCGCTTCGAGCTTTTCCTCGACGAGCTGGCCATACCCGAGCCGCCGGGCGCGGGCGTCACCTCCCTGGAAGAGGGGCTTAAAGTAGCGGAAATCATCGGTTACCCGGTGCTGGTGCGCCCCAGCTACGTCCTCGGCGGGCGGGCGATGGAAATTGTTTACAACGCCTCGGAGCTGGTGAGGTATATGGGGCTGGCGATGGAGCTGGATACGAGCCACCCGGTGCTCGTCGATAAATACATACTGGGCAAAGAGGCGGAGGTGGACGCCATCGGCGACGGCGAGACCGTCCTCATCCCCGGCATCATGGAGCACATCGAACGCGCCGGCGTCCACAGCGGCGACTCCATGGCCGTTTATCCCGGCGTGAACCTGACGCAAAAAGAAAAAGATACCATGATCGACTATGCCGTGCGCGTGGGCCTGGCTCTGAAAACCGTTGGCCTGATGAACATCCAGTTCGTCATCCAGCCCGGCAGTGACGGTAAAGACTCCACCGTTTATATCATCGAGGTCAACCCCCGCGCCAGCCGCACCGTCCCCTTCATCTCTAAAGTCACCGGCGTGCCGATGGTCAAGGTCGCCACCAAAGTGATGCTGGGCGAGAGCCTGAAAGACCAGGGCTACAGCACCGGTCTGTTCCCGGTGAGAGACCTGGTGGCCATCAAAGCGCCGGTCTTTTCCATGTCCAAGCTGGCCGGTGTGGATACCCACCTCGGCCCGGAGATGAAGTCCACCGGCGAGGTCATGGGCATCGACTACACGTTCCATGCCGCCCTGGCGAAAGCGATACAGGCGGCCGGCCTGGCCATACCGCCGCAAAGCGGCATATTATTAAGCATCGCCGACCGGGACAAATCGGAGGCGCTGCCCATTATCAGAAAACTGGCGGCGGCCGGCAACAAGCTTTACGCCACCGAGGGCACCGCCGCCATGATACAGGCCGCCGGTATGCCGGTGAAGATGACCAGCAAAAAGCTCGATGAAGGGCATCCCAATATCATCGACCTGATTATCGACGGCACCATCAGCGGCGTGGTGAATACCACCACCGGCGCCCACGCGCCTTTCCGCGACGGTTTTTACATCCGCCGCGCCGCCGCGGAGAAACGCATCCCGTGTTATACCTCGCTGGACACTATCCGGGCGGCCGTGGATGCGCTCTCCCGCGCCGTGCAGACCTATACCGTTCAGCCTTTACCGGATTACCGGAACAAGAGACCAGCGTGAAGAGGTTAAGGTAGAACTCAAATCTCAAAAGTCAAAACCACAAGTTAAGAATGAGTAAAAGAGGGAGTGACCGAGAGGGGCGCTCAAGCCCCTCTCCCTAAAACCTCCCCCTCTCTGCTTGCGGAGAGGGGGAACGAGGGGGTGAGGTCCTGGAAATAGGAGAAAAAAGAAGGACAAAGACGTAAACAAAATCCGCCTCTATCCTCCTTTACGAAAGGAGGACGAACCATCGGGTTGAGTTAAAAGAAGTTGTTAGGATAATGACATCGTTCCCCTTGTTAAAGGGGAAGCAGAAGAGGATTTAGTTAGGAATAGTTAGAGAGGGATTTATTGAAACAGCTTAAAGCCCCCATCCTCTCCGCCATAGAGGTCATGCCCCGGACCTATTTCTTCCGGCTGGCGGCGCCGGAAATCGCCGGGGAAGCGCAACCCGGGCAATTCGTCATGGTGCGGTGCGGCAAAGAAACCATCCTGCCCCGCCCCATCAGCATCCACCAGACGGCGGAAGGGGAGATAACGCTTTTAGTACAGGTCGTGGGGAAGGGGACGGCGTGGCTTTCCCAGCTGAAAAAGGGAGACAATCTGGACATCTTCGGACCGCTGGGCCACGGCTATACCATCGACCCGCAGTCTAAAAATCTACTGCTGGTGGCGGGGGGGATGGGCATCGCGCCGCTGCGTTTCCTGGCCGAGGTTGCCGCCGGGACGGGGAAAAAGGTGACGATCATCCTCGGGGCGCGCTCGCGGGACTATATTCTGCCGGTCAACCCGCCCCAGAGCATGTACGATAGGGGCATGATGCCCGCCAACTTCCAGTGCCTCAACGCCACCGAAGACGGCTCGGAGGGCTTTAAGGGACTGGCCACCCAGCTCATTCCGCATTATTTAAAGAACATCGACCAGGTATTTGCCTGCGGCCCGGCGGCTATGTATCGCGCGATGGCGCGGCTGCCGGAATTAAAAAATGTCCCCGTCCAGCTTTCCCTGGAGATAATGATGGGCTGCGGTGTGGGGGTCTGCTACGGCTGTACCATCAAAACAAAGAGCGGCTTAAAACAGGTGTGCAAGGACGGGCCGGTGTTCCGTATGGGGGAGGTGGAGTGGGGAGAGGGGTAATAATAAATGTCGAATGACAAATGTCAAATGACAAATCGGGGAAAAGGGGCGGGGCGGGACATATTCTTCTGATCCGGCTAATGTCATAGTTTTGTAACTAATTCCTCGTCTTTTTTATAACTTCTCCATTTTCGGCAAGATAAAATCAGGCTATGATGATAGAAAAAGGATTAGTTGCGCCTATGTCCGCCCCTCCTGATGTAACGATAAATGCGGGTGAAGTTGAAGCCACGGAATTCATGGGGCAAAAATTGACGCCCTTGAGCCGGCAAAACAATATCGCCGTTGAGGGCGTGCCGCACATTGATAAAACGACGTACCGGCTGGCGGTCGACGGGCTGGTCGACCATCCCCTCAGCTTAAGCTATGACGATTTGCTGGCGTATCCCCCTAAATCACGTCTCATGGACCTTAATTGCGTCGAGGGCTGGGAGTTCACCGCTAAATGGACGGGGCCAATTCTCAATGATATCTTCAATGATGCCGGCGTCAAACCGGAGGCGAAGATTGCCATCTTCCACACTATCGACTTCCCCGGCGGCTACAACGCGCTGGACTTAAGCTATATCCGCGATAACAACATCATCATCGCTTTAAAAGATAATGACATCACCCTTTCTCCCGAAAGGGGCTTCCCCTTCCGCGTTGCTACCATGAATCAACCCGGGACCGCCTGGACCAAATGGGTTACCAGTATTGAGCTGTCCGCCGATACGCAGTTCCCAAACAACATCACCTGCGGCTGCAACTTCTGGGAATGGATCCCCTGGTGGATACCCTGGCATTAAATGGGCCAGCCCTTCACGGGCGGATTATCCTTCAACCGTGTTCTACACCGTTAAACGCTTGTAACGGCGCAACGCTAGCGGCAGAAAAACCAGGATGATGGCGGCATCCCAGACCAGTATCTTCCACAGCGCCGCGGCGACACCCGTCCCCAGTGAGAGCGCTCTGATGGTATCAACCATCGGTGTAAAGGGATTGACTTTAGCAAAAGCCTGCAGCCAGCCGGGCATGCTGGCGATGGGCACATAAAGCGAACTGGCGAAAACAATCGGAAACACCCAGACGAAGCCGGCTACCTGCGCCGTCTCGACGTCTTTGACGGATATCCCGATGAAGACGCCCACCCAGGTCAGGGAAACGCCGAAGAGGATAATCAGTAAAACCCCGGCGATAAAAGAGCCAACGTCGCTCTGCAATCTGAAACCGATGGCGAACCCGATAATAATCATCAGCACTACCAGAATGATGTAGCGCACCGCGTCCGCCAGTACCCGGCCCGTGAGAAAAGCCGCCCGCGCCATCGGCAGGGAGCGGAAACGGTCGATTAATCCCTTGGTAAGGTCTTCCGCTACTCCGACGCTGGTCTGGGTCGAGCCGAAGACGACGGTCTGCGCCAGAAAACCCGGCAGAAAATATTGAACATACTTTACACCGCCGGTATTGATGGCACCGCCGAAGACATAATTAAAAAGCAGCAGCAGGACGACGTTAAGTACCGCGTTGAAAACCAACAGCTGCGGCAGCCGCAGGTACTTCAGGATTTCCCGGCGCGTCATAACGATAATATCCGAAATAGCATCGCTTAACTTAAGCTGCATCTATCTTTCCTTGCCAGAGGCTACGTCCTTTTTGTTTTCTGGGCCGTCCGCCGCTGCAGTGTGGCCGGTAATCGCTAAAAAGACATCGTCCAGGGTGGGCTGCTGTAGACCGAACTCCGCCAGCGCGATTCCGGCCGCATCCATGCGCCGGACGATATCCGCCAGAATCGAGGTGCCGCCTGAAGCCGGCAGGCTTAATTCACCGGTCTCCGGGTTACTGTAAATCTTTTCCCGGCTTAGCTCGCCGAGGACTGCGGCGGCCTTTGGCGTCTGGCTCCTATCGGCCAGTTTGATTTTGACGTGTGTCCCGCCGCCGCAGCAGTCTTTTAGTTCCTGGGGAGTGCCGTCGCGGAGGACCCGGCCGTTATCGATAATGGCGATTTTGTTGGCCAGCCGGTCGGCCTCTTCAAGGTACTGGGTCGTGAGAAAGACGGTATTGCAGTTTCTGGCCTGCGCACTGATTACTTCCCACAGCCCCAGTCGGCTGCGGGGGTCGAGGCCGGTCGTGGGCTCATCCAGAAAGAGAATCGGGGGGCTGGCTACCAGCGTTGCCGCCAGGTCGAGCCGGCGGCGCATGCCGCCGCTGTAGGTCTTGACCCGGCGTTTAGAAGCATCGGCCAGGTCAAAGAGTTCCAGCAGTTCGATGCTGCGGCTTTTCGCTTTCTGACCGCCGAGGTGATAAAGCCGCCCGATCATTTCCAGGTTTTCCCTGCCGGTGAGATTTTCATCGACCGCCGGATATTGCCCGGCCAGGCCGATTACCGCGCGGATCGCGGCCGCGTCGCGGACAACGTCGTAGTTGCCGATGGCAGCCGTACCGGAATCCGGTTTTAACAGGGTAGTCAGAATACGCACGATGGTGGTCTTGCCCGAGCCGTTCGGCCCCAGCAAAGCGAAAACCGTGCCCGGGTCCGCTTTCAGGGTGAGACCGTCCAGGGCAATCACCTTGCCGAACTTTTTGCTTACCTTTTCGACGGTGATGGAGGCGCCGGAACAACTGAATCTCTCCAGGCTGCTATTAGCTGTCATCGGTTTACACTCGGCCCAATGTTGATTATCAATGATACCATAAAACAACCCTTTACAGGATAACGATTCAGCCTTATAATTAAATTAGGATAAACATCACGCAAAGAGGTGATAAGTATGGCAAATACGGTAGGCAAGAGATATCGCTGCACCAAGTGCGGCACGGAAGTGATTATTACCAAGGGGGGCACCGGCATCATCATCTGCTGTGACAAGCCCATGGAAATCAAGCAGTAAAACCCCTTTTTACAGGAGGATCGACGATGACAAGTCAACTGGGAAAAAGATATAAGTGCGCTAAATGCGGCACCGAAGCGCTCTGCACTAAAGCCGGCACCGGCAAGCTGGTCTGTTGCGGCGAAGAGATGAAAACACAGGAAGCCAAACCCATTCCTTCCTCGGACTAAGCTGGACAAAGAAAGCCGCTCATGGTTTCTTTCGTCAATCTTAAAGTAAACTACCGGCTCACCATGAGCGGTTACAAAAAATTATAAATAAACCATCGGATGTACCGGAAACCTGTTAAAGCACCGGTACATCTTTTTTTACCATCAGTTAGCTAGGCAGCTTTTTCCGGGGTGGGTTTCGCCTTCTGCGCCGTGCCGGCTTTGTTCAGTTTTTTCAGCAGTCTGGATTTACGCCGCGCGGCATTGTTGCTGTGCAAGACCTTTTTGCCGGCCGCTTTATCCAGCGCGCTCAAGGCGACGACTGCGGCCTCGCGGGCCTTTTCAACATTGCCCTCGGTAATGAGCTTTTCCGCCCGGGTGATATCCGTTTTCACCTGGCTGCGGGTAGATGTATTGCGCTCCTGTTTTCTCACCGAGCCGCGGGCTGCCTTTTGTGCCGATTTACTTGCCAAGACTTACCTCCACTTAATTTTTACTCGAGCCGATATCCTCGGGTTTTTTGACCGGAACGGTAGCATCGGCGGCGGCCGGCTTCGACGGTTCATCGCCGATACGGCTGATGCTGATAACGCCTTTCACGCCGTCAATCTTCTTCATAATCTGGCTCAAATGCGCCAGGCCCTTGGTCTCCAGCGTTAAATAGATGTTTACTCTTTGGTTGGTGCCGTTGGCCAGATTCATTGAGGTGATGTTAACCCGCTCTTCCGCCACGACGGTGCTGATGTCCCTCATCAGGCCCACCCGGTCCCAGGCCTCCACCTGGATTTTCACCGGGTAAAGCAGGTCCGTCTGTCCCCATTCTACCGGAATCAGCCGCTCTTTTTCATCTTCATTGATAATATTAGGGCAATCCGCCCGGTGGATGGTGACGCCGCTGTTGCGGGTAATGTATCCGATAATCTTGTCCCCGGGGACGGGGTGACAGCACGGGGCAAGGTTGGTCATCAGGTCGCCGACGCCCAGCACCTGCACGGCCGAAGCGGTAGTGCGGGACGGGGCGGCGGGTGCCGCCACCTCCTGCTTGTCTTCTTCTTCCTGGGCGGCCAGTTTGAGGACGATCTGGTGCGAGGTAATGGTGCCGTTGCCCACCGCCGCGATAAAGTCATCCAGGTTGCCGTAATTAAAAAGCGCAGCCAGTGCCTGGCGCTCCGTCTGTATGCCGAGACGGCGCAACTCTTTTTCCAGGATTTGCCGGCCGCGCTCGATGCTTTCCGTTTTTTCCCGTTTGTTGAACCACTGCCTTATCTTGCCACGGGCGTGTGATGTATGGACAAAACCAAGGTTGGGATTAAGCCAATCCAGGCTGGGGCCCCGGGCGGTCCTGGCGGTGACGATTTCCACCACGTCGCCGTTTTTCAGCTCGTAGCTCAAGGGCACCAGTTTGCCGTTAATCTTAGCGCCGACGCAGCGGTTGCCCAGGTCCGTATGCAGGCGGTAGGCAAAATCGAGGGGGGTGGCGCCGCGGGGCAGGTCCTTGATTTCTCCCTTGGGGGTATAAACGAAAACCTGGTCGATGAAGATGTCCGTCTTGACCGACTCTAAAAATTCTTCCGCGCCGCTTAATTCCCGGTGCCACTCGATAAGCTGGCGCAGCCAGCCTACCCTGTCCTCGAACTGCAGGTCTTTGGTTTCGCCCTCCTTATAGCGCCAGTGGGAGGCCACGCCGTATTCGGCCACGTGGTGCATCTCGCGGGTGCGTATCTGCACCTCCAGCGGCGTGGTGCCGAAACACATTACCGCCGTGTGCAGCGCCTGGTAGCCGTTGGGCTTGGGATTGGCTATATAGTCGTCAAAAGCTTCCGGCATAGGGTGCCACAGGCTGTGGATGATGCCGACGGCGCTGTAACACTCCTTGATGTTCTCGACGATGACGCGGACCGCCAGCAGGTCATAAATCTCATCGAAGTGCTTGCCGATGGTGGCGTACCTTTCGATTTTCTGGTGGATGCTGTAAATATGCTTAGGCCGGCCGGAAATATCCGCCGCCAGGCCGTTCCTGGCAAACTCTTTTTTCAGTGCCTCGATGGCGCGGGCGATAAACTCCTCCCGCTCGGTACGCCGCTGGTCGATAAGTTTAGCGATGCGCTGGTACTGTTCCGGGTCGAGGTAGCGGAAAGAAAGGTCTTCCAACTGCCATTTGAGCTCCCATATCCCCAGGCGATGGGCGAGGGGGGCGAATATCTCTAGAGTCTCCTGGGCGTTCTTGAGCTGCCGGTCCCGGGGAAGGGCATCCATGGTGCGGAGGTTGTGGAGCCGATCCGCCAGCTTGATAAAGACCACCCGCAGGTCCTCCGCCATGGCCACCAGCATTTTGCGCAGGTTTTCCGCCTGGGTGGCGTTGCCGGCGCCTCCGGTGGTGGTAAGCGAAACTTTACCCAGCTTGGTAACGCCGTCAACCAGTTTGGCCACCTCCGGCCCGAACCGGGCCTCGATATCCGTGATGGGTAGACCGGTATCCTCCGGGATGTCATGCAGCAGCGCCGCCGCCAGGGAGCTGGCATCCAGCTGGAGCTCCGCCAGGATATAGGCCGTCTGGAGGGGGTGTTCCATGAAAGGCCCGCCGGAAAGACGCACCTGCCCCTGGTGCTTTTCCGCGGCAAATTTGTAGGCTTCTTCCAGCAGGGGGAGCTTTTCCGGCGGAAGATATTCCCTGGCTTTTTCCTGAAGTTTAGTAAATTCCATGACCGACCGCCCCGAAGATTTTAGAGCTCTGGCTTCCTCTTTAATAATTAGAGGACTGTCTTTAGAGTATATCCCAAAAGCGGCGGAGTGTAAAAGAGAAGGTGAAAACTAAAGCTTATAGCTTACAGCATACAGCTTACAGTTCAAAGCTTAAAGCCATAACGTAAAAGCTAAAACAAACAGATTACCTGGTAGTATATTGCGCGGAAAGCAAAGCATCGATGAAGATTATAGGTTTGTCCACTTTTCTGAAATTCATGGGGCCGTGAATCATACCGGCGGGGACGTGGACGGCGGTGGGGACATCGATAATGTGTTTTTCCACCTCCTCCCCTAAAGAAAACTCGACCTCCGCCTGGAACTCTTTAATGTTGGCCAGGTCCGCCCCGAAGAAAAAATAGAACTGCTCAAAGTCGTGCGCGTGGGGCTCTTTTACCAGCACGCCCGGCTCCGCGATGTAATGGACCCGCAGGGAAAACTCCGCCCCGCCGAACTCTTTGGCCCCATTCGCCACCACTACCGGGAAAAACCCGCCCCGGGTAACAATGGGTTCTTTAGTAAAATATCTATCATATTTATTGCCAGCCATCGCGCGGCCTCCTTTTTACCAAATCAATAATACTGGCTTATCTTAATAAAATTCCCGCCGCCTTTGCAAAAGTTCGATGGATAATGTATTCTGGCTTATGTTATAAGATGAATATGTCATTACGGCGGAGAATATTCACCCCACCGCCCACCCGAGATTCTTAGCTTTGCTCAGAATGACATACGTAATAATAAAAAGTAGAGTTTAATTAAAATGGCGGATAGAATTTACCAGGCGGCACGCGGCACCACCGATATCCTGCCGGAAGAGCAGCCCTACTGGCGCTTCGTGGAAAAAGCGATAACGGAAATTACCCGCCGCTACGGTTACCAGCGCATCGATACCCCTACGTTTGAAGACACGTCGCTCTTCGTGCGGGGGGTGGGCGAAGGCACGGACATCGTCGATAAGGAAATGTACACCTTCGACGATAAAGGCGGGAAAAGCCTGACGCTGCGGCCGGAGGGAACGGCCCCGGTTTGCCGGGCCTACATCCAGCACGGGATGGCCAACCTGCCGCAGCCGGTCAAGCTTTATTACCTCACCCGCATCTTCCGCTACGACCGTCCCCAGGCGGGACGGCTGCGGGAGCATCACCAGTTCGGCTGCGAGGCTTTCGGCGAAAATGACCCGTCCATCGACGCGGAGGTCATCGACATGGCGTGGCGGTTTTACCGGACGCTGGGGCTGACCGGCATTTCGCTGCAGCTCAACAGCATCGGCTGTAAAATATGCCGCCCGGCCTACCTACAAAAACTCCAGGACTACTACCGGCAGTATGCCGACCAATTGTGCAACGACTGCAAGAACCGGCTGGAGAAAAATCCGCTCCGGCTGCTGGACTGCAAACAGGCGTCCTGCCAGGGCTTTGCGCAAAACGCGCCCCGCAGCGCCGGGGCGCTCTGCCCCGACTGCGCCGACCATTTTACCAGAGTACAAACATATCTTGGGTTACTAGATATCCCCTTTACCATCAACCACCGGCTGGTGCGCGGGCTGGACTATTATACCCGCACCGTTTTCGAGGTGCAGCCGGCGGCAGAGGGCGGCCAGAGCGCTTTAGGCGGCGGCGGCCGCTATGATGGCCTCATCGAAGAGCTGGGCGGCAAGCCCACCCCGGGCATCGGTTTCGGCATCGGCATCGAGCGGGTCATCCTCAATTTGAAAAGTCAAAACATTAAGGTCCCCGCCCCTGCCCCGCTGCAAGCGTTCATCGCCTGCCTGGGCGACCCGGCCCGGGATGCCGCGGTGAAACTGGCGGCGGAGCTGCGGCGGCAGGGCATCAGCGCGGTGGCATCCGCCGGCGGTAAAAGCCTTAAAGCGCAGTTGCGGCAGGCCAACACCCTGGGCGCCCTTTACGCGGTCATCATCGGGGAGGACGAGGTAAAGGCGGGGACGGTAACGCTGCGGCAGATGGCGGATGCCCGCCAGGAAACCATCGCCGTTGATGAGTTGCCGGGGCGGCTGATTAACGACCGCGGTTAAAAACATCCCCTTTCCCCAGCCCACCGGAGTGACAGACCCGCAATAATTACTTAACATTTTTATGTTAATCTCCGGTTGTTGGATTTATGGCAAAAAGTGATGTTTAGAGAGCTTAAGTGATAGGGAAAATACGCCAGACGGCGAATGCTTATGTAAATTTTCCCGTTCGGGGGGTTGACAAATAACTAAAGTGTGCTATAGTGATTATGAAGTATACCTTGAAACAGGTATGCTTGTATGTGTTTTGAAGGGAGGTGATGCAATGTCTATGTCCCGCAAGGGGATTAGAGCCGGGATGCTCTGATATCTGCTTCTAAGCTAAGGTATCTCTGCAAACAAGAAAATTCAAGGCATGCCTGGTTGCAGAGGTATTACATATTCAAGATAACGGCTAAAGCAAAACACTAAGGAGAAAATTAAAAGTCGATGAAAAAAATAATCAGAAAATTTTGGGGAGTAGCCTTAATCGTCATTTTACTCTCCATGATGTTCGCGGGAGGCATCGCTGTTCCTGGCGCCAGTGCCAATACCCTGGCCTGGTCAGCGGTACCTACAGTGGCCGGAGTAACGGTAACATATCAGGTCACTTTACCGTATGCTGTGCCTACTTCACCAATTGGGTATATGCCCGAGATCGTCAAGGTCAAAGTTGCCGCCAACGGCGATGTCTTCGCCCTGGATGACGAAAACAACGTGGTCTGGAAGTCCAGTAACGGCGGCTTAAGCTGGACTCCTTCTCTAGCTTTATTGCCCGCCGACGGTGATAATTACCTGGTAGACCTGGCGATTTCACCAAGCTATGCCACCGACCATACCGTGTTCGCCCTTAGCTCCGGCGACGGCGATATAGCCGCGCCGCAGGTCTACATCTCCACCAGCTCCGGCGCCCTGTTCTCCGTCCTCGGCGGAACCTTAGGTGTTGCAACAGGACCTGAAAATTACGGCACCAGTCTCGCCGTCTCTCCCAGCTACGCCTCCGGCAACGGCGAAGTCATGGCCGGCACGAACCTGGGCGTCTATATCTGGGGCAAGGACGCCACCCTTAACTGGGCGGCCCAGAACCTTAATGCAGATGTCACCAGCGTGGCTTATTCACCCAACTTCCTGATCGACTCCACCAGGCTGGCTGTCAGCTCCAACGTGTCTGGCACGATATTGCACACCCTGGTAGGCGATGATAACAACTCATTCATCCCCGCCTGGGACAAGACCCTGCCTCTGGGCTCAACTGTTGATAGCAGGGTTACCGATGCAACCATTGTCAGCAGCTCCATGGCGTTCCCCTCCGACTTCAACGCCAGCTCGCCGCTCGCCCGTCTCTGTTTCGTTAGTATTATCACCGATAATGTTGCAACCGGCTTTGATAACGTGTACCGCATCGGCGTCGGCGCCGGCACCACTCCCACTGCGCCGGCTACCAGTGTAGGCATCGCCATGGGCTCGCCCACCTGGTGGACCACGGCCGCAGACGCGTTCGCCGTCCAGGACCTGGCCTATTCCGGCACCTACGCGGCCGGCACCCTCTACGGCGCTTGCTACGAAACGCCTAATCCCCCCACCGGACCCGGACCGTTGATTATCTGGAACACCGCCCCGATGGCCGGCTCCACCAGCGCTCTCCAGAGCACCTGGAGTTCCAGCATCGGCGGCCTCACCGGTAGTTCTCCGGCTTCTCTGGCCCTGGCGAATGACTTCGCCACCAGCCAGAAAATATATGTCGCCACCGTTGGCCCTGAAGGGGCCGTTTCCGTCTCCACGGGCGGCATGTTCTTCATGCAGGCCGGCCTGATCAACACCGCCATCGCTAATATCACCGACTTCCAGGCGGCCAGCGCTACCGAGTATTACATGGTTACCACCGATAATGGAGCCGAGACCAGCAGCCTCTGGCATACCACCAACGGCGGCCTTGCCTGGTACCGCATCGCGGAGGATGCTAGCGATACGTGTTTCGTGAAACTTTCTCCCGCCTACGCCACCGATAAGACCGTAGTGTTTGGCGAAAAGGGCGGCACCGATCTCTTTATCTCCAACGATAACGGCAACAGCTGGAACTTCCGCACCGCTCCCGTTGACATTGCGGATGTCGCCATCAAAGACCAGTACACGATGTACATCGGCGATTACGACAGCAACGGGGTAACCTCCACCGCCAACGGCGGCTGGACCTGGGCATTCCTCCCCACGCCAACAGGCATCAACGATTGCAGACAGGTCAAAGTCAACGTGGCGACCGGCGCCATCCTGGTCGGCGATGCTGCCGGCGCCGTGGCCCTTTCCACCAACGGCAACATGTCCTACACAATGCTGGCCATGGGTGCCCCGGTTGGCACCGGCGGAGCGGTTGTCTCTTTCGATCCCAACTATGCTACCAATAATCTCATCTATGCCGCCGGCAAGACTTCAGCCGGCATCTGGCGCTACTGGGTAGGCACCAGCATGAACTGGGGTATCTTCTCGGTTGATGGCAATATAGACCGGCTACCCAACTCCATCGCCCTGGCCAAGGACGGCACGTTATACGCCGGCGATTCTTCCAGTGCCAACACTTCCACCACCGGCGGCATGGTACGTATCCTCCACCCGGAGGACCCGTTTGGAACCTTGACCAAAGCCGAAACCGTCAGCGCGGGTCTTGACGACGGCTTCCCGTTCGCTGCCACTCTCAATAAACTAACCGTGGCCACGGGCACCAACCAGGTATTCGCCATGGTGACGAATGCCGGTTTCCCGATGATTTACACCTACACCGATACTCTTTCCATGGGTTCCACACCGGCTTCACAGGTTTCTCCTGCAGCCGGTACCGTCCTTACCGACGCCACCATGGTCATGTTCAGCTGGACGGCCGTACCCGGCGCCCAGAACTACGAAATCCAGTACGACTACAACACTGACTGGCGTGATGTCGGAAATCTAGAGGTCGGGCCCCAAGCAATGTTCGGAGACTTCCAGAGCGGCGCGAGCTCCATGTTTGTCGGCAATACCTCGGCCGTGGCGACAAATCTCGCTCTGGGCTTGGGCTTCAACTGGCGCGTCAGGGTATCCGCACCGGTTTACAGTCCTTGGTCAACCACCGGTACTTATACCACCGAGGCGTCTGTTGCCGGTCCTCATGCACCTCAAAATCTCGTTACCGATGACGGCCTGGCCCTCACCACACTCACCCCGTCTTTCCAGTGGGATCAGATCAAGTACGCCACGGGCTACGAATTCCAGCTCTCCGCAAACTCCGATATGTCTGCCCCGATCGTAGACCTCACTGGTGCTAATGCTCTCGGCCCGGTAAACGCTTACAAATATGCCGGCGCGCCGTTGAACAACAACAAGACCTACTACTGGAGGGTCAAGGGTCTCACCGCTTCCTCCAATACCGACTGGAGCAGCGTCACAGCTTTCACCACCATGGACGTACCTCCAGTGGTCGCTCCTCCGGTCATCATCACTTCTCAACCGGCCGTGACCATCGTTAACCCGACGCCGACACAGACGAATATCACGTTCACCCAGCCTGCCACCAAGGAAATCAATCCTAACTACATCTGGGCGATCATCATCATCGGCGCTGTGCTGGTACTTGCGGTCATCGTCCTGATTGTCAGAACCAGACGGCCTGTCTAGTCTGATAGTACGGACAACCTTCTAAAGAAGGACGAGAGCCCCGACGAAAGTCGGGGCTCTCTCATTTCCGGGGGAATTAGCTGGAGGGGCCAGGAGATGGTAAAAAGGACTTTTAGTATTTTAGCGATTGGATTTAATCAGGGGAAGTTACGAGATATCGTTCGGGCGCGACGCCAGAATTTGTACCGGCACTATCGCCCCGCTTTTTAAAGCATCTGTGCCTTCCGGTATACAGATCAGGCCATTAGCACGCGCGATCGCCTGCAGGCGGCTCCGCTCTTTATAAAGTCGGACGCAGTTTTGCCCCGCATCATCACGGTAAAGCACGGCGTCTTTAAATTCCGTCCAGGCTGTGTGGCGGCCGGTCACATCCTCCGTAAGCGTGGCGGATACCGTCCTTAGTGGATGGCTGTTATCCCCGGCCATGCGCAATATCCCGGGCAGGGCCAGCTGGAGGAAAGCCATTTCGTTACTGGCCGGGCCGCCCGGCAGGCAAAAGACCGGCGTCCCTTCCCAGAGGCCGAAGGCGATGCCCTTGCCCGGCCCCATGCGTACGTGATGGAACAGCTCTTTCCAGCCGAGCCGGTCAAGGCAGCCGATAACCAGATCGCGTTCGCTGCCCCACGCCCCGCCGCTGGTCAGAATAACATCATATTTTCGCAGATAGCCGACAAGCTTTTGTTTGATGGCTGCCTCGTCATCTTTGACGACGGAGGCCGCGCAGGACAACCCGAAAGATGCCAGCCAGGCCTGCATGGTGACCAGGTTACTGGCATAAAGCTGGCCGGCGTTCAGATATTCCCCGGGGGCTACGACTTCATCACCCACGCCGACGATGGCGATACCTGGCCGGGTATAGACTTTGACCCGGTGGATGCCGGCGGCCGCCGCCATTCCCAGCGACCCTGGTAGCAGCCGCTCCCCCTTCTGTACGATAGTTGCCCCGGCTTTAACCTCGCCGCCGGCGCGTAGAATATTACGCCCTTCACCGGCATCGGCTCTGACTAATACCGTGCCGTCAGCCGCCTCTTCACCGAACTCGCCGGAGACCACAGCATTCGCGCCGAGCGGGATCGGCGCGCCGGAACAGACCTTGACGGTTGTGCCGCTGGTTACTTCGCCACCGTACTTAACCCCGGCAAAAACCGAGCCGGTCACCTTGAGCCGCACCGGGCGGCGCGCCGAGGCTTCAGCCACATCGCTGGCGATGACCGCATAGCCGTCTTTAAGCGTAACATCGACGGTGGGGTAGCTTATCGCCGCGATGATATCTTCCGCCGCGATCCTGCCCACGCTCGAAGCCAGCGGCAACTGTTCTTCTTTACCCGGCTTAACGTTCGAGGTTATCATGTTAAAGGCTTCGCGGTACCCGATATAACCGGTGCCTTCATCGATCTCGTTATTGTTGTTTTTCATCATGATATTCCGCAGGCCTCACCTCAAACTCAAGTATATACTCCAGAGAAAAACTTTTTCAAATACGATGATTTGTGGTCAAGCTATTGACTTTGTTTATGTTCAGTAGTAGAATTCGCCATGTGTCAAATGCACTATTCAGAAAGAACAAACGATTTATACACTTATCTATCCTCATTGTCGTTATTCTTTTGCCGGTTTTAACCGGCATTTTACCGGGCCAGCCGGTCTTTGCCCAGGCGGCCGCGGTCAAGTGGACAAAGTTAAATATCCCCGCCGGGGGCGTGGCGGGGGGCTGGGTCCTGGCCGATGGCTCCGATGTTCAGCACCTTACTGTGGCTCCGGACGGTACGCTTTATGCCTGCGGCCAGGGGCTCCCCTTTACACTCTATAAGTCAACCGATGGCGGCGTAAAATGGTCTTATATCGGCGGAGTGCAGGACGTAATCACCGGTATCGCGGTGTCGCCCCACGACCCGGCAACAATTTACTACGCCACGTCTTCCTCGGTATACCGGTCCACTAATGGCGGCCAGACCTTCGCGCAGATGCCGGCAAACCCCGGCGGGGCAGGTTCCGGTAATGTTGAGATTACCTCCATCGCGGTCACGTGGGCGGATAATAACATCATCGCCGTCGGCACCAGGGACACGGACAGCTCCGAGTACGGCGGTGTCTACATCCTTGATGAAGCCGCGGTATTTGCCGGCTGGACAGACAGCGGCATCGGCGCTTATGACGCCTACGCCGTGGCTTTTTCACCCGGTTATGCTGCAGACCGTCAGCTAACCGCCGTGGCCACGGACGAAACCGACACTTTCATCATGAGTAAAATCGGCAACTCCGGCTGGAATAATCTGATCGGCCGGGCGATTTTAAACCGGGACAACTCAATGCCCCCGGCCCCGGTCGCGGTAACCCGCTCGGCGGCGATAGCTTTCCCCGGCGGCTACAATGCTTTAGCGGCCACGTCCGACAGCATTTTCTTCGTCGGTATCGATACCGGCAGCGGCCTGGGAGATGTTTACAAGATTAAAGTTCTGGACTCGCCCGGTGTTTCCCCGGCCACCGACCTGAATATCGGCATTGCTTATTCGGAAAATAATATTGATGTCACCGGATTAGCGGCCGTTGTAACCGGCAGCTCGGTCACCCTGGCGGCCGGCCCCGCCAACGGCTCACAGACCTATATTAGCTCTGACAGCGGTGCAAGCTGGGTGAAAAGCGATAAACCGCCCACCGGCGGCGCCGCTACGGAAGTGCTTTTTGCGCCGGACTTCGGTACTACCGGCTTGATGTACGCCGCCACCAGCGGCAGCGGCAGCGCTTTCTCCGTCAGCCGGGATAAGGGCATTAGCTGGAACCAGACCGGCCTGATCGATACCACCATCACCGGCATCATCAATCTAGCGCCATCGCCGGACTACGACCAGGACAGTACACTGTTCATGCTCACATCCGGCAGTGCGGATAACCTCTGGCGCAACCAGAATGACGGCAATACCTGGGAAAGGATTTTTTCCAGCGACCGGATGGGCGTCGATAACTTGAGCCTGGTGACGCTCCCCCCTCAATATGGAGCTGATTGCCGCAAAGTTCTTATCGCCGGGTCGAGCAACGGCAATACGGCTATCTGGGAATCCGACGATAACGGGCAGATATACCAGGTCCAGACTCTCCTTGACTCTTCCGGCGGTTCTTTGAATGTAAATAGCTGGGCCATGGCCGATAAGGACAGCCTGTACATCGGCAGCTTTGACGGCACAAGCGGGCAAATCTACGTGACTGCTAACGGCGGCTTTTTCTTCTCCCGGGTAACGGCGGTGGGCGATAGCTATATTAATGACATCGCGTTTTCACCCGATAACGCTAATGACGGTAATATCCTCATCGGAAGCGGCAACGGCTGGGTATATCTGTCCGGTGATAACGGCACTTCATTCCAGCCAATACCGTACGATGCCGACGCCCCGCCGTTTACCGGCAAAGCGGCGGTGGCTTTCGATCCGGATTTTAAAAACAACCATACCGTTTACGCCGCCGATGATGCTATTAACGGTGGCATCTACCGTTTTACCATCGGCCGGAGCACGGAATGGGAAAGCATCGACACCACCCTGCCCGCCGGTGCCAGGATCAGCCGCTTATCCGTTTCCGGCGATGATATTCTTTACGCCGTCGACACCCAGGCCAACGGCAGCCTGGAACGCTGCCTTGAGCCGCGGAATGCTTCCGGCGCCACCTTCGAGACGGTGGCCGATGGTTTGAGCGGCGCCAACCTTTCCGGGCTGTGGCGGTGCGGCCGCCGCTTATGGACGATAGACATCGTCAGCGGCAAACTGATGACCTACAACGATACGCTGGCGGTTCCCGCGGTACAGGTCTCCCCGGAAAACGCCGCTACCAGCCTCGGCAATCTGGTGGACCACGCGGTGAGAAACGTTACCCTGGATTGGGATACGCTGGAGGGTGCTACCAGCTACGAGTGGCAGTGCCAGCCCGATGCCGATTTTTCTTCAGCGAACGCCAGCCTGGACGAAACTGCATCCTCAAGCTACGTACACCTCCCTGCCCTCGAGCCCGCCACAACTTACTACTGGCGCGTGCGGGCCTGCGCCCCGGTGCTCAGCCCGTGGTCGTCAAAGCGCACATTTACCACCAGCCTGGATACGATCATTGTCGCGCTGAACCCGGAAAGCCCGGCGGCCGGCGCTATAGATGTTCCGGTGAAGCCAGCCTTCGCGTGGACGGCGGTGGTCGGGGCGGATGCTTACGACCTGCTGGTAGCTACCGATCCCGATTTCAGCCATCCGGCCATCGTCAAAATCAATGGCTACGCGCTGGCGACCAATGCCTGGCAGTGCGACGTCAGTCTTAACTATGACACGACTTACTATTGGAAAGTGCGGGCCAATGCTTCCGGCACGAGCAGCGCCTGGAGCGCTGCCGGTGTCTTTACCACGGAACCGGCTCCTGTAATTACTACCCCAACGCCGCCAACCCAGGAAGCTTTGCCCACGAGTCTCGCAGCATTCCAATCCCAGGACGCATTGAATGTATCTCCAAGCATAAACAATGCCCCGCAACCCACGGCGCCGCTATTGCCGCCCCCGACGTCCTCCCCGGCCACTATCACGACGCAATTATCATCGATACCCGCGTGGGTAATTTACTTCGTAGGAGCGCTGCTGGCAATAGTTATCCTGGTGCTTACCATACTGCTAATGGTTATCGCCAAAATTAAGCGTATTATGTAATACATTTCCTCGTGTGAGAGCATTTTTTCGGGTCAAGTTATGCCTCTATTCGCTTCACTTCGCACATCATTCATTAGTGTCCCGCTCCTGTCTGCTTCCTTGACACCGCTTTAAAGGCTGTTATATCCTGAAGAAAAATAAGCCATTCGGAGGGAACAGACATGACGCAACAGAATTCACCGGGAACCGGGCTTCAGGAAAACGTGGCCGGCCTTTTATGCTACGTGCTGGGCTGGATAACGGGGATCATCTTCCTTATACTGGAGCCGAACAACAAGTTCATCAAGTATCACGCCTGGCAATCGATCGTTGTGTTCGGCGCCGTCACCGTCCTCGACCTGATTTTTATCTGGGTGCCGGTGCTTAACTGGCTGATCTGGGTACTCGCGCTCGTTCTCTGGGTTTGGCTCATGTATCAGGCTTATCAGCATCAAATGTATAAGCTGCCGGTCGCCGGAAATCTAGCGGAAAAGTTCGCTACAGGTCAAATGGGCAAGCCTAACCCCCCGGCGAATCCCCCGGCCAATCCCCCGGCGAGCCCGAAATAAGCGGCTAGCACTAAAAGGAGAATCCAAAATGCCACTGGTAACGATAAAAATCATTGAGGGCAGGACGCTAGAGCAGAAGCGAAGCATGGTCAAAGACGTCACTGCCGCCATCGCGAAGAATATAGGCTGCCCCACTTCCGCGGTAAACATCGATATCGTGGAAATGAAGCCGCAAAACTTCGCCGTGGACGCTAAAATGTGGTGCGATACGCATTAGCGGAGGCTGATTTGAAAGTCCTGGGCATCATGGGCAGCCCCCGCCTCGGGGGCAATACGGACCTGCTTCTCGGCGAAGCTTTAAAGGGGGCGGAGAGCGGCGGGGCGGTAACCGAAATAATAATCGCGGATAAACTCAAAATTACGCCCTGCAAAGAGCTTTATCACTGCCTGGAGGACGGCACCTGCCCTTTCCGCGACGATATGACCGGCCTGTACGATAAAATCCTGGCCGCCGATGCTATCATCGTGGCTTCGCCCATCTTTTTCTATACCATCAGCCCCCAGCTGCTGGCGCTCATCAGCCGCTGCCAGGCTCTCTGGGCCAGGAAATATGTGCTGAAGAACCTGGATATCCCGGTACGCCCGGGCGCTTTCATCGCGGTGGGGGCGACGCGGGGCGAAAAGCTTTTCGACGGGCCGAAGCTCACGATAAAGTATTTCTTCCAGGCCATCAACGTGGCGCTGAAGGAAGAACTCCTTATCCGGGGGGTGGACAAGAAAGCGGAGATCAAAGACCACCCGGACTACCTGGCCGCCGCCTTTGCGCTGGGTAAGAAGCTGGTTTCAAATTAGCCGGCTTTTCGTTCTCCCCGGATGCTGATGGTGATGTCCTGGAAGGGGACGATATTGCCGCTGGAAAGCATCGCCTGCTTGGCCATTTGCACCAGACCGGAACAGCAGGGCACTTCCATGTGCAGAACGGTGAGGCTTTTCAGGCCGGATTGCTTTAATATTTCGGTTAATTTTGCCTGGTGCGCCGGGAAATCATCCAGTTTGGGGCAAGCCACCAGCAGCGCAGTATTTTCCCCCAAGAAATCGCGGTGGAAACCGGCGTAGGTAAACGGCACGCAGTCCGCCGCCAGCACCACGTCCGCATCTTTAAGGAAGGGGGCGGTGGGCGGGACAAGCGTTAGCTGCACCGGCCAGTGGCGCAGTCTCGATGGTTCTGTCGAAGGTGCGGTTTCCTGATGAGATGTCTTAACGGCCGATTTTTCAAACTGCCGTACGCTCGCGGAGGGACACCCGCGGGGCTTTTCTGCGGCGGTTTCTTTAGCTTTTAAATGCTTTCCCACGGCCGCTTCATCGTAGTCTTGCGCCGTCCTTTCTTCGATAGAGATAGCGCCCTGAGGGCAATTCAGGCAGTTGCCCAGCCCGTCGCAATATTTCTCGCTGATGAGCTTCGCCTTGCCGCCGACTATTTTCAGCGCGCCTTCGGCGCAGGAGATGATGCAGGCGCCGCAGCCGTTACATTTTTCTTCGTCAATTTTTACTATTTTTCTCATCGTCTGCGTGGTCATCTTTGCCTCCCTTGGGTCTCCGGAGCGTGAATTCCGGCCATTGTTTCATGCAGAGCCCGGACATGCTGCAAGCCCTGTCACAGGTGATGCACCTGGCGCTGCTGTCGATTACTTTTTTACCTGTTTTAGTTTTATTTTTATCCATAATTCCAGTTTAACCAATGATGCAACTCATTCAAAAGGACTAAAGTCACAGGGGCATTCGATATAAACAGAGTAACTGTTCACCTATCCCCTTAATCCCCTTTCCGGCTTCAAAGGTAAGTTGCCTGATGGGACTATCAGCGGCCGGAAAGGGGAGAAAAAGGAGAGGGGGCGGCGCCTGACCTGCTCCCCGAAAATAGTGCCAATAGTTAGGTGAAACGCTAAAATAGGCCAAGGAGGGAAGACTTGAAAAGGAAGCGCTTCACCGAAGAGCAGATAATCCGGGTACTGGATGAGC
>JBEKAC010000037.1:0-23971 GCA_050018395.1 Dehalococcoidales bacterium
CCAGCGCCATCGCGGAATGCCGCCGCCTGAATATCAATGTGCTTGGCCCGGATATCAACCGTAGCCAGCTCGATTTCTCGATAGAGAACGACGAGGCAGGCAAGACGGCGATCCGCTTCGGGCTGGGGGCGATTAAAAACGTCGGCGCGGGCGCCTTGGAGCCGCTGATCAAGGAACGCCGGCAGAACGGCCTGTTCAAGTCCGTCGAGGACATGTGCCGCCGCGCCAACCTGCAGGCGGTCAACCGGCGTGTCATGGAGAGCCTGATTAAAGCGGGGGCGCTGGACTGCCTGCAAAGCCGCGGTACTTTACTTAACAGCGTGGCGCGTATTTTATCGCTGGCGCAGCGCGAGGAGAAACTGCGCGAGACCGGCCAGACCACCATGTTCGATATGTTCGGGGAGGCGGCGCCGGTGCCGTTGACGGACCTGGAACTGGCACCGTCCGAAGTGTCCGACCGTGAAAAAGCGTACTGGGAAAAGGAGCTGCTGGGCGTCAGCTTCTCGGAAAAGCCGTTCAGCCCGGTCTTCAGCAACAGCGAAGGTAACGCGGTATTTTGCGGCAACATTAACGCCGAACTGGACAAGCAACCGGTAGTTACCGCCGGGCGCGTAATCTCCTTACGCTTTGCTTTTACCAAGAAAAACGAAAACTTCGTCATCGCTGTCATCGAAGACGTCAGCGGCCATGTGGAAGTCATCGCCTGGCCGCGTGTTTATACGGAGACCGCGGAACTATGGAAAGAAGGCAACGAGCTCATCATCGCCGGCAAGGTACGCGCCCGCGACGATGAAGTCAGCGTGGTTTGTGATAAAGCCAACTATTACGAGCAGCCCGCCGCCGGGGACGAACTTAAAGAAAAAACTCCTCCCAAGCCCATCACCAAAACGCCGCCGCCGGCGGAAAACGCCGTACCGCAACCGGCGGCGAGGCACCGTTTGCTCATCGCCATTCAGCAGACCAAAGACGAAGACAGCGATATCAATCGCCTGAATAAAATAATCGCCATTTTAAGGAACTACTCCGGCCGCGATGAGGTACGCTTAAACATTATCAACGGCGGGCCGCCGATACCTTTAAGGCTGACCAATATCCAAACGGGCTACTGCCCGGAACTCAAGCAACGTCTTACCGAGTTGGTGGGGGAGGGGGGATTGAATGTGGAAAAAATATAGTCCGGCTGCCTTAAGAGACTGCTTAAAAGAGATAAAAGTCATTTTTATGGACGAGTTTGTGCTCTATAATACTATTTGAAATTTGTGTATTTGTTGCTTTTAAAGGAGCCGCATGAAAGCCTCATTTAAGCTTTTCCGGATAGCGGGCATCGATATCGGGATACACTATACCTGGATATTTATCGTCGTCTTTTTCAGCTGGACACTCGCCCAGGCTTATTTCCCCGCTTATTATCACTGGAGCACGGCTGCCTACTGGATAACGGGTATCATCGCCTCGCTGCTGATTTTCGTTTGCGTTCTGTTGCACGAGCTGGCGCACTCGCTGGTTGCTAATGCCAGGGGTATACCGGTGCACAGCATCACCCTTTTCATCCTGGGGGGCGTCAGCAACATGGAAGAGGAGCCGCAAAAGCCGGCCTCGGAGTTTGTCATGGCCATCGTCGGGCCCGGCACGAGCCTGCTGCTGGCGGCCATTTTCTGGGGGCTGACCAGGATACCGGGGGATAAAACGGTACCCGTACGCGCCCTCATCGCCTACATGGCCTATATCAACCTGTATCTTGGCGCTTTTAACCTGCTGCCGGGCTTCCCGCTCGACGGAGGCCGCGTGCTCCGCTCGATTCTCTGGGGTTCCACCGGCAGCTTGAGCAAAGCCACGGATATCGCCGGGAGAGTAGGGCAGTTTTTCGGCTGGGCGTTCATCGGGGTGGGCATCTATTTCATGATATGGGTCAGCTTTTTCAGCGGCCTGTGGATTGCATTTATCGGCTGGTTCCTCAACAGCGCCGCGGACGCCAGCCGCAAGGAAATCACACTGCGCGAGCGCTTGAGCCACTTTAAAGTTAAAGACCTAATAAACCCGAACATCGAGACCATCAAGCCGGAGACAACGGTCTCCGACATGGTGATGAATGTCTTCCGGCGCCAGCCCGGGCGGGCGGTCCCCGTTTGCCGGGATAATAAGCTGTCCGGCATCGTGACGATTACGGACGTCAAGAAAGTACCGCAGGATAAGTGGAGCGATACTCCGGTCTCACAGATAATGACCTCGAGCCCGCTTTATACCGTGGTGCCGGAAGATAACTTGAATACGGCGATGCAGTTTATCGCGCAGCACGATGTCAACCAGGTGCTAATCAAAGAAAACGATAAATGCGCCGGAATCCTGAGCCGCGCCGATATCATCCGGTTCATTCAAATGAGCCACGAACTGGGTATCCCCAGGGCGGCGAAATAGGGCCGGGCTGATGCTTATTTGGTCGGTTCGTCCAGGGCTTCGGTAATATCTTTGGCCATTTTCAGGAAGAGTCTGCGTAGCCGCTTCATCACTTCTTCGGCGGCCTTTTCACCGGCACTCCTGGCTTCCTCGGCAGCTTTTCTGGCATCGGCTGCGGCTAGCTGAATATCGTCCAGAATCTCCGGGAGGGGTTTATTGAAAATCTGGTTCTTGTCTGCCATATACTCTCCTTTTTATGTAAAAGCCTGTTTTTCTTAATTATAGCACACTGCGCCATATGGCATGCGTGGCGTTTTCGTGATAGAATACTGGCGATATAAGAAAGAGGAAAGATGGAAAATCAACAATCCAAATTCGGTTTTTTCCTGATGTCGCTTGAGTTTAAAGTGCGGGATATCCTCAAGCCACGGATAAACGTCCTCAAAGAAATAGGCATTAAACCTGGGTCTCATGTGTTAGATTTCGGTTGCGGCCCGGGCGGCTACATTAAGCCGCTGGCAAATTTAGTGGGCTCTTCCGGTAAAATTTACGCCCTGGATATGAATCCGCAGGCGCTTAAAACCGTTAAAGCGTTAGCCGTAAAGCATGGATTAAAAAACGTCGAGACTATTCAATCCGATGGCCCCACAAGACTGCCAGACGCCAGCCTCGATACTGTATTGCTCTTTGATGTTTTACATGACATCGAAAACCGGGACGCACTTCTGGCAGAGCTGCGCCGTATCCTGAAAGGTGACGGTGTTCTTTCTGTGACTGATCATCATCTGACGGAAGAGGCTATCACTTCCCACATCTCGGGAACCGGGCTTTTCCGACTCCTGAAAAAAGGGAAAATAGTGTATAACTTTGTTGCGACGGATAAGAGTTAGATTATGACTTCCGATGAAAATCACGAGGGGCACCGCAAACGGCTGCGGGAAAAGTTCCTTAAGTCAGGCCTGAACGGCTTCCACGATTACGAAATCGTCGAGCTGCTGCTGAGCCTGGGCACGCCGCGCAAGGACTGCAAACCGGCAGCCAAGGAAGCCATCAAGAGATTCCAGACGCTGCGCGGTGTCCTGGAAGCGCCGGCGGACGAACTCCAGCAGATAGACGGCATCGGCCCGCACAGCGCCTTCGGCATCAAGCTGGTGCAGGAGGTCGCCCGCGAGTTCCTCCGCGCCAAAATACTGGAAAAGCCATTCTACACGTCTTCGCAGGAGGTCTACGATTATCTCTACCACGCCATGCGCGGGCTGAAAAAAGAGGTCTTTAAGGTCATGTATCTGACCAGCCAGAACCAGATTATCGACACATACGATCTTTCCGAGGGCACGGTTAACAGCAGCGCCGTCTCTCCCCGGGAGGTCGTCGAGGGGGCGATCAAGCATAATGCCGCCGCCCTGATTTTCGTCCACAATCACCCCTCCGGCGCCACCGAACCGAGCCCGAACGATAAAAGCTTAACGAGGGAACTCGTCTACGCCGGCCGGGTAATGCAGATCAAAGTGCTGGACCATATTATCATCGGGGACAACCGGCATTACAGTTTTGCCGGCGAGGGCCTGATTCAGGAATACGAAACCGATTTTACGAACCTGATGTTACGCGGCACTTCCGAAGCAAGGAAAAGACTTTACAGGACGAATAACCTGGAAGACAAATATTAGCTTATTTTATAATGGGCGTTTTTTCCAGGCGTAACAACACCTTTTTTTTATCCAGCCCGCCGGTAAAGCCCCCCAGCCCGCCGTCTGCGGCTACCACTCGGTGGCAGGGGACAATGATAGGGAACGGATTTTTACCTAAAGCTTGTCCCACTGCCCGTGCCGCGCCGGGCTTGCCCATCTGCCGTGCCAACCAGCCGTAGCTTCTGGTCTGGCCGTAGGGTATGCGGCAGGCCGCCTGCCACACCTCGCGCTGAAATGGCGTACCGCCGCTTAAATCCAGGTTATCCGGGAATTCAACGTGTCGACCGGAAAAATAGGCCTGCAGGCGTGCTATCAGGTCGCGGAAGGAAGTAGTTGACATAACGGCATCAGCAACTTCATCACCGAGCGCCGCCAGGGCGGCTTTTTCCGAGGGGTGGAATAGCGCAACACGACGCAAACCGGCGGACGAACCGAGCAAACCCACCCAGCCGTGAGGAGTTTTAAAAACTGCGTAAGATAGCTTTTCCGTCATGTTCACTATCGAGGTTTCTGTCGCGCCTTGCGCCGCTGGTATAAAGCGCCGAAGATAATCAGAATTATACCGACAATGATGCTGGCGACGATCTTGATGAGTTGCGGGAAATCCAGCGTCAGGAGATAGGCATAAGTAAAAACACCAGCCACGATAGCCAGGCCGTAGCTGATGGAATGCGCCTTGATCGGTCTGGCCCTGAAGGCGCGGCCTATCAGCCAGCCGATGAAAACCAGGATTACGAGTATTACCAGTAAAACAATCCCTATGACCATGCGTCACCAGCCCAATTCTTCAAAGAATTTCCCTAAGAAAGCGAAGAGCCCCACGGTGAGCAACAACGAACCTATCCGGCCGGCATCGGACAGGTATTTCACGTATTCCGCCGCCAGGTAAGTTAGGCCGGCTACGCAGAAAAAAACCCCGAATCCATAAAGCACATATTCCAGTTTCATTTCGTTTTCCTTTTATTACACGGGCGGAATTACTTTAATTACGCCGCCGGCCGACGAAACCTGAATAAGAATATTGCGCTCGATACTGCCGCGTTTTATCACCAACGTAAATTCCGTAAAAGTATTTTGTGAAGCCGGGCCGAAATATTTCGATGGTTGGAAAGACCAGTTTACAGTCTCTTTCCCGAAAGCCCCGATATTCGTGGTGCGGTCAAGCAGCTGGTCTATCTGATTATCGTTTTGCCAGACCGATACCGTAATTTCCTCTTTATAGGCGAAGAACCGGCGATTAGCTATCTCGTAGGTAAAAGTAGCCTCATCCCCGTAATTGACGGACACGGTGGGAAAGAACCCGGAGCGGTCCTGGTTACGCCACTGGTCGGCGGTAACTACCAGAGGCATCTCGCCACTTTTGACGGTCAGGGTATCATAAACGCCTATATAGCCATCGAAGACAAAGATAAGGATAATGCCCAACAAACAAGCTAAGGCTAAATAGAGGTAGAGATATTTATACTTACAGCTCATATTTTTACAGCCTTTATGGCGACATTATACTGCTGGCAGGCGGTAAAAGCCATTATTTAAACTCGGGCACGATGAGCCCGTAATTGCCGTCGTTGCGGCGGTAGAGCAGCCTTACTCCGGCGGCCTGGCCGTCGTAGAAAAGGAAGAAGTTGTGCCCGAGCTGTTCCATCTGGGTAATGGCTTCTTCCAGCGACATCGGCTCAATGACGAAATTCTTGGTTTTGACTACCTGCCGGGATGTACTGCTGGAGGCTGGCTCTTGGAACTTGCCGCGTACCTGCGGGTTGCCCCGGCCGCGGTCGTAAAGCTTGCCCTTGTGTTTTTCCAGCTGGCGTGTCAGGATGACGGCCACTTTATCGATGGCTTTAAAAAGGTCTTCCGCCCTTTCTTCGCTGTGGAAAATGGATTTGCCCACCCCGCTGTTCACGGCGGCCCGCACCAAATAACGTTGCTCCGGGGATTTGGTAGCTTCTTCGGAAATTTCAACCTTGATATCGATAATATCGGGGAGGTGCTTATTGAGCTTGTGGAGCTTTTTCGCAACGTAGCGGTTGGTCTCGGCGGTAATTTCCACGTTGGTGCCGGTAATCTGCAATTCCATTTTTCAACCTCCTGATAAGATTTATTTTTATAGTTCCAGCGCCAGTACCAGCCCCCAGACGGAGGCGGCCCCGGCCAATTTAAGTGCGGCGGCGCAGGCGTTTAACGTGGCCCCGGAAGTTGATACGTCATCCAACAGGATGATCCGCCGGCCTTTGACCCTTTCATCGGCGCAGGCAAAAGCGCCGGCGACGTTTTCCCGGCGGCTGGCGAGGCTGGACGTCCTGGCTTGCGGCGGGGTATAGGTGCGGCGTACCAGGCAATTATCGATGACTGGCAAGCCATTGCGGCGGTTAAGCTCATGGCAGAGTAAAGAGGACTGGTTGTAGCCACGTTCGCGCTCACGTTTTCGATGAATCGGCACGGGTATGAGAACTTCGCCCGGCAACGGATTTTCCCGTAAATAATCGTGTAAAAAGCCGGCCAGAAGCGGCACGGCGGCACGCAGATTGCGGTATTTCAGCTCGTGAATGGTCCGGCGTATCGCGCCGTCAAACAAAAAAGGAGCGCGGATGCCATCGATGGCCGATTGTGCTTCAATGCAGCCGGGACAGGTTTCTCCGTCAGCGCGCGGGCGTCCGCAGCGGGGGCAGACGGGGGGAACAATAAAGGGGAGCTGTCGGCGGCAGGACTCGCAAAGATAGCTGCCTTCCTTGCCGCAGCCGAGGCACCACGGCGGGAAAAGGAGGTCAAGTGCTACCCTCTTGAGTCTGGTTATCGGAGGAAGCACATTTACCACCTTAACGACTATTTTCCAGATGATGACGCTGGACTATCGGGGTCTGGAGTTGTGCATCGAGCCGCTCATGATAGGCTCGTCTCTATAAACATCACCATTCCTGATTTTCAGGTTGAAGCCGCAATCAGGATTGGTGCAAACCCATGCTTTAAACTGTATGGATGCGCCCTGACTGCCGAAATCGGACAAAGGTACGAGGTCTCCGGTATTGCACTTCTGACACTTGGGGAAACTGATCTGTTCCATGGGGTCCTCCTCCCAACCGAAAATAAAGAATAAACATTATTAGTATAACCTGAAATCGCGTTACTTGGCAAGTCGTATGCGATGGGTGGAAAAAGCAGGGAAGCGGACACAGCGGCGTGACCTCTCGCTTCCCTGATATTCAGTTATATTGGGCTTGCCCGTGATTATTCGGCAAAATGCCTGGAGACGCGCTCGATGGATTTGGCGGCGTCATTCTCCAGTTTTTGCACGGTCTCCATCGTTTCGGTTATTTTATTCTGGCTGGCAATCAGACCGTTCACGCTGGCGGTTAAATTATCTACGTTCTGGTTGAAAATTGTGACGTTCTGAGTAAGATTCTTGATATCCTGGCCCAGTTCGCCGGAGCTCTGGCCCATATTCCGGATATCCTGGCTTAGGGTGCCGACGTCAGTGGTGAGGGATTTCATATCCAGACTTAAGCTCTTGGCGCTATCGCTGAAGACCTTGGTGTTCTGGCTTATAGAGGAGATGCCGTAGAGGATGCCCTTCAAATAGTACCAGGCGACGATAAGGAGCCCGATCAGCAGGATGACTCCCGCGCCCACCAGCCACAGGGTAAAGTTAGCCGTGTTAAAGTCTGTCATAGCTCTCCTTCCGGCTTTGCCACCACCCACCGATGGCAAGCTACGATGATTCGCCAAACATTATATCATTTATCTGTATGCACCGCATACCGTGAAAAAGCGGCGGTAACTTTATTCTTTTTGCTTGCCGTCCGTATCGATAAAGACCATCTTGTCGCGCAGCTCTTCCGCTACCATTTTCTTCAGAGACGTCTCGGTGAGCTTGGGGGCGTACTGGCACTGGATGAAGAGGAAGGGGCGGCGGACTTTAAGAATGCGGAACGGGGCATGGATGAATTTGGCCGGCACCCAGATCATCGTGGAGACGGTGATGATATGGCTTTCCATTTCCGGCCCCATGCACATTTCCATGTCCGCGCCCAGGTCCTGGGGGTTGGACGGGTCGGTGCCGAGGGCCACGAGCAGCTCCGGGTCCTGGTGAATATGAGGGCCGTGCCCGCCCATTTTGGTGGCTTCCTCACCCATCCACATCACGGAAAAATACTTGCTGTCCGCAAAGATGTCGCTATCGGTGAAGGTCACCATCGACGGCATACGCCCAAAGCCCTTTTTACGCTGCGCCTCCGGCAGCTCATGAAGAAAGTACTTGCTATATTTCAGTTTGGCCATAAATAGATTCCTCCTAGGTTATTTATTCTATTCTTGCTACATTTATTTAAATCCAAATATCCCGCTCACCCTGAGCTCGTCGAAGGGTGAGTAAAGATGCCGCCATGGTTCCCTTCGGTAGACTCAGGGTAAACTTGGCTCACCATGAGCGGCGGTTAACCGCCCTTATTTTTATTACTTATTCGTAGCTTTGCCTAGATGGAAAACCGTGGTGCTATCCGGCATCAGTTCCGGACCGCCAATGATTCGGTAGCCGTTTTTCTGCCAGAACCTCACGGCATCCGGGTTATTCACCTGCACGCCGCTCAGGATGTTTTTAATGTTTTTATTTTTCATTATTTCCTTTTCCACCATTTTAACGATAGCGGTCCCGATGCCCTGGCTCCGAAACGGGGCAGCGACCATCAAGAGCAAGAAGAAAGCGGCCTCCGGCTTACCTTCAAACCCGCCCGGGATATAACTCGCAACTCCTATTATCGTGCCGCCGCGGTAAATACCCCGGAAAACCCCGCCCCCGTTCTCCGCCTCCGCGATGTCCTTTGCCACCATTTCCGGCGAGGCTTCAGGCTGTGGTCCCAACCCTAAAAAGTCCTCGCACTGGAGGTAAACCGCTAAAACAGCTTCCTGGTCTCCCGGCGAAACAGCTTTGAGTTCCAGCCTGTCCAACGGTTATCCTTTAACAATGGCCTTGGCCGGGCACCACCACTCGTGGGAGAAACAGACGCCGCAATCGATGCATTTTTTAAGGTCGATCCGGGTGGTGTAAAGCGTCAGCCCGTCATCTTCGGTTACCTTTTTATCTACCACTATGGCCTTTTCCGGGCACTGGGTAACGCACAGGCCGCACTTGAGACATTTCTTGGGATTTATCTTATAAGCCATATTAGCCTCCAGAATTCATTAATAAAGCTACTCGGTGAAGCTAGGCCGGCGGTTCGTATTTATCGTCCGGCCACATCGACCAGTCCATGCGCGCACGGGCTTCTTTGGGCAAAATCTGCCGGTAGGATTTTTCCGTGTGTACCGGCCCCTGGTTGAATTCCATGAAAATCCAGGGTCGGGTACAGGAAATAGGTTTCCATGGCGAATGGATGAAATTCGGAGGTATCCAGATACAGCAGGTGCGGGTGATATGATGCTCCTCTAATTCAGGGCCCAGGTACATTACCACCTCCGCACCCAGGTCCATCGGGTTAGCGGGGTCGGTCCCGATGTGAAAAAGCAGCTCGGCGTCTTTATGGATATGCGGCGGATGCCCAGCATACGGGAACTCCCACTCCTTTTGCATACCGAATCCGGGCATTATCCAGTGTATCAGGTAAAAGTTGCTGCCTTTGGCCAGGTTATTGTCCATGTAGGCCATCACCGGGCGGCGCTCTTTGGGGAACATCTTGGGATCGTACTCGTAAATATATTTATCGTATTTCTTGGTGGTCATCACCGGGCCTCCTTTTGCGTACTTGCCGAAATATTATCGTAATGCGAGGATGACTGTCAAGGAAAAACACATGGCGAAAAAGAGGTGGTGATTGGACCATGGCAAGCCGCGGAAATTTGACATCGATCATGGCAGTGGCTAGACTACCTGTGAAGTAGACTAAACCAAGGTGTTAAAGGAGACCCGATGAGAGCCGCCGTCTGCTACGAAATCAATAAACCCCTGGTGATTGAAGAAGTATTTTTAGACCCGCTGGGCAAAGGCGACGTCAAGGTACGCCTGGCGGCCTGCGCTATCTGCCACAGCGATATCCATTCGCTTAAAGGCGAGCACGCCGGCCCGCCGCTGCCGGCCATCCCCGGCCATGAGCTTGCCGGGTACGTGGAGGAGGTAGGCGAAGGCGTCACTTACCTCAAGCCCGGCGATCCCGTAGTAGGGAGCATCATACCGGAGGGCTGCGGCCAGTGCTATTACTGCCGCATCGGACTGCCGGATATGTGCACCACCAATAAACTGTATCTCTACGGGAAAGGACGGTTCACCAGCAAGAACGGTCAAAGAATAGCTCAATACGCCGGCGCGGTGGCGGGTTTTACGGAATATGCCGTTATCCCGGAGGTTAACCTGGTAAAAGTGCCGGGTGATTTGCCCCCCGACCGTGCCTGCCTGCTGGCCTGCGGCGTTATCTCCGGCTGGGGAGCAGTGGTCAACCGGACAAAAGTAAGCCCCGGCGGCAGCGTCTGTGTGGTCGGGTCCGGCGGGGTGGGGCTTAATGTCATACAGGGGGCGGTATTTTCCGGGGCCTACCCGGTTATCGCGGTGGACGTGCGAGACAGCAAGCTGGCCACGGCCAAAGCTTTCGGCGCCACGCACACGGTCAATTCTAAAACAGAAAAAGACCCGGTCAAGGCGGTGTTCGACATTACTTACGGGCGCGGCGCCGACTTTGTTTTCCAGGTGGTAGCCGGCATCGATATCCTGCGGCAGGCCTTCAATATGTCCGCCCGCAACGGTATGACAGTCGTCATCGGGCACGGATACGGAGAACAAATGACGGCGTTTTCGCCGCTCGATTTCATGGGGGGCAAAAAGCTGACCGGCAGCGCCATGGGCGCCGCGAAGCTAAGGATGGATATCGCGCGCCTGATCGAGCTTTATCGAGCGGGTAAGCTCAAGCTGGACGAGCTTATCTCCGGTCACTACACCTTTGAGAAAATCAACGACGCTATCGTGGACGCCGAAAAAGGCGAGGCGATACGCAACGTAATCATGTTCGAATGAACAAAATTCTTCTCACTATCTCTTTACAACGGGAGACGATGTTGCCTTTGAATGCTTGTGATTGGTTAAAAACTTCCGATTCGTCCGCCATATGCTTCAATAAGTACTCGTGCCCGAAAATTTCTATTTTTCAATAGCCACGCCCGCCGACCATAGCTCATCTACCTTGGCGTTTTTTACATGAAAAAGGCAGCGGTAATGAGTGTTCACTTCTTTACCTTTGGTGCCCGGTTTGCCCGGTACATTTTCCTTGAAACGATAGCAGGCTTTGAAATCCAGAAGGAAAAGACTGGTGTCACCGGCTAAATACTTAAGCTCGAACTTAATTATCTCGCCGGATTTTTTTATGTCTCTGATATGCTGCAGATACCCCTCCAGCGGAGCCTCGATGAACAGGTCATGAGACACAAAGGAGGGAGTATGCATCTTTTTAAATTCGTCCGTGTTCCCGGTGATGGCCGCCTGCCGCCAGGCTGCAGCGTATTTCTCCGCGAAGTCTTTGATGTTCACCTAATTGCCTCCAATACCAAAGTAACAAAATAATGATAGCGGGATTATAATTTTATTGTCAACCCGTTTGCCAATGGTTCTAAAAAGCGTGTAAAATATAGCTAGAGAAAACAAAAATCTCCTGTTTTTCATTCCCTTTTATCCAGATTGATTACCCTGGGGCAGTTTATGCTCCGGTGAGGAGGATAACCTTGAACAAGGTAGCTGAAGTAACGTTGACTTCCGACGCCCCCGGCGCCAGCATGTTCATGCTCGGCAACGAGGCCATCGCGCGGGGCGCCATCGAAGCGGGCGTCCAGGTGGTGGCGGCTTACCCCGGCACGCCTTCCAGTGAAATTACCGAAACGCTGGTAAATAACTCAAAAAACACCGGCATGTACGCCGAATGGTCCGTCAACGAAAAAGTAGCCCTGGAAGTGGCGATGGCGGGCGCCATCAGCGGCCTGCGGTCGCTATCCATCATGAAGCACGTGGGCGTGAACGTCGCGCACGACGCCCTGACATCCGCCAGCTACATGGGGCTGGGGGGCCTGGTGCTGATTTCCGCCGACGACCCCGGCCAGTGGAGCTCCCAGAACGAGCAGGACAACCGCTACATCGCCCGGCAGACTTACATCCCGGTGCTGGAGCCCTGCTCCGCGCAGGAAGCTAAGGACATGATGGTGGAAGCCTTCCGCCTTTCCGAGGAGTTCGGGCAGATGTTCATGATGCGGTCGGTGACACGCATTGGGCATGCCCGCAGCGACGTAGTGTTGGGCGGTATCGAAGCGCAAAAGCGGCAGGCCAAATTCGTCAAAGACCCGCAGCGGCTGGTGTGTCTTCCGGCCAATTTCCGCGTCAACCGCCGGCTGCTCGTGAAAAGAATGGAGAAAATCAGGGGAGTGGTGGACACCCTCCCCTACAACCATATTACGCTGAAAAAAGGCGCCAGGCTGGGCGTCATCGCCTGCGGTATCTCCTACGGCTACGCTCTCGAGGCGATACAGTGGCTGGGGCTGGAAGAAAAAATATCCGTATTGAAAATCGGTACGCCGTACCCGCTGCCGGAAAAAATGGTGCAGCAGTTCCTTAAGTCCGTGCCGGAGGTGGTGGTGGTGGAAGAGCTCGAGCCTTTCGTCGAGGACGAGGTGAAAGTGATCGCCAAAGATGCCGACATCGCCGCCAAAGTCCACGGCAAAGATGTTATTCCGCTGGTAGGGGAACTGGGGACACGGCTGGTCGCCGAGGCTTTAAGCAAGTTGACCGGCGCCAGGCCGCCCGTTGATTTTGCGGAAATCGATCGACTAAGAGACGAGACGGCTTCCCTTTTGCCCCTCCGCCCCCCGACGATGTGCGCCGGCTGCCCGCACCGCGCTTCCGCCTATGCCATCAATATCGCCGCCCGCCGTTATCAGCAGGAGACCGGCAAAGAGCCGGTCAAGACCGGCGATATCGGCTGCTACGCGCTGGCGGCCAACGCGCCGTTGAACTCGGACGATACGGCCATTTGCATGGGCGGCGCTTTCGGGCTGGCCAACGGCTTCGCCCACGTGCTGGATGTACCGGTCATCGCCCACCTGGGCGATTCCACGTTTTTCCATTCCGGCATCCCGCCGATGCTTAACGCCGTCTATAATAAAGCCAACATGACGATGGTGGTGATGGACAACTCGACCACCGGCATGACCGGTTTTCAACCGCACCCCGGCGCCACCGGCGATGTCAATCTCGATATCAAAATCGAGGACATGGCCCGGGCTGCCGGCGTCAAATTCGTCAGGGTGGTGGACGCTTTCGATTTACCCAAACTAATCGACACGTTATATGAAGCAATCAAGTTCCCGGGGCCTTCCGTCGTCGTGGCGCGGCGGCTGTGCAATATCCTCGACCAGCGGGAAAAGCGCAAGACCGGCGCCAAGACGCTGCCTTACGTCGTGGACCCGCAAAAGTGCCTGTCCGGCGCGCCGCCATACTGCCAGGCCACCTGCCCGTTGCACATCGATATCCGCGGCTACGTGGGACTGCTTAAAGAGGGCAAGTTCGACGAGGCGCTGGCCGTTATCAAGCAGACTTTACCCTTCCCCGGAATCATCGGCCTCATCTGCACACATCCCTGCGAAAGTAAGTGCAAGCGTAACGAGGTCGAGGAAGCGATAGCCATCAATGCCCTCAAGCGAGCGGCGGTGGACTACGGCAAGTTTTCCGACGATTTAACTACCGCCGTGGAGAAGCAAGAGAAAGTAGCCATCGTGGGCGGCGGCCCGGCCGGCATCATGGCTGCCTACGACCTGCGCAAAGCCGGCTACAAGGTGACCATCTTTGAAGCCCTGGAACGGCTGGGCGGCATGATGGCGGTGGGTATCCCGGAGTTCCGCCTGCCGCGTGATATCCTGGCCAGAGAAACCGACCTTATCAAAAAGCTGGGTGTGGACATCAAGTTCAATACCAGGGTGGGCAAAGATATCAAGCTGGCGGACTTGAAGAAGGATTACAACGCCGTCTTTATTGCCGTGGGTGCGCACCAAGGCCGCAGCCTGGGCATTGAAAACGATAATGCCAAAGGCGTCATCGACGGCACGGAGTTTTTACATAAAGTTAACACCGGCGAAAAAATCAAGGCCGAGTACAGAGTGGTGGTGGTGGGCGGCGGCAACGTAGCCATCGACTGCGCACGCACCTGCCTGCGGCTGGGTTTCAAGGACGTGAATATCGTTTACCGGCGCTCCCGGGCGGAGATGCCCGCCATTGCCGAAGAGGTGACCGAAGCGGAACACGAGGGCGTCAGGTTGACACTGCTTTCCGGGCCAAATAAGGTAGTAGTTAAAGGCGGCAAGGTAGCCGGGCTGGAATGCGTCAAAATGCAGCTCGGGAATCCCGATGAATCGGGACGGCGCCGTCCGGTGCCTATTAACAGTTCAGAATTCGTCGTCGAGACCGGACTCGTTATCGCGGCGGTCGGCGAAGAGCCGGATTTGTCTTTTATGACCGGGGATATGGCGGCAGTGGTGGCGGACGGACACGTAAAAGCCAATCCGCTCACGCTGGAGACCAGCGTTAAGGGCGTGTTCGCCGGTGGGGACGCGGTCACCGGGGCGGCCACGGTTATCCAGGCCATGGCGGCGGGTAGAAAAGCCGCTAAATCCATCGTCAAGTATTTTAAAGGCGAGCCTTTAGACCAGGGACGCGAGGGCGAGGAAATCTTCGAAAGCAAGCTCATCGTGGATACCTGGGGCATCGCTGAAGAATCGCGGGCGGCCGTACCGGTGCTGCCCGTCGCCCAGCGCAAGGGCAACTTTAAAGAGGTCGAGACCGGCCTCACCAAAGAAAAAGCTATCAGCGAGGCCCGGCGCTGCCTCACCTGCGATTGCCATATCTGCATCAACCTGCTGGGCTGTCCGGCCCTGATTACCGACCAGGGCAAGGTGGCGGTGGACGCATCCGGCTGCCCGGGCTGCGGGGTCTGCGCCCAGGTATGCCCCTTCGAGGCGATCCAGCCGGCGCCGGAAGCATAAGGAGAATAAAATGGCTACAAATCGAGAGATAAACATTATCATTTGCGGGACCGGCGGCCAGGGCGTGGTGCTGGTTTCCGAGCTCCTCGGCACCGCCGCCGTAAGGGGCGGTGTGGCGGTAAAAGGGTCGGAGGTGCTGGGCATGGCGCAGCGCGGCGGCTCCGTCTTTTCTAATTTGAGGCTGGGCGGGGATGTCATCGCGCCGATGACACCGGAGGGCAAGTGCGACGTAATGATCGCCGTGGAACCATCGGAGGCCCTGCGGAATATCCAGTACCTGGCGAAGAACAGCGTGGTCGTCCTCAACACGACTACCGTGTTGCCTTACACTGTTTACCTGGGAAAAAGCAAATATCCATCCATGGAGGCTATCATCAAGCAACTTAAAGAAGTCACCGGCCGCATTATCACGCTGGATGCCGGCGGCCTGGCCAAACAGGCGGGGAGCACACAGGCGGCCAATGTGGTGATGTTGGGGGCTTTATTCGGCACCGGCCTGATGCCGGTTAAGGACGAGACAGCCAAGGAAGCTATTTTAGCGCGCTTCAAAGGAAAAGTGGGCGAGATCAATATTAAGGCCTTCGATTTGGGTTACGATATTGTGAAGAAAGCACTCAACAGCGCGGCGGTTTAGCATTATTTCGATTCCAGCAAATAGTGCTCAATTCTTAGAAATAACTGCATGCCCAGGCTTTGCGCCAGCTTTATAGAGTTGGTATTCCCAGCTTCGGTGGCGTACCGCGGGACCATGTTTCTTTCCAGCAGGTATTTCAACGCGGAATAGACGACAGTCCGCGCGTAGCCTTTACGCCGTGCTGTTTCCTGCGTACGCACTCCGGCTATTTCACGGACGTTACCGTAATCTCCATAGATAAAACAGATACTTTTTATCTTGTTATCTTCCTTAAAACCGAACCACCGGGCGCCGGCGGCGAAGTACTTTTTAATATCCGCCTCGCGGTAGCCATTCTGCGCAAACAAAGCCAGGACTTCATCTGTTAATTTTGCGCTGGCACGAACCGTCGCTATGGAAGGAAGGCCGCTAAGCCCAGTGCAGGAAAAAGAAAGATACGTGAAGCCCCGGGATACTTTATAGAGGGTTGCCAGACCGGATAAATCAAGCGGCTCATTTAGCCTGAGCACATAGTTGTTTACGGGCATAGTATCCAGCAGGCGGAGTTTCAGTTGTTCGCTGGTTCCGTTAAGAAATACGGCGACTTTTACCTTGGGATAAACTTCCGTATCGTAAGATAGTATCGACGTGGGGAAGGCGGATAAAACGGCCCACTCTCTTTTATCCTGGAGCAGGGTTATCGAAGCATTCTTGCGGTTCAGGGTCAGGTATTTCAGCGTGGCTACATTTTTGAGGATATCGGATTCCAGCAGTTTGATGGCTTTTTGATAAATGGCGTCGGGCATTGTTTTAATTACCTGTCCGGCCCTTTGTACTTCTGATAATAAAAATCCTGCGGTTTGCTGCGTGTTGTAGGTGTCGCTTTCTTTTTCATTTGAGACGCGGGAGGTATATTCACTCCCTGCTGGCGTAACGTGTCCGTAAGAGTTTTATAGTTCACTTGCCGCGGCTGTACACCCGCCTTAACCGCCAGCGCCGCCGCGGTGCCGGCCGCCTGCCCGTAGCAAAGACAGTGCGGGATGATATTGAACGTCTCGTTAATCATATCGCTGGAAGAAAACGCGCGGCAGGCTACCAGTAGCCCGTCCATTGTTTTAGGCACGAGGCAGCGGTAGGGAATACACAGCGCCGGGTGTTTGAGGGAGATTTCCCCGTAATCATTGTTGGCGAGCACGGCGATTGTGTCTGGAAAGACCTCATCGGATTCCAGCTCGTTTTCCGTCATAACGTATTCGCCGATAATGCGGCGGCCGCCCTGGGTGCCCAATTGCGGCGCGGTCAGCATGATGAAGCTGTTCTCGAAGCCGGGCATATGCTTTTTCATGAAGTCGAAGGTGATTAAAGCTCTTTTCCTGGCCTTGATATCGATGCTGGAAAGCTGCTCGACGTCCATGGCGTCGGTGCGGGCCGGCTGCGGCTGCATGCAGTGATACCAGACGGTATTGGGCATGTTTTTCAGGACGGACTTAAAGAAGCCGGGATAACCCCCCAGTTTTACCAGCTCCTGCATCAGCTCTTTAAATTTTTCCGGCTGTGACGCTTTATAATCGTCGTATTCTTTCAGGTTGACGTTAGTTACCCACCAGTTCAGCGCCAGCCACGCGGTCCGGCGCTTGTTATCACACTCATTATCGAAAGAGGCGCCCGCCGAGACAAAAATATCCCCGTCGCCTGTGGAATCGATAACAATTTTGGCCAGAATCGCCTGCCGGCCGGACTTGCTCTCGATGATTACCCCTTTGACTTCATTCCCTTCCTTGATAGCCTGTACGCCCCATGCATGCAACAGCAGCTCGGCGCCCGCTTCCAGCACCATATCGTTCAATTCGTCTTTTAGAATTTCCGGGTCGACCACCGCGCTGTAAATGACCCGCGACTGGCCGTTCTGGTCTTTGCGCAAGTAAAACCAGCCCAAGTTGGCATCGTGATACAGGTCAACCACTTTTTTTTCCGCGGAACCGCGCTCTTTTAAAGCGGGGTAGGACGTTCCACCCCGCTTATCCAGCCGGTTGAGAATTTCCTGGGTAATGCCGTAAATGTGCTGTTTGCCGGTGATGTCCGCTAAATTGGGGATAATGTTCACCAGCCCGCCGGTAGCCATACCGCCGAGGTGCCCGTACCTTTCGATGAGCAGGGTTTTAGCGCCGTTGCGCGCCGCAGCAACGGCCGATGCGACGCCGCCCGGGCCACCCCCCACCACGACCACATCGACTTCGCGGAAGATATTGGTTTTCCGCGATGGTTCGGTAATTGTTTTCACCAAAGATTGCTTTATCATCAATTGCCTCCCATATTACCCCATCTTCTATCTTTTAAAGGGAGAAAGGGCTATCTTAAAATCCCCCTCTCACTATCCCCTTATTAAGGGGAGGATGAGTGTAAAAACTCTTTTATCTTCGGGTTAAGATAATCTTTCCCTCCTTCTTATGGAGGGTTCTCCCTGAAGGGATTAAGGGAGATTTTAGACCTCCAAAGAAAAAGGGGGCAGCTTTTTGCGCTGCCCCCCGATGACCAATTGGCTGCCCGCTTCACTTCTCCTTTAATGCTGAGAGAAGGCAGCGGAGACCAGCGCCGGCCCGGAGTATTTAAAGTTCACTTTCTTGGTGACGTCCGGCAGCGGGACGCCCTGCTTGGTCAGTTGTTTCTGGAGTGCTTTGATATCCACATTTTTGATGCCGACGCCGGCTTTGAGGGCTAAAGCGGAAGCCGTACCGGCGGCCTCGCCGAAAGCGATGCAGTGCGGGATAAGGTTGAAATATTCCTGGACGTCTTTGTCCGAGGAGAAGGCGCGGCAGGCCACGAACATGTTGTCCACGTTCCTGGGCAGCAGGGTGCGGTAGGGAATATACATGTTGGGATGGTCGAGCGACGCCTGCCCGCGGTCAAGGTCCGGGAAAGTGGCGATGGTATCGGTAAACGGCTGGTTGTCCGCCATGTCTTTAGTGGTGAGCTGGTACTCACCGATCATGCGGCGGCTGGAGCGCGTGCCCAGTTGAGGGGCGGAAAGGACGATAAAGCTTTTCTCGAAGCCAGACATGTTCTTCTTAAAGAAGTCGTAGGTCTTGATCATCTTCGCCCGGCCCTCAAACTCCACCCGGGTAAGCTCTTCCACGTCCACCTGGCTCTTGTTGGCGTAGCGGTTGTGGAACCAGACGATGGAGTCCTGGTTGGGCAGGTTGCTGGCAAAATACCCGCCGAAAGCGCCGGATTCCATGGCTTTGCGTGATAACTCCATAGCTTCCTTGGGATGGGTCTTGCGGAACTCGGTCGCCTTTTTCAGGTCGACGCCGTCCACCCAGAAGCAGAGCGCCAGGGCGGAAATGCGGTAATTCTGCGGGATGTCGTCTTCAAACTCGATGCCGGCGTAGGGGAACGTGTCGCCGTCACCGGTGGCATCGATAACGATTTTGCCCAGTATCGCCTGCCGGCCGGACTTGCTCTCGATAATCACGCCCTTGCAGTGGTTGCCTTCCATGATCGGCTCGGTGCCCCAGGCATGGCAGTAGACCTTGATATTAGCTTCTTTAACCATCTCGTTAAGGATGACCTTGGAAATTTCCGCATCGATGATGGCGGCGTAGCAGACACGGTCCAGACGCGTCATGAAAAAGCTGCGCTCGAAGTAGTAGCGGACGATATCCTTATCCAGCGAGCCCCAGTGCTCTTTCTTGGGGAAATCGACGGCGTTGCGCGCGATAAGGCGGTCGATCCACTCCTGCGTAATTCCGGCTATCTGCTGTTTGCCAAAGTAGTCGGTCAGCAGCGGGATAATCGTGACCAGCCCGCCGGTGCCCATGCCGCCCAGGTAGCCGTAGCGCTCGATAAGGACAGTGTCCGCGCCGTTCCTGGCGGCCGATACCGCCGCGCCGATGCCGCCCGGCCCCCCGCCGATGACCACGACATCAGCCTGCCGGACAACCCTGGTATCCCTGGCTTTTTCCCGTATAAAATTGCCATTTTTCGCCATTAAAGCCCCTCCTGAATTCCGCCTGAAAAAGGCGGCTGGTTACCTGACTACATTATTAAAAAGGATATAGGAATTAAGCTTTCCTGTCAAATGATTTTGCGATTATTGGTATATTTACATGCCTATCCCCTTGATCCCCTTTCCAGCCCCTATATTGACAGCTTTTTAAGTATTGATGGCTGGAAAGGGGAGTAAAAAAGAGAGGGGACTTTGCCCCCTCTCAATACTCTCCCCCTTTCTAACAGTCGGGAAATGGAGCCTGCGCAGCTTGAGTTAGAAAGGGGGATAAAGGGGGAAAGTATGTCAACCAAATACGAAGAAGTTACCTGCGATAAAAATCACATACGGGCTTGGCGCGAAGACCCTATCCTTTAAGTAGAGAAACGAGAAGTAAGCAAGGAGAACAGCTTGCCTATATATACCTACAGCTGCGAGCAGTGCGGCGAGAAATTCGAGGCTTGCCGTGGTATATACGATAGTGATGAAGGTGTGAAGTGCCCCAAATGCCACAGCCCTAAACCGCGGCGGGAGCTTACGTCCGTTTACAGCCGCGTTTCCGACCCGAACAAGGGAAACCTGCGGTTTCCCACCTGAAAATCAAACTGCTGAAGCCGTCGGCTTCTGATTTAGTTTCTCTAGCAACTAAGGCCGGCCGTAGTCCTCGCTTTTAGTCGCCGCCCGGCCGATGCTGACCAGCAGGCGGACCAACCTGAGCAACAGGGCGATGCCCAGAATCACCGCGAGAACAACCAGCCCAACCCTGACGCCCATGTCCGCGTTCGCAGCGGCGGTGGAGTTGGGTATCACATTCGTGCTGAAATCAAAGGGATAAACCACCAGCAGGGTCAACATCGTCGCCAGCCCGAAACCGGCCGTAATCACGCGTATCGACCGGCGTAAAATGATGTTATCCAGGAAAATCATTATGATATAGCCGATGATGGAGATAAATAGCGTGGTATTTAAAATGGGTAGCCACCGCGAGATGTCGCTGGTAAAGAACGAGTTCCATGTCCAGGTGGAAGTCGAGGCATGGTAAGTGTAATAGGCGATGTACTTGTGGAAGAAATTGAAAACGACCAGCAGGAACACGCACCAGGCAAGGGCGAAGGCGTAACCCGTGATGCGTATCTCCCGGTGGCGGGCAAAAAAGTCGCGTGGTTTGCGCCCGAGTCTTTCTGCGGTGTCTGAAGCGGCGCCATAGGGTGGTGGAGGAGGCGGCGGCGGGGGTGGTGACGGCGGCAGCACAAATGCCCGCGGGGGCTCGGTTATACCGCTGTAAGGAGGTGGAGGAGGCGGCGGTGGGGGAGCCGCCGAAGGTGTTTCTCTTATTCCGGTATAAGCTGGAGGCGGGGGAGGGGATGACGAAGGCGGATAGTCCGTTGTACGGAACGTCCAGCCCACCATGATTTCCGCCAGGTCGGCGGCCAGGGGGACCCGGTAGCGCTCGCCCTGATAGGCTTTCACCATCAGCACTATCCAGAAGATAAGGCCGATAATCCAGAGAACAGCGAAGAAAAACCAGCCGAAGAAGGGTATCCAGCGGAAAATCCCCATCGCGATACCTATCGCACCGAAGATGACGATGGACTGCGCGGCGTGGAAGCGTACCCACTTGTTCTTCTGTTCCAGGATAAAAAAGATAATGCCGGTGATCCAGATACCCAGGTAGCACAGCAAGCCGGCCACGTTTGGGGAGAGACTGGTCGAAGATTCGGAGGGAACCCCCGGTCTTTCACGTTCCAGCCGTTCCCTGGCCTCGATCTTGGCCTTCTCTTCCTCGTAGATTTTTCTTCTTTCTTCCGGTGACAGCTCCATCTCGTTACCTCCATGACAACCGCGTTGACCGCTCGCGCCTATTATACAACAAGCGCAATTTATGGTAAATGCGTTTTCCGGGGAGCCATATTATACATAAAATAAGGCCTTTTCACGCGAAAATCATCTCGAATAGCACGAAAAAAAAGGAATTACCAACGGTGTTTGACGGTTATGGTCAGGGGCGGACGATTAGCAGCACCACGCCGACTATTATTAGAACAATACCCAGAGCAAGCAGTGCGATTTTCAGTCGCATGGCGCCTCCTTAACCGCAGGAATGAGTAGTGGGGTGTGATAATCATAGCCTCGGTCGTCCGGCTTGTCAAGATTTGCAGCTTGACTCTTAGCTTCAACACCTTGTCAGATATATGTGATGATGTTAAAATAAGAGTCGGTATATCACACGGGCCGCTAGCTCAACTGGCAGAGCAGCTGACTCTTAATCAGCAGGTTACAGGTTCGACTCCTGTGCGGCTCACCACAGAAAATCCCCTCGGAAACCGCTCTTCCGTAATAAAGCTACTGCGTGATAATGACCACGTGCTCCGGCGGTAGAAACAGATAGCTGGACTGGCCTTCACAAATTCCATGCGCATCCGGCCTGGATAGCATCACCATGATATAATGCCGCGTCACCCCCACGGTGTTCACGTGAAAAAAGCAATTGGTGGCCGTGACCGCCTCGGCGATGCGGTCGACAGTGCTCAAGAACGTATTTTCACCGGGCCGGTCCCGCAACTCGACATATTCGGGCCGGATGCCCACCGTGACACGCTGATTGACCGCCAGATTCGTGTTACTGTTCAAGGTCGCTTTGACCGGGCCCCCGAGCTCCGGGACAGCGATGGTGGCGATCGCCGGCTGGATTTCCGTGACCGTGCCTTCCATCAGGTTTTTAAACCCCACCAGCCTGGCGACGGTATGGTTCGAAGGGCAGCTGATGACCTGCTCCTTTTGGTCGTGCTGGACGATACGCCCGGATTCGAATACCGCGATGCGTGAGCTGAATTTGTAACCCTCGGCCAGATCATGGGTGACGAAAAGCATGTTACCCTGGTAAAAATGCTGCAACGCCTGGAGTTCCAGTTGAAGGCGCTCCTTTACCAGTGAATCCAGGGCGGAAAAGGGCTCGTCCAGTAAGAGGACTTCCGGCTCCGGGGCCAGCGCCCGCGCCACGGCCACGCGCTGCTGCTGCCCGGCCGAAAGCTGCCGGGGGAACCTTTCGCCCAGCGCCTGGATATTCATTTTCTCCAGCAGCTCGGCCACCCTATCCCTGATTTCTTTAACCGGCAGGTGCCGGATGCCATAGCCGATGTTTTGTATTACGGTCAGGTGGGGGAAAAGGGCGTAATTTTGAAAGACAAAACCCACCCGCCGCAGGCGGGCCGGCAGGTTGACGCCCTGTAATGTGTCCAGTACAACCCTGCCGTTGAGATTAACGTAGCCCTCGTCCGGGCGCAGCAGCCCGGCGATACATTGCAGAGTCATGGTTTTCCCGGAGCCGGAGGGCCCCAGGATCGCCAGGACTTCCTGATTGACGGAGAAAGAAACATCCAGGGAAAACCCCGGAAGTTTCCGTTTTACCCGGACTTCCAGCATCATTAAACCCCCCGGTAAGATATCGATTTTTGCATCGGCATTTTCTTCACGTTAAGGTTCATTTTATTCCGCAGTATCGCGGTGGATAAGCGTAGCCCTGGCTTTGTACGTTTTGTTTTTCCAGTAGCTGATCACCGCCAGGGCGGCGAAAGAGACAGCCAGAACAATCCCCACCAGAATCAGGGCGACGTTGGTATTACCCTCCTGGATGGAAAAATAGATGGCCACCGGAATCGTGGCTGTCCTGCCCGGAATATTGCCGGCCAGCATTAGCGTCGCGCCGAACTCCCCCAGGCAGCGCGCCAGCGAAAGCGTAGTAGCCGCCGCCACGCCCGGCCAGGCCAGCGGCATGGTGACCGTCCAGAAGACGCGCCACTCCGAGGCACCCAACGTACGGGCGGCGTCCTCGATGTGGCTGTCCACCTGCTCGAATGCCCCGCGGGAGGTCATGTACATCAAGGGGAAGGCCATCACGGCGGCGGAGATGACCGTGGCCGGCCAGGAAAAAACGATGGTCGTGTGAAAAAGTGCGAAAAAGTGCCCCAGCGGGCCATGTTTACCGAACAACAGCAACAGACCATAGCCGACGACGGTGGGAGGCACGACGAGGGGCAGCAAAAACAGACCGTCGAGCCAATTCTTGAATCTACCGGTGTAGTGTGAAATCCAGCGGGCGGCGGCAATCCCCATGAAAAAGGTGATTACCGTTGCCGCGAGGACCGTCCTTAAGGAAATCCATAACGGCGATAAATAGGTTTCTGCCATTGCACCTTCATTATTAGTTTCTCAAAAGAATGCCGCTAATAAGCCATGGTAAACCCGTATTTCTTAAAGACACCCTGAGAGTTAATCAGGAAATGCAAGTAGTCT
>JBEKAC010000038.1:0-23903 GCA_050018395.1 Dehalococcoidales bacterium
AATAAACTGCTCAAAATCTATTTCAAGATTTTTCCCCAGCCTTTTGAATTCAGGATAACTGACAATCCAGCCGCAAGGCCGTGCCTGACATTTGGTATTCACCGGGACGGTGTATATGTCTGCCAGGATATCAGGCCGCTGCTCTCGCAGTACCCGGTAAAGATAAGAGCCGCTGACCCCGGCGCCGATAATGGCTGTTTTTTGCAAGTATGATTTCCTTTAGTGATGAAGTGAATCTGAAGGCACAAAACTCTTCAGCACTTAAGAGTCTAATGTGAAGCTATATTTTTGTCAAAAATTGTTTAAGTTTCAGGGATGCGCACAAATTCGGTACTCGCCTTGACAAACATTTTAATACCCTTTACCCTTTTATTGAGGTCGTGCTAGATGGGGAGCCAGCGGTGCCCTGTACCTGCAACCCGCTTTAGCAGGGTCGAATTCCTGTTTGAGGCTCTGGTCTGGTGGGACTGTTCCGGTTAAGTGGCGTTGAAGGCCGGGTCCTGCGCGGCAGAGTGCTATGAACCCCGTCAGGTCCGAAAGGAAGCAGCGGTAAATAGTTATATCTGGGTGCCGCAGGTCTGCCTGGCTGGAGCCGGCTGGCCGGGGCAAGCCGTTAGGCGGAGTCGAGGGCAGGTGCACGGCCTCAAAGTATTTTTTATGGGAAAAAATCTTTCCCGCGGTGATGCCAGTTTCTTGCTGGCGCAGACCAGGAAAATGCTGCGTCACTATGATATCCGGGTGAAGAAGGGGTTGGGGCAGAACTTCCTCGTCGACGAAAAAATTCTGGAAGCTATCCTCGCCGCCGCCGAACTTTCGCCCGGCGATACGGTCATCGAGGTGGGGCCGGGGCTGGGGCTAATGACCGGAGAAATAGCTAAACGGGCGGGGTGGGTCATCGCCATCGAGCTGGACAACCGGCTGGCGGATATCCTCCACGCAACGCTACAGTATGAAAACGTCGTCATTCTCAACGAGGATGTCCTGGGCACTGATCCCGCCAAACTGTTACAGGGCAGCGCGCCCGGCTTTCCGCCACAGCTAAGCTCGTACAAAGTGGTCGCTAACCTGCCGTATTACATCACATCGCCCGTCCTGCGCCATTTCCTGGAAGCGCCGGTCAAACCGCAAACGATGGTGGTCATGGTGCAAAAAGAAGTCGCCGAAGCCATCTGCGCCGCAGCGGGGCAGCGCAGCATGCTCTCCATCGCCGTACAGTTTTACGGCAAACCAAGCATCGTAACCAGAGTACCCGCCGCCTCATTTTTCCCCGCGCCGGAGGTAGATTCAGCGGTAGTAAAAATTAAAGTGTACCGGCAGCCGCCGGTGGTGGTGGATGACGTAGACGGGTTCTTCAAACTGGTGCGCGCCGGTTTCACAGCCACCCGCAAGCAGGCGGCCAACTCGCTGGCGCAGGGGCTGGGAATCACCAAAGTGGTTGCGCAGAACCTATTAACCAACGCCGGCATAGACTCGCAGCGCCGCGCGGAAACTTTTACCCTGGAGGAGTGGGCAGAACTTTACAGGGTATTTTCACGGCTACGGGGATAAAATCTCCCTTAATCCCTCCTTACGAAGGAAGGAGACAGATAAGAAAAGAGTCTAGATATGGAGGTTGGTACAATCATCCTCTCCCTTTCATAAAGGGAGAATGAGAGGGATTTTGATAAAGGTAATAACTTGCTTATGGTTACTATTAAAGCCCCTGCCAAGATAAACCTTACCCTGGAAGTACTGCGCAAACGCTCGGACGGCTACCACGAAATACGCAGTATACTCCAGACGATAGACCTTTATGACACGCTCCAAATTGAGGCAGGGGATGGTATTTCCTTCCAATGTGATTTGCCGGAATGGTCGGCGGAGAAAAGCCTGGCAAGCAAAGCCGTAAGCCTAATCCGGGAAGCCGCGGGCGGTACCAAAGGCGCGGTCGTGAGGATAGAAAAGCAAATTCCGCTGCTGTCCGGGCTGGGCGGTGACAGCAGCGATGCCGCGGCGCTTTTACACGGGCTTAACGAACTCTGGGATCTAAAACTTCCACCGGAAAAGCTGGCGGAAATGGCGTCAAAGCTGGGGTCGGATGTGGTTTTTTTTCTACAGGGCGGTACGGCGCTGGCATCGGGGAGGGGAGAGAAGATAACGCCTCTGCCGCCCATGGGGAAAATGTGGGTGGCGCTGGTGGTGCCGGACGTAACGGTGGCAACGGGGAAAACGGGGCGGATGTACGCCAGCCTTAAACCATCCAGCTTTACCGATGGCGCCATCACGCAAAACGTGGTGGCAGATCTGAACCAGGGTAAACCTTTCAAGCCGGCTATGCTTTATAATGTTTTCGAGAGTGTCACCTTTGAGGACTTTAATATGCAAAGATTATACTTCCAGCCGATGCTGAAAATGGGGGCGCTGCACGTCCACCTGGCCGGCTCCGGCCCAACGTTATTCAGCATGTTCACGGAAAAAGACCGGGCAGAAGAAATTTACACCAAATGCAAGAGCCAGGGCATGAAAACCTACCTGGCACAGACAATATGAAGAATTTTAGAACCTGGGGCAAACCGCCCTATAAAGTGGCCATCGTTCACGGCGGGCCGGGCGCGCCCGGGTCTATTGCGCCCGTAACTCGAGAATTATCTAAAGATATGCCCGTGTTAGAGCCTTTGCAAACCAAAAACTCGATTGATGGACAAATTGCAGAACTAGCGGACGTCTTAAAAAAGAATGCGGAAATCCCGGTAGTGTTAGTGGGGCATTCCTGGGGCGCGACGTTGAGCTATATGACCGCGGCGCGCTATCCGCAGCTCATCGATAAGCTGGTGCTGATAGGTATACCGCCGCTGATGTTGAAAGATCGCCCGGACCTTACCGCGACTTGGCTGGACCGGCTTTCCGAAAAGGAAAGGGTGGAATTTATCGCGCTGGAAAAGCTCGTCTGGGACGGAGACCTGGCAAACAAGAGCGAGCCCATGGGCCGGCTTTTCCGGCTGATAACAAAAGCGGAATGCTGTGAGATGCTCCCGGGCAAAGATGAAGTACTGGAATAACAGGTCAAGGCCAACGTGTTTATTTTCCGTGAATTATATAAAATTACCGAGGGGACACAGTTGGTTGAGCTGGGCAGAAAGATACTCTGCCCGGTAACCGTAATATACGGCGACTACGACCCCCGCCCCGCCGCCGCGGTTAAAGAGCCACTGTCCCGGGTGATCGAAAATTTTAAGTTCATCATGCTGGAAAAGTGCGGCCACTACCCCTGGCTGGAAAAATACGCCCGCGATGAGTTTTTTAAGATATTAAGGGAGGAGATTAAGTAAATGACATTAGTTACGGTGAATAAGGAGACGTGCACTAAATGTGGTTTATGCGCCGTGCCGTGCAACTTGATCTATTTTAAAGAAGGCAGCTACCCGCGCCAGTTGCCCGGGACAGATGAGTTCTGTATGCGCTGCGGCCACTGCGTGGGACTTTGCCCGACCGGCAGCCTGAAGCACAAGGAAATGCCGGAGACTCCGGTCATAGAAAAATCACTGGAGGTCTCTTTCAAACAGGTATCCCAGCTTATCAAAAGCCGCCGATCAATCCGGGAGTTCCAGGATAAAGACGTGCCAACCGGAGAAATCGAGCGCATTATCGATGTTGCCCGCTATGCGCCTACGGGCCACAACAACCAGGAGGTGCAGTGGCTGGTGATTAACGACCGGGCAAAAATGCGCCAGATATCGGCCGTCGGCGCGGACTGGCTGCGCTTTGTAATGAAGAACAACCCGCAGATGGCGGCGATGTTCCAGGGCGTCGTCCAGGAGCTGGACGCCGGCGTGGATGCTTTTATCTGGAACGCGCCGGCGATAGTTACGGCCTTCGCCGAGAAAAACAACCCCATGGCAGCTACGGACTGTGCTATCGCCCTCGGCTATTTCGACCTCGCAGCAAAAAGCGCCGGGCTGGGATGCTGCTGGGCGGGGTTCTTTTATATGTCGGCGGGTTCTTATCCTCCCATGATAGAAGCCATCGGGCTACCGGAGGGGTTTACACCTTATGGCGCTCTTATGGTAGGATATCCTGTGTATAAATACATACGGATACCGGCCCGCAAGCCGGCCCGTATCATTTATCGCAAGTGAAAATAAATCGGTGAACTTCAGATAGGGGGATTTTTCAAATGGTTTATAAGACCGAGAACAATGTCCAGGAAGCCTTCGGCGGGGAGAGCAAAGCCGTCCGCCGCTATACGCTTTATGCGGAAAAAGCGGAAAAAGACGGTTTGCCGCAGGTAGCGAAGCTTTTCCGGGCGGTGGCCGAGGCGGAAAAGGTCCATGCCCGCAACCACCTTACCGCTATTGATGCTATCGGTTCGACCAAGGACAACCTGCTGGCCGCCAGCCTGGGAGAACAGATGGAGTTTACCAAGATGTATCCGGAATTTCTCCGGATTGCCAGGGAAGAAAAGAACGATAGGGCTGAGCGTACCTTCGACTTTGCAAACAAGGTGGAAAAATTACACTTCGGCCTTTTCGAGGCGGTTTTTACCGAGGTGAAGGCCGGCAAAAAGCCGGCGGACGCCACTTACTATGTTTGCCAGGTTTGCGGTAACACGATTACCGGAGAAAGCCCGGATAAATGCGCCGTCTGCGGCGCGGCGAACAGGGCTTTTATCAAAGTGGAGTAAAATGCGCCCTATTTTACCCCGCTGATAAATGCGGCGGCGCTTTCGCCGGCAATCCTGCCGGAGTTTATGGCATAGCCGAAAGCCGTGCCGGGCAGGGCGGCGCAGTAAGTATCGGAAGTCCAGCCCCCGGTATCCACGCCCGAGGCATAAAGCCCGCGTATAGGAATGCCTTGCGTATCGATAACTTCCATATGTTCGTTAATTTTGATGCCGCCCAGCGTGTTTAAATATGTAGTGCCGCACTTGACGCCATAATACGGGGGCGTCCGTAAAGGCTGTAAATATGCCCGGTCTTTACCAAAAACTGCGTCATAGCCGACGTCACAAGCAGAATTATACTCATCGATGGTGGTCCTTAAAGTCTGCCGGTCCACACCGAACCAGTCGGCGATAGGTTCCCAGGAATCGGCAATCTTGAGTTCTCCTTTTTCCGCGCGGACCTGGAGCTCCTCTTCCAGCCCGGGGGGCAGCGGGCCGCGCTGCCGCTCGCCGTATTCAAAGCCGCTGGGGACATTACCTAATCCGGTGGTAGCGACTTTCCGGACAAGGGCAGTATCGAAAACAGCAAAAACAGTATTTTCCGGCTGCCGGATAACGACGTTGATGCATTCGTAATAGTTAAAGCTGGCCGTTTCATCGATAAAGCGTTTGCCTTCTTTGTTCACCCAGATGGCGGACGGTTCCCCGCTGATAAAACCTACATGTATGTGTATGGAATCTGTTCCCTCGCCGAGTTTGATAGGGGGTCCGCCGCCGGCCAAAGGCCCACCAATCATAATCATACCCAGTCCATCGGGGGCGGCGCCGGCTTCCAGCGCGGAAAAAATTCCCTCTCCCATATTGGGCTGGCCGCTGAGCCTCATGTTGTCGCGGTACTTGGGGCAAAGCTTTTTCATCAGCTCCTTGTCCCCGGCGAACCCGCCGGTAGCGATAACCACGGCATGGGCCGAAAACAAAATATCATTTTCACCCTGGCGGGCGATGACCCCGGTAATGTTGCCCTGCGGCCCCCGTACCAGTTTGCTGATTGCAGTACGCAGAAAAATATTGACGCCGGAACTTTTGCATTCCTGGGCCAGCGCCCCGGTGATCTCCGCCCCGTTGCCTTTAGGAACGTGCCAGGTCAGCGGGTTGTCAATGGGGGAATGAGGCACGCAGTTGAAATGCAGGCCTTTGTCTTCGAGCCAGCGGATGGTATCGGCGGATTTATTGATATAGGCCCGGAGAATCCGCGGATTAACCGAAAGGTGCGTCCAATCCAGCATGCGCCGATAGAGTACATCTTTATCGGCCAGGATGGCTTGCCGTTTTTGGGCCGGGCTTTCCGCCGCAAAAATACCCGAAGCCATGGCGGAAGTGCCGCCAACCACACCGCGTTTTTCCAGAATAGCGATATTTTTAACGCCATTTTCCACGGCGGCAGCCGCGGCGGCCAGCCCCGCCCCGCCGCCCCCGGCGATAACAAGATCAAACTTAAGCTTTTGAGTATTACTGGATGCTTCAAGTTTCATGATTATGGTCCCTCTTTTCTAACAAATATCGGTGGAAATCCCGCGGATCACTTTATCAATTCCCTCACCATCTCCTCCTCCCCTTTTTTAGTATCGATTTTACCATCCAGCCGCGCCTCGCGGAGAAGCTGGAGCAGTTTTTTTATCTTCGGGCCGGCGGGCACGCCCATATTCTTGAGGTCGTCGCCGGTGAGGGCGGGGTGAACATGCCGCAGGACGTTTAAATAAAGCTCGATATGTTCGGCGGCCAGGACGTCACCAGAGGTGATGGATGCCGCCGTCAGCGCCGTCAAGTGATAGCCGTGCAACAGATTGTACAAGACGCTGGGTGCCTGCCCCGGCTCGGTCAAATTTTTAACCTTTTGTTTGATAGCCAGCGTATCCCGCAGTACCTGGAGCGTCTCCGCGGGGAAATGTAAAAAGCCCGCCAGCTTTTCCATCTGCGAAGGGGTGAGGTGGTAGCAAAGCAGCGCGGTATAAAGTGGGTCGGGGGCATCTTTTTCCGCACGCTCGCGCGCGGCAACAAAAGCTCTCGCCAGCCATTCGTTGCCTACTAGGGATGGGTGAAGCTGCGCCAGGACGTCCAGCTCATCGGCGCGGAGAAGGACTTTTTCCGGTAGTTCTTCCCTGAAAACGAGTTCCAGCTCGTGGCGGAGACGGTCACCGCTGATGGTCTTGAGCATGGGCAGGTCCCGCTCAATGAGCAGCAGGGTCATCGGCTCGATTTGAAAACCCAGCCGTTGCTCATAACGCAGGGCCCGCCAGATGCGCGTGGCATCGTCGGTAAAGCTTTTGGCGTGGAGAACGCGGATGGCTTTTCTCGCCAGGTCCTGCCGGCCGCCAAAGGGGTCGATGAGCTCGCCGAAGTGGCGGGGGTTGAGCTCGCCGGCCATGGCATTGATGGAAAAATCCCGGCGGGCAAGGTCATCATGGATGGTGCCGGACCTGACCTTCGGCAGGGCGCCGGGGCGGGCATAAGTCTCGGAGCGGGCGGTGGCAAAGTCCGCGCTCCTCGAACCCCATTTGAGCGTGGCCGTGCCGAAGCGTGCGTGGGTAATGACTTTTACCCCCTTGCCCACGGCGATTTCTTCCGCCAGTTTGATGGCGTCACCCTCCACCACCATATCGATATCCGTATTCAGGCGCTCTAGAAATAAGTCGCGCACCACACCGCCGACCAGGTATAAACGCTGCTGGCGCTTTTCCGCAGCTTCACCTGCCAGCCGGATAAAGGCGGCGAGCTCGGAGGGTAGCTGGCCTTTGATCAATTCGGCCAGGTTAGTAGTTTCCAGGATATTCATCTTTTAATGTAGTATAGCACAACATAAATAAAACCAAATCTTCCCGATAACATGCGGGATGCCGTATGACGTTAAGGAATCGGCACAAATCTTAAAAATCAAAAATACAAATAAAAAATAAAAAATGGGACGGCCGAAATCCTGACAGTGGAAGAGATATTTTCTATAGATTTGGTTTTTTGTTTCTGTCTTTGAGATTTGATTTTTCATTTTTGATTTTCCCCCTTGCCCCCTTTATAATGGCGGTATGAAAGTCGTGGCGGTGGTCGGCATGACGGGCTCCGGCAAATCCGAGGTGGCCAGGTTCTTCGGGGAAAAAGGCTTTACCACGGTGCGGTTCGGGGACGTTACGGATGAGGCGGTGAAAAAACAGGGACTGCCGCTGACCGAGGAGAACGAGCGGCCGGCCAGGGAGGCTATCCGGCGGGAACACGGCATGGCGGCTTACGCCATCTTAAGCGTGCCCCGCATCGACGCCGCGCTGAAAGCAGGCAACGTGGTGGTGGACGGGCTCTATTCCTGGGAGGAATATCTTTATCTTAAGGAACACTACCGGGACAGCTTCTTCGTGGTGGGGGTGTGGTCGTCGCCGCAGGACAGATATAAGAGACTGGGCACACGAAAAGTACGGCCGTTGACGCCGGAGCAGGCGGCCGGGCGCGACCGCGCCGAAATCGAAAACCTGAACAAGGACGGGCCGATCGCCATGGCGGATTTTACCATCCTGAACGACGCCGATATGGGTGTTTTGAAAAAATCGGTCGAACGCATCGCCGCGAGGTTAAGATGACATTACCCGGACGCCCGGATTTTGACGAATACTGCCTGAAAATAGCCTCGGTGGTGGCGGAGCGTTCAACTTGCCGGCGACACCACATGGGCGCCATCGCCGTGCGAGACAAACACATCCTGACGACGGGCTATAACGGGGCGCCGGCGGGGGCTAAAGATTGCCTGGAGCTGGGCTGCCTGCGCGACGAACTGGGCATCGAGTCCGGAACAAGGCAGGAGATTTGCCGCGCCATCCATGCCGAGCAGAATGTGATTATCCAGGCGGGGCTGCACGGCGTCAGCCTGGCGGGGAGCACCGTTTATTGCACGCACACGCCTTGTGTACTTTGTGCCAAGATGCTGGTGAACGCCAAAATTGCGCGCTTTGTCAGCTTCGGGCGCTATAATGACGACCGGTTTATAGAAATATTCAAGGAAGCCGGCATTAAAGTGGACATGCAAGTAAGACCGTCCGACAGAATTACTTTTTTAGACTAGATTATCTGTCATTTCCTCATTCAGAATTACGGAACTAGCGTTTCCTCTTGACCACATCTCGGACGGCGGCGGCAATGTCTTTGGCGGTCAATCCATAACGCACCAATAGCTCCCCGGGTTTGCCGGACATACCGAATTTGTTTTTCACGGCGATGAATTCCATCGGCACCGGGTGGTGCTTGGCTGTCAGCCGGGCCACCTTGCTCCCCAGCCCGCCGTGCTCCTGGTGCTCCTCGGCGGTAACAATGGCGCCGGTCTCCACCGCGGCGTTAAAAACAGCGATGCCGTCGATGGGCTTGAGCGAGGACATGTTAAGCACGCGGCAGCCGATGCCTTCCTGGGCTAAAGCGGCGGCGGCTTCCAACGCGGGGGCCATCATCGTGCCCATAGCCATGATGGTGGCGGCTTTACCCTGCCGCATGACGGCCGCCCGGCCGATTTCAAAGCGGTAGGCGCTATCGCAGACGATGGGCAGCTTGCCGCGGATGAGACGTACGTAGCAGGGGCCTTTATGGGCGGCGGCGGCACGGATAGCTTGTGCGGTCTCGATGCCGTCCGCGGGGACGATAACCGTGAAGCCGGGCAGAGAACAGACCAGAGCCAGGTCTTCCAGCGCCTGGTGGGAAGCGCCGTCCTCGCCGACGGTCAGGCCGGAGTGCGTGGAAACGATTTTCACGTTGAGTTTAGCCTGGGCCACGGACACGCGTATCTGGTCGAAGCAGCGCCCGGGCGCGAACACAGCAAAGGTGCTGGCAAAGGGAATCTTGCCGTTAGCCGCCAACCCGCAGGCGACGCCGATCATGTTCTGCTCGGCGATGCCGACCTCGAAGAAACGCTCCGGGAACTCTTTTTTAAAGTAACCCGTCATCGTGGATGGCGAAAGGTCGGCGTCCAGCACCACGATATTCGGATTCTCGCGGCCCAGCTCGACCAGTGTTTTGCCGTAAACTTCCCGCGGGGCGACTTCTTCAGCCATCAGGCCAGCTCCTTAAGTGCTTGCGCCAGCTGCTCGGCGTTAGGGGCTTTGCCGTGAAATTCCACGTTGTTTTCCATAAAGCTCACACCCTTGCCCTTGATGGTATGGGCGACGATGACGGTGGGCTGATTTTTAAACTGCTGCGCCTCGGCGATGGCGCCCAGGATTTGCGTTATATCATGTCCATCAACCTCTAAAACATTCCAGTCAAAAGCCCACCACTTCTGGGGGAATGGATAAAGGTTCATGATGTCCTTGTTAAAGCCGCTCAGCTGTATGCCGTTGTTGTCCACGATGGCGGTGAGGTTGTCCACTTTAAACATGCCGGCGGACATGGCGGCCTCCCAGGTCTGTCCCTCGTCACACTCGCCGTCGGAAAGCAGGGCATAAACGCGCCACGGTGCTTTATCCAGCCGCCCCGCCAGTGCCGCGCCCACCGCGAACGAAAGACCCTGTCCCAAGCTCCCGGAGGACATTTCCACGCCGGGGGTCAAGGTACGGTCCGTGTGGCCCTGCAAATGGCTGTCAATCTGCCGCAGGGTATCCAGTTCCGCTTTGGGGAAATAGCCGCATTCCGCCAGGGCGGCGTAAAGGACAGGGGCGGCGTGCCCCTTGCTCAAGACAAAGCGGTCGCGGTCTTTCCAGGTGGGGTCGGCGGGCTTATGGTGCAGCACTTTCCAGTAGAGCGCGACGATGATTTCCACCGCGGAAAGCGAACCGCCGGGATGGCCGCTGCCGGCCTTGGCGATCATGGTAACGATATCACGGCGGAGCCGTTTACAGACGGCGGTGAGGTCTTCACTGGAGGAAAAAACCGGGGCATCGGATGGCGTCATCACTGCGACAACATTATACAATGAGGGGGATTTATAAGTCTATGCCGCGGTTTCTATAAATGTCTTGAGAGCCAGGGCGCTATTATGCTGCTCATCGCGGGCGGCAAAAACGAAGGTTACCGTTCCTGCCTTGTCCTTCTTTTTTAAGAGGTCAATCAGGTCTGGCTTTTGCTTTAGTTCATCATCATAACGCTTAACGAACTCTTTCCATTTTTCAACGTCGTGGCTGTACCACGTTCTTAGCTCGGAGCTCGGCGCCACATCCTTGAGCCATAAATCTATCCGGGCGCGGTCTTTGGTTAAGCCGCGCGGCCAGAGACGCTCTACCAATATCCGGAAGCCATCCTCTTTTTCGGGTGTTGCGTAGGCCCTTTTCAGTTTGATCATAGTCTAATGTTCCGGCCAAACATTATTTTCTCGCGATGATAATACTTCTATTCAGAATGGTAGGTTTGTATTCAAAATTACAAAAGCCGGCCTCTTTCAGCAACTCCAGCATCTCCCCGACGGAATAGCACTTGCCTTCCGAGAGGACCATCAGCAACACGGAATATTCCGCCACGGAAAGCGGGCCGGTCTTGGCTTTATTGATGTGCGCGTCATGGACGATAAGGACGCCGCCGGGCTTTAAGTTATCGTAAGAATTTTTCAATATCGTGCGTACGGCCGGCAAATCCCAGTCGTGAAGGACGTGTGAAAGGAAATGGACGTCATAACCGCCGGGCAGGCTGTCCTTGAAGACATCTCCCGCTACCACCCCGATTTTTTTGTCCAGCTTGAGCTTTTTCAGGGAGTATTGCGCCACTTTATCCACGGGCGGTTTTTCAAAAACCGCCGCCTCTAAATGCGGAAAGGCCGTCACCAGCGCCGCGGCATAAATGCCCGATGCCCCGCCGATGTCCAGCAATTTTTTATATTCGGTCAAATCGATAGCTTTGACCAGGCCGCCCGCCAGGTAAGCGCCGCGGCTGTTCATGCCGGCGGAGAACGTTGCCGCAAAGCTATCGTCCGCCATGGAGGCTGCCCAATCCTTACCGTCCTTGGCCGCCGCCCAGTTGGCCGGTTTACCGGTAAGCAGGACATTTTTGATATCCTGGCAGACAGGCCGGTCTTTTAGCGAGCTGACGTAGGATGACAGATCGAAGCCGGAACCTTTAGTCAGGTAGGTCCTGGCGGTACCCGTGATGTAAAACCTTTTGTCTTTTTCCTTAATTAGTTTATAGGCCTTAAACAGTGTCAGCATGACATCCGTGGGACGTTTTTTAATACTTAAAGCGCGGCAAATACCGTCGATGTCCGCTGGCGACTTATCCAGCCGGTTGAAAAAGTCGAAGTAGCTGACCGCCGTGATAAAGAGGTCGTAAGCGAAGGCGCTTTCCCGGATGTTAATGATTCTGGCCGGAGAGGCTATCGGCAGCTTAAAGTCAGGTGCGGCCATGTCTATTCCTTCGCTTTCTTGGCCAGCTTGCGGACGTGGCTGATGATGTCCTGTTTTTCTATGAAGTTGGTGGTATATTCACCGCTGTTGAACGTCTTGTCCGCCAGCGCCACGCGGTGGAACGGCAGATTGGTCTCGATGCCTTCAATGATCATTTCGTCCAGGGCGCATTTCATACGCCGGATAGTTTCCTCCCGAGTCTTGCCGAAGGTCATTATCTTGCACAGGAGTGGGTCGTAGTAAAACGGCACGGTATAGCCCTGGTAAATGCCCTCGTCGATGCGCAGGCCGGGGCCGTGCGGCAGGTGCAGGCGGGTTATCTGGCCGGGGGAGGGCATGAAGTTCTGGGAGACGTTTTCCGCAGTGATGCGGCACTCGAGAGCCCATACCTTGCGGCTGATATCGTCCTGGTTATAAGCAAGCTGTTCTCCGGCGGCGATTCTTATCTGTTCTTTAACGATATCCACGTCCGTAACCAGCTCGGTAACGCAATGTTCTACCTGCAAGCGGGTGTTGACTTCATTAAAGAAGAACTCCTCCGTCTTGGGGACATAGAAAAATTCCACGGTCATGGCGTTGACGTATTTCATCGCCAGCGCGATATCCAGGGCGGCGGCGCCCATTTTCATACGGAGGCGGGGCGAAAGAATGGCACACGGCGCTTCCTCGATGAGCTTCTGGAAGCGCCGCTGGATGGAGCAATCACGCTCGCCGAGGTGAATAACGTTGCCGTATTTGTCCGCCAGCACCTGGAACTCGATGTGCTTGATGTTGGTCAGGTATTTTTCCAGGTAGAAAGAGGAAACACCGAAAAGCTTGCGGCCTCTCCCCTCCACCGAGCGGACGGCGTTGGCCAGCTCTTTGGCGTTGTTGGCGACGGTCATACCGATGCCGCCGCCGCCGCCGGAAGGCTTGACGACGATAGGATAGCCGATACTTTCCGCAGCTTCCTGTACCTGGTGGAAACCTTCGGCGGTGGAGTCTAAAAGAACATTATCGTGGCCGGGGACGACGGGAATGTTCAACAGGTTCATCAGGTTCCGGGCGGCATGCTTGGGCTTGACCTTGTACATCGCCTCGCTGGGCGGGCCGATAAAAACGATGTCCCTCTGCTCGCACAACTCGGCGAATTTGGGATTTTCCGCCAGGAACCCGTAGCCGGGGTGGATGGCATCGGCGTGGCAGCTATGGGCGACTTCCAGTATCTTTTCCGCATTAAGGTAGCTTTGTGCCGTTTCCGCCGGCCCGATAGGGTGGGCTTCGTCGGCGAGGCGGACGTGGAGGGATTCTTTATCAATATCCGAATACACGGCGACGGTGTGTAAACCCATCTCCCGGCAGGTACGGATAATTCTCACGGCGATTTCGCCGCGGTTGGCGATCAAGATTTTCTTAAACAATATTTTTCTCCATTATTATCTGTCCGGCCGGCCGATATCGCATTATACGTGACATATTATATCTTATCTTGAATAGCGAGTCTATACGTAGGCATCCGGATAACCTCACCCCCTTTGTTTCCCCTTCAGGGTGAACCCCTCTCGGTCGACAGAGAGGGGATATAGGTGGGGGGAACTCCCTAAATTGATTTTTCACTTCAGTTATGGTTAAATTGTAAGGTTGAAAGGGGAAAAATCAATGCAAGAACTCAAGATTAAAGCCACTAAACGGGATGTGCTCGGGAAGAAGGCACGCTTCCTGCGGCGCCAGGGAATTGTCCCGGCACATCTCTTCGGACATAGTCTGGAATCACAGGCCCTCCAGTGTGACAACACCGAATTGATTAAAGTCCTGGCTCAGGCCGGGACCACCCGCTTGATCAGCCTGAAATTGGAAGGCGATAAAGACGCCAAGACCGTCTTCGTGCGGGAAATACAGCGGGACGCCATGACCCGGCAGCTGCTGCACGTCGATTTCTTCCAGGTGAGGAAAGACCAGAAGATGACCCTGGACATACCCATCGTCCTGGTCGGCGAGGCCCCGGCGATGAAAGGCAAGGGGCGCGTTCTTTCTCATGGCATGAACGTTTTAACCGTCCATTGTCTGCCGGAAAAAGTCCCGCCGCAAGTTGAAGTTGACATAACGGTTTTAACCGACCTGGACATAGCCATTCACGTCAAGGACATTAAACTCGATCCCGAGGTTGCTATTCTCAACGATGCCGAGCAGCTGGTAGTCAAAGTCTCCGAGATAACCATCAAGGTTGAGGAAGAAGTGAAACCGGTCGCGGCGGCGGCAGAAGCGGCAGCGGCGGAGGGTGAAGCCGGAGCTGAGGCGGAAACGACGGCCGAGGGCAGCGCGGCAGCCAAACCGGGGGCGGAAGCGGCCACGGATAAAAAGGGTACCGAGAAAAAGGCCCCCGAGAAAAAGGCCCCCGAAAAGAAAGCCCCCGAGAAAAAAGAATAGACGTTCCGGCATAAAATCGCGGCGGGTTTGTGGCTTAATAATGATTATTGATTTCCACACGCATATCTTACCGCCGCAGGTAAAAGACCGCCGCAGCGATTACGCGGCCAGAGACACGGCTTTTGGCCAGATATATGGCGGCGGTAAAGTTAAAATCGCCACCGCGGAAGACCTCATCAGCAGCATGGACCGGGATGGGGTCGATCTTTCCGTAGTCGTCAACTACCAGTGGAGCACGCACGCGCTCTGTGTGGAGACCAACGATTACATCATGGAGGCGGTGGCGCGTTATCCCAAACGCTTAATCGGCTTCGGCGCTGTACATTCATATACCGATGAAGTACCACTCAAGGAAATCGAGCGTTTTGTAGAGGGGGGATTAAGAGGGGTGGGAGAGCTGCGGCCGGAAACGACGGCGCTCGATTATTTACATAAAGAATTACTCAAACCGTTCTACGACTTGCTTCTCAAATATAAGCTCATCGTCCTGACACATTCCTCCGAGCCGGTAGGGCATCTTTACCCCGGCAAAGGCGGCGCTACACCTGGACTGCTTTACGCCTTCATCGCCGGCTTCCCCGATATACCCATCGTCTGCGCGCACTGGGGCGGCGGCCTGCCGTTCTATACGCTGATGCCGGAGGTAAGGACAGCCCTGGAGAATGTATATTTCGATACCGCGATATCGCCATTCCTTTACCGCCCGGAGATATATGCGCACGTCACCCGGCTCATCGGGGCGGACCGGGTCCTTTTCGGGAGCGATTTCCCGGTGATAGCCCAGAGCCGGATTATCAACGAAATTAAAGCCGCCGACCTTTCCGAAGACGCCAGGGATGAAATCCTGGCGGGCAACGCGGCGAGATTGCTCGGTCTTAAATAAAATGGAAAAGATGCGCGCGTTTATCGCTATCGAGCTGCCGGCGGAGACCAGGCAGGCGCTGACCGGGCTGGAAGCAGAACTTAAAGCGGCCGGCGGCGCGCCGGCAAGGTGGGTCGACCCCGTAAATATCCATCTGACGCTTAAGTTCCTCGGCGATATCGATAGTGATGCCACCGGGCGGATCATGGCGGCACTGCAAACGGCCTCCGGCGGCACGCATCCCTTTACCGTGGCGGTGAGCGGGCTGGGGGTGTTCCCCAACCCAAAACGCGTCCAGATTATCTGGGTGGGGCTGACCGGAGAGTTGGACAAGCTGAACCGGCTACAAAAACGCATCGAGGAGGAGCTGGTGCCGCTGGGTTTCCCGGCGGAGGGGCGGGCTTTTACGCCCCATCTAACCCTCGCCCGCGTACGCGATTACGCCGGCCCGGACGCCAGGCAGAAACTGGGCCAGCTCATCGAGAAAACTGGGTTTGAGGCTAAAAGCCAGATAAGCGTGAATGCCGTCCACCTGATAAAAAGCCAGCTTACCCGCGAGGGGCCGATATATACTAAAATCAGCACCATCGAACTGAAGTAAAACTTCAATAAGCTTCTGAATCTATACTAATCTTCTCTTATCCTTACTTTTCCTCCTTTTTTCCTTCAAATCAGCTTTGATAATTTTATTAAATGTTTATGCACCGGTGAGTGTTATTAATGCCTTGTTTAGCACCTGCCTCCTAAAATAACGGTATACGCTCGCAAAAAGTACCAGGAGGCGTGTTTATGACAATACCAAAAGAAAGCATCTTGCTCGTTGACGATGAGGAGGCCATAAGGTGTATTTTATCCAAAGGCCTCAGCATCCGCGGGTACGTTTGTGACGAAGCGGAAAACGGCGACCAGGCTTTAGGCAAACTGGCGAAAAAGCCTTCCGACCTCGTGATCATGGATATTAACATGCCGGGCCGGCCCGGCAGTGAAGTGCTGCCGGATATCACCACCCGTTTCCCGGAAACGGCGGTGATCATGGCCAGCGGTATAACCGATGCCAAAGTCATCGCCAAATGCATCAAGGACGGCGCACAGGACTACATCAATAAGCCGTTCCGCTTCGAGCAGATTTTAAAGAGCGTCAACGGTACGCTGGACAAGCGGCGGGTAGCCCTGGAAATCCAGCGTTACTTCCAGGACCTGGGCAAAAGAGTCGAAAAAAAGGAATCGGGGCCTAGGCAACTGTTCTTTGGCACGATTCAGGCGCTGGTCAATACGCTAGAAGCCTGCGATTTGTATACTAAAGACCATTCCCAGGCGGTGGCGGATATCGCCGTAGCGCTGGGTTCGCAGATGAAGCTAACGCCGGAGGAGTTGGAAGATATACGCTGGGCGGCCCTGCTGCATGACGTCGGCAAAATAGCCGTCGATCCGAATATCCTCAATAAACCCAGCGAACTGACCTCCAGCGAGTACCGGCACATTATGACCCATGCCATCGTGGGCCCGAACCTGGTGCGGCCTTTCGTGAACGACCGGGTAGTAGATATAATTTCCCACCACCACGACCACTTTGACGGTGGCGGTCTGGACCAGACAATCCGCGGCAAGGAAATCCCGGTGGGGGCAAGGATCGTGGCGCTGGCGGACGCTTACCAGGCTATGATTTCCGACCGTCCTTACCGGAAGGCACTATCCAAGCTGGACGCGATAGAAGAAATCCAGTGGTACAGCGGCAGCCAGTTCGATCCGATACTGGCCAATTCGATGATAAGCATCATCAAGCAGCAGCAGTTCCAGGCAAAGCGGCAGAACTAAAGCAATTCAAACCGCCGGAGGCAGGGGGGTAGGCACTCAAGCTTACCCCCTTTTCTTTTTTATATCTGATTTCAACTACTTCAGTTCGGAAGTGCAGTTGGGACATCGGGTGGCTTTGATGGAGATGGATGTCGCGCAATAAGGGCATTCTTTAGTAGTCGGCGCGGCGGGCACTGCGGCCTTTTTGGGTTTCTGCAGGTGGGCTATGGGACGTATGACGAGGAAAAAGATAACCGCCGCTATTACCAGAAAATTGATAATAGTATTAATAAACGGTCCGTAGCTGATAGCAACTGCGCCAGCATCTTTAGCAGCGGCGATAGAAGCATACGGTCCGGCTGGGACACCCTGCTTGATAATTATCGCCAGGTTGGAAAAATCTATTTTGTGCAGGGCGAGACCGATAGGAGGCATAATAATATCATTAACCAGTGAGGTGACAATGGCGCCGAAAGCGATGCCGATGATGATGCCCACCGCCAAATCCACGACATTTCCCCGCGTAATGAACGCCTTGAAATCTTTCAACATTTTCCCTCCTTTACGTTTTATTTCAATGATGAATCATATGACATAGCGTGAAAGCTGTCAACATATTTTCTTGCTACAGCGTCATAATTCATCGCCAGGGGTCGATTTCCACGATGCTTTTTAGCTGGAAATCCCCGCCGGCCACGAAGTAAATCATGCCCTCTCCGGCAATGACAAAGTTTATCTGGTCAGGCGAGCGGAAACGCTTAATGAGAGTATCTCCGGGCATGGCCAGGCGGCGGCGTATCGCTTCCTGCATTTCTTCAAACTCCGGCGCGCGTGGCGGCAGTTCCAGGTGGGGGATGGCGAAGGTCTGCACCTGGTCGCTGTCCAGCCACTCCTGCACGGTCATGGTGCTGTTTTCATAAATATATTGACGGAACTGCTCGCGGGTGGCGAAGCCGAAGTCCTCTTCCAGCATTTTGGCGGAAAGAGGCGTAAGCAGAACGAGGGCTCCGCCCTCCGGCTCGGCATTATCCAGCACTTTGAGCGTAAAGTCCGGCAGGTTATAGCCGCAGCGCTGGCGTAACCCGCGGCCCTCCCAGATGCTCACGACGCTGGCATCTTTACGATAGCCCTTTTCCACGTGGAAAGGCTCCCAGGGCAACATTGGATTGGCGGTATTTTCCGCGAACGTAAGGCTGTTATACTGCAGGTTGTTGCCCCAATCGCCCATGATGGTAACGCCGGGAATGGCATAACAAAGACAGCGTCCCATTAATTGCCAGGCGCGCCCGATAGTGGCGTTGGCGTGATTGTAAGGCCCCATGCAGCCGTAGCCGCAAGCCATACCGATTTCGTTAGCGAAAGGCCCGTGCACGATAGCTGCGCCGGTAAACGACTGCGCCGAACTGAAATACGGGGGCCCTTTGGAGGCCAGAGCCAGCACCACCGGCAGGTACTCCGGTTTACAGCCGGCCATTACCCCGATGACGGCGACCTTCTCCACGGTGATATTCTGCCCCTCTCGCTGGCCGTTTTCCGTGATACCCATCTTAAAGCTGGCGGCCACGATTCCCTCCGGGCGGTGCCCGGTGCCGGCGAGCATGGCTTTAACCCTGTCCTCGGTGGGGATAACGATAGGCAGGCCGTCCGTCATTTTATGCTTGAGGAAGTAGGTCTGAATGTCATCATAAGTGCCCTGAAGCGGCAGGATTCTCGGCTCGGTGGGGTGGGAAAGTTGGCCGGTCCCTTTTTCCGCCGGCGTAAGGGGTTTGGTAAGGGCGGCGACGATAGACTCCATTAAAGGCCGGCCGCTGATAGCGTCCTGGCCGTCGAGGATTCTCTGGACCGCTTTTTCGCCGCGCAGGGCGTCCGGCTCGCTAAGCGAGACGAAACGCGGATGTTTCCAGCCCAATTCGAAAGCGGCATCCATAGCGGAGGTAATGAGATAAGGGCTTAAAATGGGGATAGCCGGAACCCCGTGTTTTTCCATTTCAAGTGCCTGCCGGACGACCGCCGGCCCGCAGGTGCTTCAGTGCGGTACCCCGATCATGGCGGCATCCGCATTTTCTCCTACCTCTTTCCAGAGTTCGGCGTCCGGAAAAGCGTAGCTGCCGCGCTTGGGTTTATAGGTTACTTTAATGTCGCGGATATTTGCTTCCAGCCATTGCTTGACGCCCAGCAAAAGCGGCTCGTGGGCTTTGGTGCCGCCCCACCGCTGGTTGATGATATAGACAGTTTTGCCTTCCAGCGAGGCCGGGCGTTCTACGAGGGGAATAACGTCCCAGGATAGCTTTTGCTGCGCCATGGGGTTCATGATATCGCTGTAAATCTGCTCTTTTTTAGCCATTTTCGCTCCTTGCCGCTAGCGCATGGTCTGGCGGATAGCGGTCTTAATCGTTTCGCGGTTGGGCAGGGCATACTGCTCCATCGGCGGGCTGTAGGGGATGGGGACATCCCGGCCGCAGGCGCGCTGCGGGGCGGACTTGAGGCGTTTAAATACCTTTTCATCTTCCACCACCATTGCGGTGAACTCCGCGGCGGCGCTGGCGGTAATGCAGGCCTCGTCCGCCACCACCAGCCGGCCCGTTTTGACTACGGACGCCTTGATCGTTTCTTTATCCATGGGGATGAGCGTACGCGGGTCGATGACCTCCACGTATATGCCTTCCCGCGCCAGGTCTTCCGCGGCGGCCAATGCCTCGTACATCATCTTGGCGAGGGCTACCACGGTCACGTCCGTTCCTTTACGCCGGATAGCTGCCTGGCCGAAGGGTATCAGGTATTCTTCTTCCGGCACCTCGCCCTCCATCATGCCCAGCGCCATGTGCTCGAAGCAGATGACCGGGTTATCGTCCCGGATGGCGGTCTTCAGCAGCCCCTTGATGTCGTAAGGGGTGGCGGGGAGAATGATTTTCAGACCGGGGGCGTTCATGTACATGGAGTAGGGGCTGATGGAATGCTGCGCGGCGAATGATTTGCTGGCGCCCACCGTCATGCGGTAAACGATGGGGAACCTGGCCTGCCCGCCGAACATGTAGGTTATCTTGGCCGCCTGGTTGACGAACTGGTCCATCGCGACAAAGCCGAAAGTGGCCATGCGCACGTTAACCACCGGCCGGAAGCCGGAGCCGGCCAGCCCGATGGCCGCTCCGACGAAGGACGCCTCCGCGATGGGGGTCTGCCTTATCCGCGACTCCCCGAACTCCGCCCTCAAGTCCGGCGGGATATCCGTGGCCAGGTGGACGGTTTTGGGGTCGCGGCGGAACTCCTCGATTAGTGCTTCAGAGGCGGCTTGCTCGTAAGTTATCTTTCTCATGTTTAAATACCTCGTTCTATCATTTCACCGGAGAAGAAAAAACATCCTCGAGGGCATCTTCCGGGGCAGGCAGGGGGCTGGCCAAAGCGAAATCGACAGCCTGTTGTATCTGCCCCATGACCTGTGCGTTGATATCGTTGTAGGTCTTTTGGGTGGCGATGCCTTTCTTTACAAGACGGCGCTCGAACGCCGGGATGGGATCTTTTTGCTTCCACATTTCAATTTCCGCCGCCGGGCGGAGGTCCGGCAGGCCGGGCTGCTCGTAATGGCCGCGCCAGCGATAGGTCAGGAACTCCAGGAAAAAGGGCCCCTGGCTCGTCCGCACCCCGGCGATGGCTTTTTGCGCCGCCTCATAAGTATCGACTACGTCATTGCCATCGATGACGGCGCTGGGGATGCCGTAGCCGCCGGTGGCCCTTTCGGAAACGTGTTCCATGCCGGTGGCGACTTTTACCGGCGTATTGACGCCGTAGCCGTTGTTTTCGCAGGCGAAGATTAGCGGCAGCTGCCAGATTTTAGCCAGATTCAATACTTCGTGAAACTCGCCCTCGTTGGTGGCGCCGTCCCCGAAAAACACCACCACCACCTTATCGCCGCCTTCGAGTTTGGCGGCCAGTGCCGCACCGGCGGCAATGGGCAGGCCGGCGGCCACAATACCGTTGGCGCCCAGCATGCCGATGCTGAAATCCGCGATGTGCATCGAACCGCCTTTTCCTTTGCAGTAGCCGGTCTTGCGGCCGTAAATCTCCGCCATCATTTTGTTAATATCGGCCCCCTTGGCGATGCAGTGCCCGTGACCGCGGTGGTTGCTGATAATGCGGTCATCGCGCCGCAGGTTGGTGCAGACGCCGGTAGCCACGGCTTCCTGCCCGATGTAGGAGTGCACGATGCCCGGGATGGCACCGCTTTGATAGTCCACCACCACCCGTTCCTCAAAGCGGCGGATGGTCAACATGACCCGGTACAGTCGGAGGAGCTCTTCTTTAGCGATTTTCATGTCCGTTTTTCCTTTCCGGAATGAGTGTGCTGATTGCATTATAACGGAAAGGTGGGGGGCTGGGAAATAGGAGCTCATACGCCCTTAAATGAAGTGAAAGGTGATAGCTAAGGAGGAATTGCTAATGACAAGATTTTCTTCATTTTTCCCTGGGACGCATTTATACTGTTCACGGGATTTTATCTATCTTTTGTCTCCCTCTCTGCCGGCGGAGAGGGAGAACTTGAGGGAAAGGTCGGGTCACCTGCTTAACATAATTCAATTCCAGAACAAATCAGCTTCGCCCTGAAGCTAAACCATAATAAAAAAATATTTGAAAAAACAAAAAACAAATCCCCTTAACTTCCTCCTTCCTTGGCTAAACTTTTCAAAGGCTGTTATCTGGTGCTATGATGTATCCGAACTTAAAAAATATTTCGAGGAGGACCCCATGAGAAAACTGTTATTACTTGTCATCATCGCTGCGGTGCTTTCCGGGCTGATGCTGACCGCCTGCAGCTCGTCGTCTAACACGACAGCTCCGGTAACTACCACACCGCCCGTCACGACAGTCCCGCCGTTGAAAGTGCGCGTGGCGACGGACGCTACCTGGGCGCCTTTTGAATACGTCGATGACCAGACCAAGCAAATCGTCGGCTTCGATATCGACGTATTGAATGCTATCGCCGCCAAGGAAAACCTGGATATCGAATATATCAACGTGGCCTTCGACCCGCTGCTGGCGGGCATGGCGCAGAGCATGTATGACGCCGCTATTTCTTCCATCACCATCACCGCCGACCGCGCCAAAGACATGCTTTTCTCCGACCCGTACTTCGCGGCCGGCCAGATAATCACGGTACAGAAGAGCAATACCACGGTCACCAGCAAAGATAACCTGACGGGTAAAGTGGGCGCGCAGTTGGGCACCACCGGCGCCATGGAAGTGGCCAAGATAACCGGCGCCGAGCTTAAGACCTACGATGACATCGGCCTGGCTTTCCAGGACCTGATGAACGGGCAGATTGTTGCCGTCGTGTGCGATAACCCGGTGGCGATGGGCTACGTCGGCAAGAACCCAGACAAGCTCAAGATGGTCGGCGGGGTCTTCACCGATGAGAACTACGGCATCGCCGTGGCCAAGGGTAAAACGGACCTGCTGGCGAAGATCAACGCCGGTATCGCTGAGATCAAGAAAGAAGGTCTAATCGAGACTTTAACTACGAAGTGGCTTCAAAAGTAGGTAAAGCTTGCCTCTGAAGGATCTGTTTAAAAGTCCGGGCAGGGTTTTTTCCAGGAAACCCTCCGGCACCAGTGTGCCGCCGCCACCCGAGACGGATCTGGAATTCATACCGGGGTCCGAGCCTTCCGCGAGGCTCGACCCCTGGTGGTGGCTGGTAGCCGGGGTAGCGGTCCTGCTCATTCTTTTGCTGGCCCTCAAGTCCAACCCCTATTGGAAGATTTTCGTCTTCGTCAGCGACGGCCTGTGGATGACCGTTCAGCTCACGGTGATATCTTTCGTATTTATCCTGATCGTGGGTATGATCTGCGGGTTGGGCAGACTGGCCAAAAACCCCGTCATTCATATCATCGCAACATTATATGTCGAATTAATCCGCGGTATCCCGCTGCTGGTGCAGCTCATCTGGTGGTATTTCGCCGCGCCGGTGATGATCAAGACACTGGGCAGGTGGATCCACTTTTCGCCCATGGCCAACTATGTTTCCAACGCTTTCTTCCTGGCCGTGGTGGGGCTGGTAATCTGCTACGGGGCCTACATGGCGGAGATTTTCCGCGCCGGCATCCAGAGCATCCACAAAGGCCAGATGGAGGCGGCGCGCAGCCTGGGCATGAACTATCTACAGGCAATGTGGTACGTCATCCTGCCGCAGGCCATTAGAGTGGTACTGCCGCCGGTGGGCAACGAGTTCATTATGCTGATTAAGGATACGTCGCTGGTCAGCGCCGTAGCCATCGCCGATCTTACCCGCCGCGGCCGCGAGTATATGGGCGCCCATTTTGACCCGCTGGAAGTCTGGACGCTGGTCGCCCTGCTTTACTTAATCCTGACCCTGTTTTCCGCCCGCGTTATTTCCTGGCTGGAAAAAAGGAGAAAATACTAGAGGTCATTATGCCCGAGCCGATAATCCATTTAGAAAACGTGCACAAGTACTTCGGACGAGTTCACGCGCTCCGCGGGGTGAGCCTCGATGTGCAGGTCGGCGAGGTGGTGGTTATCATGGGGCCATCCGGCTCCGGCAAGTCCACGCTTTTAAGATGTATCAATCACCTGGAGGTCTGCAACTCGGGGAAAATCGTGGTGGACGACATCACATTAAAGCATGCCCAGGACATTAACGCCGTGCGGCGGGAAGTGGGTATGGTCTTCCAGTCCTTCAATCTCTTCGCCCATCTTACGGCCAAGGCCAATCTTACGCTGGCCCAGCGCATCGTGCGCAAACGGGAACGCAAAGAGGCGGAAGAGATCGCCATGAACCTGCTGGCAAAGGTGGGCATTACAGACAAGGCGGACGCCTACCCCGGCCAGCTTTCCGGCGGGC